>VXYK01000031.1 GCA_009845995.1 Acidimicrobiaceae bacterium | reverse complement strand
GCAACAGCGCTTGCAGCAGGGCGAACCGTCGTTGGTCGACTTGTTGCATGACGAGCTGGTCAATGCCGCACGGAACAACGTTGGAAAGCAGGCCGGTGGCTAGACCGAGAGCCAACAACCAGGGCGTTCCCAGCGCGGCGGTCACATCAGGCACTCCGAAAGGGCTGATCGCTATCGCGCCCACCAGCATCCCGAGGCCCAAACCGTCGATCGCGGCCGGGCTGCGTGCCACGCGATGGCCGAGCACGATATACATCGCCCAGAACACCGCGGCCAGCAGGGCGAAGCTCACCCCCCGAACCGTGCCTTCGGCTTCTACGGCGGCCAATATCACCACGCCCACCACTGCCAACATCAGCGCTCCGCCGGCGCGCAGGGTCCGGGTGCCGAAAGCGGCGACTGCCAGTGGACCGAGAAATTCGATCGCCACGGCGTTGCCCAGCGGCAATTCGTCGATCGCCAAGTAGAACGCCAGGTTCATCGCTGCCAACGCCACCCCGAACTTGGCCGCGTCGAACAGCGTGGATCGGTCGAAGCGCCGTCGCCAAGTACGCCTCAGCACCACGATTATCGCGGCGGCCCCCAGCACCCGCAGCCAGCCGGTCGCGCCGGGGGACAACTCCTCGAACAGGCCCACAGCCACGACTGCACCCAGGTACTGCGAGACAGCGCCGCACATGAACAGCAGTTCGGGCGCTCCCCGGTTCATTGGTCGACCGGCCACCGACTAGTCAGAGGGTCGAGCGCCGGGCAGGACTCGGTTGCATCCCCGAGAGCGTAGTCGCCCCCCAACCCGCCCCGCCGGAACGCGTCGGCGAGTAGGCTGTTACCCTGAACCGCCGTGACAAGCTGTTACGCGACCACCGCCAAGCGATTCGCGACGCTGCACAACGGAGCGGGGTCAAGGTGATCGCGCTCACCGGGTCGATGGCCCGCGGCGAAGACACACCCCACAGCGACCACGACTTCCTTGTCATCGTCCACCCAAGGCAGAGCACGCTCTCCAATCTGAGCAGACTAGAGAGAGACCTCGAATCGCTGCTTGAGACACCGGTTGATGTGGTCACGGTTGCGGGGTTGCACCCGTCGTGCCGCAGCATGCTCGACGACGCTCTAGTAGTGTGAACGCTCGGACGAGAACCGTTTCGCGGACATGCTTGACGCATGCGACGGGTTGCGTGAGATTGCCGCGGCCGGCCGAGAGCGGTTCGATGCTGACTGGACGCTCCGAGGCGGCTGAATCGTTGTCGGACACGTTCGCTGAGAAGCACGCGGACTTGCCCAATGTTGACTCGAAGTCCATGCGGAACCGCCTGGCGCACGAGTACTGGCAGACCGACCCGGAAGTTCTGTGGGCGGTGACCGAGCGTGACGCCCTTGAGTTGAGCAACTATCTCAGGGGTCTTGGTATCACTGCGTCCGGCATCCGGAATCTGGACCATGCACGCATCGCCTCCGACGAAGCGAGTCTCATCGATCGGGCAGGACCGTCCGGGTTGCTGCCTCCGCCACCTGACCCGCGATCGGGCAACTGAGCTGCGGGCCTGGTGGGGCTCATCGGTTCGGTTACTCCCAACCGAAGAACAGCACCTCCACGACTTCGCAGTCCTGGCCCATCTCGGCTACGGCGGTCAGTTGAACACGGCCGCCGAAGGCGTTCTCTGCGGAGTAGTCAAGCCAAACAGTGAGGGTTCCGTCCTCTACAGAGTCGGACGAGAGGTAGCGGGTTTGACTGGTCTCCATCGAGCTGGGGTCGTTGAGAGTCGGGCGGATTACGTCCTCAAGCTGCTCCCAGTTGCCGTCCCACCGACTCCAGCAGCGTTCTACCCAGTCGGAAGCGGTTTCTGTCTCTTCTAGTGCTCCTTCCTGGCAAACGGCCTGCGCTCTGTGCCAGTCCTCAACCGTGTCCGGCGCGGCCTCCCACATCGCCTCGGCTGCTTGTTGGTATTCCCGTACTTTCTCCGCCCACAACTCGCTCTCCCCTTCGGGCCATGTGCTCAGGTCGTCGCCGTGACGCCGAGTCAGGTCCTCAGAAGCCTGGTAGGCGGCGCTCCAAGCGTCGTAATGGACGCACCAAGCAGGCGAACGATCGGGCACGGTGGTCGTCGTGGTACTTGGAGCGGGTGGCTCGGGAAACTGCGCGTGAGCCTCATAGTCGGGTGATTCGTCAGGGTCTCCGTGCCCAGCGGCGCGTACGCGGAAACTCTGTCCTGAGCCAATCGTCACGCCGGGAATTGTTACCGTTGACGTAGCGGTGCCATTCTCACCGGCGACGGTGCTGGTTGTGATCGGTCCATACTCAGAATCAGGCCACCAGTCGATCACGGTGTGAGCAATCAAATGCACGAGGCCCGGGTTGGTGCTGGTGACGGAGACAACGGCTTCGCCCTCCCATGTCTCGGAGTCGGTATGTGAGCCGTCAAGGACTACTGTCGTGTCCGTGACAACTACAGGCGGCAGTTCCTGTGGGGAGGCGGGGTCGTCATCGGCAGGGGGGCTAGTTGTCGGTTGCAGCGGCGCAGCGGTTGAAGTCGTCGGGGTCTCGGGTTCCGAGAATCGCTCTTCGTCGCTGCTCGTGAAGGGGGCCGCCAGCACGCTCACCGCGATCAGGGCGGTCAGCGCCTTCCAGTACCAGCGCCAAGCCCACCAGCGCGTAGCGATTTCCATGAGTTTCTTCATCATTCTCACCCTATGGGCTTGGCGAGTCACGGTACCCATGGGGGTGTCACACCGCCTTCAGTGTGTGCGGTTGGACTCATTATCAGAGGGTTTGGTTGGACCTTGGGGCCTCGCTTCGGGGTAGCTTCGCTCGGTATGAGGTCTGTGGTGGTGGCTTGGTTCCGGCGCGACCTGCGGCTTCACGACAATCCGGCGTGGGCGGAGGCGAGCGCGGCCGATGGGGCGGTTGCGCTGGTGGTGCTCGAACCGGCCCTGCTGTCGGCCGCCGGGCCGTGGCGCCGTGAGGCATACCTGGCCGCGCTGCGCGGACTCGACCAGTCGCTCCGACACGCCGGGGGTGCGCTCTGGGCGGTCGAGGGCGATCCGGCCGAGGCGGTGGCCAGCGTCGCCGTCGAGACCGGCGCCTGCAAGGTGGTGGTCAACGCCGACACCACCCGCTGGTCCGCGGCTCGGGACCGCACGGTCGGCGAGACTCTCGAAGCGATCGGGGTTCCGCTGGTCCCGCACTGGGGGACAGTCGTGCAACCGCCCGGTGCGGTGCTCACCAGGGCGGGAACGCTGTCGAAAGTCTTCACGCCCTTCTACCGGCGCTGGTCGCAGCTCCCGCTCAGACCTGCCGCTCAGCCCGGCCGGGCCAAGATCTCCAAACCCCCAGGCGGACTGGGGATCGACGACGTGCTCGCGGACGCGTCGCAGCGCGCTTGGAGCGAGCACGAAGCGCTCGACCGGCTCGACGGCTGGTTGGCGCGGGTGGATCGCTACAACGACGACCGCGACCTGCCCGCGGTCGAAGGAACCTCGGGGATCTCCGAGGCGCTGCACTTTGGGCTTCTCTCACCCCGCCATGCAGCGGAGAGGGTGGGAGACGCCACGCCGGGCCGCCAAGGCTTCGTGCGCCAGCTCGCCTGGCGGGACTGGTACACGCATCTGACGGCGGAGCACCACGACATCGACCAAAGGAACCTGCGCCCCGAATTCGACCGAATCGACTGGGCGACCGGGTCGCAAGCCGACGACGACTTCGCCGCGTGGCGCGACGGCATGACCGGCTACCCGATCGTCGACGCGGCGATGCGCGGGCTCGCAGCCACCGGGCGGATGCACAACCGCCTGCGGATGATCGCCGCGTCGTTCCTGGTGAAGGACCTGCTGATCGACTGGCGCAGAGGTGAGCGCTGGTTCCGGCGCATGCTGCGCGACGGCGACATCGCCCAGAACGCCGGCAACTGGCAGTGGGTGGCTGGAACCGGACCCGACGCCGCCCCCTACTTCCGCATCTTCAACCCAGTAACGCAGAGCAGGCGCTTCGACTCCCAGGGAGGCTACCTGCGCAGCCTTGTGCCGGAGCTGGCCGGGCTGTCGGACCGCGACGTCCATGCTCCCTGGGAGGCGACTCCGCTGGATTTGTCGGCCGCGGGCGTGGTGCTGGGCGTCGACTATCCCGCACCGATCGTCGACCACGCCGAGGCCCGGGAACGCACCCTTGCCGCTTATTCTGAGGCGCTGGGGAAGCGCGGCTAGCCTCGTCCCGCAGACCGCCGCGCCGCAGGGCGTGGCAGCCGACCCGACAGGAGGTGACAGCTGATGCGTCGTATGCACATCGGACTGCAGGTTGACGACATTGATGAGAGCGTCGAGTTCTACACCCGATTGTTCGGGGTCGAACCCACCCTGAGGCGTGACGACTACGCCAAGTGGATGCTTGAGGATCCCCGAGTCAACTTCTCGCTCGACACCCACGGTGAGGGTGAGGCTGGTTCGGCGCACTACGGCATCCAGGTCGAAAGCAGGCGTGAACTCGAAGAGATGCGAGATTGCATCGACGCCGCCGGAATGACCCGCGCCGACCAGGACGATTTGGTGTGCGGCTACCAACTCCAGCACAAATCGTGGGTTGCTGACCCCCACGGTCTGATGTGGGAGACGTTCTTCACCGAGGGAGTAGTGGACGGGGGCTACGGCACAGCTGAGATGCCTCCCGTTGGGTGATTTCCCTTCAGGTTTCTTCGGTTTCTGCTGCTGCGGCGGCGGAGGGATCGGGATCTTCGTTTTCCAAAAGGAAGGATCGATAGATCCTGATGAGGACTTGTTTTTGTTCTGTGGTCAGATCTGACTGAGCGCGGATGCTCGCAATCAGGTTGCTGTCCCGATCCTCATCAAGGATCCCGGCTCGTACATACAGTGACTCCGCAGACACCTCCAACGCACGGGCTATCTGTTGGAGGATTTCAGCAGAAGGACGCTTGAGACCCCGTTCGATTTGGGAGAGGTAAGGGTCTGAGACTTGGGCCAGATCAGCCAGTTTGCGAAGGCTGAGTTCGGCCTGGCGTCGTTGCTCGCGGATATACTCGCCGAGATCCTTGAGAGGATCAAGATTTCTTCGGTTCACCATCTCCGGCAGCGGCTTTTTTCACCTTGGCGGTGGGCCTTTTGGTTGCTTTGGCGGCGACTGACGGCGCTTCGATGCCGATGAAGTCCCAGGCTTTGTTGCGGTTGTCGGTGATTGCATCGGCGACCGATGAGGGCAGCTGCTCGGTGAGCCTGATGGCGTGGGGCTCGGTGAAGGCACGGAAGTCTGTGAGAGCTTGGGTGGCGTGTTTGCGGGCGAGCGTGGCGTGCTCCTCGATGAAATCGGGGGCAGGGAGTTCGCGTCCGACGATTGCGTCGGTGACCAAGAGGTTGACTCCGACCGACGCGTATGCGGCGGTCTTGACCTGATCGAGTACTTCAGACATGTTGACTCCTGAATAGATGTGGGGGATTGGGGGAGGGATCGTGAGTGACAGAGCAGAAACTCTTGTAACCCGACATGCGTACTATAGTTAGCACTCCTTGAAATTGCAACCGTATTTCGCAATAATGCTTACAAAAGTTAGCACTCGGTGGGTGTCAGGCTCCGTGTGCCCCACTGGTTAGGGTCAACTGTCTTGCTTGAACGCATTCACGTAATGGGCGCCTACTGGCGCGAGGACGACAACCTGCCAACACCCCTGGGTGAACTGATCGCCTCCGGCAAGGATCACCACTCGGCAACGGCAGTGACCAGGCTCCAAGAGCAGTTGTCGGATTTCGTCCACAACTTGGAATCAACTTCAGGCGGCACAGTCACCGAAACCCCGACCAACACATTGGTCGTTCCGGTGCCCAATGGAAATGGCAGCAACCGAAGTCTCGTCCCCGCGTTGGCCAGTGCCGTCGCCGACGCCATCGGCGCAAGTGTGTGCGAGGCTCTGACGAGACGGAAAACCACTACCAGGATGCGGGACACCCCGCTGCAGCAGCGCCTCGCAGCCGTCCAAGCAGCTGGTTATGAGATCCACAGCCAGGTTGGCGGCCACGAAGTGGTACTGGTCGACGATGTCGTAATGACCGGCACAACTCTTCGTTACCTGGCTCGGTTGCTTTGCGACGCCGGCGCGACGAAAGTCATTGCGGTAATCGCAGCTCAGACCCGCAGGGCCGACCAGTAAGTGACCCTCACCCGGATCGGCGATCGAGCAGGCGCGCAGTCCACATCGACAGACTGTCGAAGTCTTGGGCGCCCTGGATCGGGAACGTGTCGTTGAAGATCGTCGCGGGCACTCCCGTGATGCCTTTGTTGATGGCCTCGTTGTGGTCCGCTATCACCTCCTCGGTGAGTGAGCGATCACGCTGTCGAGTCGCGGCCAGAAACTCTTCTGAGTCGACGCCAACGTCGCTCGCAACCGCTCCTAACACCGACCAGTCCGAGATGGTCCGGTTCTCGGTGAAGTAGGCCCGAAGAAGCCGATGATGAAAAGCGTCGACGTGGTCGGGAGCAAGAATCTTCATTGACTTGGCTGCCATCTGCGCGGGCAAGCTCGACGAAGGCGGTTCGTTTCCTGAAGCCCACTCGTTGAACACCACCGCAGGCTCCATCTCTGCGGGGCGTCGCCAAGACTTCGTGTATTGGATGAACTTGTCAAGCGATGCTGCCTTGGGCTCGGTTCTCAACAGGAACGACCGCCAAGCAACGTCAATCTGATCGCCGAAGTGCTCCTTGAGCTGGTCGAGACGAACTGTTCCGACATAACACCAAGGTCAAAGAAAGTCTGACCAGACAACAATCCGCACCTGTGCGTCCATGGGTAGGACCTTAACCCAGACTGCCCGCCTCCGGGCTTGCCGCTCTAGTCTGCTCGCATGAGCAAATGTGCATTTGTCGGACTGGGCGTAATGGGATATCCGATGGCAGGGCACCTCCAAGGTGCGGGACACAACGTCACCGTCTACAACCGGACGGCCGAGCGCGCCGAAGCCTGGGTGAACGAGCACGGCGGCACCCGAGCTTCGACACCCGCTTCGGCCGCGGAGGGCGCCGAATTCGTGATGGTGTGCGTGGGCGACGATCCTGATGTGCGCGCAGTCACCACCGCCGACAACGGAGTTCTGACGACGATGGAGCCCGGGTCGGTACTGGTCGACCACACAACCGCATCGGCTGATCTGGCTCAAGAGGTGCATGCCGCGGCAGCGGCCGTAGGAGTCGGTTTTGTGGACGCGCCCATATCCGGAGGTCAAGCCGGTGCCGAAAATGGCGTGCTCACCGTTATGTGCGGAGGGGACCGGGCTGACTTCGACCGCGCAGCGCCGATGATCGCCTCTTACTCGCGGGCCTGTCGGCTGCTCGGCGGACCCGGTTCGGGACAACTGACCAAAATGGTCAACCAAATCTGCATCGCGGGGTTGATCCAGGGACTCAGCGAGGGACTTGACTTCGCTATTCGGGCCGGACTCGATGTCGGTGAAGTCGTCGAGACGATTTCCAAAGGAGCTGCCGGTTCCTGGCAGATGGAGAACCGCAGCCGAACAATGGCTGAACGCAAATTCGATCACGGCTTCGCCCTCGACTGGATGCGCAAGGATCTCGGTATCTGTCTGGCGCAAGCCGAGCGAATCGGGGCCTACTTGCCGGTGACCGCGTTGGTTGACCAGTTCTACGCTCGTCTCCAGCGCCAGGGACACGGTCGCTGGGACTCCAGTTCGCTCATCGAACTACTCCGCGATAACTGATACTCTGCGCACATACAGCAGGTCGTGTCTCTAGGTAGGACACCGGATTTCTATCGCTACGTTGAGCATCCGATTTCTGGTGCTCAGCGAGACGGAGATTTTGTGGTGATTCGCTGGCCCGATGGGGAAGAGATGCGCGCTTACGCGCTCTGGCTGTTCGAGAACCGCATGGGCGACGAGTCGATAGATGAGCGGACCAGGGAGAACAAGCTCGACCCGGCGGATCTGCCATCGCCAGAAGCGCTCAGTGGAGTTGCTGTGGCCCCGAACGGCGACTTGGAAGTGACCTGGCGGGGCTATCCGCCATCGCTTTACCACTCAGGCTGGTTGCGCCATGTGCATGAGGGTAGACACACCCAGAGTGCCCACATCCCTCCGGTAAGAACTTGGACGGTTTCCACATTGCCGGAACTGCCGACCTTCAACGGGCCTCACGTGCTTCAAAACGACGAGGCGTTGCGAACATGGCTCACGGCGCTCGCGGAGTTGGGCATTGCCCGTCTAGTCGAACTTGGAAGCGACGAAGAAGTGGTGACCGAGGTGGGACTGCGAATCGGTGCGCTGCGCGACACCAACTTTGGTACCACGTGGGCCGTAACCGCCGATCTGGATCCGGGTTCGGTGGCCAACACGGCTTTGCCCTTGGCTCCCCATGCTGACCTTCCGACCCGCGAGACTCCGCCCGGGTACCAGCTTCTGCATTGTCAAGTGAACGACTGCACCGGGGGATTGAGCCACATGACCGATGGCTACGCGGTGGCTGAGTACCTTCGTGACAATGAACCGGACGTCTATGGGATTCTCTCGCGCGCCAAATGGATCTTCTTCAACCGCTCACCAGATCATGACCATCGTTGGAGTGGCCCGCTGATTGATCACGGAGGACCTGACAGCCCGTTGACATTTCGGACGTTTCACCCTGTGAGAGCGTTTCCCGACATGCCCGAATCCGACGTTCCCTTGGCGTATGAGGCTTTGCGGCGATTCTCGGCGCTGGCCCGCAGCGACGAATATCAACTCCGCTCCGTATTTGCGCCCGGCGAACTCGTGGCCTTCGACAACCGTCGGATCCTGCACGGACGCGGTCCTTTCAGCGAGACCACCGGCAGAAGAGTGCTGCGAGGTGCCTATGTCGATCACGATGAGGTGCATTCGCGGCTGCGAGTCTTGATGCGCCGTCACCAGACCGCCCGAATTTCTGACGGACCCGAATGACCCGAATAGAGAGGGGTACCAATGAGCACTTTCATCACCTGTGCGGTAACCGGCGGAGGTGACACGGTCGGCAAGTCCGTTCACATCCCGGTCACGCCCGAAGAGATCGCCAACGCGGCGATCGAAGCGGCCAAAGCCGGTGCTGCGATCGTGCACTGCCATGTCCGTGATCTCGCCACGGGCAAGCAGAGCCGTGACGTCGATCTCTACAGGGAGGTGACCGACCGGATTCGGTCGTCGGACACAGATGTCATAATCAACCTGACCGGGGGAACCGGAGCCGACATCACCCTGGGCGGGGTCGAGAATCCGCTTCCCCTCGACGAAGCGGGCACCGACATGGCCGGCGCCACCGAACGGATGGCCCATATTCGAGAGTGCATGCCAGAGATCGCCACGATCGACATGGGGACCATGAACTTCGGTGAGGGCGACTACATCATGACGAACTCCACCTCGCAGCTTGACGAGCTTGCCCGCCAGTTCGCCGAGCTGGACGTGGTGCCGGAGTTGGAGTGTTTCGACACGGGGCATCTCTGGTACGCCAAACAAATGGAGGCTCGGGGTCTGCTGGAACCTCCGATCTTGGCGCAGTTGTGCATGGGGGTTCCCTGGGGAGCGCCCGACGATATGAACACCCTCATGGCGATGGTCAACAACACACCGGACCATTGGACCTTCTCCACCTTCTCTATCGGACGTCGGCAACTGGAATATGTGGCTGCCGCGGTCCTGGTGGGCGGCAACGTTCGTGTCGGTCTGGAGGACAACCTGTACCTCGAAAAGGGCGTATTGGCCACCAACGGGATGCTTGTCGATCGCGCCGTGGAGATCCTTGATTGTCTCAACATTGACGTCATGGGTCCCGCCGAGGTTCGCGACATGCTCGGTCTGACCAAGCACGGTTGAGGGAGCTGATAGACAAGCATGGCTGTGGTCAAGAAAGCGGCCGTTGTTGGTGCGGGAGTGATCGGTTCGGCCTGGGCTGCCCGGTTCGCTCTGCACGGGGTTGACGTGTCGATTGTCGACCCCAACCCCGAAACCACGCGGATCATCGACGAGGTGTTCGCCAACGCCCGCGCCGCGTGGAGCGAACTTGAGCTGCCTCCGGTCACTGAGGGCACGGTGACCGTCGTCGACTCGATCGCCGATGCAGTCGCCGAGGCACACCACGTGCAGGAAAGTGCTCCCGAGAACCTTGACATGAAACGGGAGATCCTTGCTGAGATCGATCAGCACGCTCCACCGGAGGTGGTCGTCGCGTCATCGACATCGGGAATCAAACCAACCGACCTTCAAGCCTTGACGGTTCACCCTGAGCGACTGCTTGTCGGTCATCCGTTCAACCCCGTTTATCTATTGCCGCTGGTAGAGGTATGCGGCGGTGAACGGACCGCCGAGTGGGCGATTGCTGCGGCTGTGGACACCTATTCGTTCATCTCGATGAAGCCGTTGCATGTTCGCGTCGAGATTGACGCTTTCATAGCGGATCGCTTGCTTGAGGCGGTCTGGCGCGAGGCGCTGTGGCTCATCAACGACGGCGTAGCCACCACCGAAGAGATCGATGACGCCATCCGTTACGGGTTCGGGTTGCGCTGGGCTCAGATGGGACTCTTCGAGACGTATCGCGTGGCTGGCGGCGAGGGCGGTGTGGAGCACTTCATTCGCCAGTTCGGCCCGACCTTGGCTCTCCCGTGGAGCAAGTTGACCGATGTCCCCGAACTGAGCGACGAACTCGTCGACATGTTGGTTGCCCAATCCGACGCCCAATCTGGCCAGTACACAACCCGCGAACTCGAGCGCGTCCGAGACCGCAACCTCGTTGGAATCCTGAAGGCGCTGGAAACCAGCGGCTGGGCGGCAGGCCGAACCCTGGCCACCCAACGCAGCCGACTTGCCGGAGGCGCTTAGCCGGAGCACAGCCGATTGCCGGGTTGGTCCGGCCCGCGTGACGGGCGTGCCTAAGATGATGTCGTGACCGCTCCTTCCCCAGAAGAACTCTCGCGCGAGATAGCCAGATGGGGAGCGATGAAAACTCAAGCCGAGACGCTAGCGACACTGATGCTCGCAGTCGCTGCCGGTGTCTTCATCGCGCTCGGTGCTATGTTCGCCAGCAGCATCGGGGCAGGTTCCGAACTCGGTCTCGGACCGACGCGCCTGCTCATGGGCTTGGGCTTCTCGGTGGGCCTGTTGTTCGTGGTGGTGCTCCAAACAGAACTTTTCACGGGCAACAACCTGATGATCACCAGTGTGTTGACTCACCAAGTGCGCTTCATCGGCGTGGCCCGCAACTGGACGCTGGTCTATCTGGGCAACTTTGTTGGCTCCATAGCGATCGTACTGCTGGTGTTCTACAGCCGCTGGTGGGAACAGGGCGACATGGCGTTCGCCGCGGAAGCGGTGTCGACCGCCAATGTCAAGGTGAACCTGGGGTTCCTTGAGGCATTCCTTCGAGGAGTCCTGGCCAACATCCTGGTCTGCCTCGCCGTTTGGACGGCCGCGGCAGGACGCACCGTCACTGACAAAATGTTCGGGGTGCTGCTGCCGATCGCCGCCTTCGTCACGGGCGGGTTCGAGCACAGCATCGCCAACATGTACTTCACACCGATCGGCGTGCTGATTTCATCCGAGCCTGGTGCGATAGAAGCCGCCGGGCTCGTGGCCGGCGATGTGGAGAATCTCACCTGGGCCGGTGCTGCCGGAAACCTGATTTCGGTCACACTGGGAAACGTCGTGGGCGGGGTCATGGTCGGGTTGCCGACTCGTGCTGTGCATCTGCGGGAGGATGCACTGGCCGGCAAAGCTCCGTAGAGAGGTTTCGTCGGCGCGCGCCCCAACCGAAGATAGTCGTGACGGATTTTTTGGCGTGCCCGCCTCGGCTCTAGGCTTACCCCTATGAGTGCCAACTACACGATCATCTCCGCGGACAGCCACGCGGGCGGCAACATGGCGGCTTACGAGGAGTACCTGGCCGAAGAGTGGAAAGAGGCCTTCGCCGAGTGGCGAGGGGCCTACTCCAACCCCTATCGGGACCTCCAGGACGATGGCCGCACCCGAAACTGGGACAACGAGCGCCGACTCAGCGAACAGTACGCCGATGGCATCGTGGCCGAAATCACCTTCCCGAACACCGTGCCACCGTTCTATCCGACAGGCATGTTGATCGCCTACCCGCCGCGCAACAGAGAAGAGTACGAGCGTCGCCGGGCCGGCATCGAAGCCCACAACCGCTGGCTCAAGGACTGGTGCGATCTCTATCCGGCGCAACGCTGCGGACTGCCGCAGATCTTCCTGGAGGACATCGACGACGCCATCAGCACCCTCGAATGGGCCGCAGCGGAGGGTTTCCGGAGTTTCATGATGCCCCATGTCGCACCCGATGTCGACCTGCCTGGGCTTTGGTCTCCGTACTGGGATCGACTCTGGGCGGCTGTCTCCGACCTCGATCTGGTGATCACTCAGCATGGTGGTAACGGCACCCCGAACTACGGCAGCGACCCTGCCTCGGGACTCATCTTCTTGATGGAAGTGCCGTTCTTTGCTCACCGCAACCTGGCGCATCTGATCATGAGCGGCGTATTCGAACGATTCCCCGCCCTCAAGTATGTGATGACCGAGCAAGGCACTGCGTGGGCCATCGAGGAACTGAGGCGCATGGATGCTTACCACATGCAGATTGCAGCCGGACGCGTCGGGGAGCTGGGCTTTTCTGCTGATGTGGTTCTCCCGATGAAACCCTCGGAGTATTTCGACCGCAACGTCTGGATCGGAGCGTCGTTCCCGTCGCCGGCAGAGGCCGAAGCGATCAGGACGTTGGGAGTTCACAAAGTCATGTGGGGTTCTGACTACCCGCATCATGAAGGCACCTACCCCTTTTCGCTCGAAGCGCTGCAACGGTCCTTCTCCCATTGGGACGAACCCGATATGCGCAAGGTGCTGAGCGAGAACGCGGCCCATGTCTACCGCTTCGATCTAGAGGCGCTTGCGCCGCTCGGAGCTGAACACGGCCCTTCGGTTACTGAAGTCGCCACGCCATTGGCGGAGATACCCCGCAAAGCGACCAGCCCAGCGTTCTTCAAAGCCTGACGTGTCGACCACTCCAGGAGATTCAGACTCAACCGCGCCGTACGCGGGGTTCGAGGGCGAAGTCGGGCGCATCTTCTCGACGTCGAAACCAGCTTGGCCGCCGCGTCCGACCGCCCCCGAAGGTGCTCCGAACATCATCGTGATGCTGGCCGACGATCTCGGATTCGCAGACCTCGGCTGCTACGGATCTGAAATCGACACCCCCGAACTCGATGCGCTGGCCGCCGATGGTGTTCGCTACACGAACTTCCACGTCAACCCCATGTGTTCGCCGACCCGGGCGTCCATGCTGACCGGTCTCAACCACCATTTGGCCGGGATGGGCCACGTCGCGCACAGCGACCCCGGTTTTCCCGGCTATGCCCACGAAATCCGTGACGATGCGGTCACCATGGCCGAGCTCTTCCGAGACAACGGCTGGGCGTCGCTGATGGTCGGCAAATGGCACCTCTGCAAGGACTCCAGTCTCAGCGAAGCAGGGCCCCGCAACTCCTGGCCGCTCCAAAAGGGTTTCGAACGCTACTACGGAATCCTCGATGGATTCACAAACTTCCATCAACCCCACCGGCTCTACGAGGACAACCACCACATCAACGTCGACCAGTATCCCGACGACTACTACTTCACCGACGACCTCACCGATCAGGCCATAAAGATGATCGACGAGGTTCGCTCCTCGCATCCCGCCAAACCGTTCTTCCTCTACTACTCGCACGGCGCAGTTCATGCACCGTTGCAGGCCAAACAACAAGACATGGACAAATACCGCGGTGCCTACGATGCGGGCTGGGATCAGATCCGAGCGCAGCGGTTCGCCCGACAGAAAGAACTCGGGGTCATTGCGCCCGACACGGTGCTACCGCCCCGCAATACAGAAGAACTGCACGCAGTGAGCCCTTGGGATGAACTCAGCGACCTGCAACGCCAAACGTTTGCCCGCTACATGGAGATCTTTGCGGGCATGGTTGACAGCGTCGACCAAAGCGTGGGACGACTCCGCGAACATCTTCAGGCCCTTGGAGAGTGGGAAAACACCATCATCGTGTTCACCTCCGACAACGGAGGATCGCGCGAGGGCCAAGAAGACGGCACCTCGCAGTACTTCCGCACCCTGCTGGTGCAGACGGGGATCGACACGCTGGAAGATGTGGAGGTGGATCACGCCCGGTTGGACCTCATGGGCGGACCGCAAACGCTGCCGCACTACCCGATGGGCTGGGCGATGGCGTCCAACACGCCTTTCCGCTTGTACAAGATCAACACCCACCAAGGCGGCCACCAGGTTCCATTCATCGTGCATTGGCCGGCAGGACTTGAGGGTTCCTCAGAAGCCGAACAGCTTGCCGGGGGCCAAGGTGAAATCCGCACGCAGTATCAGCACATCACCGATCTTCTGCCGACCCTCGCGGAACTGACCGGTCTGGAGATTCCCACCCAAAAGCACGGTCAGCCAGTTCCTGAACCGGCGGGCGAGAGCTTTGCGGCGTCGCTGACCGACGCCAGGAGCGACTCCACCCACCGCCAGCAGTACTACGAGATGATCGGCCACCGAGGCATGTATCGCGATGGCTGGTCGGCTGTGTCGTTGCGGATCCCGCAGCGGCCGTTCGCCGATGCGGGCTGGGAGTTGCACAATCTGGCCGAGGACCCGACCGAAGCGCACGACCTGTCCGAGCGACACCCCCAGCGTCTCGCTGAACTGCAGGAGGCTTTCGAGCAGGCCGCCTGGGCCAATCAGGTCTTCCCCCTCGACGAGGGCAACTTCGTCAAGATGATCGAGAAACCTCCTTGGGAAGATGAATTCGTAGCTGATGTGCGGCTTCGTCCGGGATTGCCGACCCTTGAGCGTTGGCGGGCACTGCAGTTGATCAACTTCAGGTCTTTCGACGTGTGCGTGGAACTCGACTATTCCACAGGGGATGAGGGCATGTTGTTCGCTCACGGTGACCAGGGCGGCGGTTACGCGATGTACGTCGAAGGTGGCCGTCTTTTCTTTGTGTTCAATGCCTACGGCGAGATGACCGTCGTTGATGCCGGCGAACTCTCCGTTGGCACGAAAGAAATCGTCTTGGCTATGAAAACAGAGCCAGGTTGGCTTTGGAGCGCCAAGATTGTCTGCGACGGCACCGAGGTGGGGAGTGCCCACGGCCTGCCGGTGTTGATGGCGATGGCTCCATTTGAAGGCATTGACGTGGGCATTGACCGCCGTTCACCGGTCAGTTGGGAAATCTACGAAAAACACGGTCCCTTTCCTTACCGCGGCACCCTGCATGCGGCGACCTTCAAACCAGGCGAGTTGGCCCCGGACGCGGCAGTAAAGTTCCTCGACTTTCTCAAAGAAGCCGGTACCAGATTCGAGTAGTGACGACCGGCGTCTTGCACACGGTCATTTCTCGAAGTCGCGATGTATTCCCGCGATGTGCTCTCAACAGGTCAAGTTGCTAGAAACAAGTCATGTTCATTGGGTACGACACCAAACAGGAGGAGTTGCGGGCTGAGTTGCGAGCCTATTACCGCGAACTCCTGACCCCCGAAGTCCGGGAGGCTCTGGCGAAAGAGGCGGGCTGTGGTCCCGTTCATCGAGAGATCGTCGGTCGCATGGGCCGCGATGGCTGGCTGACGGTTGGCTGGCCCACCGAATACGGTGGCCGCGGCTACTCAGCAGTCGAGCAGTTCGTGATGTTCGACGAGTCGGTGGCCAGCGGGGCTCCGATCCCGATGCTGACGATCAACACAGTCGGTCCGACGCTGATGCAGTTCGGAACCGAGGAACAAAAAAAGTTCTTTCTGCCCAAGATCTCCAAGGGAGAGATCACGTTCTGCATCGGCTATTCCGAACCGGATGCGGGAACCGACTTGGCGTCTCTGACCACACGTGCCGTGAGAGACGGCGAGGAGTACATCATCAACGGGCAGAAGACCTGGACCTCATTGGCTGCGGACGCCGACTACATCTGGCTCGCGGCCCGCACCAACACCGAGGTGCGCAAGCACAAGGGCATCTCGCTGTTCTGTATTCCGATGGACACGCCGGGCCTGTCGATCCAGCCGCTCGACCTGCTGTCGACCCACAACATCAATCACACGTTCTTCGATGATGTGCGGGTGCCTGCCTCCACCCTGATCGGGGAGGAGAACGGTGGCTGGGGCCTCATCACCAGCCAACTGAATCGTGAACGGGTGACGATCTGTTCGTCTGGCATGGTCACCAAGGCGCTCGAAGAAACCATCGACTTCGCCAAGAACACAAAACGTGCCGACGGTTCACGGGTGATTGATGCGCCGTGGGTCCAACGCAACCTTGCCGAGGTCACCGCTGGACTCGAATATCTGCGGCTCGCCAACTGGCAGGTGGCCTGGACAGTGGCGACCAAGATTGATGGACAGCAGGCCGATATGGACACGATCACCGGTTTCGTCGCCGATTCTTCGGCGGTGAAGGTGTACGGGACCGAGTTCTACACGCGGGCGTATCGCCGGTTGATGGAGGTGTACGGACCTCAGGCCACCATTGCGAGCGGGTCGATCGGCCACCTCACCCGCCTTGAGATGCAGTACCGGTCAACGGTGATTCTCACCTTCGGCGGCGGTACCAATGAGATGCAACGTGATCTGATCTCTCAGTTCGGTTTGGGCTACCCGAAAGCAGACCGCTGATGGACTTCACACTTTCTGACGAAGAACAGGCCATTTCTGATCTCACCGCGCAGATTCTCGGCGACAAGTCGACTCACGAACGGCTGTCGGACCTGGCCGCCAACGACGACCGAATTGACGCCGAGGCATGGGCGGCACTCGCACAAGCCGGGGTGCTGGGCGCCGCGGTCCCCGAGTCCTATGGCGGCTTGGGCTTGGGTTTCTTGGCCACTGCCATGGCAATTCAACAGGTTGGAGCCACTGCCTCGCCGGTTCCCCTGCTGTCAACGGCGGTAATGGGAGCGATGCCAATTGCCGAGTTCGGCAGCGCCGAGCAACGCGCGCGCTATTTACCGGCGATTGCCGATGGTTCACTGATTGTGGCCGCGGCTCTTTACGAGGAAGGCACCACGGCAGCTGAGCCTGAAGTCGTAGCCGTGCCTGATCCTGACGGCTACCGCATTGAAGGCGCCAAGCCGATGGTGGCCGACGCACTCGACGCGGGTTTGATCCTGGTCCCTGCAAAGCTCCGCGACGGTTCCTGCGGGGTTTTCTTGGTGCCTGCAGATACCGCGGGTATTTCGACGATTCGAGTGGAGGTCACCACGGGTCGTCCGCAAGCACGGCTTGAGTTTTCCGGGGTGGTCGTACCCGAAGATGCGCTACTCGCGGGTCCCGCGTCTGCTGTGTCGGGTGCCGAAATCGTGGACTGGATTGAACTCAGGGTGAATTGTTGCCTGTGCATGATGATGGCCGGAGCCGCTCAGACCTCGATCGAGTTGGCCGCGCAGTACACCAAGCAGCGCTACCAGTTTGATCGGCCCATTGCGACCTTCCAAGCGGTCAGCAATCGCGCCGGTGACAGCTATATCGACACCAACGCCATCGTGTTGACCGCATGGCAGGCGGCTTGGCGCATCGACCAGGGTCTGGAAGCTCAAGATGCCGTTTCTGTGGCTCGTTGGTGGGCGGCCGAGGGCGGCTTTCGGGTTGTTCATGCTGCTGTTCATGTGCATGGTGGAGTTGGCGTAGACCGCGACTATCCCCTCCATCGGTTCTTCCTGCTGGCCCGACAACTCGAGTTGACGTTGGGCAATGGCGAAGAGCACCTGGCCACTCTCGGACGAGCCATCGCCGCTCGCTAAATCACCCGGGAACCAAACGGGGTCTTGCGGTCGTCCTAGTCTTGAAGGCAAGTCGAGAGGGTTAAACCATGGTGAGGCATCTTTGGCGATGGCTGATAGTCGGAATCGTTCTGGTTCTGCTGGCCAGTGCGCTGTCGTGCGAGGATGAACCTGCGTCGACAGCTGATCCAGACGGCCCGGCAGAACCGGACACCGACGGTGATTCCCCAAGCCGAACCGGGGTTGGAACAGGGTCGGGATCGGCCGGCGAAGAACCCAACTTGAAGGTTCGTTTGAGCGAGGGCAGCGCCAGCGGCACCGAGACTCTGGCGGTGGTTACCCGAGTCGAGGGCCGTGAACTCAGCGAGACAGAAATCAGCGCGGTGACCGATCGACTCGGGGCCTGGGACTACAGCGAAGATGACGACACCGTTGATTTCAACCGCCCGCCGGAGAGTCTCCCGCGCCCGCGCGTGGGTGCCACGATCGAGAGTCCGTTCCCCACTGAATCCGATGTTGAAACACCCGTTGTCGACTCTGGACCCTTGGAAGTGTTGCGGGTGCAGCCCGAGGGCGAAGTGGGGATAGCGCCGTTCGTCAGCATCACCTTCAATCAGGCGATGGTGCCGCTGACCACACTCGCGCAGCTTGACGAGATTGATGTTCCTGTCACGATGACCCCGTCGCTGCCGGGTCGCTGGCAGTGGATCGGTACTCGAACCCTTCGTTTCGAGCATGACCCGGCAGTGTTCGACCGACTGCCAATGGCGACTTCCTATGTGGTCGAGATTCCCGCCGGTACGACCTCGCAGTCCGGTGGTGAATTGGCGGACACGGTTCGCTTCGAGTTCGAGACTCCGGCGCCCACGGTGCTCTCGCTCTCCCCGCAGCACGACTCGCTTGATGTCCAACCCGTTTTCTTGGCCACCTTCGATCAGCGAGTCGACGCTGCTGCGGTGCTTGAGACCATCACCTTGAGCGCCGATGGCGCCGAGCACGGTACTCGCCTTGCCACCGACGCTGAGATCGAGGGCGATGAGGATGTCCAGCGCCGGACTGGACTGGCCCTCGACGGTACTTGGGTTGCTTTCACGCCGGTGTCAGAACTTGAACCAGATTCAGCGATAACGATCGAGGTCGGGCCGAACGTGCCATCGGCCGAAGGCCCGAATACTTCGGATGCTTTGTTGGTGGTGCAGGCCCGAACCTACGCAGCGCTACGTGTGGATCAGGTGGGCTGCTCGGCTGTTTATCCCTGTTGGCCGGGAAGTTGGCTCAGCGTGTACTTCAACAATGTGCTCGACCCCGACACGCTCGATATAGCCGATTTAGATATTTCTCCTGAGCTGCCTGACGCCCGGCTCCGGGTGGACTACAACTCCGTCAACATCATTGCTCCGACCGAGGGGGGCACCCTCTATGAGGTGGTGATCCCGGCGACTCTCGGAGACGAGTTCGGCCAGGCGTTGGGAGAACCTGTAACGGTCGATTTCCATATCGATGAAGCACGTCCGTTCATAAGAGCAGCGGGCCGACGACTCGTGACGCTTGATCCACTCGTTGAGCAACAGACGATTCCCGTCACTGTGCGCCAACACGAGCAGCTTCGAGTGCGCCTCTACGATGTGGATTCGAGCGACTACGGCTCGTTCCAGAGTTTTCTTGAGCGTTGGGATCGGGCTCGCGACGGAGAATTGCCCACTCCGCCGTGGACTCTCGTCTCCGACGAGGTGGTTGATACGGGCATCGATTCGGACGCGGTCACCGAGGTACGCATTGATCTCGACGATGCCCTTGGCGGTGCCCACGGACATGTGGTCGCCATTGTCGAAGGGGTCGGGCGGTTCGCTGACCTGACATATTCAGACGATGATTTTTGGAGCAACCGTCCGGTGGTTGCCTGGGTGCAGGACACCGATATCGGTGTCGACATGATCACCGACCATCGTGAAGTGGTGGTGTGGACTACGGATTTGCGCTCTGGTGATCCGTTGGAGGGGGTCGATGTCAATTTGGAGGGACGCGGCTCGTCTCTCACGACCGACAGCGACGGACTGGCACGCGCCTCGATTGTCGGTGAATCCTCCTGGATTGTTGCGAAGCTCGGTGACGATCAGGCCATCAACCCGGCCAACGTGAGGGCATGGTCACTGCAAGATCAGCTCATTTGGTACACGGCCGACGATCGCGGCACGTACCGGCCCGGCGAGACGCTTCATCTGAAGGGTTGGGTTCGCAACCTGGACCTGAGCGGCGATGGCAGCCTCGAGTTCCTTCCGCCGCAACAGCTGATGACCTATCGAGCCTCTGATTCGTTCGGCAACGAGCTTGCTGAGGGGAGTTTCCGTCTTGACGAGCACGGCGGTTTTGATCTCACCATTGAACTGCGTGACGGAGCGAACCTGGGCCATGCGTGGATCGAGTTCGGTGGTCCACAGAACCGGGAGAACAGCTGGCATTACCATCAGTTCCAGATTCAAGAGTTCCGTCGCCCCGAGTTCGAAGTGATTGCTCGCTTGGAGTCTCCAGGCCCGTTCTTTGTCGACGAGCCCGCGACAGTGGCTGTCGATGCCAGATATTTCTCTGGTGGTCCGTTGCCCAACGCGGAGGTCTCCTGGATCGTCACCACGCGGGAGGCTTCGTACTCGCCGCCCAACTGGAACGAATTCACATTCGGTGTGTGGACCCCGTGGTGGCATTACGGCGGGTTCGGCGGTGGCGATGACTGGTACTGGGAAGAGGATTACGGTTACGGCGGTCCGTTCGAGGAGCCGGTTCGCGAGACCTTCTCGGGCTTGACCGACGCCGGCGGCAGTCATTACCTGCAGATGGACTTCGACGGCGACGGCGACCAACTTCCTACGACGGTCACCGCCGAAGCCCAGGTGCTCGACGTGAACCGCCAGCAGTGGGCCTCGTCGACCGATGTGCTGGTGCATGCCGCAGACCTGTACGTGGGCGTTCGCTCGACCCGCACGTTCGTCAGAGCGGGAGACGGCTTCGACGTTGAAGCGATCGTCACCGATATCGACGGCAACGCGGTTCCAGATCGTGCCTTTGAGATCACCGCTTCGCGGCTCCTTGAGGATTTCATCAACGGAGAATGGACCGAGGTCGCCGTAGACACCGAAACCTGCAACGTGACATCGGCTGACGAGCCGGTTGCCTGCGAGTTCGAGGCTGCTGTCGGTGGTCGCTATCGCATCGACGCCAAAGTCGTCGATGACGCGGGGCGGACCAACCGCAGCGAAATGACCCGCTGGGTCACTGGCGGAAAAAGCGGCGTTCCGAGCCGTAACGTCGAGTTGGAAGGTGTCAGCCTCATTCCGGATGCAGAGACCTACGCGGCGGGCGAGACCGCGGAGATCCTCGTCGATTCTCCGTTCAGTTCGGGGACGGGACTCTTGGTGACGGCCCGTAACGAGATCATCGAGCTCCGCACCTTCGAGATCGTTGATCACGCGGCTGTGCTTGAGGTGCCGATCACCGACGATCATGTCCCGGAACTGACGGTACGGGTCGAGATCGTCTCGACGACAGAACGAACCGCTGATGACGGCACTGTCTTGGACAATGTCGCTCACCGTCCGGCCTATGGGACGGGGGAGATTCGGCTTCGGGTGCCCCCGGCGCGACGGGCTCTTGGTGTCACGGTCACACCGGCGGCGTCAAGGGTGAAACCGGGGGATTCCACCAGCGTGACCGTGCAGGTGAACGATGCCGACGGCGCGCCGGTCGACAATGCCGATGTGCTGTTGGTTGTGGTTGACGAGGCGGTGCTCGCCCTTTCGGGTTACCAACTCGTTGACCCGCTCGAGGTCTTCTACCGTTCGCTTGGCGTCTACCTGGACGCGCGGCGCGCCCGTGACAGCATCCTGCTTCAGAATCCGCAGGAGCTGCTTGATTCCATTGGTGGTGACGGAGCGGTCACTACCACGGTCGCCGCCTCTATGGCAGACGAAGCGGGCGATGATATGGCCGACGCCGAGATGGCCGAAGAATCAGCAGATTCTGCCTCTTCGGGCAGGCTCAGTGCGCAAGGTCTTCAGATTGAGGTGCGTGAGAACCTTGACGCGCTGGCCTTGTTCGACCCTGAAGTTGCGACCGATGCCGATGGTGTTGCCACCGTCGAGTTCGATCTGCCCGACAGCCTCACCCGCTATCGAGTCATGGCTATTGCAGTTGATGGAGAAGAGCGCTTCGGTTCGGCCGAATCTGCCGTTACCGCACGATTGCCGCTGCAGGTCCGGCCGTCTGCTCCCAGGTTCCTGAACTTCGGCGACCGTTTCGAACTTCCGATCGTGGTGCAGAACCAGACCGATTCGCCAGCCGAGGTCGATGTGGTAGTGCAGGCCTCCAACTTGATCCTTGACGGCGACCCGAACCTGGAAGGGTCCGCTGGGCGGCGGATAACTGTTCCCGCCAACGATCGGGTGGAGGTTCGCTTCGGTGCGTCCACCAGTTCTGTTGGCACCGCTCGTTTCCGGGTCGCGGCGGCGTCGGGCGACAACGCCGATGCCCAGGTCGTTTCGTTGCCCGTCTACACCCCGGCCACGAGCGAGGCGTTCGCCACCTACGGGGTGCTGGACTCTGGCGTGGTTGGCTATTCGCTCACCGAACCACGAGATGTGTTCTCCCAGTTCGGAGGGCTCGAACTCAACACGTCCTCCACTGCACTGCAGACCTTGACCGACGCGGTGTTGTACCTCTCGGATTACCGCTACGCCTCCGCCGATGCATACGCCAGCCGCATCCTGGCCATCTCTGCGCTGCGAGATGTACTCGGAGCCTTTGATGCGGAGGGTCTGCCGACTCCAGCGGAACTCGACGCAGTCGTGCGCAGCGACATCAGCGAGTTGGCCGCGCTGCAACACACCGATGGCGGCTTCGGTTGGTGGTCGCGAAAGGGTGTTTCGTACCCGTACCCGTCGATCCAAGCGATGCATGCTCTCGTCACCGCTCGAACAGCCGGTTTCACCGTCCCGAACGAAGTGATGGAGAACGGTCGCTGGTATCTGCGCAACATCGAAGATCGAATCCCGCCTGAATACAGCAGGAAGTCAAAGGACATGTTGTCGGCCTACGCCCTGCACGTGCGTGCGCTCGACGGTGACCGGGACCTGCGCGCGGCTCGTGAACTCTGGAACCGTCGGGGTGCGGACCTCGAGCTGGACGCATTGGCTTGGATATGGCCGGTCGTCGGAGATGACGACATCGAAGTTGACATCGAGCGAGTCTTCAACAACCGGGTGACTGAAACGGCCGAAGCGGCGACCTTCGTCACCGACTACGGCGAAGACGCCTACTTGATCCTGGCTTCAGATCGCCGAACCGACGGCATCGTGCTCGACGCTCTGATCACCATGGCCCCGGAATCGGACCTGATCGGAAAGGTCGTGGCCGGGTTGTTGTCCAACCAGGTCAAAGGCCGTTGGAACAATGTTCAGGAGAACTCCTTCATCCTGCTCGCTCTCGACAGCTACTTCGATACGTTCGAAGCGGTTGACCCCGACTTTGTCGCCCGTGTTTGGCTTGGCGATCAATATGTGGCGGAACACGAGTTCTCGGGTCGGACAACCGATCGCGGGGCCACTTTGGTTCCGATGGCGGACCTGATCGCGGCGGGGGACGCCGATCTCACTGTCCAAAATGACGGCAGCGGCCGTCTGTACTACCGACTCGGGCTTCGCTACGCCCCCGCGAGCCTCGAATTGGATCCGCTTGATCGCGGCTTCGTGGTACAGCGCTCCTACGAGGCAGTCGACGATCCCGACAATGTCTGGCTCGACTCCGACGGCGTCTGGCATGTCGTGGCCGGAGCCGAGGTGCGGGTCAAGCTGACGATGGTCAACGACAGCCGACGCACCAATATGGTTCTGGTTGATCCGCTACCCGCCGGGTTCGAAGCCCTCAACCCAGCGTTGGCGGTGACGGGCGAGATCGAGGCGCCCCGCACCGACGCCGCCGACTATTGGTGGCGGTGGACCTGGTATGAGCACCAGAACCTGCGCGATGACCGGACCGAGGCGTTCTCGTCGTATCTGTGGGCCGGCACCCATGAGTACAGCTACGTGGCTCGGGCGACCACGCCGGGAACCTTCGTGGCGCCTCCGGCCAAAGCCGAGGAGATCTACGCGCCGGAGGTGTTCGGCCGTTCAGCTTCCGACACGGTGATCATCGAAGACAGCGTGCCGCCTTCGTGAAGGTGGGCGACCTCAAGGTGGGGGACCTCAGGGGTGACAGAGTAACGGGCCACAACCGGTCTGTTCGACCCTGCTGAACCACCTACTTCCAGATCACGAGACGACGCATATTCGGTTCGAATCGGCTCAATTACCCTGTCGTGTGTTTGCCCGGGCTTGCTGTGGAGTCGAACACGTCTGCTGTCACTTGGGTTTGGGTGGTTTGAGAAGGTACTTGCCAGTTTTGCGGTCTTGGTGGACGGTCCAGTGGTGCTCATGAATCTTGCGATGGCAGCCGTCGCAGACAAGAACCAGGTTGTCCAAGTCTGTGGAGCCGTTTTTCGACCACCAGACGATGTGGTGGGCACGGCACCACATCGGATTCGCACGGCATCCGATACAGCCTTGATCACGGGCCGTCAACGCTGCACGTTGAGCCGCTGATGCGATACGGCGGGAACGCCCGAGCCAGAGGTCTTGAGCCTTTGTATCGAATATCGAAGGCAGGATCTTGGCATCGCACAAAAGACGATGCAATTCGGTGATCGGTATCGGGGAACCGTCGGCGAGCCTGGCGTTGACCAGCTCTTGTTTGCAAACGTCGTAGTCTGCGATCACCAACAAATCAGTGCCCTGGGTTTTGTTGGCATCCGTTTCGCAAATCAGTTCGGCCAACGCGTCGGCCATGCGTTGTTGCGGATTGCGACGCGCTTTGGGGTCCTCGTTGTGCCAGAGTTCGCGTTCCTTTGCGGTCAGCGCCGTGGCGATACGGGCTCCGGTGATCTGATCGAACTCACCGGACAGGACGAACATGCCGGACTCTGACGACTCAAAGATCCGTGCTTTGCGAGCTTTGCGTTGGCGGTCGAGGATTGTATGCCCGTCGTCTTGGGACTGGTCTTGTTGATGGCGTCTCACTGTCTTGGCGAACTCGTCGAAGTCCTGTGCCTCGGCCGCTTTCACCAGCAGGCTCTCGTCGATTCTTCCTTCACCGGAAGCACGCGCTATCAACCGGGCATGGCCTTGGGGGATATCACCGGACTCCAGAGCACCGGACGTGGCGGGCAGTTCAGACAACTTCACTGCGGTTTCAACATCGCGTTTGGCTTCACGCGCCGAGGCCTGCAACTCGTGACGGGCCAGTCGCTGAGCTTCCCCAGAGCTGCGGCGACGCCCCACCTCCGCGAGCACCTGGGATTTCATTGCCGCCAACCGAGACTCCCCGCGACCGATCACTCGCAGCCGTTCAGACAACCCGGCGTCGGTCAACGTCGCCACATCCACAACCGGTACGACCAGATCGTTCATGGTCACGACATTACAGACGGGGTATGACATTGATATTGAAATTATTGACAATCAATTAAAAATAATTAAATAGTTAACGCTTGTGACCACTCTGATACCCGCCGGCTGGGCGTCGTGGAGATTTGGGTGTGCTAACTTCCGCAAGGTGAAAACCCGGCGAAAGGACAATGGCGACCTCGCCGTGGCGATTAGAGGTAAGCGGGTTAGGTTGCCGCAGGAATCGAGAGTGCTTGTGGTTGACACGGCAGTCGCGACTGTTGA
>VXYK01000002.1 GCA_009845995.1 Acidimicrobiaceae bacterium | reverse complement strand
CCCCTACACGAGAACCCCTATAAGAGAGGCACGATGAAGATGAAGCTGTCTATGGCACTGAATTACTCCGGCGATCCGAAGGCTGCGGCCGCCCAGGCCGCCGATCTGGAGCGAGCGGGGATCGATGTCGGCTGGGTGGCGGAGCTCTACAGCTTCGACGCGGTCAGCATTCTCGGTTATCTGGCGGCTAAGACCGAGACGATGGAGCTCGGGTCGAGCATCCTGCCCATCTATTCGCGCACACCGACTCTCACGGCGATGACTGCGGCGGGCCTCGATGCCGTCTCCGATGGACGTTTCATTCTCGGTATCGGTGCTTCGGGTCCTCAGGTGATCGAGGGTTGGCATGGCGTGCCCTATGACCGTCCGGTCGGCCGCCAGCGTGAGTTGATCGAGATTTGCCGCAAGGTGTGGCGCCGTGAGGTCGTGGTGCACGACGGCCCGAGCTACCAGTTGCCGCTCCCGGCCGATCAGGGCACGGGTCTGGGCAAGCCGCTCAAGCTGATCAACCATCCGAAGCGTTCGAACATTCCTATATATATTGCGTCGCTCGGTCCGAGCAATGTTGCGACGACCGCCGAGGTTGCCGACGGTTGGATTCCGGTGTTCTTCCATCCGGACAAGGCGGAGTCGGTTTGGAGCGGCACCTTGGCGAAGGGCACGGCGAAGCGTGATCCGGCTTTGGGCCCGTTGGAGGTTGTGGCCGGCGGCTCGGTTGCGATCTGCGATGAGCATCAGGCGCAGAAGATTCGTGACGGCGGCCGATTCATGGTGGCGTTGTATGTGGGAGGCATGGGTTCGAGGGACCAGAACTTCTACAACAACCTGTTCCGTCAGTACGGCTACGAATCCGAGGCTGAGCAGATCCAGGATCTGTACCTTTCGGGCCGCAAGGATGAGGCGATGGCTGCGGTCCCCCAGGATTTCCTCGACGCGACCGCGATGGTCGGCGATGAGGGCTGGGTCCGGGAGCGGGTGGAGGCGTATGCCGCGGCCGGTGTCACTCGTCTTCAGGTCACTCCGGTCGGCGGCGATCAGCTCGCCCTTATAGAGAAGGTCAAGTCCTGGGTGAGTTGAGCGGTGCTCAGGCGGGGTCTTGAGGTTCAGGCTGGGTCTTGAGGTTCAGTCGTTGACGGGCCGTTAGCAGTTGTCGGCTCAGCGCCTCCCGGCTCCTGCCCGCTGGCCCCGCTGACCGCACCCTCGGCACGACGCCCGAAGACCGAACCTTGCGGCGCGGGGATGCGTTCACCGAACCCCATCATGTGATGGAGAAGCATGCTGTGGTGCTCCAGCGTCGCTGCCATCGCCGCAACGGTCACCTCGAGTGTCCCGAGCCGCTTGTCGAACTTGTCATCGAGTGCCTTGACGTCTCCTCGCACATCTCGGATGTCGCCCCGTACGCTGTGAATGAAGTAGCCGAACATGCCGAGCAGTCCTGTTCCCATCACTCCGATGATCGTCGCTATCACGGTTGGCTCCATTGCCGTCCTTTCGTGCTGCCCAACCCGCCCCCGCCCAGGCGGCACGATCAGGACCGATTGTCGATGATCATCACACTACTACATGCACTGTGACACTACAACAGGACGTTCCGCTGCATTCCCCGCTAAGCCGCCCATCCGGCTGGCCCGACCTACCGCCGGGCGCTCAACCGGCGTAGTTGGCCGCTGCGAAGTCCCAATTGATAAGGTGCTCGAGGAACGTGGCGATGTAGGCGGGCCGAGCGTTCTGGTAGTCGAGGTAGTAGGCGTGTTCCCAAATGTCGATCGTGAGCAGTGGTGTGTGCCCGCTCGTGAGCGGGTTGTCGGCGTCGTCGGTGTTGACGACGGCCAGCTCCCCCCGGCATTCCAAAGCGAGCAGAAGTAGTCAAACCAGCAAAACCTTATTTGGGTGGGGAGTAATCCTTGAACGCGTCCGCCGAGTGCGGCAAACCAACCCGCATGATGTAGCGGGCGAAGGCTTGGGCCAAGTGCTCGCGGTATGGAGACCTCAGGCGCAGCCGGTCACCGGTGTGCCGCGCCTTGAGTTCGACGTATTGCACTGGAAGCGAATAGAGCCGTCGAAAGTTGACGACGGACCACTCCAACGCGGGTGGTCCCGAGTTCTCATGCAGCAGCGACAGGTTTGGGATGTTCCCCTCAATTAGCTTCTGGCGAAATTTCCTGGACTTGACGAGCTCGTTCCCCTTGGCAGATTCGGTTGCTATTAGGTCGCTCCAAGTAACCACTTGAGCGACGAGCAGCTGATCGACCTTGCCCTGTGCCAAATCGCAGGTCTGAGTCAAAATGATCCCGGCTGTCTCTTCAGCTATCGCTGAGATCGTGCCCTCACGCTCGTCCTCAACTTCGTGGTTGCCCATCGTTGGGGTAAGCGCGGTGAGCGTCGGGAGAATGTCTCCCTGTTCGAGGTTCGGATCAGCAGTTGACTCGTACCAGTCAGACAAGGGGCCTTCTCATTGCCCTCATTGCCAGTCATCGGCGAGCAGTAGGGCGATCTCGTCGGCTGTCAGCGAACTTGATCGTGGGGCTGTGACTCGATCGACGACGCGTACGGTCACGTGGCGTGTCCGCAGTCCCGCGTCCGCAATATCAACTTCGAATTCAGCCTCATCAAACAACGATGACTCGGCCTGGTACGAACTCAAGAGCCACATCTCTATCGGAGGTAGAATCGATGGCGTTGGGCGAAAGCGTGGTTGGAGCGCGACGAGCGAGCTTGTCATGCGCCAGAGGTCAACGGTTTCTGCGCTCCCGCTGAGAACATGGTCCTCTCTCTCTGGTGGATTGTTGCGCGCGGGGAGACTTGTGCGATTCCGTAGGTCGGGTTCGTAATGCCGGGTGGGCAGCGTCTCAGAGACCACCATTGAAGAGGCTCCTTGCCCTGTCCGTAATGCGCTGCTCGAAAGCGATGCTTTCTCGGTCTCGTAAGTCAGTGATCACACGCAGAGTCGGTTCTGCGTCTGCTTCCATGTCGGACTCGGTCCACACATCAAGATCTAGGACGAAAGCGCTCTCTGCCGACTCGCTCTCTGATCTCGCGAACGTAACGGTGAGTCCGACACCGTCGTCGTATCGTGACTCTGATCGCAAGAGAAAAGTATGCATGCTCGTGCCGAGGTCAGGTGACGGTAGCTGGGCAACTTTGAAGTACTCGCCAAGGCTTTCCACATCTGCGGCAACAACCACGTGGTTGATGTATCGAACGCCAATTCGGGTAACAGCTTGCGGCGATGCCAAATCGCTATAGGTATGTACAGCTTCCTCGATCCGGTCACGGAAGCTTTCCCAGCCGGAGTACGGAGCAAGGTCGCTAATTGAGAGAACGTTTTCGGCAAGCGAGAGAACGAACGTACCTGATTGGTCGCGAAGTTGAATGCGATTCTGCTGTCGTCCCTGGATCCCCAGACCGGATCCATCGGGCGCGTCGACATGCATCAAGTCAGCTTGAAATAGTCGCTGCTCTTGAGGCTTGCCGTCGTAGCGGTCGCTGAGACGCTCTTGCATGCGCCCCGGAATGGTTGGATCCCAGTCATCGCCGGCGTAACGAATCTCACAAACAGCTTCGGCTATTGGTGGGGTCCTGTAGATGCGACGCTCAGGCACACGCGCGCCCAGACCGACGTGAGAAAGGGAGTTGCCACACATGCGAAGCTTAGCTTGGACCGCATTATTGCGCAGAGTTCGGGGGTCTGTCGGTTCACGACCAACCCTTGCGCTCGCTGATCCCTGCACCAACCGATCTCTCACCATACGGCGGGTTCTGTCTACCGATCTGCCAGAACTCGGCTCTCAAGCTGATCGAGTTTTGCGCCGAGGCTGTGCTTGAGAGACTGCATTTCCCGTTTGAGCCGCTCTTCTCGAGCGTCCCGTTCGCGCTTGGCTGCTTCTCTTTCCCGTTGGGCTGCTTCCTGCTCCCGTTGTATTCGCTCTCGCCGCATGTCCAACGAGAGCGACACGAGCTTGCCGAATGACATGATCGTAAACATCGTCGTCATTCCGAGCAGAAAATATAGGTATGCCATTGCTGTCCTCCCCGACTCCTTGACCCGAGTTCTCTCGTTCGCCCGGTATTTCTGGATGTCTGGATTAGTAGGCTATCAATGATTATTAAACTATTACATATCCTATGACAGTACAACAGGATGATTCGCGAATTTCGTGCATCCCGAGGCGGCCACGTCCGAGCACAGTGCATTATCGCCGAGCGACACACAGCCGTCCCTACCGCTCGACCGCGCCCAGCTGCCGGGCCGTTCAACCGCCGGGCTGTTCAGCCGCCCAGTCGGCCGGCCCGGCACAACCACCGCCCGCAGAGGGCACGCCGAGGGCCCGGCGACAGCTCAGGCGCCGGGGGCAGCGGCGTAGTTGGCCGCTGCGAAGTCCCAATTGATAAGGTGCTCGAGGAACGTGGC
>VXYK01000049.1 GCA_009845995.1 Acidimicrobiaceae bacterium | reverse complement strand
ACAACACCAACAAACACACCCATAACATTTGGACTCACAAACGGGTCCCCCTCAGGCAGGCTAGCAACAAAGATGATTGTCTCGACAGGGGCGGTCAGTACCTTGAATACGATGATTTCTACCAATGTATGGTAATTGGCGCGCACACGAATGACGATTTTGGTCATCGGTGCAGGGATACTGGCGGACGGACGGACTATGAACAAGACGACGGGCAAGCTGAAGCACTGAGATGCGTTTGGGATTACGAAGAATAGATTCCGCGGACCGAATCTGAGGCTTGGAGGAGGTTGATCCGGGTTCGGGTGGCTCCACAGGACGGGTGCTGTCCTGGCTAGGAGACGAACGACCCGATGGCGTCTGGGGTAGTGGGGGAAGATTGAGCAGGTCACCTTCTGCCAACGAGACACGTTGCACCTAGATACACCCCCCGCGGCAGTTTCGCGTCAATTCCGAATACCCACACCGAATTGCTTGGACACCCACGCGCCACGACGTGTACTCATCGGCACCAGATACGCGGCTAGCCGGTCAGGGGATGGTGGCTGCACCGGTAGGCGTAACGCGGGTCAAGCTTTTGCGGTTTGCCATCACTGCGACGGGATGAGACTTTCAGCGATTGCCCAAGGGATGAACTCGCCGGGATTGAATGGGAGCCGGTACTCAGTCTCAATGAGATCATTGGCGATGATGCTGACCAGTTCAGCCGTCAAAAGGCCATTGCGAACGGATTCACACAATAGAGCGAGGGTGCGTGTGCAGGAAACCCCTTCCCGCTGTGCGGCCTTGTATCCCGCGGAGTCGTCGAGCACCGCTTGTGCGGGCATGGTGGAAGCTATTGCCAGAACCGCGGTCTCGCCCTCGTTCCGTCCCTCGGACATGAGATACGCCGCGAATCCCGCGAAGGCGCGGAGTTCTTCTCCGGTGTTCAATTCATTATGTTCTATCCATGACGCGTTAAGCACGGCACCTATTGCGTGCTCGTGCACTGATGCTTGTCGAAGCTCCACTGCAACCTGAACGGGGATAATGGCGCGTCGGGAGCCGACTAGGGACTTGAGCACGCCAATCCAACCAGCTCGCGCGAAGTGCGCCAGCGGGCCAGTGTCGAAGACGAGGATGTCCATGCGTTGAGACAGGCGCTGTACCGCTTAGGAGACGAACGACCAGATGGCGTCTGCGGGTAGCGGGGCGAGATCGGGCAGGTCGTCTTCGGTCCAAGTATCCAGCAGCAATCCCAAGGCGCGGGCAGCGGAGACCTCTTCGCGGCGGTACACATTGAGCACCGCTTTGACATAGGCATCTGGTAGGAGCGGCGGGGCGAGTTCGTCGGCCACGAGAAGACCTAGGTCCACGATGTCGGCGCGACCGGTGTGCGTCGAACGTACCCGGGCTGATTCCTCCGGTGTCCCAATCCCAAGTTCGTCCAACCGCCTCGCCAATGTTGTCATGTCCACTCGGTACTCACTGGCTAGCCTCACGGCGTCAACGCGAGTGTCCTCCCCTCCGCGCCAGTTGTGCTTCAAGACCGCTGAAGGCAAAAGCAACGCGCGAGCGAACCTGTCAATGCGCCCCTCTCGCTTTGCAACAGGCGCTTCTGCCACTCGCCAGTCTGTGGTGAATTCATCACCGAATAGGTAGTGGCCCAGTTCGTGGGCAAGTGTCAGGCGCCGACGGCCGGTCTGGTTGCTGCCGTTCACTACCGCTACTCCGCCACGCTCGAGCAGGACAGAGGCCCCGTCAGCTCCGTCCTCGCCAAACTCCCAGGAGAAAGCCAACAGACCTACGTTGGCAACGCGTGCATCCAGCCCGACGGCGGGTTCTTCGCGGTCGTAGTCCAGCCTTCCCCGCGCATCGTCCGCCGCGGACTCAGCTCCCTCAGCGGTGTCGGGAAACTCCAGCGCAGGAGTCGTTAACAACTCAAACCCACCGATGCGCCCAAGGAACTCGACCTCGCGGGCGATCCGTTCGGTGAAGCGATCAATCCCAGGGCTGGGAGCGCCTGGCTCTGCCGCGTTTCGTCTCGACAGAACTGCTTGAGGTGCGTCTTCGAAGAACCACTCCACCCGCATGTCAAAGACCTTGGCGAACCTGACCAACTCCGTCGCGCTGATGCTCCGCTTGTGAGTCTCGATTTTGGCCAGAGCGCTGCGATCCAACCCGACCCGCGTAGCACACTCCGCTTGTGTGAGACCAGCATCGCGTCGAGCGGCGGCCACGCGAGTCCCCAAGTGCTCGCTATCTCTGCTCATATGTTCGATTGTAGAACAAAGATGGTGGGAATCAAGCGGAATCATGGGTAATCAGCACTGATGCCGATGGCTCTGCGCCTCGACCGCGCGAGGCTACCTTTGGCGAAGCGCCGGTAGCGTCGGCGGATGGCTGCAATTCAGGTGGAGGGACTCGTTCGCTGCTTCGGTGAGCTTCGCGCGGTGGACGGCATCGATCTTGAAGTTCCCGAAGGACAGATTTATGGATTCCTCGGTCCCAACGGCGCCGGGAAATCAACCTTGGTGCGGATGCTGTGCACCTTGCTTCTCCCGACCAGTGGTCGCGCCAGAGTCGCGGGTTTCGATGTCGTCTCCCAAGCAGCTCAGTTGCGGTTTTCCATCGGCGTGGCGCTGCAAGAAGCGGCCCTCGACGACCGCATGACAGGTCTTGAGATCCTGCAAACTCAGGGTCGTCTGTTCGGATTGCGCGCAAGCGAGATCACTCAGCGAATCGAAGAACTCGCGCCGATCCTCGACATGGGAGCCCTCCCCGCGCTCGTTTCGACATATTCGGGAGGAATGAAACGACGCCTCGACTTGGCGGCCTCATTGATGCACAGCCCATCGGTTCTGTTTCTCGACGAGCCGACAACGGGCTTGGACCCTCAGGGAAGGCTGCGTGTCTGGGAGGAGGTGCGGCGACTCAACCGCGAGCACGCAATGACGGTGTTTCTCACCACGCAGTACCTCGAAGAAGCTGATGAGTTGTCGAACCGAATCGGGATAATCGACCGAGGCCGGCTCGTAGCTCAGGGAACTCCCGCAGAATTGAAGCGCACCGTCGGGACCGATGTCGTCATTGCTCGCCTCGAACAGGGCCACGAAACTGCAGCAGCAGCTCTTGTCGGCATCGAAGGGCTTAATTCGGTTGAACACCACGGAGACGAACTGATCATCAACACCAGTGACGGCAACCGAGCACTCAGCCCGGTCGCCTTGGCCTTTGACCGAGCCGGTGTCTCGGTGACCGAACTGGCGCTTCGAACACCGACCCTCGACGACGTTTTCTTGGAGGTCACAGGCCATCGCATGGAAGGAGTCGATTCATGACCACCACAATCACACCCCATCATCACATTCAGGCGCGACCAACGGGGTTCTTGCGAGATGTCGGCAGCATCGCCGTTCGGTCGGTCCGACAGTTGCCCCGTGATCTTGAAGCGGTAGTCCCAGCGCTTCTCATTCCGTTGTTCTTCCTGGTTATCAACGTTGGTTCTTTGCAGGATGTCGCCAACTTCACATCGATCGAGATCGACTACAAAGCGTTCCAGCTACCAGTCGCGATCATCTTCGCGGTCACAGGAGTGTCGCGTGCGCCGGCGCTGGTGCTCGACATCCAGAACGGGTACTTCGACCGTCTGATGCTCACTCCGGTGTCCCGCCGGGCGCTGTTGATCGGCCATATCGTGGCCGACTTTGTGCTGGTCGTGATGCTGGTGATCCCAGTGCTCGTGCTCGGCTTCATTATCGGTGTTCGTTTCCCGACCGGGCCGTTGGGAGTGGTCACGTTCATCATAATGGGCGCCCTCTGGGGGGTTGCCTATACGGGTTTGCCCTACGCCATCGCCCTTCGCACGGGCAACCCGGGAGCCGTCAACTCCTCATTCCTGTTGTTCTTTCCCTTTGCCTTCATTACTTCTTCATTCGTCCCGATCGACGCTATGACCGGCTGGCTGGGTGAAGCTGCGAGGTACAACCCGGTGACGTATCTGTTGGAAGGTCTGCGTTCACTCTTCCTTGAATGGAACAGCGAGTCGCTCTTCGAGGGTTTCTTGGCAATAGCGTGCGTCGCGCTGATCAGTCAGACGCTGGCGTTCCGCGCCCTGAAACGTCGGGTCGCCCGCGGCTGAAACCCGCCGGTTCTTCAAACTGCGTCGGATCGAGGAATAGTGCCTTCGCGCGGATTGTCAGCGGCAGGCGACGGCGTACGATAGTGCTTCACACACTTGTTGCATTCGTGTGCCGCTGAGACGGCCGAGGCGGGCGGTGAGGCTGGTCACCGAGGTGTTGAACGTAGCATCGAGCTGGATCACGCAGGCTCGGCGTATGGGGTCCTCCTCGGGTTCGAGGCGAACCTCTGAGACCAGGTTACGGTCGACCGTGCTGCACGGTGCCACGATCACTCGGCGGAGCACTGAGATCGCAGCGTCGCGGGACAGGACCGCCACCGGCCGGCGGTGTTTGTCGGGAACCTCGCACCACCAGACCTCGCCCCGTTGCGGCAGCGCGGTCACGATCCCTCGATGACTTCCAGGAAGCTCTCCAGGTCGCCCCACCCGTCTTCGGTGCTGAGCGGAAGATCGTCGAAGACTTGGTAAGAGCGGTCGATTCGGGCGTTTCGGTGATCTGCGCAAAGGGCGGCGAGCGCACGGTCCAACAGAGCTGCGTCGTTGAGTTCGGGCAGCGACGACCGGGCCTGTTCCAGCAGGGTGTCGCTCACGGTTGTGCTGACCCGTATCCGTGCCATGGCATAACCATAGCATGACTATGCCATGCACACCGCTGGATGTGATGAACTTGAGCAGCGCTGAGGTTCCCGAGCGGACGGTAGCCTGAGTTCTATGACGGAAACGGAACTTGCTGTCGCCGAAACTGATCAAGGCGAAGTCTTGATCGTGACCGACGCTGCACGCGCCACCGTGCTCGACATCCGTTCGAACGAAGATGATGCAGAGTCACTGGGGCTTCGCGTAGAGGTGACCGGTACCAGCGGTGTGGACTACTCCTACGACCTCTCCCTTGAGCCGATTGCCGAAAAAGCCGAAGACGACCACATCCACGAAAAAGACGGGTTGACGGTAATCGTTCCAGCGCTCAGCGTCTCAGCTCTGACGGGCGCCACGCTCGACCTTCCGACCAACGCGGGCCAAGGGGGCTTGGTGATCCGCAACCCGAACCGTCCGAACCCGCTCGGTGATATGGGTCAACTCGAATTGACCGGTGACTCGGCCAACAAGGTACGCACCCTTCTGGCCGAGCGGATCAATCCCGCGCTTGCCTCACACGGTGGTTACGCCGAACTGGTCGGCGTGGAAGGTGACCGGGCGTTTGTGACTATGGGCGGCGGTTGTCAGGGGTGCGCAATGAGTGCAGCCACTCTGCGCGAGGGGATCTCCAAGGCGATCCTTGAAGCCATCCCCGAAATCACAGAAGTGGTCGACACCACCGATCACGACCAGGGCGAAAACCCCTACTACACGTAACTTTTAGCCGGGCGTGGCCGGAGCCCCGTGTGCGTGTGCGTCTGGGTGGTTTGGGGCGTGGCCGGAGCCGTGGGAGCGTGTTGCTTTTGCCGGGCGTGGCCGGAGCCGTGGGAGCGCGTTGCTTTTGCCGGGCGTAGCCGGAGCCGTGGGAGCGTTGCTTATTGCCGGGCGTAGCCGGAGCCGCGGGAGGGCTGGCGTGGGTCGGCTGGGCTAGGGCTTGAGCAGGGCTTGGACTTCGGCGGCGATGCTCTTGGCGTCGAGACCGAAACGGGCGTGGATGTCGTCCGGGTTGGCGTGAGAGACGTACTCCACGGGGATCCCCAACACCCGAATACGGCAGTCAGTGTCACGGTCGCCCAGCGTGTCGCGGACGGCGGCGCCGGCGCCTCCGATCCGCAACCCGTCCTCGACGGTGACAACCACATCGTGTTCTGCGATGTCGTCGATCATCCTCGGATCGAGCGGAACCACCGCTCGAGGGTCGTAAACCGTCGCCTCAATGCCGTTGGCGGCAAGCAGATCAGCCGCCCCCATTGCCGCGCCCAGCATCTGACCGAAGCCGAGCAACGCAACCTGCCCGTCGCCGGTGCGGGTCTTGCGGGCGCTGAGGCCGACGCCGACCTCGTTGTCGGCCACGTGTACAGCAGGGCTGCGCGACCAGCGGATAGCCACGGGACCGTCTGTGAGATCCATGGCGTCCTCCATCATCTGTTGGAGTTCCTGGTAGCTCGAAGGCGCCAGCACAGTCATTCCAGGCACCTTTGTAAACAACACCATGTCCAACAGGCCATGATGCGATGCGCCGTCAGGACCAGTCACGCCCGCTCTGTCCACACAGAAGATCACGGGTTGGCCATGCAACCCAACATCAAGGTTGACCTGATCAAAAGCCCTGCTCAGGAAGGTCGAATAAACAGCGACGACGGGGCGGAGGCCACCCATGGCCATGCCCGTCGCAGCAGTAACAGCGTGCTGTTCGGCAATACCGACATCGAAACACCGTTCTGGGAAACGATCCCGGAAAGGCAGCAAACCAGTGGAATCGGGCATTGCGGCAGTGATCGCCACGAGTTCGGGATGCTGATCTCCCAACTTCACCAACGCCTCAGAAAACGCCGCCGTGTAAGAGCCGTCCTTCACCGACCCGATGTCGTGCATGTTCTTGATCGCGTCGTTCTCCGCGGGAGCGTAACCCCGGCCCTTCTGGGTCAGCACATGCACCAGAACCGGTCCGTCGAACTCGGCGGCGTTGTGCAGCGCCTCCTCGAGTGACTCGATGTCGTGGCCGTCGAACGGGCCGATGTAGCGGATACCGAGGTTCTCGAAAAAAGCCGGCGGTTCCCACATCTCGCGGATCGCTGCTTTCGACATCTTCACGCCGCGCTTGATCTGCTCGCCGACCCAGGGGATGCGTTCAGCGATCTCCTCAACCTTCGCTTGCCGACGCATGTAGATCGGATTGCTGCGAATCTTGACCAGGCTCTCGCTCAAACGGGAGACGGTGGGGGCATAGGAGCGGCCGTTGTCGTTCAACACGATCACCACATCGCGCCCGCTGTGGCCCAAGTTGTTGAGTCCCTCGAAAGCCATGCCGCCGGTAAGCGCACCATCACCGACGACAGCCACTACCCGCCGACGCTCATCGTTGGCGTGAAACGCGGTAGCCAGGCCGTGGGCATAGGACAACACCGTTGATGCATGACTGTTCTCAATCCAGTCATGTTCAGACTCCGCCCTCGACGGATACCCCGAAAGCCCACCTTCCTGGCGCAGATGACGGAAACCGGCGAGTCTTCCTGTCAGCATCTTGTGGACGTACGCCTGGTGCCCGGTGTCCCACAGAATCGCGTCGTGAGGCGAGCGGAACACGCGGTGCAGGGCAACGGTCAGTTCCACAGCGCCGAGGTTGGAACCCAGGTGACCGCTGTGCTCATTGATCGCCGAGACGATCTCCGCCCGGATCTGTTCGCAAAGATCGTCAAGTTCTTCGAAACTGCGGCCTTGCAGATCAATTGGGCCGTGGATGGCATCAAGGCGCATTGGGGTCCTATAGCGGCGGTGAGGGCGGTGAGGGTAAGGAATCTTAGCCCTTTGAGACCGTACTTGTGGAACGGCTCCGGCGGACACCCCCGGGTAAGAACTGAGAGAGTCTCGGAGCCAACAGCAGCCCCAGAGCCACGGACGCAAGCCCGCCCAGGGCGTCAATCCAATAGTGGTTGGCTGTGACCATGATGGAAAAAAGCGTGAGCGCGGGATAGGTGGCGATGACGAATCGTGTTGAGCGCCGCTTCAACACTGGATACAAGCCGATGGTGCACCACACTGCCCAGGCGATATGGAGGCTGGGCATCGCCGCGTACTGGTTGGAGATCGCTTCCATCGGCCCGGACTCGAACGACCACGGGCCACCGGGGTCCACGAGGGTGTCGACATAGTTGTGGCCCGGCCGGCAATCGCCGTATTTCGAGGCGCAGTTCGATAGCAGGCGGGGTGGCATCAGCGGATACAGCGCAAAGCCGATGAGGGCCGAAGCAGTGGTGACCGCCAGAGTCGAACGCATGAAGATGTAGCGGGCCGGGAATCGAAGAAACAGATACACCATCACGAAGATGGTCACGATGAAATGAAACGTGCCGTAGAAGACGTTCCAAAACACAATGAACCACTCCCAATCAAGGAATCGCTGTTGAATCCATTCCTCGTGGTAGAGCCCGATGGCCTTCTCGATGCCGATGATGTCAAGGGCGTTTTCGTAGGAGCGCCGCCGGACGCTGTCGCCGAGGGCTGAACCGAACTGGTTCCTGATAGCGGAATAGACGATGTAGAAGGCCAGCGTCATCGTGGCCTCAAGCCACCACTTCAACACTGGCGGTGAGGATGGGTTGCCTTCGACACTGGCGGCGTGCCCTGCTTCGACGCGCATTGGCGGTACCATAGCGACCTCTGAACCTTGGAGTTGCACGGACCTTGGAGTTACACAGTGCTTGACCATGAGTTGATCAACCGCACCCTCAGCACTGCGCTGAGCACGGGGGCGGAATTTGCAGAAGTGTTCGTAGAAGACAAGAAGTCATCGTCGGCCATGCTCGACGACGGACGGGTCGAGGAGCTGACGAGCGGCCGGGACCGAGGGGCCGGCATCCGTGTGGTGGTCGGAGACACGACCGGCTTCGCACACACCGCGGATCTCTCTGAAACCGGACTCGCCGGCGCGGCCAAAGTCGCGGCGGCCGCTGCTCGGGGCGGGGGAGGCGGAACGCGCACAGTCTCAGTCGGCAGCCACGGCATCTCGGCCGGCGCGACCGCCCAGGTCCCGCCCGAAGACGTGGCCAAGACCGTCAAAGTCGAACTGCTGGCGCGCGCGGATGCCGAAGCACGAGCGGTGGGACCACAGGTCTCGCAGGTCGCGGCTCGCTACGGAGACAGCCGTCGCCGGATTCTGGTGGCCAACAGCGACGGGCTCTTCGCCGAAGACGATCAGATCCGCACCCTGTTCTCGGTGTCGTGCGTGGCGACAGGCGACACCGGTCTGCAAACCGGCCGCGAGTCGGTAGGCCGAACCATCGGATTCGAACTCTTTGAAGAGACCGATGTCAGCGAGCTGGCTCGGCGGGCAGCCAACCGTGCGATAACCAAACTGAGTGCACGCCCAGCACCCTCGGGGACGATGCCGGTGGTGGTCGGTCCGGGCGGTGGGGGTGTGTTGTTCCACGAGGCGTGCGGTCATGGGCTGGAAGCGGACCTGGTAGCCAAATCGGCGAGCGTCTTCGCCGGTCGGGTCGGTGAACAGGTGGCCACGCCTCTTGTCACCCTTATCGACGACGGCACCATGGCCGGCGAATGGGGGCATTTTGCGATCGACGACGAAGGCCGGGAAGCTGCGCACAACGTACTGATCGATCGTGGAGTGCTCACCGACTACATGTGGGACCACTTGCGTGCTCGCAAGCAGGGTCGGCCGAGCTCGGGCAACGGTCGACGCCAGAGCTACCAGCACCTGCCGATGGTGCGAATGACCAACACCTACATCAGCAACGGTGAAGACGACCCCGACGACATCATCTCTGGAACCGAATCAGGTGTGTACGTCGCACAACTCGGTGGAGGGCAGGTCAACACAGCCACCGGCGACTTCGTGTTCGGCATGACCGAGGCTTACCTGATCGAGAACGGCGAGATCGGCGATCCGATACGGCAAGGAAATCTCATTGGCAACGGACCCGAAACCCTCAAGTTGATTGAGGCCGTTGGCAACGACTTTGCAATGGGCTCACCTGGCACCTGCGGCAAAGACGGCCAGGGCGTGCCGGTCGGTGACGGCACCCCGACACTGCGGGTCAAGGCTCTCACCATCGGCGGCACCGCGGCCTGAGGCGCTGTGATGGCTGAGACGAACGGGTCGACCAACACTGAGTTGTTGGACATCGCCACCCGGGTTGCGGGTTGGGCGGACAGCGGCGAACAGGTGGAGGTCTTCGTCGCTGAAGAACTCGAAACCGAGGTTCGGGCATACCAGGGAGCGGTTGAATCGTTCACGTCGGCCCGAAGCCAGGGGATAGGTGTGCGGGTTGTGTCCAACGGTCGCCAGGGATATGCCTACGCGGGGACTCTCGACTCTTCGGCGTTGTTGGAGACCTTGCTCCAAGCACGTGACAACGCTGCCTTCGCCGAACCCGACGAATTCAATGGCGTGGCACAGCCCGACGGTGTGGACCCCGTCGAATTCGATCTGTTCGACTCGTCGTTGGATGACTTCTCAACCGACGACAAGGTAGCGCTCGCGGTCGAGCTCGAACGTTGCACCCTCGGAGCAGACCAGCGGATTGCCGGGATCGAGTCTGCCGAATACGTCGACACGCGTTGCGAGTCCGCTATCGCCACGTCCACAGGGATTACCAGCACAAGCCGCGAAACCGGCTGCTATCTGGCCACCTACGCAATGGCCGAAGCTGACGGCGAAACCCAGACGGGTTTCGGGTACTCGATCAGTAGGGGGCCAGGAGCCCTGGACGTAGAACTCGCTGCCACCGAAGCGGCCGAGAGGGCTACTCGGCTCCTGGGAGCGACCAAACCGCAGACAAGCAAGCTCACCGTCGTGCTTGATCCGTGGGTAACGGCCCAGCTGCTCGGAATCATCGGCGGAACGTTGAGCGGTGATGCGGTGCAGAGGGGCCGCTCCTTTTTTGCCGATCGAGTTGGTGAACAAGTGGCAGTAGACGACTTCTGTCTTCTTGACGACGCCACGAACATTGACGCGTTCACAGCTTCCGCGGTCGACGGTGAGGGGCTTGCCACGCGTCCGAATTCACTGATCGACTCAGGGGTGCTGCAAGGTTTCCTTCACAACTCCTACACGGCTCGGCGGGGCGCAACGTCATCCACCGGTTCAGCGGTGCGCGCCGGTTTCAAAGGTGCCCCGGGCGTTGGTTCCCAAGCATTGGCTCTGCGCCCTGGCACACACAGCCAACAAGAACTCATCGCCAGTATCGACGACGGACTCCTGGTGCAGGGTGTCACCGGATTGCACTCCGGCGTCAATCCGGTTTCTGGGGATTTCTCCACTGGCGCTGAAGGTCTTCGAATCCGCAAAGGCGCTCTGGCCGAACCCGTACGAGAGATAACCATCGCTTCGACACTCCAGCGGATACTGCTCGACATCACCGAAATAGGCGATGATCTGCAGTGGTTGCCAATGAGCGCTGCGGGTGTTTCTTTGGTGGTCGCCGATGTGATGATGTCGGGCGCCTGAGCTGGTGGCTGATGTCAGTTCTGCACGCCATTGTTCTCGGCATTGTGCAGGGGCTCTCTGAGTTTTTTCCCATCTCATCGAGTGCACATCTAGAGCTCACTCGCTGGCTGTTCGGCTGGGAGGAACTGACTGGTGAACTCGAGACGTCGTTTGACGTTGCGGTGCATCTTGGAACGCTCGTCGGTGCGATCGCTTACCTCCGTGCTGACATCGCGAAGTACCTCGTTGCCGGATTAGCGCCTCTGCGGCGGAAACCGCTCACCAACGACGGGCGTGTCGGCTGGTTCCTGGTCGCTTCTGCGGTGCCGGCGGGGTTGGTTGGTGTGGCCCTGACCGATCAGATCAACGACCTTGACGGGATAGCGGTGATCGCGGTCGTGTTGATCGTGTTCGGGTTGTTGCTGCTGCTAGCTGATCGAATGCCGGAGCGGCGCGGTCAAGACGAGTTCACCCTTCGTGACGCCCTGCTAATGGGCGTTGGCCAAGCTGTGGCTTTACAGCCCGGGGTCTCGCGTTCGGGAGCAGCCCTCACAGTTTCGCGTCTGCTCGGTTTCGAAAGAGACGCGGCGGTCCGGCTGGTCTTCTTGATGAGCCTTCCCGTCATTGCCGGCGCCGGATTGTTCTCCTTGTTGGACGCAGACATTCCGTCGTCATTCTTGGCCCCGTTCCTCTGGGGAGCCGCAACCTCTGCGGTAACCGGCTGGGTTGCTGTGTGGGGAATGCTTCGCCTGGTCCGGAGCCACAGCTTCACTCCGTTCGTTTGGTACCGGGTGATCCTCGGTCTCGGTGTGCTCAGCATTCTGGCCACCAACTGGCGCTAACTATCCGACAAGGACAGGAACGACACCTCCGATGGTCAACGATTGAATGACCGCTTGGATCTGTTGATCGGCTACGGCGACAGTGACGAAACCTTCGTGAACCTCGATCACGCGTGCATCGTCGGCCAATCGGTTGCCGTCGATGAGTCCGTACAGATCAACCAAGTCGCCCGCGCCCAAGGGGGTTCCGTCGGTTGCGATAGTCAGCCCTCCCGCAGCCTCGCCGAGTTGAGCGGCTAGCGGCCCGGCAGCCGTCGTGAGTCTCCCGTCTCGGACGATCTCCCCGGTCGCCATGGAATCTCTCAGCGTGAACCCGTTGGGGTCACCGGTCGTCGCGTCGTGAGGTGTTCCCGCAGCGGGGAGTCGCGTTGAGGCGAGATCATCCGCGGTGAGGGTGGTGCCGGCTTCTAGGTCTCCGGTGACGACCCAACCGTCAATTTCGGTTTGCCACTGCGCCCGTGCTGTTGCCGCGCTGTTGTAGATCCCCAACAGCCACAGCCCGACGGCCAGACCGATCGCCGCCGTCAAGACGAGCCTCGGCCAGCGACTGCGGCGAACAGCCACCCGATAACCGCCGATTGTGGCGCGCAACGTTGCTATTGGCGGCCGGTCCAACTGATACATGTTCGCCCCTTGTTGAGGCTCGACAATCGTTGGGGGAAGCGGTGTCTGCAGAAACCTCTGCGGGAAGTGTCAGGCGGCGCTTGAGGCGTTGCTCTTGGAGGTGCTCGAACCGTTCACGGACGACCCGGAATCGCTGGTTGAAGAACTCGACTCGCTCTTCGCAGTGCTTGATTCGCCCGACGACGAGCTCGATTTGGACTTTTCCGATGCTCTGGCGCGGGCGTTCGAGCCATGATCGTTCTTGTAGAAACCCTCTCCCTTGAAAGAGATTCCAACCTTCGAGAAAACTTTCTTGACGGGTGCCCCGCACTCCTTGCCCTCGTTGTCATGGACCTGAGTGCAGACGGTCAGGGCTTCGTCGCGAAACGACTGCCACAACTCGAACATCTCTCCGGTGCGCTGACAGCGATAGTCGTACGTGGGCACGAGGAGAGAGGATACCTGTACCGACAGCGCTCGCCACCGTACGATGGTCGGGTGATTGAAGTTGTCGCCCTTGTGGTCGGCGCCTACGTCTTTGGAATGTTCCCAACTGCGACGATCGTGGGGCGGCGCATGGGCGTCGATCCAACCCGCGAGGGTTCGGGCAATCCGGGTGCGTCCAACATTTATCGACTCGGGAGCCGTAAAGCCGGTGTGATCGTCGGGCTGATCGACATGTTCAAGGGCGCCGCTCCCGCGGCGTTGGCTCTCGCACTGTCCGGGCGACCGGCGGCACATGCCGTATGGGTGGCGGCAGTGGCCGGGCATGTCTGGCCGGTCCTTCGACGCTTTCGCGGCGGCAAAGGCGTGGCCACCGCAGGAGGCGCAGGTCTGGTGATAAGCCCTGTCATCGGTTTGCTGTGCGCGCTGTCGTTCCTCGTCGTGGTGAAGGTGATGAGGGTCGCCGCATTGGGATCGCTGTCAATCGCCTTCTCGTATCCGATACTGGCGACCATCGCGGGTCTCCCGACGTGGGAGATCCTGGTGTCGACCGGGGTCGCGGCCATCCTTGTCGTCCGCCACCAGTCCAACATCCGCCGCCTCATATCGGAGCGCTAGCTTTCGACCGCTAACCACCAGCATCGCGCGTCAGCGGTGGCATCTGGTCCCGCGTTGGGGCACGCTTTAGGTGTGATTCCGCTAGATGAAGCTCGTTCGTACGTTCTGGACCGGGTTGACCGTCTACCGGCGGTGCAGGTTTCGGTGGCCGAGGCGGCTGGTTTGGTGCTGGCCGAGCCCATTGTCGCCCAAGAGTTGGTGCCGCCGTTCGCAAACACCGCCATGGACGGGTTCGCGGTGATTGCCGCCGACACAGATAGTGCACCGGTCACTCTCGAAGTGGCAGGCACGGTCGCCGCAGGTGCGCCCGCGACTCGGCCCCTGGGTCCGGGCCAAGCTATGCGCATTATGACTGGGGCGCCGATGCCCGAAGGCGCCGATGCGGTTGTGATGGTCGAGAGGACCTCCTACGACGCCGACAACGCGCTGGTTGACGTGGAGATTTCGGTGGGCGAGGGCAATCATGTACGCGAGGCGGGGGAGGACGTACGACCCGGCGATGAGTTGTTCGGTGCGGGCACGGTGCTGGCTGCAGGTCACCTCGGTGTTCTGGCCAGTGTCGGAATTGGTTCGGTGTGCGCTTATCGAAGGCCGATCGTGGGAGTCGTTTCGACAGGCGACGAACTCGTTGACGACGGTCGACCACTGAAACCCGGAGAGATCAGAGACTCGAATCGCCGCACTCTGCTGACGATGCTGGACGAATCCGGTATGGAACCCGTTGATCTCGGTATCGCACGCGACAATGAGGCCGATATAGCCGAAGCGTTCACCGAAGGTGCGGCCCGCTGTGATGCAATCCTCTCGTCAGGCGGTGTGTCGATGGGAGCTTTCGACTATGTGAAAGTGGTACTCGACCGCTTAGGTGACATGCGCTGGATGCAAATCGCCATCAAACCTGCGAAACCGTTCGCGTTCGGGTTGATCGGAACGACTCCGGTGTTCGGGCTGCCAGGCAATCCGGTTTCGTCGATGGTCAGCTACGAACTCTTTGCCCGTCCCGCGCTGCGCAAGATGGCTGGGCACACGCTTTTTGATCGGCCGGTCAGGCGCGCGATCAGCGAGGATCCAATTGGCCGTCACGATGACGGCAAGACCCATTACATTCGAGTCACCGGCGGCCCGGACGAAACCGGGCGTTGGCACGTTCGCAAACTCACCGGGCAAGGTTCACATCAACTCACGGCCATGGCTCGCGCCAGCGCGCTGGCGGTTGTTCCCGACCAGGTGGAGATCGCAGCCGGCGATGAGGTTGAGATCATCGGTTTGGGTACGGTGGTCTCATGACCACGCAGTTGATCGACGGATTCGGTCGCGTTCATCGAGACCTGCGAATCTCCGTCACCGATCGTTGCAACTTTCGTTGCACCTATTGCATGCCTCAAGAAGGGATGCAGTGGCAGCGACGCGAAGACCTGCTTTCGTTCGAGGAGATCGAACGCGTGGCGCAGATCTTGGTTGAACGATTCGGGGTGAACGCCATCCGTTTGACCGGTGGCGAGCCGACAGTACGCGCCAAGTTGTCGATTCTGGTTGCCAAGCTCGCAGCCCTCAACGTTGATCTGGCTATGACAACCAACGGAGTCACGCTGCCATTGCTGGCCAACGAGTTGCGAGCCGCTGGTCTCACAAGAATCAACATTTCCTTGGATTCATTGCGAGCAGATCGTTTCGAGCAACTCACGCGACGCAATGAACTTCCGCGGGTGTTGGAAGGCGTCGATGCCGCACTGGATGCAGGCTTCAGCCCCGTGAAGGTCAATGTCGTCGTGATGAAAGGCGTCAACGACGACGAGATTGTGGACTTTGCCCGCTTCGGCCGAGACCGGGGTGTGGTCGTGCGTTTCATCGAGTTCATGCCCCTTGACGCGGACGAAATCTGGAGCAATGACCAGGTGATGACTCAGACCGAGATCCTGAAAAGCCTGTCGGGCGAATTCGATCTCGTTCCGCTGGAGCGCACGTCGGCACCAGCCACACGCTGGCGTTACGCGGACGGTCTAGGCGAGATCGGGATCGTGGCCAGCGTGAGTCAATCGTTTTGCGAATCGTGTGACCGAGTTCGTATCACCGCGGACGGGCAGTTCCGCAATTGCTTGTTTGCCACCGAGGAGACCGATGTCCGGGCGCTTCTGCGCAATGGAGCGTCCGACGACGATATCGCCGAAGCTCTTCAACGGTCCGTGTCGTCCAAGTGGGCTGGTCACAGTATCAATCAAGTGCACTTCATCCGTCCCCATCGTTCGATGTCAGAAATTGGTGGTTGACACGATGGCCGATCACGGGTTCACGCACCTCGACCCCTCTGGCCGGGCTCGAATGGTTGACGTCACGCCCAAAGACCCGAGTCATCGCAGGGCGATTGCGCGAGGCCGTGTTTTGATGACGCCTGAAACAGCGCTTGCCGTAGCGCAAGGAGCGATAAAGAAGGGTGACGTTCTGGCAGTCGCCCGCGTCGCTGGGATTCAGGCCGCTAAGCGTTGCTCCGACCTGGTTCCCTTGTGCCATCCACTGCTGGTGGGAGCGGTCACAGTCAACTTCGAGATTCTCGACTCAAGTATCGTGATTGAGTCGCAGGTCGAAACTGTTGACCGCACCGGGGTGGAAATGGAAGCGCTCACGGCCTGCAGCGTTGCCGCGTTGACCGTGTATGACATGTGCAAGTCGAAGGATCGCTCGATGGTGATCTCAGACATAGCACTTTGGGAGAAAACTGGTGGCCGCTCCGGCCATTACCGCCGTGAAGATTCGGATTAGAATCGTCGAACGCGAAAGCGTTGCCTTTACGTTTCGATTGTAGTATAACTGTAACTTAGATCCAGGGTACTTGCCCTTAAGCAGCCGCGTTCACACAGCTAAACACTTGCTGGGAGTTCAAAACCACATGTCGGAGTCGATCATCATTGTGGCCTTAGCCGCCTGCTGGGCCGGATATCTCGGCTGGTACTGGAGACAGCGTTTCCAGAGTTCTCAGCAGGAGAAAGATCGAGTCAGTTCGTTCTCTCAAGGACTCGGCACTCTCGGGTCTGCTCGACGACTCCGCGACCAGTCACCGACGGCTGTGTATCAGTCGTCGCCGTTGGCCCCCCGCAGCATGCAACAGGCGGCCCGCAGGCGTCGCGATGTTGGTATCACTTTGGGGTTGCTTTGTCTGACGACGCTGTTCGCGGCGTTGGCCTTCGGCTTGGTTGTCTGGGTTGTCCACGTCTTGGTTGATATTGCTGCTGGGACGTTCGCCTATTTCGCCTTTCAACGCCGAAGCATCGCCGCTGAGCGCGAGATGAAGGTGCACATGCTCTACCCCGATCGAATGGCTGAGCAACCGCCGCTCGCGGGTGCCGGAAGGGCCGTCAACGGTTAAAGGCATTCGAGACTCAGAAGGTCTGTACCTTGCCCGCGCGGCGGTACGATTGCCGGTCGCAGGGGGTGTAGCTCAGTTGGTAGAGCGCCTCGGTCGCATCGAGGAGGCCAGGGGTTCAATTCCCCTCACCTCCACTCTGCGTTGCTTTTGCCGGGCGTAGCCGGAGCCGCGGGAGCGCGTGCGCTCTGCTTTAACCGGGCGTGGCCGGAGTCGGGGTCAGCGGGGGGCGGGGCGGAAGTCGTTGCGTCCTGTAATGCAGACGGGGTCGCCGGCACGCCGGATGAACGGCAACCTCTGATCACACGGAAAGATGAAGTCAAGGGTCTGGATTGCGTCAGAGGCTTGCGTTTTGCCCGGACGGATCGAAGCCGGGGTCATACCGTTGACATCAACCGGCCCCAAGTTGACCAGCGCTTCATGTACATCGGCGAGAGTCGGATTGTCGCCCGCGTCATACAGTGTTCGGGCCATTATGCGGACGACATCGCAGACGGTTTCGACCATGCCGAAAGCCGAATCGCCCAAGGTCCGCCAATCATGGCTGGCACCCGAGGGACTGTACGCTCCGTACAGTTCGTTGCAAAGCGCCGCCATAGCGTTGGGTTCGAAATCAGGATCCCGGAACTCTCCAGTGGTTTTGTAGTCGACGATCCTTGCGCCGTTGTACAGGTTGCCGGCTTCGACATTGTTGGCGATCTGACCAGCTACCAGCTCGTTGGCCTGCGCTCCGAATTCGCTGGTGAAGAAGCGAACATCGCCGGGCTCATACCCCTGGTTCACCATTTCTGCGATGTAACCAGGTGCGGAAACCACGTTGAGGACGTTGAAGAACCCGTCGACACCGGCGTTGATCATGTTGGTGACCGATTCAGGGGTACCGCCGAAGCAGATCGTTCCGCCACCGCAGTCGATAACATCGAACACGATGTCGAACCCGGCTTCGCGCAGCGGAATCACCAGCCCCTCTTCCACGGCCTCTGCCTCCCCGGGAGCGTTCCCTGCGGCAACACCCAGGGTCAACCCCTCGAGTTCACCGCTCGAGAGCAGGTCGGAGACCATGAAGCGAAGGGTCTCCTCAGATGACGGCGCCATGGAGATCAAACGGCCGTCGGCGCGGGCAAGGAACTCCTCAGGCTGGCCGGAGTTGCTGATGAACGCAGTTTGCTGCTCTTCGGTGAGGCACAGGTTGGCGGTACCGCCGAAGCCGGTGCTGTTCATCACAATCACGGCATTGAAATCCTCGGTCATCGCGAGACATGCGGCGTTGCGGCTGCCGTCAACGTCGACACCGAGGACGTCTGCTTCTGCGTAGCCCAAGACCAGAGTGCGACCTCTGATCCCACCGCACTCGGAGTTGATGTAGTCGATGAATACCTCGTACATCTCCTTGGGGTCGCCGACAGGTACGGCGAAACCAATCCCGGTCAGGTCTTCGAGGCGGCTTCGAATGTGACCGACCTTGATTGAGTCGGCGGTGATCCCGTCGTCCGTGTCGACGCGGTCTGCTGCCGGATCATGGCGCAGACAGAAACTGTCGACCTGCATGAACGGATGGTCTCCACGGTCGAAACCCTGTTGGAACTCGGCGAAAATACCGCCCCGAGGATCCTTATAGATGTTGGGCGCGGCTTCTTGTTGGGGCGTTTCGTCGGTCGCTTGAGGTGCCTGTTCTCCTGCGTCATCTCCTACGCCATCTCCTGCGCCGTCACCGGTGGTCGTTTCGGGCGCGTCGCCGGTGTCGCCTGGGTCGTCGCCTTGTTCGACTGTCCTTTCGTCGTCGTTGTCGTCGCTTGGATCATCGGTCGTTTCTCCGCCACAAGCCGCGGCGAAGAAGACAAGGGCCAACAGAACCGCCAACCAACGTGACGGGAGGTTGCTCATCGGATTTCTCCTGTTTGTTCGGCTCAGCAGAGCCAGATTGTCTACCGCGGGGCGGCACGGAAGTCGTTGCGTCCGGTGATGCAGATCGGATCTCCGCTGCGCCGGACGAACGGCAACACCTGATCGCACGGGAATGAGAAGTCCAGGGTCTGGATCGAGTCAGCCATCTGGGTCTTGCCGGGACGCAGCGACGCCGGCGACATCGCGTTGTTGTCGACCGGACCCAGATTGACAATTGCCTCGCGGACATCGGCGATAGTCGGGTTGTCACCCGCGTCGTACAACCCGCGAGCCATTATGCGGACAATCCCGCAGACACTGCCGACCATCCCGTAGGCCGAGTCGCCCAGGGTGCGCCAGTCATGGCTGGCTCCTGATGGACTGTGCTCGCCGTAGAGCCGGTTGCAGTTGTCGGCCATTGCGTTGGGCACATAGTCCGGATCCCGATATTCGCCGGTGGTCCTGAAGTCGATGATCGTGGCGCCGTTGTAGAGATTGCCGGCCTCGACGTTGTTGGCGATCTGGCCCGAAACGAGTTCAGAAGTCTGGGAGTTGAAGTCCGAAGCGAAGAAGCGCACATCTCCAGGCTCGTAACCTTGATTGACCATTTCGCCTATGTAACCGGGTGCGGAAACCACGTTGAGGACGTTGAAGAAACCGTTAACGCCCGCGTTGACCATGTTGGTCACCGACTCGGCGACACCACCGAAGCAAATCGTTCCGCCGCCGCAGTCGATCACATCGAATACGACCTCGAACCCTGCGTCACGCAACGGAATCACGAGGCCCTCTTCAACAGCTTCAACCTGGCCTGGTGTGTTCGGTGCTGCGACTCCCAACGTGAGGCCGTCTAGCTCACCGCTGTTCAGAAGGTCGACGACCATGAAGCGCAGGCTCTCCTCCAGGGTCGGAGACAGCGAGAGCAACAGGTCGTTGGAGCGGGCCATGAACTCTTCGGTCTGGCCTTGCGTCGAGATGAAAATGGTCTCCTGCTCCTCAACCAGGCACAGGTTGGCAGTGCCCTGGAAACCTGTGCTGTTCATAACGATCACGGACTGATGATCCTCGGTCATCGCCAAGCACGCAGCGTTGCGGCTGCCGTCGACGTCGGAACCAAGGACTTCAGCTTCTGCATAGCCGAGGTCGAGCATGCGGCCTCTGATCCCGCCGCACTCGGAGTTGATGTAATCGATGTAGACCTCGAAAATCTCCTTCGGGTCACCGACAGGAACGGCGAATCCCAAACCGGTCAGGTCTTCGAGGCGGCTCCGAATGTGGCCTACCTTGATCGAGTCGGCGGTTATCCCGTCATCAGTGTCGACGCGGTTAGGGGCTGGATCATGACGCACGCAGAAAACGTCGTGCTGTGCGAACGGATGGTCTCCACGATCAAAGCCCTGCTGGAACTCGGCGAAGATACCGCCGCGAGGATCCTCGTAGATGTTGGGCCCAGCTTCTTCCTGTTCAGGCATCTCACTGTCGGGATCGTCGGAAGCGTCGTCTCCGGCGGTCGTTTCGGGCGCGTCGTCTCCGTCGTCGTCTCCGGTGGTTGTTTCGGGCGCGTCGTCTCCGTCGTCGTCTCCGGTGGTTGTTTCGGGCGCGTCGTCTCCGTCGTCGTCCCCCGAATCGCCGGTCGTCTCACCACCGCAAGCAGCGGCGAAAAATGTGAAAGCCAGCAGAATTGCAAGCCACCGAAACCGTAGGTTGTGCATCGGACCCTCCATGTCTGAGCGCCGCGAGTGTTCACGGCTCAGCCAGAATTGTTGCCTCAAGTGACGCGCGACACAAATCACCACACAGGTTTCTTGGACAGATTTGCTTTCTCGATACTGGCGCGGCTCTGCTAGTGCGGTAATGATGTCGGCGCACCAAACCGTCAATCTGGGGGGCCGATGACCAGCCAGGACCGAGATGTTGAATCCGGAGAGACCGCCGAAGAGGCGACCGAGAGTTCAGCAGCACGGCTCGCGGCCGCGGTTCTAGACGAGGAAGCGCGTCGTCAGATCGAACAGGCGGAGAGAGACAAAGCCGTACTGTTCCCCGACGACCTGCTCCCGGGCGTGGGCGACGAGCCGATGTCCTTGCGCGAGGCGATGATCGTCGGAGGCAAGACCACCGTGGTGATGATGTTCCTGCTGAACTTCATCGACGACCTTCCCCGGGCCGTGCGAGTGATCGGACCCGACATTCAGAACTCGCTGAACATCTCAGACACCGTGCTGGCGGGAGTGCTCGGTTTCGGCGGCGTAGCCCTAGTTTGCGGGGCGGTCCCGATGGCGGCGCTGGCTGATCGCGTCACCCGAGTCGCCATAATTCCTGTCGCCTCGCTGTGCTGGGGGGCGACGATGGCGTTGTCGGGGTTCATAGTCAATGCGTTCCAGCTGTTCTGGACCAACGCCGCAACCGGCTTCGGACAGGCGTACAGGATTCCGGTCTCCAATTCGTTGATCAGCGACAGTTATCCGATACAGGCGCGGGCGCGCGTGTTCGCTTTCGAAGCCCTGGGCCGTCCGCTCGGCCAACTTCTGGGTCCTCTGGCGATCGGTTCGATAGTGGCGATCGCCGGCGGCGAGGACGGCTGGCGCTGGGCGTTCTACATCATGGCGATCCCACCGGTGCTTGTCGGTTTGGCCTCGCTGGGGATGAAGGAACCGGCGAGGGGCAAGAACGAACAGACGGCGGTGCTCGAGGACGAAGCCATCGACGTGGAAGAACTCGAGGCGTCGATGAGCACCGCTCTGGCTCGGCTGCGCAAGGTACGGACGTTCTATTTCCTGGCAACAGGAGTCGGCGTGCTCGGTTTCGCGTTGATCGCGGTGCCTGGCCAGTTCAACCTGATGCTCGAGGACAAGTACGGGCTCGACGCTCTCGATCGCGGGATCGTGGAGTCGCTGCTCTGGATTCCTGCACTGATCGGGATTCCGCTGGCGGGTCGGGTGTTCGACCGTAAATTCCGTGAGGACCCTGAAGCAGTCGTCAAGTTGACCGGATCGCTGATCATCGCCGCCGGTTTGGTCTACTTCGTGGCGTTGCCGATCAAGACGTTGGGGCTCCTGCTCTTCTTGGTGGGCTTGGCGCAGGCACTGATATCGGCAGCGTTCGTGGCGGCACCCACGATCATCGCTTTGGTCTCCCCGTACCGGATCCGGGCACAGGCGTTCGCCCTGCTGCCGGTTTTCATCTTCCTGATGGGGGGATTCATCGGAGGCCTGATAGCGGGACAGATCTCCGACGCATACAACAACCGCACGGCCATGATCATCCTCGCGCCCTACACGGCCATGCTCGGCGGCTGGTTGATCCGGCGCGGTGCCGGCCACATACGCCGGGACATCTCGCTAGCGGTCGAGGAACTCCTCGAGGAGCAATCCGAGGCACGGAAGATTGCCTCAGGCGAAGCGGTCCCCGCGTTGCAGGTTCGCAACCTGGATTACAGCTACGGACCGGTTCAAGTTCTTTTCGATGTGGAGATCGAAGTGGCCAAGGGCGAGGTGCTGGCCCTGCTCGGAACCAACGGAGCTGGGAAATCCACACTGCTGCGAGCCATCTCCGGTCTGGGCATCCCCGATCGAGGCGTGGTTCGCCTCAATGGGCGCACGATCACCTACGCCGAAGCCGAAACAAGGTTCCGGGTCGGCATTGTGCAGTTGCGGGGAGGTGAGGGGACCTTCCCGGAGTTGAGCATCGGCGACAACCTTCGCGCCGCGCTGCTGGGCAAAGAAATGGAACCCGAAGAAATAGAACGAAGGATTGCCAAGGCGGTCGAGACCTTCCCCGCGCTCAATGGCCGACTCGGAGAGCTTGCCGGTGATCTGTCGGGAGGCCAACAACAGATGTTGGCTTTGGCCATGGCCCTGATCCACGAACCCGAGGTACTCCTCATCGACGAATTGAGTCTGGGTCTGGCGCCAGTGGTGGTTCAGGAATTGTTGGAAGTTGTGCAGGACCTCAAGGCGCAGGGTCAGACGATGATCATTGTCGAGCAATCGCTCAACGTCGCTTTGGCCTTCGCTGATCGGGCGGTCTTCATGGAGAAAGGTGTGGTCCGTTTCGAAGGGCCTGCACAGGAGCTCGCTGAACGCGATGACTTGGCCCGTGCCGTCTTCTTGGGAGGCGAAGGCGGATGATCGAACTCCTCGGTCTTGAGATAGGTCAACAGTCGATAGTGATCGGCATCATCGCGGGGCTCACGTATGCCGCGTTGGCGGCGGGATTCGTGCTCATCTATCGCTCGACCGGCGTACTCAACTTCGCACACGGAGAGATGGGCTTCTTTGGTCTGGCGATCTTCGTGATGATGATCATCAACTATGAACTGAACTGGTGGATCGCGTTCGCATTGGCGATCGTCGGGACTGCTCTCATCGGGATGGCCGTCGAGTTGATCGTGGTCAGGCGGCTTTTCGAATCGCCGCGCTTGGTATTGCTGATAGCCACGATCGGGGTGGGTCAGATCCTGACTTTGGCGCGTGTCGGCTGGATCCCCGACATCACCGCCGGAGGGAACATTCCCACGGCTTTCGAGATGACCTGGGAACCGACTGACCACATCCGCCTGCAAGCGCGCGAGATCACGGTGCTTGCCGTGGTACCGGCCCTCATCGCCTTGCTCGGCTTGTTCATGACCAAGACCCGCTTCGGTTTGGCGGTGCGGGCTTCGGCGTCCAATCCCGATACCGCCCGCGTTTACGGCACCTCACCCCGTCGCGTGTCGACGATCGTCTGGACCATCGCAGGCGGGTTCGCGGCCGCGACCGCGATCCTCACCGCTCCGCTTCAAGGGTTCCAGGCGGCGACCGTTGATGACACCGGCAATCTCTTGGTCGAAGAGCTTCTCCTGAAGGTGCTGGTCGTGTCTTTGCTGGCCAAGATGCGGTCCTTGCCGGGAGTTATCTGGGCGGGTCTCGCGGTCGGCGTGGTTGAGAAGATTGTTCGGAACAACGTCGACTCGACCAATCAGTCGATCGTCAACCTCTGGTTCTTCATCACCGTGCTGGTGGTGGTCCTGTGGTTTGTGCGTTCAAGCAAGGAGGATGTGGGCTGGTCCTTGTCGCCGACTCTGCGGCCAATCCCTGAGAGGCTCCGCAGCATCTGGTGGGTGCGAAACCTCAACGGCATCGGATTCTTCTTTCTGTTCGGAGCGCTGGCTCTGGTCCCGATCTTCGTGACGACTTCCTCGCCGATCCTCACCTGGAGCAACATTCTGTTGTTCGCCATGGTGGCCCTGTCCCTGACGGTTCTGACCGGATGGGCTGGCCAGCTGTCCCTCGGCCAGTTCGCCTTCGTCGGAGTCGGGGGACTGGCCACCCTGGCGTTCACCGAAGGCCACGACATTCCGATCCCGTTCGACCTGTTCGACCTCAGCATCGACGTGCCGTGGGGGATCGCAGTGATTCTGGCGACGGCGTTGGGCGTGCTGGTCGCGGTTCTGGTCGGCTTGCCGGCGTTGCGGGTGCGCGGCCTGTTCCTGGCCGTCACCACGCTCGCGTTCGCGGTCATGGCCGGCACCTGGATATTCACTCAAGACTTCTTCAGCGGCGGCACGACCGCGCCTCGACCACCCGACCGACCGGCCCTGTTCGGGATCGACGTGGGCGAGTCGCGGCGCACGTTGTATCTGGTCTGCCTCGTCACTCTCGTATTGATGTCTTGGATCGTGACACGCATCCGCGCCACAGGCATCGGACGCTCGTTCATCGCGGTGCGCGACAACGAAGACATGGCAGCCGCCTCAACGGTTCCGCCGGGCCGTATGAAACTCGCGGCTTTCGCAGTGGCCGGGGGGATGGCGGCATTGACAGGCGCGCTCTACGTCATCGTCCAACCATCTCTCAGTCCCGCAACGCAATTCGCACCGGCCAATTCATTGAGGGTGATCGTGATCGCCATTGTCGGTGGGTTGGGGTCCGTTGCCGGACCGGTTCTCGGTTCTCTCTGGATCCTGGGAATTGAGCGCCTGGTCCCGGATCAGCTCCGCGACCTGCAGCAACTGCTTACGTCCAACATCGGCCTGCTGGTGCTGCTCATGTACTTCCCGGGGGGCTTGCTGCAGATCGTCTATTCGATTCGTGACGGGTTGCTGGCGGTGGCTGACCGCAAGCTCAGCGAACGCCAGACCGGGGACCCGCCCCAAGTTGTGGAGCGCAAACCGGTTCCGGCAACGACACGACCCGATCGCCCGACTGTCGACGGTCCAACGCTCGCGGCTCGGGGCATGACCGTCCGCTTCGGAGGCAACATCGCCGTGGCGGACGTTGATTTCGAGGTTCACCAGGGAGAACTGGTCGGTCTGATCGGCACCAACGGCGCCGGAAAGTCGACCTTGCTCAACGCGATCGGCGGGTTTGTACCCTCCGAGGGCACGGTCGAAGTCCTTGGAGTGGATGTCACCGACCGAAGCGCCTCGGCTCGCCACCGTCTCGGTCTCGGGAGGGGCTTCCAGGCGGCCCGCCTGTACCCGGGTCTCACCGTTCGGGAGGCGGTGATGGTTGCTTTGGAAGCCCGTCAGCATTCTCGTCTGGTGCCGTCGATGTTGGCGCTGCCACCGTCGGGCACCCACGAGCGAGCCAAGCGGAGCGAAGCCGATGAGATCATCGACTATCTCGGACTGGGCCGGTACTCGGATTCCTTCATTGAGGCGCTCTCGACGGGAACGCGCCGCATCGTTGAGCTCGGCAGCCTCTTGGCGGTCGATGCACGTGTATTGCTGCTCGATGAGCCGACCGGTGGCGTGGCCCAGAGAGAAGCGGAAGCGTTCGGGCCGCTCATCAAGCAGATCCAATCCGAACTCGACGCTTCGGTGGTGGTGATCGAACACGACATGCCGTTGGTCATGAGTATCAGCGACCGGGTGTACTGCCTTGAGTCAGGTGCCGTGATTGCCAACGGACCCCCTGATGAGGTCCGCAACGACCCGATGGTTGTCGCCAGCTATCTCGGGACCAACGAGGCCGCCATCCAGCGGTCCGGCTCCACCGAGAACGGGAATGCCTAGAGCCCGAGCGGCTCGCCCGTGGCCCGAGCGGCCCGGTGAGCGAAGCGAACGAGAGCGGGGGTGGAGCGGAGCGAGCATGAGCGGGGTGTCTAGAGCCCGAGCGGCTCTGTGAGCGGAGCGAGCATGAGCGGGGTGTCTAGAGCCCGAGCGGGTCGGCGGCTACCAAAGCGGCGCCGAGAGCACCAGACTCGGAGCCGAAGGTGGCCAACACAACCTCGACTCTGGGGCGATGCTCTGAACCCAGAAGCAATCGCTGAAGCCAGTCGTCGATTCCGGCTCTGAGCGGCTCGCCCACCTCGGCGAGACCACCGCCGATCACCACTCGGCTCGAATCGAGTATCAGAATCAGGTTGGCGATCCCGCGGGCGGCTTCGCGACAGAATCCGTCGAAGATCTCCGCGGCGGTCGGATCCCCCTGATTCAGTGCCGTAATCACATGCTCACTGCGAATCTCGTTGATGTCGCTCACAAGAGCGACCACTGCGGGGAAATCACCGGCCGTGGCAGCTTCACGACCGAGACGACCGAGCCCGTTCCCCGAAGCAAAATACTCCCACGGTCCCGGCTCGCCCGTTATATGTGCGGGTCCGCTGGCGTCGACGGTCATATGCCCTGACTCGCCGGCGAAACCGTTGGCGCCCAGCAGCAGGTGTCCACCGGCGACGAATCCGGTCCCTATGCCACTTCCCAGAGCCACATAGGCGAAGTCTTCTGTGCCGCGGCCGGCGCCGAGCTTCGCCTCGGCCCAAGTGCCGGCGGTGGCGTCGTTGATTGTGATCAAGTCCGTTTGAGTCGTCTCGGCCAAGAGTTGACCGACCGGGAACTCAACAAGGTTCGGCAGGTTGGGGGAGTAGCGAACGACTCCAGTGCGGGCGGCCAAACCGGCTATGCCTAGTCCGACGCGCTGCAGCGGTTCCGGGCTGCGTTCGGAAAGGTCAGCAACGATTTCCGTTAGTCGGGCGACGAGTTCATCGCCGCTGCCGTGACTGGACTTCTTCGTTCTGGCCACGATGCGGCCGTCGTCAGGATCGACGAGCAACCCCAGGGCCTTGGTCCCTCCAACGTCAATCCCGACGATCACCCCACGAATCTACTGTCATTCCCCGACGGTGTCACAGGCCGGTGTTAGGTTGCCATTGGCGCACAAAACGATGAGTGACTTGGCAGAACGAAGGGAGAGTTTCAGTGCCTTCAATAGAATTCAAAGGTAAAAGACACATTTACGCACACCACCTGACTGTCCCGTACCGCCCTCTTGTGCCAGACCCCGACCGATCCTCAGGAGACTGCCCCGACGACGACAACCTCATCATCCACGGGGACAACCTGCACGCGCTCAAGGCTCTGATGCCGCGCTTCGCAGGGAGGGTCAAGTGCATCTACATTGACCCGCCGTACAACACCGGCAATGAGGGCTGGGTGTACAACGACAACACGAACGGCCCTATTCTCAAACATTGGCTGGCGAACGAGGGGCCGGTTGACGGCGAGGACTTGGAGCGCCACGATAAGTGGCTCACCATGATGTGGCCCCGGCTGCATCTTCTGAAAGAGCTTCTCTCAGAAGATGGAGTGATCTTTGTCTCCATCGACGACAACGAACAGCATCACCTGCGCATGCTCATGGACGAGATCTTTGGCGAGGAGAACTTTATCGCCAACATCATTTGGCAAAAAAAGGGTCCTTCGCGTTAACGTGGGATTGAGGGTTGCTGGTGTCGGTGTGGTGGGTCAT
>VXYK01000019.1 GCA_009845995.1 Acidimicrobiaceae bacterium | reverse complement strand
CCGTTTGGTGGTGCGCCGAGAGACTTTCGACGACCTCACCCGCCTCGACCTCTGAGACAACCTGACAGCTGGGTCCATTTGTTGCGGAGCCGAATCAGACGGCTGTTGAACGTCTGGCGGATCCGCTGCTGCCAGCCCACCGGCGATGACGGTTGGTCCCACGCCTCGGCTGTGGTCGGCAATGGGTCGAGACCTGCGATGGCGGTCGGTTTAAAATCGATGGTGGGTGTGGGGTCGTTGCCGGTGCGGATCTTGGCGGCGTGGGGCAGCGAGTCCTCGGCCGAACCCAGCAGCGCGGCAACGCGTCGCGGATCGCTGGGGTCGGCAAGGACCGCGGCTAGATCGTGCGCGAGTTCGCTGCTGCAACCGAGTTGCGTCAAGGCCGGCGCCGACCACTCGGCGGTTGGGTCGATCAGAATGCCGGTGGCGCATTCCGCAATGAGTAGCGCTACTCCAACCAAGTCGTCGCTTTGGTCGAGCGTGGCTCGGTTGCGAAGTCGCTGCGGTGTGCCTCGTGCGCGAGCACTTGATGTGGTTCCTGCCGCATCGAAATCGGCGATCCAGAGATCTCCGTCGGGGGCCATTACGATGTTGGCGGGTTTGATGTCGCCGTGGACGATGCCGCGTTCGTGTATCGATTCCAACGCGGCAGCGATCTGGGAGCCGATCGCACGGCATTCCGTTTCGCTCAGCCGACCGCGCTCGGCCAGTACGTCGGCGAGGCTGCCGTTGCCGGCGACGGTCTCCACCACTGCGGGGTCGCTGAAGTTGGCCTCGCGTGCAGGGGCGATCGGCGTTGGGACCACACCGGGCCCCTGCACCAGCCGTAGGACAGCGCGCTCATGGCCGGCCCGGCCGACGGGCGCCACTTTTCGATGATTAGATAACATTGAGAATAACAGAATAACAGTAAATATGCTCAATTGTATGGTGCACTCGATTGTCTGCAACCTGACTCACACACAAATCATCGCTTGACGCACCCGGGCGTCAGCTACGCTCGTCGCCCGTGAAGCAGGTATCGATCGGTGTGCTTGGATGCGGCAATGTCGGAGGCGCGTTCGCGTCCTTGTTGGCCCAACGGCGAGCCACTATCCGGGCTCGCACGGGCGTCGAGCTTCGAGTCACGCGGGTTGCAGTTCGTTCGCTCGACAAGGACCGCGGGCTCGATCTGGCTCCAGAGGTGTTCACCGATGACCCTGTGTCGGTGGTCGAAGACCCCGATGTCGACATTATCGTTGAGCTGATCGGCGGGATAGACGTGCCGCTGGGGCTTCTGCGCCGGGCCATTGAACTCCGCAAGCCGGTGGTCACCGGCAACAAAGCGCTGCTTGCAAGCCACGGCGCGGAGCTGTTCAGCGCAGCTGACAGCGCAGGCGTGGACTTCCTGTTTGAAGCCGCCGTGGCCGGAGGAATCCCGCTGATGCGACCGCTGAGGGAGTCGCTTGCGGGTGAACCCGTTCGTCGGGTGATGGGAATCATCAACGGCACCACCAACTACATCCTCACCAGAATGAGCGACGCGGGCATCGGATATCAGGAGGCGCTGGCTGAAGCACAGGAACTCGGTTATGCAGAGGCAGATCCGACCGCCGACGTGGAGGGGTATGACGCGGGTGCCAAAGCCGCGATCATCGCCTCGATCGTCTTTGGAGCGGTGGTGCAGTCAAGCGATGTGTTCCACGAAGGAATATCCAACATCACCACCGAAGACATTTCTGTGGCGGACCGGATGGGGTTTGCTGTCAAGGCGATTGCGGTCGTCGAGGCGTTCGGAGATCACGCCACCAGCGACCCGGAAATAGCGATCCGGGTTCACCCGGCGCTGGTGGCCAAGTCACACCCGCTGGCCGCGGTCCGTGACAGCTTCAATGCCGTCTTCATAGAGGGCGAGGCAGTCGGTGACCTGATGTTCTATGGACGTGGTGCCGGAGGTCGCCCCACCGCGAGCGCGGTTCTCGGTGATGTCGTGGACGCGGCCACCAACATGGTTCATGGCACTCCAGGCAGGGTAGGAGCGCTCGCGCCCGCCCGGATTCGGCCAGTCGACGACCTGCGCTCGGCGTTCTATATGAGCCTTGCGGTCACCGACCGGCCGGGGGTGCTTGCCCAGGTTGCTGACGTGTTCGGTCGCCACGGCGTGTCGATTCAATCGATGGAGCAGCAAGGCCTCGGAGATCGCGCCGGCTTGATATTCATCACCCATGAGTCGAGTGAGTCAGCCGTGAGAGCCACCATGGCCGAACTCCGGCATTTGGATGTGGTCGTCGACGTCCACCGCGCCATCCGGGTGATCGGTGGCGAGGTCTGACCATGGCCGTGGTCTACGGCAGCTCCCGAGGTCGAGGGCCGGAACTAGGTTTTTCTGACGTTCTGCTCACCGGTTTGGCGCCCGACGGCGGACTGTATCTGCCCACAGTCTGGCCGTCGCTGGCGGAGAGCGTTGCTTCGTCGCCGTCGTCCTATGTGGATCTGGCGACCGAAGTGATTGAGCCGTTCGTCGCCGGCGCGGTTGGACGCGAACAACTCCAGGCGATGCTGGTCGATGCGTACGGCACTTTCGACCATCCCGATGTGTGCCCTCTGGTTCAGCTCGATGAGGGGCACCACCTGATGGAACTGTTCCACGGGCCGACTCTGGCGTTCAAAGACATCGCTCTGCAGGTCGTCGGACGGCTGTTCGACCACGAACTCGAACGTCGACAGCAGCGGGTGATGATCGTGGGAGCTACCTCCGGCGACACCGGCTCGGCCGCGATGGAAGCGGTGAGGGGCAGCGAACATGTCGACATCGTGGTGCTTTTTCCGCATGGTCGTACCACCGAAGTGCAGCGCCGCCAGATGACCACCTTGAGCGATTCCAATGTGCATGCGGTTGCGGTTCAGGGAACGTTCGACGATTGCCAGGACCTGGTGAAGGCGATGTTCAACGATGAGCCGTTCCGCCTGCGCCACAGTCTGGCCGCGGTCAATTCGATCAATTGGGCCCGGGTGATGGTGCAGATCGTCTACTACGTGTGGGCTGTTCAGCAGCTCGATCGCGGCTTGCAGGAGACCACCTTCTGTGTTCCCACAGGCAACTTCGGAAATGTCTTCTCGGGGCATGTCGCGGCTCGCATGGGGCTGAACGTGAATCGTTTCCTCGTCGCGTCGAACCGCAACGACATCCTCTCGCGCCTAATAGAAACTGGTGAGATGCGTGCCGAAGAGGTGGTTCCGACGCTGTCACCGAGTATGGACATTCAGATCTCTTCAAACCTCGAGCGTCTGCTGTATGAACTGCTTGACCGCAACGGACCGGCCACCGCCGAGTTGATAGCCGGATTTCGAGACCATGGCCGGGCCGCGCTGACCGAGGCGCAGCATCGGCGCTTGACCGACGAGTTCGCCGGTGACCGGATCGACGACTCGGAGACGCTTGCCATTATCAGCGAGGTCTACGACACCCACGGCATGCTGATCGATCCTCACACTGCGGTGGGCATTGGTGTAGCTCAGCGCCACCGTCAACCCGGCGAGCATGTCGTTTCTTTGGCGACCGCGCACCCGGCGAAGTTCCCCGACGCGGTTGAGCAAGCGACAGGAGTTCGCCCCGATTTGCCGCCTCACCTAGCCGACATCTTTGATCGCTGCGAAGATTACGCGGTGCTTCCCAACGACCTTGCGACTGTTGAGGATTTTATTGATGGACTCAGTGTTGGTGGGCTCAGTGTTGACGGACTCAGTGTGGACGGGCTCAGCTGATGCGCGTTCGAGTACCGGGTTCCTCGGCCAACCTCGGCCCTGGGTTCGATGTGTTGGCTTTGGCGGTCGATCGTTACTACGAGCTCTCCGACGAGCCCCTTGATGGTTTCGAGATGGTCGGCCCCGACGATCTTGCGTGGACCGCGCTGAAACGAACCGGGAGTTCTTTTGGCCGCCTGTGGTCCCGCAGCGAACTTCCCATTGGGAGAGGCATGGGTTCCAGCGCAGCTGCCTGTGTTGGAGCGGCGTATCTGGGCTTTCGCCGCGATGGTCTGGAGCACCACAGGGCCCGTGACGAGGCGTTCATGGTGGCCGACGAGATCGAGGGTCACCCTGACAACGCTGCAGCTTCGGCATACGGCGGGCTGAACCTCGCCGTGGGTGGTCGAATCCATACCGACGTTCCGCGACTGCGGCCCGGCCAGTTCTACATGTGGATTCCAGCGAGTGTGTCTTTCACAGCTTCGGCTCGTGCGGTGCTCCCAGAAGCCCTCGACATTGTTGACGTGGTGGCTCACGCTGCTTGTTGTGCGGCCGTCTATGCCGGTTTGCTGAACGGGTCTTGGGAACTCATCGCGGGTGCCAACGGAGATCAGATCCATGAGACGGCCCGTTTGAGCGCGCTTCCCGACAGCGCTGAGGTGGTTAGTCAGCTGAGGGCCGCCGGGCATGCAGCGTGGCTCAGCGGTTCTGGTCCGAGCGTTGGCGCGCTCATCGAATCTGGGGGCGAGAACATGCGTCCCGAACCAGCCGGTGACTGGGTGCCCCTCGGTGTCGACACCGACGGTTGCGTCGAAGTCCCATAAGTTCCCGCTCTTGTTCGCTCCGCTCACCGATCCGCTCGGGCCACTGGGCAGACTGGCTGCGGCTGCGGCTGGGGTTTGGTTGCGACTGGCAACGTGCGCCCCTAACCTGTTGTGCGCTGCCCCGGTTGCCGACGGCGAGTCGTATTTCGTACGACCCTGGTTGTCACATGCCGAGTGCAGCGACACTCACGATCATGAGGAGACGAATCCGTGGAAACCGCGGAGATGCGCCGGTCGACCCTTCAACGCAAAGACCGCGAAGAACTCACCGAAATCGCCAGCACGCTCGGCAAGAAGCCGCCGACTCGTGCCCGCAAGGGCGAGATCATTGACCTGATACTCGAGTTGGTGAGCGGCACGGACACCAACCCGGCCGAGCCCAGCGCCACAGCGACCGAGTCCGCTGCACAGACCGATGGCACGGCTGCTTCTGTCGCTAACCCCGATTGCGACGACAAGACTGCTGAGACCGACGGCGAAGAGGCAGATCAGGCAACGAAGCCCGAACCAGAAGCGGCGAACAACGGTGACCCCGCTTCTCAAGCCGCGGCACAAGAGGCCGAACCCGGCAACAGGCGCAGGCGCCGTCGGGGTCGGGAGCGAGAGAACAACAAGGACACGAGCGATCCCTGGAACGGCGATGTTGTTCCGGTTGCGGGTTATCTCGAACTGCGTCCGGAGGGCTACGGGTTTCTGAGAGTTGACGGTGCGCTGCCCTCCAAGGACGACGCCTATGTGCCGGTCAAAATGGTCCGGCAGTACAACCTTGACAAGGGCGTCCATCTAAGTGGTACGTCGCGCCCCGCGGGTCGCAACGAGAAGAACCCTGCGATGGTGGAGCTTCTGGCGGTCAACGGGGGTCCTCCCGAGGCCGCGACGGAGCGCGTGTCTTTTGATGAGCAAGTCCCGGTGTTCCCAGACGAACGCCTGGTTTTTGCAGGTTCCCAAGAACCTGAAGACCCCACCGCTCGGATAGTCGATATGTTGACTCCGCTGGGCAGGGGTCAGAGGGCGTTGGTCGCGTCGGCGCCGAGAGCGGGCAAGACGACGGTGCTGAAGCACCTGGTTCGTTCGATCGAGGTCAACCACACCGATGTGGAACTGCTCGTCCTGCTGGTCGACGAGCGTCCCGAGGACATCACCGACATGACGCGCTGGGTGCAGCGCGGTGAGGTGATCGGTTCGCCGTTCGATCAGCCCACCGATGAGCAGATCACGATCGCGGAGATGACTATTGAGCGGGCCAAACGCATGGTTGAGGACGGCAAGGACGTGTGCTTGGTTGTCGACGGCATCACTCGCTTGGCTCGTGATTACATCCTTGAATCCTCCCATGGCGGACGTTCGGCGTCGGGCAGCATCGATCGGTCTGTGGTTCACGCATGCAAGCGGTTCTTGGGCGCTGCTCGCAACATCGAAGGCGGGGGTTCGTTGACCGTTGTCGCCACGATTGTCGTCGACAGCGACAGCTCAGTCGACGAGGCGATCTACGAGGAGCTGGCGAACACTGCGAATCTCGAGTTGCGGCTCTCTCGGGCTCTGGCTGTCCGTCGGATCTTTCCGGCTGTCGATATCGGCGGATCGGGGACCCACAACGAGGAGATCCTGTTGTCCCCGGCTGAACTCGAGCAGTCTCGCGAGTTGCGGCGACGCTTGATGGCGCTCGCCTCCGCTGATGACGCCGCACCTGGGGATGATGTGTTGGCGTTGCTGAGCGATATTTCCGGCGGTTGAGCCAGTTTCGAACAGATGCGGCCAAGTCGTAGCCCAAGGGGTTGCTGGCGGGTGTCGGAGTCGTAGACTCGTGGGGCTATGAAGTCTGATATTCATCCCGAGTACCGCGCTGTCGTTTTCCAGGACACTTCGGCAGGTACGTCGTTTCTCACGCGGTCCACGATCGAGACCAAAGAGTCGATCGTCTGGGAAGACGGCAACGAGTACCCCCTCGCGAAGGTGGAGATCTCCAGCGAGAGCCATCCCTTCTATACGGGTCAGATGAAGATCGTGGATACGGCAGGTCGCGTGGAGCGCTTCGAAAAGCGTTACGGAAGACGCAAGAAGCTCGACTCCTGAGGTTGGCGCTGTCGTGACATGCCAATAGATTGTGCATCAATTCACGAGCGGGCACCGTCGGCCCAACTCAAAGAGGTTCTTACCGTGGACGAACGGGAGCAACGCGAGATGCGCAAAGGCGCGGGCGATGCCTTTGCGGCAGCCTTCGAACTGATTGCCACGCCCGCCCTGTTCGGCCTGCTTGGCTGGTTCGTTGACTCCCGTCTCGGTTTGTTTCCCGTGTTCACGCTTGTTCTCGTCTGCATCGTGCTCGCCTATGAGACACAGAAGTTGTGCGTGTCCTACCGCCGGTCGCTTGATGAGGCGTTGGAACAACGTCGCGCCACCTACGGGCAGGGTCCCCAATGAGCACATTCGGCAACAAGGCATCCGGCATGAGCACATTCGGCAACAAGACAAAGGCGCAAGATCGTATGACTCCGTTTCCAACGGAGGTCTCCGCCAGTGCCCCCGAGCGCGAAATAGCCCGGGACCTGGCGATGCGCACCCTGCTGATCGCCCCGGTGATGCTTGGGATCGGCGCGATCTTCTGGGGGTGGGCAGGGCTTTGGTCGTCCGGCTACGGCCTGGCCATCGTAGCGGTCAACTTCCTGGTCGGCGCTGCCATCATCACCTGGTCAGCCAAGATCAGCCCGGCCGTGATGTTCGGCGCGGTGATGTTCGGATTCATCGCCCGTCTCGGGATAATCACCGCCGCGGTGTTGCCGATTCGCAGCGCGGAGTGGTTCGAGGTGGCACCGTTCGCCATCAGCCTGCTGGTTGCTCACATCGGGCTTCTGGCTTGGGAGACCCGCCATGTTGCGGCATCGCTGGCCTTCCCAGGTCTGAAACCGGGCGCGGCCGTTCTGTCGTCACGTGACCGTCTAATCGATTCAACCGCGGAGAGCTCGTTATGAACCTCCTCGCTCTAGAGTTCCCACCCGTCAACCATCTGTTCGATTGGCCGAGCATCTGGTTCGAAGGGACTCCTTACGCGATTAACAAGACCGTTCTCATCTATCTCGGCTCGGTGCTGGCGACCATGCTGCTTTTCGGGTTGGCGGGACGCCAGAGGGAGTCGCTGGTTCCGGCAGGGGTTCAGCATGTGGCCGAGTCGGGTGTGAACTTCATTGAAGAGTCAGTGGTGATGCAGACCATCGGGCCGGACGGCAAGAAGTTCATGCCGTTCCTGACCACGATGTTCTTCTTCATCCTCTTCTCCAACATCACCGAGGTCATCCCGTTCATACAGTTCCCGGCCAACTCCCGCATGGCCATTCCGGTCACGCTCGCACTGCTCGTGTGGGTGATCTACAACTTCGTGGGAGTACGCAGCCAGGGTCTGTTCGGCTACCTCAAGAACTCGCTGTTCCCGCCGGGTGTGCCCTGGCCGCTGTACCTGATCGTGACACCCATCGAATTGGTCTCCACGTTCGTGGTGCGGCCCTTCTCGCTGGCAATCCGGCTCTGGGCCAATATGGTCGCAGGCCATTTGCTGCTCGTCACCTTCGCCGTCCTTTCGGCCGCCATGTGGGCTTCTGGGGGCGTGGGCTACGGGGGAGCGTTGATTCTCTCGTTCCCGATGCTCATCTTGATGACCGGGTTCGAGATCCTCGTTTCGGTCCTTCAGGCATTCATTTTCACCATTCTCACCGCCGTCTACATCGGCGGATCAATGCACCCGGAGCACTAGCAGCTCAGCATTGACAACAGTTCCCAGTCCATCCAATCCGATTCTCGAAATACATCTAACCGATCTTCAATCAACAGGGAGAAAGCAAGTGCTCAACCTTCTAGCGCAAACCGGAACCGAAGCTGGCGAGTTCCTTCAGGGACTCAAAGCGATTGGTGCCGGCCTCGGCTACGGCCTCGCCGCCATTGGCCCGGGTATCGGCATCGGCACCGTGGTTGGAAACGCCATCTCCTCGATGGCCCGCCAACCTGAATCAGCCGGCATGGTCCGTACAACGATGTTCCTCGGGATCGCATTCACCGAGGCCCTAGCCCTTATCGGCTTCGTCGTCTTCATCCTGCTGCTGCCCTGATCGCGGTGGGCGACCGCAGCATCCCAAGCAAAGGTTCAATTATGACAGCAACTATTCGGCGTTTGGCCGGAGCATTCGGGCTCATCGGAGTTCTCCTTGTGCTCGGCGCGGTTCCGGCCTCGGCGGCCGGTGAAACCATCGGTACCTGCGTGTTTGAAGAGATTCTCCATGCCGAGGAAGAGTTCGGCTCACTTCATGTGCTGGAAGAACCCGCACACAAGAAAGACCTCGTCAAATTCGAGGAGGACTTGGAGAAATGTGTAGAGGCGCCCAGTCCGATCTTCCCAGAGCTTGATGAGATCATCTGGGGTGGCGCTGCGTTCTTGATTCTCTTCGGGTTCATGTGGTGGAAGGGTTTCCCCGCTGTGCAGAGGGCTATGCAGGCTCGTTCTGACAAGATCGCGGCGGACCTCGACGCCGCTGAGCAAGCCAAGACAGAAGCGACGACTGTCCTTGCCGACCACGAAGCGCAGCTCGCGGGGGCAAAGGCAGAGGCCGCGCAGATCGTTGAAGACGCTCGTGCGCAGGCTGATCTGGTGGCTGCGGAGATCCAGGCTCGTGCCAACGAAGAGGTTGCGCAGATGCGTGCCCGGGCCGCGGCCGATATTGAGTCGGCTCGTTCGCAGGCCGTCTCAGACCTGCGAGGCGTAGTGGCCGACATCGCTGTCGGCGCCGCTGAAAGGGTCATCAAATCCAACCTTGACGTCGACACACAGCGTGCTCTCGTTGATGCCTACATCGACGAGGTGGCCAGCGGCAATGCCTGACGAGGGGCTTGACGGGTATGCCGAGGCGCTCCTGGCGGTCGCTGCCGCTGAGGGTCAATCAACGGTGATCGAGGACGAACTGTTCCGCGTCGGTGAAGCGTTGCGTCAGAACGACGAACTTTTGGCGGCGCTGTCGGACAGTCGGCTGCCGATCGAGGGGCGTCAGGGAGTCGTCGAGGACCTGCTCGGCGAAAAGGCGTCCGCTGTCACCACGGCACTCGTATCCATGGTGGTCGGTACCGGACATGGCGGCCATCTGCCCGAGATCGTTGATGCCATGGTCGCTCGTGGAGCAGCCAACCGGGACCGAGTTCTGGCCAAGGTGCGGTCCGCTATCGAACTGACAGAAGACCAGAAGACAAGATTGGCTCAAGCCATCAAATCGTCCACCGGCACCGATGTCGAGATCCGGGTGATCATCGACGAAAGTGTGCTCGGTGGTCTCGTTACCGAAATCGGCGACGACGTCATCGACGGCAGCGTGCGACACCGACAGGCGCAGCTCCGCGAGAACTTCGGCTGATTTAGCAGACTTCTCCTGATCCCACAGAAAGGCACGAAATGCCAGAAACCACTACTCTGTCCATCAACACCGATGACATTGCCGCCGCGATCCGCGGCAACCTTGATGATTTCACGCCGAGCCTGGAGCAGACCACGGTTGGTCGAGTGCTGGAAGTCGGCGACGGTATCGCCCGGGTGTCGGGCCTCCCCGGTGCGGCCGTCAACGAGATGCTGCGCTTCGAGAACGGACTGGTGGGTCTGGCCCTCAACCTCGACGAAGAATCCATCGGCGCGGTTGTGCTCGGTGAAGTGGAAGGCATCGTCGAAGGCCAAGCAGTGGTGGCCACCGGCGACATTCTCTCGGTTCCCGTTGGCGACGGCCTGCTCGGACGGGTGGTCAACCCACTCGGCGAGCCGATCGATGGAAAGGGACCGCTCAGCAACGTCGAGCCTCGCCGCATGGAGATCCAGGCGCCCGGTATCACTGGCCGCAAGCCTGTGCATGAGCCGATGCAGACGGGCATCAAGTCGATCGATTCTCTGATCCCGATCGGTCGTGGGCAACGCGAGCTGATCATCGGTGACCGCAAGACCGGCAAGACCACCGTTGCTCTCGACACGATCCTCAATCAAAGGGGTCAAGGGGTCAAATGCATCTACGTGGCAATCGGACAGAAAGCGTCCACGGTCGCGCAGTCGGTCGCCACGCTTGAGGAACTTGGGGCGATGGAATACACCGTGGTGGTCAACGCCCCGGCCTCTGATCCAGCTCCGTTCAAGTTCCTTGCTCCCTACGGCGGATGTGCCATAGGCCAGCACTGGATGGAGAACGGCGAGCATGCCCTGATCGTTTACGACGATCTCTCCAAACAAGCCGAGGCTTACCGTCAGGTGTCGCTGCTGCTGCGCCGTCCTCCCGGGCGTGAAGCGTTCCCTGGCGATGTGTTCTATCTGCACAGCCGTCTCCTTGAGCGTGCGGCCAAGCTCTCTGATGAGCGAGGTGCCGGCTCGCTGACCGCACTTCCGGTCATCGAAACCAAGGCGGGCGACGTCTCGGCTTTCATCCCCACCAACGTGATCTCGATTACCGACGGCCAGATCTTCCTGCAGGACGATCTGTTCAAGTCCGGTATCCGCCCTGCCGTCGACGTGGGTATCTCGGTGTCCCGTGTCGGTTCGGCGGCCCAGATATCGGCTATGAAAGCCGCGACGGGCACACTGAAGGGCGACCTGCAGCAGTTCCGTGAACTCGAGGCTTTCGCAGCTTTCGGCTCGGACCTCGATGCAGTTTCGTCGGCTCAGCTCGAGCGCGGCTACCGCCTCACCGAACTGCTCAAACAGGGCGTCAACTCGCCGTATCCGGTTGATGAGCAGGCCGTGTCGATCTACGCGGGCACCCGCGGCTACCTCGACTCCCTGGAGATCGAGGACGTGACGCGTTTCGAGTCGGAACTGCTCGACTGGTTCCGGACCCGTCATCGCGAGGTGATGTCGAAGATTCGCAATGAGGGCGTAATCGACGATGAGGAGGCTTTCGAGGCTGCTATCGCGGCCTTTGCCGATCAGTTCGTCGGTTCGTCGGTCGATACCGCCGAGCCGGAAGCTCAAGCCCAAGGCGAAGCCCACGGTGACCTGATTGATTCCGAGACCACGCTGCCCGAAGAAGAGATAACCCGAGACGAGATCTGAGCAATGCCCGGTGGCAAGGAGCGCGAGCTTCGTCGACGCATCTCAAGCGTCCAATCGACGAAGAAGATCACGCGCGCCATGGAACTGATCGCGGCCACACGTGTGGTCAAAGCCATGCAGCGCGCCGATGCCGCTCGTCCCTATGCCCGCCGGATCACCTCGGTAATCGAAAACCTGGCTGCCAGTGGCGCCGAGGTCGATCATCCGCTGCTGCGCGAGGTCACCGACATCAAACGGGTCGGTTTCATCGTGATGGCCGGTGACCGCGGTCTCGCCGGGGCCTACAACACCAATCCGATCCGCGCAGCTGAGCGCCAGATCATGGGACACCAGAGCGAGGGCAAGGACTATTCGCTGTTCGCCGTCGGCAAGAAGGCGATCGCCTACTACAAGTTCCGCCACTATCGCGTTGACCATTCCTATATGGGTTTCACGGACAACCCCACTTACGAGGACGCTCGGCGCATCGCTGACGATGTAGCCGCTGCATTCGTTGTCGGCGAGATCGACCAGGTCGAGCTGATCTACACGGAGTTCGTTTCGATGGGAACTCAACGGGTTTCCGTACGCCGGTTCCTGCCTTTGGAGGACACCCAGGTGATGGCCGAAATCGGCAGCGGTTCCGCGGCGGCGATTTCCTCCTTTGAGTTCGAACCGTCGCCCGAGGCGGTGCTGGAGTCGTTGCTGCCCCGCTATGTGGAGGCGCGCCTGTATGGAGCGCTGCTCGATTGCGCGGCTTCTGAGCATGCCAACCGGCAGCGGGCCATGAAGTCCGCCACCGACAATGCCGAAGAGTTGATAACCAAATTGTCGCGGGAGATGAACGCAGCGCGTCAGGCAGCAATCACCACCGAAATCATGGAGATCGTCGGCGGGGCTGAAGCGCTGGGCGCGGAAGTCCCGATCGACGACTTCGCGGCGGCGTTCGCCTCAATGGCGCCTGAGAATTCTCATCCCTTTATCGAACACTGAAAGCAACCCCAGATATGACTGTCACAGAAACTGACCGCAAGTCCGGTCGCATCGTCGGCATCGCCGGCCCTGTTGTCGACGTCGAGTTCCCGCCCGGGGACCTGCCTGAGATCAACACTCAGCTTGAGTTCAACGTCGAGGTCGACGGCGAGACGATCAACGTGCCCGCCGAAGTTGCCCAGCAGATCGGCGAGAGTCGGGTGCGGGCCATCGCCATGAAGCCGACCGACGGCCTCACCCGTGGTGCTGAGGTGCGCAACACCGGCCACGGCGTGCAAGCACCGGTCGGCGACGACACATTGGGCCACATCTGGAACGTGATGGGCGACTGCCTCGACGATCCGGGTCGCACAACGGCCGAACGTTGGGACATCCACCGCCCGGCCCCCGCCTTCGATGCCCTCGAGCCCTCGGCGAAGATGTTCGAGACCGGCGTGAAGGTGATCGACCTGCTCACCCCGTACAAGGAGGGCGGCAAGATCGGCCTTTTCGGTGGTGCTGGGGTCGGCAAGACCGTGCTCATCACAGAGATGATCACCCGCGTGGCTTCCAACCACGGCGGTGTTTCGGTGTTTGCGGGCGTGGGGGAGCGCACTCGTGAAGGCACCGACCTTTTCATCGAGATGGGCGAGACTGTGATGGGCGACGGCGAGACCACCGTGCTCGACAAGGCGGCTCTTGTATTCGGCCAGATGGATGAGCCCCCCGGTGTGCGTTTGCGCGTGGCGTTGGCGGGCGTGACGATGGCGGAGTACTTCCGTGACGTCCAGAACCAGGATGTGTTGCTGTTCATCGACAACATCTTCCGGTTCGTACAGGCCGGTTCGGAGGTGTCGACGCTGCTGGGCCGCATGCCTTCAGCGGTCGGTTACCAACCGACTTTGGCTGACGAGATGGGCGAACTCCAAGAGCGCATCACTTCGACTCGGGGCAAGTCGATCACTTCGCTGCAGGCTGTGTACGTGCCGGCTGATGACTACACCGACCCGGCCCCGTTCACCTCGTTCACCCACTTCGACGGAACTACCGAGTTGAGCCGTGACATCGCCGCGCTGGGTATCTACCCGGCTGTGGACCCGCTTGCCTCCAGTTCCACGATTCTTGATCCTCTGGTTGTCGGTGATCGCCATTATCAGACAGCCCGTCGGGCCCAAGAGGTGCTGCAGCGGTACAAGGAACTCCAGGACATCATTGCCATCCTGGGTCTCGATGAGCTGTCCGAGGAGGACCGCATCACCGTCGACCGGGCACGCAAAGTTCAGCGGTTCTTGTCTCAGCCGATGTTCGTAGCCAAGGCGTTCACAGGTCAGGACGGCATCTTCACGCCTGTTTCCGAGACGATCGATTCCTTCGAGGCGCTTCTCAATGGCGACCTTGACGACCTGCCCGAACAGGCGTTTTATATGGTTGGCGGTGCCGAGGACGCGCAGCGCAAGGCCGCTGAGCTCCGGGCACAGACTTAGGGTCGAGGACCGATCTGATGTTCAACGTCGAAGTCGTTAGTCCAGAGGCGGTTTCCTACACGGGTGAGGCCGACATGGTCATCGCCCGCACCGTTGACGGCGGCGACATCGCTTTCCAGGCTGGGCATGTGCCATTCATCGGCAACCTGGCGGTTTGGTCCGTAGAGGTGATCAAACCCGACAAAACGCGTGACATCTTCGCTGTGCATCGCGGCTTCGTGCAGGTGCACGGGAATCAGGTGACGATCCTGTCTGATGTGTCCGAAGCGGCACAGGATATTGATGTGGCTCGCGCCCAGGCTGCGCTCGACAACGCCAAAGCGGCACTAGCGGCTGGTGGCGACGATGCGGAGATCGCCGAAGCAGAAGCCGCCCAAGGCCGCGCCGAACTCCGCCTCGCTGTTAGTGGCCGGGCTCAGGGCTAACTCAGCTTCACTGGTAGTCGATCGCTGAGAATTCGGCCAGCTTGTTGAGTTTGTGGTGCGCTTCGATTTTTCGCACCGTGCCCGAGCGTGAGCGCATCACCAATGACTCTGTATGGCATCCGCTGCTGTCGAAGCGCACGCCTTTGAGCAGGGCACCGTCGGTGATCCCGGTGGCTGCGAAGAAACAGTTGTCGCTTTGTATCAGGTCGTCGGCGGTCAGTACACGTGTCACGTCGTAACCGGTTTCGCTGGCGATCCTTCGTTCGCGTTCGTTGCGGGGCCAGAGTCGCCCGAGTTGCTCTCCACCCATGCATTTGAGAGCCGCAGCGGCGATCACGCCTTCAGGAGTTCCGCCTATACCGAGCAGAATGTCGGCACCCGAACCGGGCCAGGCGGTCGCTATTGCACCAGCGACATCGCCGTCGGGGATCAGGCGAATCCGAGCGCCCGCGGCCCGCACCTCGCTGATCATTTCGGCGTGACGGTCCCTGTCAAGGATCACGACGGTCAGGTCCCTCACCGATTCGCCTTTGGCCTCCGCCACAGCAGCCAGGTTCTCGGCGATCGACTTTTCCATGCTGATGACCCCCGCAGCTTCGGGGCCGACGGCGATCTTTTCCATGTAGAAGCACGGGCCGGGATCAAACATCGTTCCTCTGGGTGCCACGGCGATCACCGCGATGGCGTTGGGTCGGCCCAGCGAGGCGAGGGTTGTACCGTCGATCGGGTCCACGGCGATGTCTGTGAGAGGTGGTGAGCCGTCGCCTATGGCTTCGCCGTTGTAGAGCATCGGGGCCTCATCCTTCTCGCCTTCGCCGATGACCACTATTCCGTCCATCTGCACCGAGCTGAGCACCGCCCGCATGGCATCCACCGCGGCGCCGTCGGCACCTTCCTTGTCGCCCCGACCCATCCAACGGGATGCTGCCATGGCTGCAGCCTCGGTGACCCGTACCAGTGGCAGTGCAAGGTTTCTGTCCGGCGCTACGTGTGTACTCATACGCGCGACGGTAGCAGTTTCGCTTCCGCCATCTCGCTATAGCGCAACTCGTGGCAACATGTCGGGCGTGGCCTTCCGATTCCGTTCCAAACAACAGGACATACAAGACGACAACGCCGTCTACGGTGACCCCTCTGAGTCTTCCGAAGACACCGTCGAGGAGGGTTCGTTGGAGGACGACGAGGAGGGGGAATGGCTGGCGATCGAGCTTCACGAATGGGCCTCTGAGACCCGTTCGATGTTGGCGCAGTTGCTGTTGGCCGATGGAGTGGTTCACTCGTGGCAGGGGACGACTTTGCTCGCTCACGAGTCGGTTGAAACCGAAGTTGACGCGTTGATCGAAGAAGTGGAGAAGGCTGAGGCGCGCGAACTCGACCCCGAACGGCCGCAGTTGGCTTTCGAGATGGACGGGTGGTCTGGGAGCCTCCAAGCACAATTGTCGGAGCGTCTCGGTTCTGCGGGAGTGCCCCACGAATTCGATTCCGATGGTGACCTGATATGCCACGAAGACGACGAAGAACATGTTGAGTTGCTGATTGAGGATTTACTCGCTCGAACAGCTGACTCGGGGTTGGAGGAACTCGATGGTCTTGAAGCCAACAATCTGCTGAGTGCCTTGTTTGAGGCGACCGACCGCCTGCGCCGCGATGTGCATGATTCCAAGGGCGTGCTGGGGGCGGTCACCCATGGTCAGCGTCTGGCTGCATCCGCTACTCCGTTCGGGTTTTCGGCAACAGGATGGAATTCCTTGCGTGAAGCGGCCGATCAACTGGTCGACCTGATTGAGTCCGAGGACGCCTCGGATATCGAGATCTCGGATCTTGCGATCCGCTTGCGCGACACCCTGCAGCGTTTGGTGTAGAGGCCGAGCGGATTGATCCCGAATCGGCTGCGTCGGAGCGAGGCCGTGGCCCGAGCGGCCCGTTGAGCGAAGCGAGCCAAGAGCGGGAAACAAGGGATGCCGGAACATTGAGTTCTCAATCCGCACATGGTCTAGGAAGCGGGTTAGGTTGTGACTGATGCTGTTGGCTGAGCTGGAAGTGTGCCATTCCCGGCCTATCGCGCCGACTCGTCGGGTCGCGCTGGGACGCACATTTTTGCCTTGTGATCCGGAGCCGGGGTTTGGTGGTCTGCTGCTCGGCGGAGTCGCGGCCCGTTTCGCTCAGGACATGGACCCCGACGACATAGCTGAGTTGCTGACGTTGATATATGACCTGGACGCCGGATATCGGATCCCTCAACCACGTTTGAGGCACCGTTTCCAGGCTGATCGAGTCGGTTTGGCTCGTAGTTCGCATCGGCTGTATCGAGTTGACAACCGCGAGGGCGAACTGAGGCTTAGTTTCACCGCCGACAAGGGTGCGCCGTCTCAGCATGTTCTGGGTGCTGTTTATGCTGCTGGGGGGTTGCCTCCGCATCTCAGAGCGGGCGTGTTCGCGACGATTCGCCGGGCTTTGGCGTGGCGTGGCGAGATCAACCTCGGGTTCTTGGCGTATTTGGCCGGAGGTGCTTCGTCAACGTTCTTGAGGTCTGCGGTGCAACAAGACGCGATGAGCGACAATGTCGGCTGGGCAAGGCGTGTGCTCGGTCTCTCCGCTGTCGCTGATCGACTCGACAAAGGCCAGATCCAGCAGGGTTACCGGGATGCCCTATTGACTGTGCATCCGGACCACGGCGGTGAGGTCGACAGCGCCGCTGAGCGCATCGCTGATATAGCTGAGGCGCGTCGAATCTTGCTGGCCCAGAAATGACGGCACCTTCAGCGCTTCTGTTGACTCATGGTGCTGGCGGTGACTCGTCGCACCGGCTGTTGGTGGCACTGCAGGAGCAACTGGACCTGCCGGTGTGGCGTATGGACTTCCCTTACCGCAAGCAGGGTCGCAGATTCCCCGACCGTGCTCCGAAACTGATCGACGCCTTGCTGGCTGAGGTGGAGCTTGCGTCTGAAGAACTGGGGGTGGATCCCGAGGCCATGGCGTTCGGCGGGCGATCGATGGGTGGACGGATCTGTTCAATGGCCATGGCACAGGGGATGCCTGCGTCTGGTTTGGTGGCGCTGAGTTACCCTTTGCATCCCGTTGGCAAACCTGATCGTCTCCGCGTTGAACATTTTCCTGATTTGCGGGTGCCGACACTGTTTGTGAACGGCGACCGTGACCCTTTCGGCACTCCCGAAGAGGTAGCGGCGCACGTCGCCGCGATCGCAGCACCTGTCACGGTGCATTGGCTAGCGGGCGAGGGCCATAATCCCAAGCCGAAGTGCGATCCCGAGATCATCGCAGTCGTGGGTCAGTTCCTAGCTTCTCTCTAACTAGCCTCAATCTCATGTGGGACCGCGTTGAACGCCTTCAACAAGAGCTTCGTGACGTTGAGATCCGTCTCAGTGATCCAGCGGTGCAATCAGACGCGTCCCAGCTCGCGGACCTCGGTCGCCGCTTCAAGCAACTTGAAGAGATCGTCGCCGCGGGCCTGCGCTGGCGTGCTGCGACCGAAGACCTGCAGGTCGCCAATGAGATGCTGCGGGACGCGCAAGGCACCGAACGCGAAGAGATGCGCTCAGAAGTCGTGGCACTCGAGGAGCTGGTGGCCGAAAGTCAGGAACAGCTCCGCGTGCTGATGCTGCCGCCCGATCCCAACGACGGGCGCAACGTCATCGTCGAGATCAGAGGGGCGGCCGGCGGTGATGAGGCGAATCTGTTCGCCCGTGATCTGCTCGTCATGTACGAGTCGTTCGCGAAGCGAATGAACTGGCGCATGGAACTGCTGAGTTCGTCTCCCACCGAGCTCGGAGGACTCTCGGAGGTGACGGCGCTGCTCGCTGGTGACTCGGTGTGGACCCGGATGAAGCATGAGGCAGGCACGCACAGGGTGCAGCGGGTGCCGGTGACCGAGTCGCAGGGCAGGGTCCACACATCGTCGGCCACGGTGATGGTGTTGCCAGAACCTGAAGAGGTCGAGGTCCACATCGACGACAACGACCTGCGCGTCGACACCTATCGGGCATCAGGCCATGGTGGTCAGTCGGTCAACACGATGGACTCCGCGGTGCGGATCGTGCATGAGCCGACGGGTTTGGTGGTCACCATGCAAGATGAGAAGAGCCAGCTCAAGAATAAGAACAAGGCGATGCGCGTGCTGCGTGCGCGTCTGGGACAGTTGGAACAGGAACGGGCCGATGCCGAGGCTTCGGATCTGCGCAGGGGACAGGTTTCGATGGGAGACCGCTCTGAGAAGATCCGCACCTACAACTTCAAAGAGAACCGTCTGACCGATCATCGTATTGGACTCACGGTCCACAAACTTGATCGGGTTCTGGCCGGAGAGCTCGACGACATCAGCGACGCCCTGGTGGCCGAAGAGCGCCAACTCCAACTCCAAGACGATGGCTGAGTCCACCTCTGGCACAGCGGATGCTGCGATGACAGCCGACACAGTCAGGTGGTCGGAGCTGCTAGCTGAAGCAGTCGCTCGTTTCGAGCGTGCCGGTATCGACACGGCACTCCTCGATGCTCGGAGGGTGGTTGAGGAGATAACCGGTGTGCAGCCGTCGGGTGTGCACCGTGTTCTCGATGATCGTGTCACGACCAGAGCGATGGAGCGCTTCGACGAGTTGGTGGCCCGCCGCGAAAGCGGTGAACCGTTGCAATATGTGCTCGGTCGTTGGGGGTTCCGCACGCTTGATCTCATGGTCGATAAGCGGGTTCTGATTCCTAGGCCCGAGACGGAGGTTGTTGCCGGTCTTGCTATCGATGCTGTTGATGAAGCGCGCCACCAGGATCGCCACGTTGCCGGCGAGGCCGAAGGTTCGGTGAAGGTCGCTGATCTCGGTACCGGATCGGGGGCGATCGCGCTGTCAATAGCCGTTGAATGCCCCGATGTCCGGGTCTATGCCACTGATGTGTCTGAAGACGCCCTGGCGGTGGCTCGAGCGAATTTGGCAGGGATCGGCTCTGCGGCGAGGTCGGTCAGCTTGCACCACGGAGATTGGTTCGAAGCGTTGCCCTACGAGCTGCGAGGCACCCTTGATGTCGTGGTCTCGAACCCGCCTTATGTGGCGGAGAGCGAAGGGCTTCCCGCGGTGGTGGCGGACTGGGAGCCGCCTACGGCACTGTGGGCCGACTCCGAAGGGTTCGCCGATCTGCGCAGCATCGTGACGCAAGCGCAGCGGTGGTTGGCGCCTCGCGGCGTGATCGTGCTTGAGATGTCACCTCCCCAGACCTCCACTGTGCAGCAATGGTGCAGCGATCTCGGCTGGCAGGCGACGGTTCATCCCGATCTCAACGGGCGTCTCCGAGCCCTGGTGGCACGAAGATGAACGGGCACGCAGATGAGCGATCTTGATCGCGTTGTCGCCGCGTTGCGCGACGGTCAGGTTGTGCTGCTTCCGACGGACACGGTTTACGGCTTGGCAGTGATGGCCGCGGACAGTGCGGCCCTAGCTGCCCTGTTTGCGCTCAAGCAGCGTCCGGTCGACACCTCCGTTGCGGTGCTCGTTGCCGATACTGCCCAGGCTGAGCGCTATGTGGACCTCGGTGCCGCCGGGAACGCCCTCGCCGAGCGTTTTTGGCCGGGCGCGCTCACGATTGTTGCGAATCGTATTGACGACGGTGCCCTCGCCGCTGGAACCGACTCAACGATCGGGGTTCGCTGCCCCGACGACGCTTTCGTGCGTTCTGTTGCTGAACTTGTTGGACCGGTGGCTGCTAGCAGCGCGAACCTTCACGGAGAGCCGACACCGGAGTTGTGCTCTGACGCTTCTCGAATCTTCGACACGGTCGAGACTGTGGTCGACGGCGGCCGTCGGCTGGGTTCGGCGAGCACGGTGGTGTCGATCGTCGACGGTTCGGTTGATTTGTTGCGCGACGGCCCTGTCTCTATGGCGAATATCACCGCGGCGCTGAACGCGGGAATCTAAGCTGACGATATGCGTATCGCGGTCGGCTCAGATCATGCTGGGTTCGCGATGAAGGAGTCGCTGGCTCAGCGTTTACGTGATCTTGGCCATGACGTGGTCGATTGCGGCACGTATTCGCCCGAGCGGGTCGACTATCCAGACTTTGGGGCAGCCGTGGGCAGGGCGGTGGCCAGCGGCGGTGCCGAGGGCGGGGTGTGTGTTTGCGGGAGCGGAATCGGTATCGGCATGGCCGCGAACAAGATCGCAGGCGTGCGAGCTGCGACCGTGTGGGATGCGACCTCGGCTCGCCTGGCTCGCGAGCACAACAATGCCAACGTGATCTGCATCGGTGAGCGACTCGTCGGCCCTGAGGTGGCCGCGGCAGCGTTACAGGCATGGCTTGACTCCGACTTTGATGGCGGCCGCCATGTGGCACGTGTCAAAAAGATCGACAACCTTGGGGGCGTATCTGTCTGAGCGCCTGTTCTCGGGCGCTACGATTTCGCTGTTCGGCAACTATGTAGAGTCCCGGACCTTAGACAAGCTAGGAGCACTTGAATGCCGTGGCCCCGCGTTGCAGATGATCCAGTTCTGGAGATGATTGTTCGAGAGGAGATCCGTCAGAACTCCACCCTTCAGCTGATCGCCTCGGAGAACTTTGCCTCTCCCGCGGTAATGGCGGCCACTGGATCGGTTCTGACCAACAAGTACTCCGAGGGTTACCCCTACAAGCGTTATTACGGGGGCAACATGGTCATTGACGAGATCGAGGACGAGGCGCGACAGCGGGTTTGCGCCTTGTTCGGAGCCGATCACGCCAACGTGCAGCCTCACGCTGGCGCGATCGCCAATATGGCTGTCTACCAGGCGATACTTGAACCCGGCGACACGGTTTTGGGTATGAGCCTCGATCACGGTGGGCATCTGACCCATGGTTCGCCTGTCAACTTCTCGGGCCGGCAGTACCGCTTCGTCTCCTATGGGGTGACGGCGAGCGACGAGCGAATCGACTTCGAGGACATGGCCGCCAAGGCCCACGCCGAGAAACCGAAGCTGATTGTTGCGGGGGCGACTGCTTACCCGCGCCTCATCGATCCGGCTCCGCTGCGTGAGATTGCCGACGAGGCCGGTGCTCTGCTGATGTTCGACGCGGCCCACATCGCCGGTTTGATCGCCGGTGGGGTTCATCCCAACCCGGTGGGCGTTGCCGACATTGTCACCTTCACAACCCACAAGACTCTGCGCGGTCCCAGGGGTGGGTGCATTCTCAGTTCCGAGCAGTACGGCGCGGCCATCGACAAGGCGATGTTCCCGGGCATCCAAGGCGGACCGCTCGAGAACGCGATCGGAGCCAAGGCGATCGCCTTCGCTGAAGCGTCAACCCCGGAATTTGCCGACTACGCGGCGTTGATCGTTGCCAACTCAGCAGCACTCGCGAAGGCGCTGGCGAGCCACGGGTTCAGGCTGGTGAGCGGCGGTAGCGACAATCACCTTCTGCTGATTGACCTGCGGACCTTCGATCCTGAACTAACCGGCAAAGATGCTCAGGTTGTGCTTGATGCCGCCGGGATCAGCCTCAATAAGAATACGATCCCCGATGACCCACGCTCACCTTTCGTCACCTCGGGAATCAGGATCGGCACGCCCGCGGTGTCCACTCAGGGTATGGGGCCCGATGAGATGACGACCATCGCCGAACTCATTGTCAGAACGCTTCGTGGACGTGACGATGCCAGCGTGGTCGGTGCGGTCAAAGCCGATGTGGCGGAACTCTGTTCTAGGTTCCGCCCATACCCCGATCTCGGGCAATGAACGGCGAATTGAGGTAGCAGGGGTGCCGGCGCCATCATTGTCGGCCTATCTGCTGGTTGCCGCTGTCGCGGCTGTGGTCACCTTTGCGGTCACGCCTCTGGTGCGCCGTTTGTCCGTTCGTCTCGGAGCGGTCGCAGCTCCCGATGAACGCCACGTTCACACCGTTGCAACGCCCCGCGGCGGCGGTGCGGCGATGCTTGTGGGTGTCGTGGGCGCGTTTTGTGTCGCTGCGCTCATGGACGACTTTTCCGACGTCATGTCTGCTCGTACGGAGATGTTGGGTGTGGTTGTCGCCGCGGCGGTGATTTGGAGCGTCGGGTTCGTCGATGATGTGCGCGAGATTTCCGCTCCAGCGAAAGTCGCCGGAATGGTGCTGGCCGGAGGCGTGTTGTCGATGACGGGTGTCTCGATCCTGGTGTTTCGAGTGCCGTTTTTCGATTTATTGTTCCTGTCGGCGGACTGGTCGGCGTTGGTGACTGTTCTGTGGGTTCTGGGCATGGCGACCGCGGTGAATCTGATCGATGGGCTCGATGGACTCGCGGGCGGAACGGTTGCCATCGCTTCAGGGACTTTCCTGCTCTACGCCTTGCGTCTGAGCGATGCCGATGTCATCGGCCCGAACAATCCAGGGGCGTTGTGGGCTTGTATCACCCTGGGGGTGTGTGTTGGGTTTCTGCCCCACAACGTGCATCCGGCCAGGATCTTCATGGGAGATGGGGGAGCACTCCTTCTGGGTTTGCTGATGGCTGTGTCGACGATGTCGGTGGGCGGACGAACCACCCAGGAGTTCTCTGGTCAGGCGTTCTTCTTCTTTGCTCCGATCTTCATTCCCCTGGTCATCTTGGGTGTGCCGATCCTCGACACCCTCTTCGCTATCGTGCGCCGCGCGGCCCGTGGCGGTGCTGTTCATGCTGCGGACAAGGAACACCTTCACCACCAGCTCATGCGGATCGGTCATGGCCATGGGCGTGCTGTGCTCATTTTGTGGATGTGGACAGCCTTGTTGTCGGCCTTTGTGCTTTATCCGACATACACCGGAAAGGGCGACGCGGTGGTGCCGATAGGCATCGCGGCGTTTGCGCTGGCTCTCTACACGGTGCTGCATCCGCGTTGGGGGCCCGGTGTCACCGAAGTCGACGAGACCGAGCTCGAAGCCCTGAAGGCTTCCACCAACGGCCGTCTCAAGTCCTCCCTCCGCCGCCGCTGACTACCGGACTCTTCAGGCGTCGCGGTTGCTTCATCGCGGCCGATAGACATCGCGGCAATGGCCGACGCGGATCACGTGGATCAACAGGCGTGTGTCGATGACCTCGTACAAGATCCGGTAGTCGCCGACTCGTACCCGGTACACGGACTCCTCGCCTGAGAGGGCTACGCAGTTCGGGGGTCGGGGTTCGTTGGCTAACAGGTCTATCGCTGCTTGAATCCGACGTTGTTCTTTGGGCGGTAACCCGGCGATCGACTTGATCGCTCGGCGGGCGATCTCAACGCTGTATCGGCTCACTACAGTCCCAGCGCAGCTTTGACCTCATCCCAGGGCACATAGTCGTCGTCTGCCCGCGCCGCTTCGAGTGCACGGCGATCCTCGGCATCGTCTGCGCTGTTGACGAGCCGGTCGAAGTCGTCGGAACCCACGATCACCGCGACCCGGCGACCGCGCCTCGTCACCGAGACTGGCTCGCCGGAACGCCGAGACTCGTCGATCACCTCCGCCAGCCGGTTTCGCGCCTCGCTTACCGCCAACTCATTCATGTACGAATCGTACATATAGACACGCGCGGCTGCAACAGACTCGGTAGTCCAGTCAACGCGGCCCCGGCTACGCCCGGCGACCAGCAACGGGCAGTGCGGCTCCGGCTACGCCCGGCGACCAGCAACGGGCAGTGCGGCTCCGGCTACGCCCGGTGACCAGCAACGTCTTCGGGGTTGATCTCTTCGAGTTCCAATCCGGCGGTTTCGGGGAAGCGGGCGCGGATCAATCCAGCAACAATCAGTGGACCCGTGGTGAGAATGGCGAGAGCGGGCCCGACTGCCGATATGCGATCGGAGACTTGGCCGACGAAAATCAGTCCCAAAGCGCTCCCGAGCACTCCCACCGTCACGATGGCACCGTTGCTCTGCCCACGGCTGTAGGTGCCGAAGAGCTCTGGCCCGTAGACAGCCAACGCCGGCACCGCGACTCCGCCCAGCACACCCCCCAGCAGGACAAGTGACCAGAGCGTGATCCCATGGGCGAAATAAGCGGCGCTGGTCAAAGTTGCGCCCAACACGACCCCCAGAGCCCCTACCCGTCGGCGACCGTGCCGTTCGGCGAGATAGCCGCCCAACAGAATCCCGATACCGATCGGGGTTGCAGTCGTGACTGTGAACAAGGAGATGTCGGTTCCTGAGAATCCCCGCTCGTCTTTCAGGAAGTCGTTGCGGAATCCAGACGCTGGTGCCCAGTACATGGCGAGCAGGAACGCCGATGTTGCCAGCAGCACAAAGCGGTTTCGACGGCGATTGCGAAGCGGTTCGCCAGGCTCTGCTTGAGGCGCCGTCTCGACGAAACGCCGACTTTCGGGCAACCGTCGCCCCAGGACTGCTACCACCGCAATGCCGACGATCGCAGCGAGGTAGATCACCCTCCAACCCCGCTCGCTGAGATCGGCGACAGGCAGAATCCACACGGCCATGCCGGAGCCGAGTCCGGCACTGAGGGTTAGAACCGAAGCAGCCCAGGCGCGTGAGCGGTAGGGCATCTCCTCAACGGCGACAATGACAATCAGAATCCCGAGCGCGGTTGACAGGCCTCGAGCGGCGAGCTGCGAACCGCCCAGCACCCACAAGTTCGGCGAGAGCCCTCCCAGCACAGTCAAAGCACAACTGGCGATCCCGGCTCCGATCAACAGTGAGCGTCTCCCTCGTTTGTCGGCGAGAGCAGCCGTGATCAGCGCGATCAGAACACCGGCGCGGACCACTCCGAGCACCCAACCTTGTGCCTGGTTGCCGTGGCCGAACTCGTCGACCGCGAAGGTGATTGTCTGGGTCAGAACTGTGCCGAGGTAGCCGTCGACCACCTGTATGCCTGCCAGCAGACCGAGCACGGTCGCGGCCCGTCGATCGAGTCGATCGGGCGGTGCCCACCAGTAGCCGTATCGTTCTTTGCGGTTCTCGATGGCGCGGCGCACCGGAAAATGGAACAACCAGGCCCACACCGGAACGGCCAGCTTGTATGAGGTCGTCTCGGTGACCTCGTAGCTGTCTTCGCCATTTGGTAGGGCATCCAGCGGCTTCGCGACCAAAGGTTGGGCAAACAAGGTGCGCTGGTACTGGCGAAAGGGCCCCTGTTGGCAGCTCCAGCGGTCAGTGCCGTCGGGAGCTTCCGCCACGATGTCTGTACGGGGTTGGCGACGCTGCTGCAACTCGGCGCTGTCACATACCGAGGTGGTCGAAATGGTCGTCATAGAGGGCCGACCCGAGAGTCTACCGCTCCCGCACAGACGATGTAGAGCGTCTATTCTTGGGGTTGTGACAACTCCTGACCAAGGTGTGGACGGACAGCTTTCGGCCTCGGCGGTCCGGTTGCTTCGTCGGCCCCGGCCCCGTTTTCGCGGTTACCTGCATCGCTGGGCAGCGTTGGCCTCGATTCCGCTGGGGGTGACCCTTACGGTCTTCGCCGAGGGAACGCGAGCACAGTTCTCGTTGTTGCTTTATTCGTTCGGGATCACCGCCATGCTCGGGGTGAGCGCGGTGGTCCACGGGCGGGACTGGTCGGCGCAGAGAGTGGAAATGCTCGTGCGCATCGACCATTCGGTGATCTTCTTGATGTTCGGCACCTGCGCCACGCCTATTGCCTTGATGGGTCTGGATCCGCCTGTGTCGGTGTTGTTGATCGCGGTCGCCTGGACCGGTGCGCTTCTCGGAATTTGTGGCGTATGGGTGCCATTGCATCCGCGGGCGGGGGTGATGAACGGTGCCTATCTGGGCTTCGGGTGGTCGATGGTCGTCTTCGCTCCTTGGCTGATCATGTCCTTGTCGATCCCGGAGTCGATCCTGTTGTTCGGTGGGGGTGCTGCCTACACACTGGGCGCGGTTGTGGTTGGCGCTCGCCGTCCGGATCCCTGGCCCGATACTTTCGGCTATCACGAAATATGGCATGTGCATGTCGTGGTTGCGGTCGCTTGTCACACCCTTTTGGTGGTATCGCTCGCCTACTGACCGCTCCGCGATAACGCATATAGTCGCCGGATATGAAATTCGGAATCTTCTACGAGCACCAGTTGCCTCGACCGTGGGATGAGCGCAGTGAGGCCGAGCTGTTGCGCGACGCTCTTGAGCAGGTTGAGTTGGCTGATTCGCTCGGCTTCGAATATCTCTGGGAGGTGGAGCACCACTTCTTGGAGGAGTACTCGCATTCGTCTGCGCCCGAGTTGTTTCTTGCGGCGTGTTCGCAGCGCACCAGCCAGATCCGGCTCGGGCATGGCATTTGTCTCACGGCACCCCAGTTCAATCATCCGGCGCGGGTGGCGGAGCGGATCGCAACGCTTGACCTCTTGTCCGGCGGACGGGTCGAGTTCGGCTCGGGCGAATCGTCGTCGGAGGCCGAACTCGGCGGTTTCGGCATTCCCTATGAACGCAAACGCGATGCCTGGCTCGAAGGTCTCGAGGTTTCGCTCCGTTGCCTGACCGAGACGCCGTTCGGCGGCCACGAGGGCGAGTTTGTGTCGATGCCGGCTCGCAATGTCGTTCCCAAGCCCCTGCAGTTGCCACACCCCCCGCTCTGGGTTGCCTGTTCGCGCCATGAGACCATCAAACTGGCGGCCCAAAAGGGCATAGGTGCGCTCACCTTCGCATTCATCGACCCCGAGGATGCCAAAGGGTGGGTCGACGACTACCGCCGGATCATGGCCACCGAGTGCGTGCCGGTCGGCAAGGCGGTGAATCCGAATCTTGCCTGCGTCACGCCGATGATGTGTCACCCCGAGGAGTCGACGGCCATGCGCATGGGGCTCGAGGGAGGCAACTTCTTCGGCTACTCGTTGGCTCACTACTACCTGTTCGGGGAACATCAGCCCGGTGTGACCGACGTGTGGCAGGAGTTCTGTGCAAAACGCGCCGAGCACGGTTATGACCCCGAAGCGGCCCTCGCGCAACAAGGCGCACTAGCAGCCAAAACGGCGGTAGGTGACCGTCAGGGACTTCGAGGGGCGGTCGGAACGCCAGAACAGATCCGCGAGTTCTGCCGTCGTTACGAGGAGGTGGGTGTGGATCAGCTGATATTCGTGATGCAGGCGGGCAAGAACCGCCACGAAGACATCATGGAGTCGCTGCACCGTTTCGGCACCGAGATTCTGCCGGAGTTCAAGGAACGGGATTTGGCGAACGCTGATGCGTTGGCGGCTTCGTGGGAGCCGATCATCACCGCGGCGCTGGCGCGTCGTCCTAAGGATCCCGAACCGGTCGCTGACGACTATCGGATCAAGGCCATTCCCAAACAGATTGTGGACGCCGGTCTCGGCGACACCTTCGGGGTCACCCAGGAGATGCTCAACGACGCGGCACGGTCTCAAGCTCTAGGCGAGTCGCGTGGTCAAGGCGGGATTCTGGACTGACCTTGTCGCCGGAACCTACCTGTCCAGAACCGATCTGAGGTCCGGTCGTGAGATATACTTCGGCTAATTGTAGAACGTCGCCTCCCCGTAGCGGGCGAAGTAGTAGTGAATCGAGCGTGAGGCCACTTCGTACATGACTTCGGCCATCTCATCGACTTCCCACTTTTGGGTCCTTCGCGTTAACGTGGGATTGAGGGTTGCTGGTGTCGGTGTGGTGGGTCA
>VXYK01000034.1 GCA_009845995.1 Acidimicrobiaceae bacterium | reverse complement strand
GACGACGACGACCCGCCGACGGGGATCGTGTTGAGCGTGGACCCGCAGTCGCTGGTTGAGACCGCCGGCGCGTCGGTGGTGACGGTGACAGCGTCGGTTGAGGGCCCGTCGCGGTTCGACAGGGCCTTGGGCGTGTCCGTGTCGTTGGGTGTGTCCGACGGCGGGGTCGGTGTGGGTGTGGACCGGTCGGTGATCGTGCTGTTGATACCCGCCGGTGCTGACGAAGCTGTGTTTGATGTGTTGGTCACCCCGACCGTTGACGGGGTGGACACTGCCGACGGGCGGGTGGTGTTTTCTGGTGCGGCCTCTGGCGGCGTGGCGGTGGCCAAGGCGGTGTTGACGGTGACCGACGCGGAGGCGACGCCGGTTGTGGTGTCTGGCGGCGGGTTCGTCACCGAGGCAGACCCGGCGTCGAGTGTGGACGCGTCGGTGGTGCTGGGCCGTGCGCTGGCGGTCGGTGAGACTGCGGTGCTGGAGGTGTGGTCCACAGGGACCGCAGCTGATCTGGATGCGGTGTTGAACAACGCGTCTGATGCGGGGGTTTCGTGGACCCCCGCGGGTGAGGGCGCGGCTGTGGGTTTGTTGGGTGTGTTGGTGTTCACCGCCGGCGCTGATTCTGCGGTGCTGTCGTTGACCGCGGCGGCCGGCGCTGTTGAGGGGCATCGCCGGGTGGGGTTGAGTCTGGGCGCCGGTCAGGACCCTGGTGCTGTGGGTTTGGGCGGCGGTTTGAGCTTGTCTGGTGAGGTTTGGCTGGTGATGGTCGACGCTGACGCTGACGCGGCGGCGGTGTTGGCGGGTCCGGCGTCGTTGTCGGTGTCTGAGGACGGCGACGCGGCGAGTGTTTTGGTGCGCCTGTCGGGCCCGCCGCCTGATGGTGCTGGGAGCGTTGTGGTGTGGGTTGATCCGGTTGATCTGTCGGCGGTGTCGGCGTCGCCGGCTGTGTTGACGTTCACCGCTGCGGATTGGGACACCGCCCGGACCGTGTCGGTGACCGCGCCCCGCGACGCCGACGCGGTGTCTGAGGTGTCGGGTTTGGTGTTGTGGGCTGAGGGTCACACCTCGGCGCTGGTGCAGGTCAAAGTCGCAGACACCGGCCGTTTCCCGCAGTCCGACGCGGTGTTCGCCACGCCTTTGCCGGAGTTGGTGATCGCCGAGAACACCGACTGCTCTGTGCCGCAGCCGCCGTCTGCGTGTGTGCTCGGTGTGGTGTCTGCGGTCGACGCCGACGGTGATGTGGTGGCGTACGGCCTTGAGGGCCCCAGGCCTGATAAGGGTTGGCCTGCGGGGCTGGTTCCGCCGGCGCCTGCGGGGTTCACGGTCGACCCGTCGAGCGGTGTGGTGTCTTATGGCGGCGCGGGTTTGGACCATGAGGCGGCGCCGACGGTTTCTTTGGTGGTGACCGCCGCGTCGACCGGCGCCGCCGGCGTCCCGGCGACGGTTTATCAGCCGGTGACCGTTGAGGTGACCAATGTCGATGAGGGCGACGCGGTCGTGTCGGTGTCGGGCGCGGCTGTGGCGGGACGCGGCGAGTTGACAGTCGCAGCGCTGTCCGGTGACGTCGACGGCGACCCCGACACGTGGACGGTCGCGTGGCAGTCCTCGGCTGACGGTCGGTCGGGATGGTCTGCTGCTTCTGGGGCGACCACCGCTGACGGGGTTCACAGCGTGGCTGCTTCCGACGCCGGGGGGTGGCTGCGCGCCGAAGTGTCCTATGTTGACGGCGGCGGTCACGCAACCACCGTGCATTCTGAGCCGCTGGAGGTTTTGGTGCTGGGGTTGCTGGACGTGTTCTTGACCACCCCCGCCACGGTGTTCGAAGCCGCTGCGGGCGACAGCGTTTCGGTGACAGTGTCGTTGGGCGAGCCGCTCGCCGCCGGCGAGACCGTCACGGTGCCTTTGGTCTTCACCGGCGCCGCGCCCGGCTCTGGTGTGGCACTGACCTTGAGCAGCGCCGCGGGGGTGGCCCTTGAGAGTTCGACGGTCACCTTCACCGGCGGGTCCCAGAACGCGGTGACAGCGGGTCTCACGGTTGAGTTGACCGCGGCGCCTGCCGGTGTGGTGTCAGTGTCTTTGGGGGCCTTGTCAGCCACAGGCCAGTCACTTGAGGGGACTCGTGTAGCAGGTTCGGTGACCGGCTCTGGTGTGCTGTTCGACCCGAACCCAGCCCCCGACGTTCCTGACCCCGACGTTCCCGACCCCGACGATCCGGAGGATCCGGAGGTTCCTGACCCCGAGGTTGCGGGTGTGGCGCTCAACGTGACGGCGCTGTCGGTTTCTGAGAACAAAGGCGAAGCGTCATATGAGATCGTGTTGACCGGCGAACCCGCCGCTGCTGTGACCGTCACAGCCACCAGCAGCGATCCTGCCGTGGTGGTGTCGGCGGGCGGTTCAGCGTCGGGGTCGGTGATGTTGACCTTTGACAGCGACGATTGGGATACGGCCCAGACGGTGACGGTCACCGGCGTCGACAACGACGTCGACGAACCCGGCGGGTCGCGGGTTGCGGTGCTCACCCACAGCGCGGCGTCTGATGACCCGGCCTATCAGGGGCTTGAAGGGCCTTCGCTGGCGGTGTCGGTGACAGACGACGAGCCGACGACAGTGTCACTGTCAAGGTCAAAGAACCAGCCGTTGTATGAGGGGGTGTCGTCGTCTTTGGTCAAAGTGCAGCTGGGCCGGGGTTTGGTTGCTGGTGAGGCGGCGTCGATTCCTTTGACCGTGACCGGTGAGGGGGTCACCGCAGGTGATTATGCGCTGTCGCTGCATTCAGGGACGGGCGCCCGGTTGGACAGCGCTGTCACGTCACCGACGCTGGTGCTGTCGGGTGAGGGCGCAGAGACGGCGTGGCTGTCGTTGCGGGCCAAACATGATTATGTCGACGAGGCCGACGAGACTTTGTCGGTGACGGTCCTTGCCGCGGGTTTGACCGCGGGCGTGTCTGGTCTGGCGGGCGGCCTGGCCCTCGACGAAGACGCGTCGTCTGCGGGTTTTGTGATCGTCGACCACATAGACGACACCGCGGCTTTGGTGGTGTCGTCTTCGCGGCTGCTGGTGTCTGAGACCGGTTCGGGGTCGTATCTGCTGTGGCTGGGGTCGCGGCCCGCTGCTGAGGTGACGGTGACGGTGACGGTGGCCTCCGGTGAGCGGGAAGCGGCGCTGGTGTCTGCAGCCGGCAGCGGGCCGGCTGTGAGCGTGCCGGTGGTGTTCAGCGCCGAGGGGCTGGACTGGTTCACGCCGCGCACGGTCACAATACACGGCGTCGACGACCAAAAGGACGGGTCCCGGTCCGTGGCAATCACCCACACCGCGGTGTCTGAGGACACGGGATATGAGGGCCTGGCTGAGACTAAAACAGTGATCGTTGTTGATGACGACACCGCCGCCGTCACGGTTTCTGAGTCGTTGTTGAGTGTGGCCGAGCCCTCAGGCGAGGCTGCCTATCAAATCAGTTTGGCGACGCAGCCCGCGCACGATGTTGAGGTCACCGTCACGTCCGCGGCCCCGACGGTCGCTGTGGTGTCAGCCGGCGGCAGCGAGCCGGGGGGGTCTGCGGTGTTGACGTTCACGCCCACAGACTGGGCTACCGCCCAGACCGTCACCGTGCAAGCTGTCGACGATCACATCGACGACCCCGCCGGCCCCGCCGGCGGCCGGATGGCGGCGTTGACCCACGCTGTGGTGTCTGATGACGCTGTCTATGACGCTTTGAGGGTCAACGGCGTGTTGGTGACTGTTGTTGATGACGACACGGCTGGGGTGACTGTCACCGAGACACAGTTGAGTGTGGCTGAGCCCTCAGGCGAGGGTTCGTACACGGTGAGGTTGGATTCTCAACCCGCAGCCGATGTGGTTGTCACCGCCACCAGCGGCGACCCGGCCACAGCGCGGGTTTCTGTGGGCGGGTCAGCGCCGGGGGGGTCTGCGGTGTTGACGTTCACGCCTGAAAGCTGGGCTGTTGAACAGACCGTGACAGTCACCGGCGTCGACAACGACATCGTCGACGCCTCAGGGTCGCGTACCGCCACGATCGGCCACAGCGTCGCTGGTTACGGTGCTGTCACGTCCGCGGCCGGCGTGTCGGTGACCGTGGTCGACAGCGACGGCGACTCCGCTTCGGTGGCGGTGTCGCAGACGTCGGTGAGCGTGCCTGAGTCCACCAGCAGCACTGTGTTCTACACGCTGAGGCTGACGTCGGCGCCGACCGGGGACGTCACGGTCACCGCCACCGCCCCGGCGGGGATACACGTCGACGGCGCTTCGACGGCGGCGGTGACGTTCACACCCACGAACTGGAACACTGCTGTGACCGTGACCGTCACCGCCGACGGGTCCCTTGACGGCGACACGGTCGACGGGCCTGACCGCGCTGCGGGGTCGATCACCCATGCCGTGTCGGGATACGGGACCGTCACCTCAGCCGCTGCGGTTGCGGTGACCGTGGTCGATGACGACCCGACAACAGTCACGTTGACCGCGCCGGACCCGTTCGAGGTGTTCGAGACCGACACGGCCCGAACAGCCGAGTTGACAGTGGCATTGTCACGGGCGTTGACCGCGGGCGAGACCGCCGATGTGGCGTTGCGGCTCACCAGCCCGACACAGGCGGCGTTGTCGGGGCCGGTCCGGTTCCGGACGCTCGACTGGCATGTGACCGGCGCCGGCGTGTCGCTGCACGCCGACGACAACGCTCGCCGCCCCGGTCCCTACGGCAACAACATTGTGCTGCGGTTCGCTGGTCCCGGCGCCCAAACAGCCAGCTTGGTGTTCAACGCCGCCGACAAAGACCGCGACGCAGCCGACGAGACCGTCGAGATCGCCGTCGCGCCGCACGCGTTGTTGAACCACCCCGACCGCAGAACCAGCCTCTCAGGCGGCCTGCAAGCAGCCGCAGGCGCCGACAACGCGGAATTGACGATCAAAGAGGAC
>VXYK01000020.1 GCA_009845995.1 Acidimicrobiaceae bacterium | reverse complement strand
ACCACACCCAACCCCCACCGGTGGATCCAGGCTAAGAGGAGTCCCTCAAGAACCTCGTCAGCACTCCGCTGCACTCAGCCGTTGGTAAAGGTGGGCGGACTCCATCGGTGGTTGCGACGTGTCGGCCATAAATGGCCGGCTGTACAAGTCAGCAACCGAACCGATGGAGTCCGCCGTGTGACATTGATGCGTCGTCAAGTCGTCGCCCACCGAACGTGCGCCTTGGCATGGTCTTCGCTACAGATCCGACCAGGAAGCGTCACATCGGAATCCAGCTTCGACTACCGAGCGCTCCGAAGGGAGCTCGGCACTGGACTAATGGGGTCCCAAGAACCGATCACCGTTGAAGTGCACCAAGTGTGTGGGATGGTCTGCGGTCCAGACCTCAGTCTCCCACGAGATATCAGTCAGGTATTTCTTCATTGTTGCTTGATCTGTGAAGCACGAAACGAAGACAAGCCCAGCTTTGCAGTTCCGAAACAGAAGCTTGAGTTCGAGGTGGCGTTTGTGGTCAACGGGCCCATGGGTAGATGCTGCTTCCAACAGGACAATCCAGTTTCGATCTTCCATGTGGACCACAAGATCTGGCATCTTGCCGTGAGCGTTGACAACAACCCCGAGGGCTTCCAATTCGTCACTTTGGCAAATGAGCCACTTTGCCCCGGCATCACCGACGTAGAGAACTGAGCCACCGGGAGTGAATCTGGGACAGAACTCCTCAATCATGCTTTTGAGCAAAGGGTTCTGCCCTCCAGCAGACAATGTGATACTGGACCCGTCCGGCAATGTGACCGGGATCTTCACCAATTCGCGCTCTTGCCGGTAAGTCATCGCCAGCCCAGGTTTGTCGGCGAGATATTGGTCCAGGTTCCTGGAAAAGGAAGGAGTTCCCCGTGATTGAATGAGTCTGAGGGCTTCGTCGGTTACTTGGTAACACCAGTTGGGAGAGTTGATGGGACGGGATGGGTCGTCAGGATTCTCAATGACCAGGTGGGCTTGAATGAACTGGTGGAGGGTTTGGCGTCGAATTGTCTCACGGGTGTTTGGCTTGTAGTCGATGCCGAAGCGCTCCCGGATCCAATCCATGATTTCGACCGTCCTAAGTGGGACTGCCTTTGCATCGGACCACGAATCACCGGGAGCGAGGGCAAGAAGCGAAAGCAAGACGAGCGCCGAACGCTTATTTCGACGCTCATGGTCTAGAACGAGATTGCGCAGCAACGAACGACAATCATCGACTGAGGCGATAGTAGTCATTGCAATAGGTCAGCGGTATCAGCGAAAGACAACCGGTTCGCTGGATGAACTTCATGGATTGAATCGGTGCTTTCCAATTGCGGGAAGCGCATTCGTCGCAGGTCTGAGGCGTTTACCTGGGTACTTCCACTGAACATTCGAAAATACGTATCGACTAGTTCGCTGTTGAGGAATTCCACTAGTTGTACCGCTTCGGACTCCTTGATCGGGCTTCGATTGCGGTGGAGGACGTTCACATGGTTCTCAAACGCAATGTAGTCGTAGCCCTTGATGGGAAGATACACCCCCGCGACTACCCGCCGACGTTCTTCTTTTGCTGTGAAGCGCTTGATTAGCACGTAGGGGCCGTTGGGAAACAGCATCCTCTCGGTCTTGTCACCGACGATGAAACCCTGAGGTTTAGTGGTCGGAACCGGCCACTCGACTCTAGGGGCCTTGATGTTCGTCGGGTAGATCAACGGCACGGACCCTGACGCACCAGCCGATGTAAGCGCCTCACGGGATCGAAAATCGACGACAGGTCCGGTTGAGACACCCAAGCACAGCGATGTCAGGTCGGCTGGCAGTGATGCGACCTGGCTGGTTGCCAGTGTCTCCGCGGAACTGGCCGGGAGGTTGATGTATTTTTGACTGTCTCGGGGAAATACGATCTTGTCGTGTGTGACATCGTGTACTCGGTGCGGTTCGGATAGATGATCCGCGCGAGTTTCAACGCGTACCAAGTCGTCACGAAGGGGCCTGGTCATCTGAAGCGAGAAGATGATTGTTTCTTGGAGTACCGACGAAGCTTTGAAAAGCCGGTTTCGCCGGTCGAAGAGGATGACCCTGCGGAAAGTAGCCCTGTTCATCAATTCCTTGCGGAAATTCGCGAAATAAAGCCCGTTGGTGAAGGACCGCGGCGTGATGGCAACCAGTTGCCCTCCCGCTTCCAACAGAGTGGTGGCGACACCCAAAAAGGCAGCGTAGAGATTGGGGCAATCTATTCCATGGCGATGAAGAATCGCCCGACGGCTAGGGTCTCCAGACCCGAGTTTCATATACGGGGGATTCATGACCACAACATCGAAGCGACGGTTGCCCGCCCACCTCGGAGCATCGCAAAAATCGCCCTCGACGATCCGAGTCTCGACTGAAAGTCCGTAAGCCGCAGCAGTGGTCTTTGCCTCTTGTGTGGCAGTTCGCAGCAATCTGAGCGCAACGTCGTCGGTCTCGACGAGATCGATTTTGACAGGCACCGCAATATTCCGTTCGACAAGGCTCGCTATGAGACCGAGCATCAATGCGCCCGTACCAGCACCGGCGTCGACAACTCTGAGGGTTCGACCTTTGGGCTCGACCAACGATCCGATGGTGCGAGCGACCTCCGAGGGAGTTGTGAACTGGCCAATACCAGACCGTCGGCCACGGTCGTTGGTTCGTTCCAACTCTTCGTTCAGGGAGTCGGCGAGACGGCGGAGCTGCTCGGCCGCGACGAGCCGACTCGAGTCGGTCCTTGTCGTTTCGATCACCGTCATGTTACTCTCCTCCGACCCAGCGTGGGTTGTTCGGAGCATAGACGACACCTGTGACACCACCCGCGGCACACCACCCGCGACATACCACCCGCTGCTGGTACTTGACACACTCAGGTTCCGCCGCCGCCCGCCAAGCCTCCGCTGCTAGGTGAAGGTGTATTCGCTGGGCTCGGGGGCCTTGGTCCACTGCTGATAGGTGTGAATCGGCCATGGCGACAGGGTGAATATGTCGCCGTTGACGTTCTTGAAATGCGTGTGGGATATCGACCAATGGCTCCAGACCATCTTGTCGATCTCGCTTTTGCGATGGGCGTTGTAGGCGTCGTGCACCTCAGGCCGGGGTTCCATCAGGCGATGGTGTCCGGCGAGAAGCTGCTGCAAGCACCCCATGATGTAGGTGATCTGACATTCGGAGTGGAAGATGAGACTTCCGCCATGGGCCAGATTGGTGCCGGGTCCGTACATGCAGAAGAGGTTGGGGAACTCCGGGACGGTTATGCCCAGATAGGCAGTCGGCTCCTCGCCCCAATACTCGTTGAGGAGCTTGCCGCGGCGGCCGCGGATGTCCATCGGCCAAAGAAAACGGTTGTGGTGGAATCCGGTGGCGTAGCAGATCACGTCGACCTCGTGAAGCTCCCCGTCGACCGTGCGAACCCCGGTCGGCTCGATGCGCTCGATACCGGTGCGAATCAACTCGACATCGTCACGTGACAGGGCCTTGAGCCAAGAACCGTTGTCCTGCAGGGTGCGTTTCCCAGTCGCCGGATAATCGGGAATGACCTTGGACAACAGCTCTTCGTCGTCGCCGACCTGCTGCCGTATCCAACCCTCGAAGAAGCCGCGGGTAGCCAGGTTTCGTTCGCTGACCGCGTAGCCGTCGCTGTCGTCGTAGTCGGGGTCGATGCGACTGCTGCTCAGGTCCCCGCCCGAGCCCGGCCAGAACTGCAGGAAACGGAACCAGCGACCGAAGAACGGCAGGTGCCTGATAGCCCACTTCTGTCCCTCAGGGACCTTCTCGTGGTAGTTCGGGTTGGGGAACATCCATTGTGCGGTGCGCTGGAAGATCGACAGATGGCCTACCTGGCCGGCGATGGTCGGCGCGATCTGAAAACCGCTGGCTCCCGCCCCGATGAGCGCGACCCGTTTGCCGGTTATGTCGACGCTGTGGTCCCAGCGGGTTGAGTGGAACCAGGGTCCTTCAAAGTCGTCGATACCGTCGATCTCGGGCATCTTCGCGCGGTTCAGGGAACCGACCGCGCTGATGATCGCACGGGCCTGCAGCGTCTCGGTGCTGCCGTCAGCGGTACGAATTGCAACTGCCCAGGTGCCCGTCGACTCGTCGAGGGTGGCCCCGGTGACCTCGGTGTCGAAGCGACAATGGTCGGTGATCTCGTGGCGCTTCATCACATCGACGAAGTACTGCTGCAGTTCGGGCTGCTGGGAGAAGTATTCCGTCCAATGGTCTGAGGGCTCGAAGGAGTAACAGTAGAAGTGGCTGCCGACATCGACCCGGGCACCCGGATAGCGGTTTTCCCACCAGGTCCCGCCGGGCCCGCCGTTCTTGTCGATGATCGTGAACGGCAGACCGGCCTCGGCCAGACGAACACCGGCCAACACGCCAGATTCGCCGCAGCCGATCACAACGACCGGGAAATCATCCTTGTCTCTCTCGGGAATCTCGTCGGACCAGGCAATGCGGTTGACGTCGGTATCTCCCAGACCCATCTCGTCGAGCATCATCGGTACGACTTCTTCGGGGATCTCAGCACAACCGACGAAGTTCATCATCTCGTGCAGAAGGTCGGCGTCTGGTTGCGGTTCGGGCAGGACGCATCCGTTGTCGCGGTAGGCGATGATCTCGGGCAAGGCCCGGCGGCGCACCTCGGCCTTCGACTCTTCGTCCATGTAGCCCTGGTACTCGTTGAGGAACAGTCCGGCCGGCCTGATGTCGCCGCGAATCCAGCTGAGGTCCCCGGTGATGTGAACCATCGTGCACATGAGGGTGGGGATGCTGACCTCCTCGAGAGCCGCGGCGATGGCACGGTCATCGTCAGTGAACGGCTCGCCGACATGGGGGTGACGGGTCTTCATCGGCGTAGCCTGCCGCGCTGTGCAGGCAGATGTCAGATCGCGCCGAGCAAAAAGCGCGGTCTGGGTTGGGTACCCTCACCGGTGATGCAAGACGAACCGTCCCCCGATCAGAC
>VXYK01000060.1 GCA_009845995.1 Acidimicrobiaceae bacterium | reverse complement strand
GAGTTGATGCAGATGTCTGATGAGATCGGCTCGCTCGAAGTCGGCAAACTGGCCGATGTGGTGCTGCACGACACCGACCGGCCCGAGTGGCGACCGCTGCTCAACGTCGCCAACCAACTCGTCTGGTCAGCCGACGGGCGGGGTGTGCACACCGTTGTCGTCGACGGCAACAAAGTCGTCGAAAACGGGCAGATGACAACCATCGACGAACAGGCGCTCTACGCCCAATCCCAACTCGCCGGCGAAGCGATCACCACCCGCTCCGGCCTCCCCGACAAGGCCAAATGGCCCGTGTTGTAGGCCTCGGTTCCGGTCTAGTTCTCAGATATCAACTGATTGGCCAGCGTGACACCGCTTTGATGCCGCTGCGAGTTCGCAGCGAGTGGCCGGCGTTTTGGGCTTCTTCGGCCAGAGCAGCGACATCGACGGTTTGCACTTGGCCGTCTGCGACGACGTGTTCTCCCGCGACGTACACGTCTCTCACAGATCTTCCGTCGCTGCCCCAAATGAGCTGCAGGACCGGGTCGGGACTCCGGGGAATCCACTCGATACGAGACCGGTCGTGAACCACGATGTCGGCTTGCTTGCCTACCTCAAGTGAGCCGATCTGATCAGACATGCCCAGAGCCTCAGCACCGGCGATGGTGAGCAACTCGAGCGCGTCGTGAGCTCCGAAGATCGTCGGGTCCACCGCAGCGTCTTTCGCCACCCCTGCAAACAATGCCGCTGTACGGATGCCGTCGACCATGTCACCGGCGTTTTCGGCGTCACAACCCAAAGCCAACCGGCCGCCTTCACGCCACAGATCCAGATGACGAAACTCGCGGGTCACGCCCTGACCGAGGCGCAAGTAAGCCCAGGGGCACGACACCACCGCGGCCCCGCTGTCGATGAGCAACGCCACTTCCTGCGAGTCGAGATGCACGCCATGAGCGACGGCCACATGAGGACCCAGCACACCCAATGCCGAGAGGTGAACCAGCGGCCGCACGCCAGTTCTGGCCAGATAGCTGTCGACATCGCTGGTCGTGGGGGACAGATGAAAGGTCATGCCGACCCCCCGCGTGCGAGCCAATTCGCTCGCTGCCACGACCAGCTCATCAGACATGAGGTCATGCCCGACAAGGCTCACCCAAGTCGACACCCGTGGTCCGGTCTCCAGATCCAAAGCCGCGCGTTGGCGCTCTATCACCTCATCGACCGAGCCTGTGTACGGCCCCTGCTCCACGTCCCATCCCCAAGTACCCACGGTCGCTCGAGCTCCCACGGTCTGCGCCGCGGCCACAACCCGGTCCGGATGAGCGACAGTCCCCGCTTCGAAGGTAGTGGTGATGCCGTTGCTCAGCGACTCGGCGAGAGTGAGCGTGGCGGACAGTTCGTCGTCATCAGGACTGTGCTCTCCGTGAACCGGCACAACCCAAGAAAATATTGCCTCACCAGGGGGTAGATCATCGGGAATCGATGATTGGATCAGGCGGTCGCCCGTCAAGTGTTGATGGCCGTTGACATAACCCGGTAGAACCAGGTCACCTTCGTGGCCGGAAATCGCCTCGTCGGGGTGAGCCGCCCGCATCTCGTCGAAGCTGCCGACCGCGGCGATGGTTTCACCGGCGATGACCACGGCACCGTCGCGGATGATCTCCCGGCCGGGATTCATGGTGACCACAGTGCCGCGCACGATTGTCATGGCTGATCAACACTCCTCACCGGCCCAGTATTGCACCGGGATCGCTGCGGACCCGTATGAAGTCGCGCCGCGGCTGATAGACCCATTCCTATGACGGCTACGAACATTTGCGACAAATGGCGGGAAGGCAAAACCACTCTCGGTGGTTGGTTGGCCATCCCCCGCACGGTGACAGCCGAAGCCACAGCCCGATGCGGTTTCGATTATGTCTGCGTCGACACCCAGCACGGCCCGCTCGACTTCGCCGACTCGGTGTCGATGATCCAGGCCATATTGTTGGGTGGGTCAAGCCCGATCGTGCGGGTGCCCCGCAACGAACCCGGCATTATCGGCAAATCTCTCGACGCCGGGGCCCACGGGGTGATAATCCCCATGGTCAACACCGTCGCCGAGGCTGAACAAGCCGCGACCGCATGCCGCTACGCCCCTCGCGGAGTCCGCAGCTGGGGTCCGACCGTGGCAGGTCTACGTCACGACTACTTCAACTGGGAACCCGGCAACGTGGCTTGCATCCCGATGATCGAAACAGCCGAAGCGCTCTCCAACCTCGATGAGATTCTTGCTGTGCCCGACATTGATGCGATCTACGTCGGACCGGCGGACCTGTCGATCACTCTCGGTCTGCCTCCGGGTAACAACGACGGAGAAAAAGCCTTCGACGAGGCACTCAGTTTCATCCTCGAACGTTGCGCGGCTCACAACATCATCGCCGGAATCCAATCGACCGGGGCGTTGACACCCAAGCGGACAGCCGCCGGGTTCCGCATGGTCACCGTGACCACCGATCTGCTGGCGATGCGTATGGGGATCAATGCCGAACTGGCCCTGGCCCGCGGTGAGAGCGCATCGGGCGCTTCTTCGGATCTGTACTGATCGCAGTTGGTTGCGGTCGCCGAGCCGCAGGGGCAACAGGGCGCGGGTGTTGGGTGGATCGCGCAGCGGTAGCCTCTGGGGTGGAAGGTTGCCAGAGCGGACGAATGGGGCGGCCTCGAAAGCCGTTGTGGCCTCCGGGTCACCATGGGTTCGAATCCCATACCTTCCGCGCACAGAACCCGAATGGCCGCCCGGAACTCCAGCGAGTCACAAGCGTGTCTAATGTGTTTCGCATCGTCTAGGTCAGAGAATAGCGAATATTATTCGTTGTATAGCGATGAATAGATAGATATTATCACGCGTGTGATCTACCGAACACCCGACCTGACTGACAGAGACACCGCAGTCGTCTACGAAATCGAACAGCTGCGGGAGCAACTCCGGCCTTATCTCCGCATGCGACGGCGTTGGTACGGCACTCTTCGTCGCGCGCAATTCGCGCTCGCTGTCCAAGGCTCGAACTCAATCGAGGGTTACCACGCGAGCGTTGAAGACGCAGCCGCTGTAATCGACAACGACGAACCCACCGCTGATCTCTCCGAAGACACCATCAGCGCGATCGCGGGATACCGGGACGCCATGACCTACGCACTGCAACTAGCCGCCAGCGTGTCACCGAGGAGCCTGACCCCCGAACCGTCAACACAAGCTGCCGTCAGCACTGAATCAGCGTCGCCCTCGACGCCGATCGACCTTCCCACACTTCGGGCGCTGCACTTCATGATGATCAAACACGATCTCGCACACAATCCCGGACAACTGCGCCCAGGCGCGATCTGGGTTGCTGATTCCGACGGCGAATCCGTGTACGACGCGCCCGGGCGCAATGAGATCGACGCGCTGCTCGGAGAGTTCTTCGAACAGTGCACAACTCTCGCTGCTGACGAAACCGTGCCCCCGACAATCTCCGCGGCTATGGCGCATCTCAATCTCGTGTTGATTCACCCATTCAGTGACGGCAACGGTCGCATGGCGCGTTGCGTGCAGACGTTGGCGCTCGCCGCAGCGGCTGTTCGAGACGATGACCCGGTCGCGCCCGAGTTCCTCAGCATTGAGGAGTACCTCGGACGCAACACACTGGAGTACTACGCAGCGCTGAACGTCGTGGCGGACCGCCGGTGGTCACCGGAGAGAACGGCGCGGCCCTGGATCCAGTTCTGCCTGACAGCGCATTTCCATCAGGCTCGCACCGTGCTTCGCCGAGTGCTCGAATTCGAGATGCTTTGGGATGTGTGCAGCCAGCTCGCTCAGAGGCGAGGCATACCCGAGCGTGCCGTCGACACACTGTGCGACGCAGCTCGCGGCTGGACCCTGCGCCGGTCGCTGTACCTCATGCGAACAGAGACGGTTGACGGCCGGCCGATCAGCGACGGCATGGCTTCACGCGATCTTCAAGCAATGGTAGAAGCCGGTTTGCTCACCCCCATCGGCGACAAGCGTGGAAGGCGATATCAAAGCTCCAAAGAACTCGCTGACGTCTGGTCACAGATCCGCAGCGCGCGCCCGACCCGCGACGAAGCCGATCCCTACGGAGCCGTACGGGCCTGATCGCGCAGAGAGCCCGTCTGCGTTGCTGCGGACACTCCCGGCCAATAGTTTCTTGCCGATGAGCGTGCAGGCCCTGTGGGTGAACGGACGCATAGTCGAGCCCGATCAACCGCATTTGCGGGTCGACGACCACGGCGTGATGGTCGGCGACGGTGTGTTCGAAACACTGGCGGTGGTGCCCAACGGCACGGGTGTCGCCGCTTTCGGGGTGCGCCGACACCTTGACCGCCTGCGCCGTTCCGCCCAAGCCCTGTTGTTCGACTGCCCCTACAACGACAACGAACTGCGCGACGCAATCGCACGGTGCCTCGATGTCGCCCCCGGTGCCGGTGTGGTGCGGATCACGGTCACCAGCAGCGGCGGAATCCTGGGCTCACGACGTGGGACGGGGCCGGGCTCGACAATCGTGATCGCCGGGAACCAGCCTCCCAAATACGCTCCGGGCACCGCCGTAGCGACAGTGCCCTTCACCCGCAACGAGCGCGGCGCCATGGCCGGGATCAAGACCACCTCCTACGCGGAGAACGTGCTGGCTCGGGACATGGCTCGCCAACGCGGCGCATCAGAGGGGATATTCGCCGACACGCAGGGCCGCGTCAGCGAGGGAACCGGGTCGAACATCTTCTGGTCCGACGGCCGGCGGTTGCACACGCCGCCGCTCGACACGGGCTGCCTGGCCGGTGTGACCCGTGAGCTGATCATGGAGAACCTGGACGTGGCGGAGACCCATCTGCCGCTCGAAGACCTGCCTCTGGTACCTGAGGCGTTCCTTGCCTCGAGCACCCGAGTGGTCCAGTCGATCGCCCGAATCGACGGCACCGACCTGCCCTTGGTCAACGGCGCTCTGACCGCGGCGGCGGCTACCGCGATGGCCGACCTGATGGCCACCAACATCGACCCCTGACCGGCTGCGCCGGTGTACGGGAGCGAACCGACGCTGCGGGGGATGTCTCAGCTGATTTGAACGTGGTGGACGGTGATGTCGAGACCGGTCGATCTCGCAAGTCGTCCGTCTGCAGTCAACAACGGGAGTCCTCTGGTGCGGGCGGCTGCAATATAGAAAGCGTCATAAGCACTGGTGTTGCGGTAGTACTGCCACGCTGACAAAGCGAGTGCTTGATGTGAGATACGATCGATAGGCCAGATGGCCAGATCGCTCAGCGCCATCTCGGCTCTTGAATCCTCAAGGCGTCCTGTGAGCACCGCTCGCCGCAATACCGACATCACTTCTGGGTCAATCAACTCGGGGGCTGCCAATGATGCGTTTTCGATCGTGTCAGCAAGCGTGATTCCCAGCGGCGTTCGCAGAAGATATTCGACCGCCACGGAGGCGTCGATCACGTAGCCGGTCATTCGAGCTCTGAGTCGCGGGTCTCCCGCACTTCGGCGATCAGCGATGCAACATCAATGCCTAGGTTTGTAGTTGGCCGATTCGCAAGGTGCTTGTTCCACTCCCACCGGGCTAGTTCCCTTTCAATCGCTTCAAGCACCGCTGCGCTCATGGTGCAATTCCGCTCGCGAGCGTGTTGGCGCAGACGCTCGTGAAGGACATCGGACATGTTCCTGACCTGAAGATTGGCCATTGCATGAATCTAGCATGAATATTTCATGCAGTAACCCCAGATCTCGCAAGTACGCCCTGGCTATGCCGATCGTCTCTTGAAGGCCTGATCGCGCAGATCCAGTTGTGTCGGGGCGGATCACTCAGAGGTAGCCTTCCGCAACCAGACAACTCTTGAATTTTGCTTCGGCCAGATGATTCCGATGACCAGTCACGACTTGAAGTCCCGCAAGGGAGCAACGGCATGGCGGCATTGATCACGGGTACCGGGGTGGCTGTGCCACCCAACGTCGTCACCAACGATGCCCTGACCCGGATCATGGACACCTCCGACGAGTGGATCGTGTCGCGTACCGGTGTCCGATCACGCCGGTTCGTCGATCCCGGGACCAGCACCTCGGACCTCGGCGCGCAGGCGGTCCGGTCCGCTCTGGCCGACGCGGGGGTGGACCCTTCGGAAGTGGACGCGGTGGTCTGCGCCACCATGACCCCGGACCGCCAGAACCCGGGCATCGCCGGAGCGGTGCAGCACAAGTCGGGTCTGCACGGTGCGGCTGTGTTCGATCTGCGCCAGCAGTGCTCCGGCTTCCTGTTCGGGTTGGACCTCGCCGACATGCTCATCACCACCGAACGGGCCCGAACCGTGGTGGTAGTCGGGGCCGAGGTGCACGCCGGATACCTGCCCTGGGGCGATGCCTGGGACATCGTGTTGGGCCGAGCGGATCGGTCCCCGACCGACGACGAGCGGGCACTGGCCACCCGCCACCGGGCCTGGAGTGTGCTCTTCGGCGACGGCGCGGGAGCGATGGTGCTCCAGACACGACCCGATGGGCCTGGACTCGACTTTGAGAGCGAGTCGGGGATCCTCGGCTCGGTGCTGAGGACCGACGGCGCCCATGCCGACTTGATTGAGGTGCCAGGCCTGGGCTCCGAACAGCGACCCTACGCCGACGAGGCCCAGATCGCCGCTGGTCTGCACCACCCGACAATGAACGGCGGCGGACTGTACCGTCTGGCCGTAGAGACCATGCCAGCGGCGGTGCGAGAGGTGTTGAAGACCACTGGATTCGAACTCGACGACCTGGGACTGGTGGTGGCCCACCAAGCGAACGATCGCATTCTCGACGGTGCAAGGCGCCGCCTCGGGGTCGACGAGTCGATCATGCCGTCCAACATCGGGCATTGGGGCAACACCACGGCGGGTACCCTGCCGATCCTGTACCACGAACTGCGGGAGCAGGGCCGGGTCGCCCCCGGAACGCTGGTGGCATTCACCAGCTTCGGTGCCGGAGCCCATTGGGGCGCGGTTCTCTACAGCGAACCTGAGAATCCGGGGTCGACGTGATTGCCGCCGGACATGCCGGTTCAGGCAGGCTCGTGTTGACCGTTTACTTGGCCTCAAGGGGGACGCAATGAACGCGTTGGGGATCGCTGCGCTGACCGCCGGCGGGTTGATGGCCGGCTGTTGGCTTGTGAGCATTCTCAAACGTGACGCCTCGATCGTCGATCCGTTGTGGCCGATGGTGTATGTGGTCATGGCCTGGTCCCTGTGGCTGTGGAGCGCCGGGGCCGAGGGCGGCCGATCCGTGTTGATGCTGGTAATGGTGTCGGTGTGGGGCCTTCGTCTTGGTGCCCACCTGACCGCTCGCAAGTGGGGCGAGCCCGAGGACTTCCGCTACCAGGCCATGAGACGCCGCTGGCAGCCGTTCTGGCTCTGGAGCCTGCCGGTCGTGTTCGCGCTGCAGGGACTGCTGGCAGTGGTGGTGTCGATGCCGGTTCAGGCGGTTCTGGCCGACTCCGAGGCGTCAGCGCTTGGTTGGCTGGACTGGGTCGGGGCCGTGATCTGGGCGGTGGGTCTGGTCTTCGAGTCAGTGGGTGACGAGCAACTGCGCCGCTTCAAAGCCGACGAAGCCAACCGGGAAAAGGTCATGGACCGGGGCCTGTGGCGTTACACCCGCCACCCGAACTACTTCGGCGACAGTGTTGTGTGGTGGGGTATCTGGGTGGTCGCCGTAGCGGCCGGGGCGTGGTGGAGCGCTGTCGGGCCGCTGCTGATGACATTCCTTCTGCTCCGGGTCTCGGGCGTGACCTTGCTGGAGCGCAGCATCAACAAGCGACGCCCCGGCTACGCCGAGTACGCAACCCGCACCAGCGCTTTCATCCCGATGCCGCCGCGACGGCTTGGTTGACAGGATCCGATCCAATAACGGCGCACCAACCGCTACGGGAAGTGCAGTTTCAGGCCGGGGCGGGGCCAGTCGATTTCGACTAGTTGACCGGTTCCCGACAACGTGGCGAAGGCGCGCGGTTCGTCGTCGACAAAACAGATGTTGGTGACGAGCAGATCCGGCAGCGGTAGGTGTTCGACGGTCTCACCGTCGGGGGAGATAGCGGTGATCCCGCCGTTGCCGATGGTGGCGACGCATATCCAGCCTTCGCCATCGACCGCCAGCGAGTCGAACAGCTGTCTCCCAGGCGCACCGTGCAGGAGTTCGCCTCCGCCCGAACCCAGCAGATCCGAGGTGTCGACCTCACCGGGGGAAGTGACATTCCAGGCCCAGACACGGCCTGTGTGGGTTTCCGCGGCGTAGAGACGAGACCCGTCGGGTGACAACCCAATACCGTTGGGGGCGTCGAGCGGGTGAACCCGCTCCACACACGAGGAACCATCGATCGTGGCGTAGTGCAGCCCCGTCCGGTCACTCGCGCGCTCGAAACGAAGACCGTGATCGGTGAACCAGAACCCTCCGAACTCGTCGAAGACCAGATCGTTGGGCGCACGCAGTGGACCGCTGCTGCTCTCGGTGTAGACCGTCTCGACTTCGCCTGTGGCCGGGTCGACCCGCTGGATCGACCCGCCAGACCAGGCGCTCGGCACTTCACCTGGGACCATCAGACCCATCACATCGTTGAACTCGAAGCATCCGCCGTTGTTGCAGATGTAGATCTTGCCGTCAGGGCCATAAGCCGCGCCGTTGGGTCCGCCACCACACTCGGCAACGACCGTCACCTCACCGTCGGGGGCGACCCGGCTGAGGGTGCCGCGGGCGATCTCCACGAGCAGCACGCTCCCGTCAGCTTCCGCGATCGGACCTTCGGGAAAGAGCAGCCCCGTTGCAACGATCCGGGGTTCACTCATCGCCGAGGTCCAATGTGACACCGGCGGTGGCGAGTTCTGTGAGCGCTGACTCGGTCGTCTCGGGAGCGACACCGGCGCAGTGCTCGAGCAACACAGTGGTATCGAAACCGGTTGCCACGGCGTCGAGTGCGGTCGCCCTGACGCAATGATCGGTCGCCAAACCGACCACATCGACCGAAGTGACACCTCGCTGCGTCAGCCAGTCACCGAGCAGCACCGTCTCGTCTGAGGCTGCGCCCCCGTCGAAGCCCGTGTAGCTGGCGGTTGTCCGGCCTTTCAAGAACACCTCATCGACCGCAATGTCCAAATCGGGATGAAAGGCAGCGCCTTGGGTGTCCGCGACGCAATGAACCGGCCAGGTGTCTACGAAGTTCGGGCCGACTTCGGGATCGGCAAAATGTTCGCCCGGATCGACATGCCAATCCTTGGTGGCCACAACCAGCCCATATGCACCCCCTGCACGGTCCAAGCCCGCAAGCTCAGTGATTGAACGGGCCACCGCACCGCCTCCGTCCACCGCCAGAGCACCGCCTTCGCAGAAGTCGTTCTGCACATCAACAACGATCAACGCCCTCATCGGCTCATACCTCCATTGCTGTTGACAACCGCCGCCGACAGCGGTTCCTCAACGCCCTCCCAGATTGTAGGCACCGCTGGAGTTGTCGCCGGCCAGGGAGTCCGGTCTTCGTCGAGCAGACGAGCACGTCGCTCGGCGCACCGGGCTCTCGCCTCGCTCACATCGGTCAGATCCGCGACCACCTCGCCGTCGCGCAGCAGCGGCACTTGCGGGCACATCGAGTTGTCGGGCACCTCCACGGGAAGAACCGAAAGAACCTCAGCGAGATAGCGACCGTTCGCGTCATAGGTGCGGTGCACAGACTTGTGGCCACCGATCGTGCGTTTCCCCGGCGAGTGTTTTCCCACGGCGCGCAGCGCCCCCGGGTGGTCACCGTCAGCGATCGACACCAACTTGTAGACCATCGAAGCGGTGGGATGGCCTGAGCCGGTTACGAGGCTGGTTCCGACCAGGTAGGCATCGATCGGCGCGCCCGCTGTCTCCAACTCAGCGATCAAGAACTCGTCGAGATCGCTCGACACCACGATCCGGCAGTCCACAGCACCGAGTTCGTCGAGCAATTGGCGCGCCGCACGACTGTCGGCAAGCAGTTCACCGCTGTCGATCCGAACCGCGCCGATGCCGCTTCCCACGACATCAACGGCACGTCGAATTCCTTCCATCACGTCGAACGTGTCGACGAGGTAGGTCGAGCCGACGCCCAAAGTGTCGCGCTGCACCATGAACGCTTCTTCTTCTGAGGCGTGGGCCAGCACGAACGCGTGGGCCGTGGTTCCACCGGTCGGGATGCCATGACGACGCCCCGCCGCGAGGTTCGAGGTCGTATCGAAGCCGCCGACATGTGAGGCACGGGCTGCGGCCACAGCCGATTCTGGGTCGGTGCGCCTCGACCCGCCCTCAACGAGCAGGCGACCACCGGCAGCGTCAGCCACCCGGGCAGCTGCAGAAGCAACCGCACAGTCATGGTTGAGCACCGACAGCAGGACCGTTTCGAGCACAACGCATTCAGCAAACGAGCCGGCCACGGTGAGCACCGGGCTGTAGGGGAAGAACAGTTCGCCTTCGGCATAACCGGTGATATCTCCACCAAAGCTGTAGTTGCGTAGCCAGTCGGCCATCAACTCGTCTCGAATGACTCCGCATTCCATCAGGTGGTCGACGGTGTCGTCGTCAAATCGGAAACGTTCGACGGCGTCAACGAGGCGGTCGATGCCCGCAACCACCCCGTAGGCTCGGCCTTCGGGAAGGCGGCGAGCGAAGACCTCAAAGACGGAGCGCCGTTCGGCAACCCCGGATTTGAGGGCCGACTCCACCATGGTCAACTCATAGTGGTCGGTAAACAGTGCACTTGAGCCACGTTCCATCGCGTATCACGCTAGCGGGGTCTGCGTAGGCTCAAGCTATGACCGCGTCGAGTCCCTTTCAGGTAATGCACTCGATGACTGCGGATCGCTCCGGGATCGAAGGAAAGCAGTTCAACAAGAGCACACGGCGTCGTGTGCTCGCTTTCGCCCGCCCGTACCGAGGCGCCATCCTCGTATACCTGTCGATCATCGTGTTGACGACGTTCCTCGGGTTGTTGCCTCCGCTGCTGATCCGCCAGATCTTTGATGTCGCGATCGTCGACAGCAACGGTGGCTACCTCAACCTGCTCTTTTTCGTGATGGTAGGTGCCGCTGCTGCTGAGGCTCTGTTGTCGCTGGTGGAACGCTGGCTCAGTTCACGGATCGGCGAGGGGCTGATCTTCGACCTGAGGGTGCGCTTGTTCGATCACGTGCAGCGGATGCCTCTCGCCTTCTTCACCCGCACCCAGACGGGCACGTTGATCAGCCGCTTGAACAACGATGTGATCGGCGCGCAGCGGGCTTTCACGGGCACTCTGGGCACTGTCGTCGGCAACCTGATAACCCTGACCGGCACGCTGCTCGCCATGCTGATTCTGGAATGGCGGCTGACTCTGCTGGCCATCGTCATCCTTCCGGTTTTTGTCCTCCCTGCCCGGCGGGTCGGCGCCAGCTTGCAGGACATCACCCGCGAGTCGATGACCCTCAACGCCTCGATGAACAACACGATGACCGAACGGTTCAACGTGGCGGGCGCGTTGCTGGTCAAGCTCTTCGGGCGTCACGGCGCGGAAGCCTCCGATTTCTCAGACCGTGCGGGCCGTGTGCGCGACATCGGCGTGCGCAGCGCCATGTACAGCCGCGTATTTCTGGTTGCGTTGACCATGGTGGGAGCGGTGGGCACGGCCATCGTCTACTGGCTGGGCGGTCACCTCGTCATCAACGAATCAATCACCATCGGCACGCTCGCTGCGCTGGGCCTCTACACGGTGCGCATCTACCTCCCGCTCACCAGTTTGTCCAACGCCCGGGTGGATGTGATGACCGCTTTCGTGAGCTTTGAGCGGGTGTTCGAGGTTCTCGACGCGCCCAACGCCATCGTGGATGCACCAGACGCCACTGAGTTGGTCGACCCGCGAGGCGAAGTGCGGTTCGATCATGTTCATTTCCGCTACCCGGACCCGCCCGAAGGTACGCCGGCGTCACTCGGGGGTGACGAGTCGACCGCTTCGGTCGGCGATGTTCTCAGCGACATCGACCTGACCGTGGCGCCAGGGCAGATGGTCGCTATCGTCGGGCCTTCGGGGTCCGGTAAGACGACGCTCACCTCGCTCGTTCCCCGTCTTTATGACGTGACCGCGGGGACGATCACCGTCGACGGGCATGATGTGCGTTCACTCACCCAGGACTCGCTGCGGCGCGCCATCGGCGTCGTGAGCCAGGACCCGCACCTGTTTCACGACACGGTCGGAATGAACCTGCGTTACGCCGACACCGAAGCCAGCCAGGCTGAGATCGAAGCAGCTTGTCGAGCGGCTCGGATACACGATGTGATCGCGGCTCTGCCCGAGGGCTACGACACGATCGTCGGGGAGCGCGGCTATCGGCTGTCGGGCGGGGAGAAACAACGCCTGGCGATCGCGCGGATGCTGCTCAAGAACCCGGCGATCGTCGTTCTCGACGAGGCAACCAGTCATCTCGACACCGAGAACGAGGCCCATGTGCAGGAGGCTCTGGCCAACGCCCTGTCCGGTCGTTCATCGCTGGTGATCGCCCATCGCCTGTCGACCATCACCGACGCCGACACCATCGTGGTGCTCGACAACGGTCGGGTGGTCGAATCCGGCACGCACGACGAATTGCGGCACCGCGGCGGCCTTTATGAAGAACTCTACGAAGCCCTGGTCCGCGCCGATCACGTCTAGCGGCTCTGATACTTCAACGGCGCTGCCCAAGTCGACCGAAGCGCCGTAGGCTGGACATTCGTGCAGAGCGAACTTGACGCAGCCGCGGCGTGCCAGACCGTCGTGGTGAGGGTTACCGGGCCGGACCATCCTGGTGTTACAGCCGGGTTGATGGGGGTATTAGCCGAAGCGGGTGCCGACGTATCCGACATTGAACAGATAGTGATCTGCGGCCAACTCAACCTCGGCCTGGCAATTGAAGTGCCCAGCGGCCGCGACCTGCTCAAAGAACTGTTGTTGTTCGGGTGGGAGCAGGGCATGACGATCGATTTCGATTTCGTTCCCGACCCGACTTCCGACCCGCAACTGCCCGGCACGGTGGTCACGTTGTTGGGGCCAGTTCTCAGCCCGACCGAGATCGGGGCTGCGGCCACCGCCATCGCCGACGCCGGGGCCAACATTGATCGGATAACCCGGCTCTCCAGTTTCCCGGTGATGAGCTACGAACTTCTGGTTCGAAACGGAGATCAACACACACTGCGTTCAAACCTGATGCTCGCAGCCGCGAAGCACATCACCATGGACGTGGCGGTACAGCCCGAGGGGATCGGCCGCAGAGCCAAGCGCCTGATTGTGCTCGACGTTGATTCAACGATCATCCAAGACGAAGTGATCGACCTGCTGGCCGATGAGGCCGGAACTCTCGAGGTCGTGCAGAAGATCACCAAAGAGACTATGGAGGGGGCGATTGACTTCGAATCATCGCTGCGTGAGCGGGTGCGTCACCTGAAGGGCCTTGATCAGGCCGCCATTGAGAGGGCACAAGCCAAGTTGCGCTACACGCCGGGCACTCGGACCTTCGTACGAACACTGAAACGATTGGGTTATTCGGTGGCGCTGGTCTCGGGCGGTTTCACGATTTTCACTGACCGGATCTCCAAGGAGCTCAAACTCGACTATTGCCACGCAAACGTGCTCGAATTCGACGACGGAAGGTTGACCGGCGATCTCGTCGACCCAATCGTCGACCGTGAACGCAAGGCAACCTACTTGCGCGAAGTCGCCGAACTGACAGGGGTTCCGCTGTCACAGACGGTGGCCGTCGGCGACGGCGCCAACGACCTCGACATGCTGAGCGAAGCCGGGCTCGGCATTGCCTTCAACGCCAAACCGATAGTGTCCGAAGCAGCCGACACTGCGGTTTCGGTGCCGTATCTTGATGCGATCCTGTTTGTGCTGGGCATCCCCCGCGGTCATGTGGAAGCAGCCGACCGCAGCGACAACAACGGTGACGGCGACCAGAATCTCGCCTAAGCCGTGCGGCGCACTGCCGACCCTGCATGGCTCTTTCTGGCTACGACCGCGGTATTGGCCGCGGGCACGAACGCCAAATGGATCGTGTTCATGCCACGATTGGTCGACGACCTTCAACTTGAGCCCTACCAGTTGGCGCTTTTGGGAACCGCTCTTGAACTGAGCGGCATAATCGGGGAGATTCCGACCGGCGCTGTTGCAGATCTGATCAGTCGGCGACTGTCGATCATTGCTTCGTTCGTGATTATGGGTCCGATATTGGCGCTGGCCGGCGTGTTCGAGAGTTTCTGGCTGATCGCTTTGACCCAGGTCGGCTGGGGGCTCGCCTGGACGCTCCACAGTGGAGCGGACGTTGCCTGGTTGACCGATGAGCTGCGCAGCCCGGATCGGGTTGATCGGCTGCTGATCAGCCGAGCGAAAGTCCAGTTGGCGGCCAATGCTCTGGGCGTACCGATCGCACTCGCCCTCGTTGCGACCACCACCCGCACTACGGCGATCGTGGTTGCCGGCGCTTCGATTTCGGCGTGGGGGCTGGTGCTGGCCATGACCATGCCCGAAACGGGATTCGAGCGTACTGCGAGAGCCGCTGGTGCCGAGTTCAAAAGGATCGTCGGCGTGGGAACCAGGCTGACTGCCCGTACCCGACCCTTGCGTCTGTTGGCGATCTCCTCGCTGTTCTACGGCTTGGGATCGGGGGTGGTCGATCACCTCGATCTGGCCCGGCTGGTCGAAGTTGGCATCCCCTCCGATGTTGACGAGGTGTTCCTCTACGGTGCTCTCGCCCTGGTTCAGGCTGCGGCGGGGATTGTGCTGATTCGTCTGATCGAACGTCGCCTTATTGATGTTCCCGCGGCCCGGGTTCTGTCGTTGCTGATGTTGTTGGCGGGGGTGGCGATCGCGGTGACTGCCGGTGCGAATGTGGGTTGGGCGATCTTTGTCGGCCTGGTGATGCAGGAGGCGTTGCGGATGACGGCGGAACCGTTCATCACGATGATCGCCAACTCTCATAGCGAGTCCGATGTCCGAGCCACGATGTTGTCGTTCATGAGCCAGGCTTACGCCGGCGGCGAGATCCTCAGCGGTGTTTTCTTGGGCGTGGTGGCCTCCGTCGCCGGCATCGGTACGGCTTTCGCGATCGGCGCGATCATCGTCGTTGGTTCTTCGTTGATTTCTTCCCGCATCTGATGATCGAAGCGTCACTGTCACTTGGGGGGAGTACGGTCGGCGGGGTGAATCAGGGGACTTTTTCGGTTGCCGAGCTCTGCTCGCTAATTCGCACGGTCATCGAGCAGACGATGCCCGACGATGTGTGGGTCGAGGGCGAGATCAGCGGTCTCCACCGGGCTCGCAATGGTCACGTATATTTCGATCTGGTTGAGCCTGGCGAGGGTCCCGGGGCTGCTCCAGTCGCAACCATGCCTGTGGTTCTGTTTAGGGAGTCCCGCGACCGGGTCAACCGGTTGCTGAAGCGGCATGGCGATCCGATCCGGATGAGCGATGGCGTCTGTGTGCGCATTCAGGGCCGGGTCGACTACTACCCTCCTTCGGCGCGGGTGCAGCTGCGCATGTCGTCGATCGACCCGACCTACACGTTGGGCAAGCTGGCCGCCAGCAAAGACGCACTGCTCGCCGAACTGTCGGCTGAGGGAATCTTGCGGGCCAACGCGGCACAGCTTCTGGAGCCGGTTCCGCTTCGCGTGGGGTTGGTGACTTCTATCGGCAGCGCCGCCCACGCCGACATTTCAACGGTGTTCGAACAGGCCGGTATGGCGTTCACAGTGGTGGAGGTCGATACGCCGGTGCAGGGGTCAGGAGCTGAGGTTCCGGTCGCCGCAGCGATCCGAGCAGCGGAGGACGCCGATGCAGACGTGGTGCTTGTCGCTCGTGGCGGGGGTTCCAAGACCGATTTGGCGGTTTTCGATCATGAGGTCGTGGCTCGCGCGATCGCCTCGGTCGGCGTGCCTGTCGTCACCGGTATCGGCCACGACATTGACCGCAGTGTCGCCGACGAGGTTGCTCATACTGCCACCACCACGCCTACCGCAGCTGCCCAGTTCGTCGTCGGGAGGGTGCAGCAGTGGCTCGACCGGTTGGGTGACCACGAGAGATCGTTGGTTGCCGCCGGACGGCGGGCGGTGCAAAGAGCCGACCAGCGTGTCGAGACGGTTCGAAGCGGTGTGGCCGTATTGACAGCCAACGCGCTTGACCGCAGCGACCGGTTGTTGGCGGCTCGTTGCAGTCGACTGGTACGGACGGCGCGTTCCTCGCAGCGGCGGGCAGTCGGCCAGATTGCCCAGGCGGTTGCACGCCTGGAGGTGGCGCAACGGCACGGTCTGACCACCGCGGAGCGGCGGGTCGATGCGGTGGCGGCCCAGGTGCGTGCTCTCAACCCGGCTTTGGCGCTGGCGCGAGGCTGGTCGATTACTCGGGATGGCGATGGTCGAGTAGTGCGCTCGGCGGCCAGCGTTGAGTCGGGCGACATCGTGACCACTCAGCTAGCAGACGGCGACCTCACAAGTACGATCACTGCGGCAACGCACCACACAAGACCGAACAAAACACGCGGATCTAACGAACCACAGGACGCGACTGAGGAGACCACATGAACGACAATCAACCCGAGGTCGCCGAGACGATCGGCTATGCAGCTGCCATGGCGGAACTCGAGGAGATCCTGCGCGATCTTGAAGGCGACGACCTGGACGTCGACATGCTGGCCTCTCGCGTGGAGCGCGCTTCTTCGCTCATCAGTCTGTGCCGCCAACGCATCGGTGCGGCCCGAGTTCAGGTTGAACGAGTTGTGGCCAACCTCGACAGCGAAGACGAGGCTCTTGTCGACGCAGGCGCCGACGGCGACGAGGGGTCGTGAAGCATCCACCGACGGAACTCTTGGCGGTGGCAACCAGAGTCGACGAGGCGCTGGCAGCCCTGTTCGTCGAGGAACGCAGAACTTGGGCTGAACTCAATCCCGAGTTGGACGTGCCGCTGGCTGATCTCGCTGATTTCGTGGCGGGCGGAGGCAAACGGATCCGACCCGCGTACTGCCATTGGGGTTGGGTGACCGCTGGAGGTGACCCCTCCGGAGACGGTGCTATTGCGGGTGGCTGTGCGCTGGAACTGCTGCATGCTTTCGCCCTCATCCACGACGACGTGATGGACGGCTCTCCAACACGCCGATCTTCGCCGACCGTGTGGGCTCGCTTCATCGAACGCCATCGCGATGGCGCTTGGCACGGCGAATCACGGCGCTTCGGCGAGGCCGCAGCTGTGTTGGTGGGTGACATCGCCATCGTCATGGCTGACAGAACCCTGGGGAACGCAGATGCCGAGGTCCGCCGCGTTTGGGACAGTTTGCGCACCGAACTCAACATGGGGCAGTACCTCGATGTGATCGGTACCGCTCAGGGCGAGGTTTCGGTGGCTGATGCCCGCACGATCATGCGTCACAAGACTGCTGGTTACACGATCGTACGTCCCCTTCAACTCGGGGCCGCGCTGGCGGGTCGAGTCGACCTCGCTGCGAAGCTTGCCGCCCACGGAATGCCACTCGGAATGGCTTTCCAGTTGCGCGACGACATGCTCGGTGCGTTCGGAGAGCCCGCCCGTACAGGCAAGCCGGTCGGTGACGACCTGCGTGAGGGCAAACCGACCGTTCTGTTGGCGTTGGCTCGTGAGGCAGCCGATGACTCGCAACGCGCGGTGCTCGCCACGGTGTCCGCCTCGGCACTCGCCAACGGCGGACCCGAAATGGACGACGACAACATCGCCGCCATCCAAGAGGTGATGGTCGAAACTGGCGCGGTGGCAGCTGTCGAGGCCGAAATCGAGCGGCTGTTGGCCACGTCTTTGGAGGCCATCGATGATCTGCCCGACATCGGTGGCAGCCATAGAGCCCTTCGCGCTCTGGCCGACTACGTGGTGGACCGCGACACCTGAGCGCTCTACCCACCTACTACAGGACCCACCTACTACCGGGCCGCGTCCGCAACAAGACCAGCCCGGCCTCATAGCCTGTAGAAGTGGCTGAACTTGAGACTGAAACGCAACGTCGGCGGACGTTCGCCATCATCTCGCACCCCGACGCGGGCAAAACCACACTGACCGAGAAGTTCCTGCTGTACGGGGGAGTTCTGACAGCCGGCGCCGGCTCGGTCAGAGCCAAGGGATCGCACCGTTCCACGACCTCGGACTGGATGGAACTCGAACAGCGACGTGGCATCTCCATCAGCTCAACGGTGCTGCAGTTCGGCTATCGAGATTGTGTGCTCAACCTGCTCGACACCCCCGGTCACCACGATTTCTCAGAGGACACATACCGGGTCCTGGCTGCAACCGACGCGGCCATCATGGTGCTGGACGGCTCCAAAGGCATCGAGAACCAGACCCGCAAGCTGTTCGAGGTCTGCCGCGACCGGGAGGTCCCGATCGTCACGTTCATCAACAAATGGGACCGGCCGAGCCGTGATCCGCTGGGTCTGCTCGATGAGATTGAAGAGCAGTTGATCCTCGAACCGGTCCCGATCACTTGGCCAGTTGGCGATGGAGAACGGTTCCGGGGTTTGATCGACCGCAGAAGCGGTGGCTTCTTGCGTTTCACCCGCACCGCCAGGGGCGCTACCGAAGCTCCAGAAGAACTCGTCGACAGCGACCGGGCTGCCCAGGAGGAGGGCGATCTCTGGACCGAGGCTCGAGACGGCGTCGAACTTCTGGATTCGGTCGGCCGCGAATTCGACGCGAAGCTGTTCGAGTCGGGGGAGTTGTCGCCCATCTTTTTTGGTTCGGCGCTCACCAATTTCGGGGTCCGATTGCTGCTTGACGCCATGGTCGATCTGGTTCCGTCGCCGACACCGCGCCACGACGAAGCGGGTGAGCCCCGTGCTCTGGCCGACCCGTTCTCAGCGATCGTGTTCAAGGTGCAGGCCAATACTGATCGCAACCATCGTGACCGGATGGCTTTCATGCGGGTCTGTTCGGGAAGGTTCGAACGGGGCATGGTTGTCACACATGGTCCGACCGGCAAGCCTTTCACCACGAAGTACGCCCAATCCGTGATCGGCCGGGACCGGGAGACTGTGGAGGAGGCATATCCGGGTGACGTGGTCGGCCTGGTAAACGCCAACGAGTTCCGGGTCGGCGATGCGGTCTACATTGATTCTCCGGTCCGCTGACCCGACATGCCTGCTTTCGCGCCTTCGCATTTCCGCGTGGCCCGCACTCTCGACACGTCCAAGGCCAAACAGTTCCGCCGAGGCATCAACCAACTCGATGAAGAGGGCGTGGTTCAAGTCCTGAGGGAGCCCGAGGTCGGGGATCAGGCGCCGATCCTCGCCGCGGTCGGTCCGCTGCAGTTCGAGGTGGCGGTCCATCGGCTCGAGAACGAGTTCGGTGCGCCGGTCGAGCTGAACCCCTGCTCTTGGACCACGGCGCGCATCACCGATGAGGCTTCGGCCCTCAAACTTCGCCAGATGAGCGGTGTGACTGTTGCAAACCGTTCCGACGGGGAACTGCTGGCCCTCTTCGAGAGTCCCTATTGGCTGCAGCGCCTCGAAGCGGACCAACCCGAGCTGACGCTGACGAGACTTATTGCCGAGGGCTGATCTAGGGTGCTGGCATGAGAATCAACTTGGATAGCGACGCGTGTCAAGGTCACAATCGCTGCTACATGCTCGCCCCGGAACTGTTCGACACCGACGATGAGGGCTACGCCATCTTGCGTGTCGAGGGCGATATTCCCACCGAGCTTGAAGAGAAGGCGATGCTCGCGGTCGACAACTGTCCAGAGTTCGCGATCGAGGTAAGTGACTGACAGTCGCTTCCGGCATCCACCCGTACCCGGTCCCGCGGCTCCGGCTACGCCCGGTAACCAGCAGAGCGCGGTTGATCGCGTACGCTGCGAACGTGCGTATCCACAAGTTCACGTCCACCGATGCCTTCGTGGCTATCGACCTAGTTGAAGCAGAGACTTCCTCGGGTCCGGTGCGTTGGGCTCGCAGAGTCCTCCAAGGGGGGGCCAAGGACTTGGCGCGATCGCAGACGTACACGTATGCGGTGCTCAACATGCGTCATGGCGGGGCGTCTGCTGGGATCAGCGCGGAGGGCCCCAAGCGCGCCGAAGCGGTCAGCGCGTTCGTGGCTGAAGCGGCCGAGTTGGTGGAGTACGGCACCTACCTGCCTGATGCGGCGAAAGGTGTGAGCGAAGCCGACCTGACACCGCTGCGCACCAATGATCCCCGCGTCACCACTCGGCTTGTGGATGAAGGTTCAACGCTGGTTGATCGGGCCGAAGGTCTGGGTGCAGCGGTGTGTGCGCAACACTGCGTTGGCGATCTCTCGGACCGGTCGGTTGCAATCGAGGGATTCGGCGCCAACGGACCGGCGTTGGCGGCTGCTGTGATCGAGCGTGGGGCCACAGTCGGCGCTATCGCCACAACTGTCGGCTCGGTCAGTTCCGGTTCCGGGTTCGACGCGCAGACGCTGGCCGATGCCTGGGAAGAGCACGGGCCTGGCCTGGTCAACGAACTTGGCGCCGTGGCGAGTCCTGTCGAGGTGTTCGCTTCGGGGGCTGAAGTGTTCTTCGTGGGTTCCAAGATGGGTGTGGTCAACCACGAGATCGCTGCGCAGATCTCCGATGCTGCGGCGGTCGTTGCGTGTGGGCGCATCCCGGTGACCGCTCGGGCGCTCGCGGTGTTGCGGCGCAGTGGTGTGGCGGTCCCAGCCGATTTTGTCGCTCTAGCCGGTTCGGCTCTTGCGCTCTGGGGGGACCCGGACCTTTCCGAAACCGAAATTCTCACCGCTGTGGAACAAACGGTGGGCGATCTGAGCGGCGATTTCGCCTCCCACGATGACGGAGCTTTCTTGGCCGCGTGCTTTGCCGCTGAGTCGTATCTGCTGACCTGGCAGGACGAACTGCCCTTCGGCCGACCGCTAGCTCCCTGAGCCCCCGAGGCCCGTCGCCGCGGACGTGGGCGAGGCGGGTACTTCCAGACCTTCGTAGCTGGCGAGTTCGGAGCGCCCGACGACCATCCAGTGCACCTCGTCTGGACCATCGGCGAGGCGCAGGGTGCGTTGGCTCTGATACATCCCGGCCAGTGGCGTCCATTGCGACACTCCGGTTGCTCCGTGCATCTGAATGGCCTGGTCAATGATGTTGCAGACCCGTTCGGGAACCATGGCCTTGACTGCGCTGATCCACACTCTCGCTTCAGTGTTGCCGAGAGTGTCCATGGCTTTCGCGGCCCGCAGCACCATCATCCGCATGGCCTCGATTTCGGTGCGGGCTCGGGCGATGATCTCGGTGTTGCCGCCGAGCCGGGCGAGCGGTTTGCCGAAGGCTTCGCGGGTCAGCCCGCGTCGACACATCAGATCCAGCGCTTTCTCGGCGGCTCCGATGCCCCGCATGCAGTGGTGGATACGACCCGGGCCGAGGCGGAGTTGTGAAATCTCGAATCCTCGGCCTTCGCCCCACAACATGTTGCCGGCGGGTACGCGCACGTCGGTGAGGCGCAAATGCATGTGGCCATGCGGTGCGTCGTCTTGGCCGAAGACATGCATCGGGCCGAGGATTTCAAGACCAGGGGCGTCCATCGGCACCAGGATCTGCGACTGGCGACGATGCGGCGGCCCATCGGGACTTGTCTGACACATCAGAATCATGATTTTGCAGCGCGGGTCTCCGGCACCGGAGATGTAGTACTTCTCTCCGTTGATCACGTACTCGTCGCCGTCTCGCACGGCTTGGCAGCGCACGTTCTTGGCATCGGAGGAAGCAACGCCCGGTTCGGTCATACCGAAACAGGAACGGATCTCGCCGTTCAGGAGCGGTTCGAGCCACTGCTGCTTCTGTTCGGGGGTGCCCACTCGTTCGAGGACTTCCATGTTGCCGGTGTCTGGCGCCGAGCAGTTGAGCGATTCCGATCCGAGAGGGTATTTGCCCAGTTCAACGGCCAAATAGGCGTAGTCGAGGTTCGACAGGCCTTGGCCTGTGTCAGGCAGGAAGAAGTTCCACAGACCTTTCGCCTTGGCCTGGTCTTTGGCTCCCTCCAACAGTTCGAGTTGGCGTTCGGTGTAGCTCCAGCGGTCGGCTCGTCCTTCACCAGCTTGGAAGAACTCTGCCTGCATCGGATCAACGACCGTTTCGAGGAACTCGACAACTGCATCGAAGAACGGGCGGGACTCCTCCGACATCCGCAGATCAAAGTCGTCCATCGAGTTGGTTTTGAGTGCCCGTGATTCCATCGTCTGATCCTGCCACCGTCGCCGCAGCGATGCCACGCCCAAGGCGCGCCGGGGGGCCGTGGCAGCGGGTCGAACCGGTATCCTCACGGTCACGGGGCTGTAGCTCAGTTGGCTAGAGCGCCTGCTTTGCAAGCAGGAGGTCACGGGTTCGATTCCCGTCAGCTCCACTCCGACTCCAACTCCTTCCCTCGGCTGGGCGACAAGCACCGGAGAACTCCGTCAGGGGTCAATCTCGACCGAGCCAGACGACTCCTCCGGCAGAACCCCGATCGACCCTCGCAGGAGCCAGACCAACACTGCTCCGGTCAGCGCACCGTAGACGGACCAGCCAGGAGGACCCATGGCGTCGCCGACCGGGAAGGCGAGGAGCCAGCCAACGGTGCTGACGACCACCCACCAACCGGCATGAGCAGAATGATCTCGCAGCACAAGCCACTGCAGCACACCTACAACCGTTCCATAGAAAACGACCCCAGCGATTGAGGCCGAGTCGGCGTCAACGAGCCGGACGGCCAGCACGATGAGGCCGCCAACGGCCACAGCTCCAGCACTGGAAGAAAGCCACCGGGCCGGCCGAGACAGATGGCGGCGGACGGCCAGCCACTGAAACACGCCGACGAGGAGACCGCCGACGGCGACGTTTGAGAACGCCGGCACGGTTAGTGATGGAAGGGAGTCGAGCAACTCAACCCTGGTTCTCTCGCCGAACAAACTGGAATCCATGGACACATCCCAGCCGACCGCACCGCCCAGGAACCACCAGAACCACAACCGCCAGCCCAACCGGCGCACCGGAGCCAACGCCAAGCGGGCCACGATGACCATGGCTCCGGCAAAGGCATTGAACAGGACGTCGTTCCAGTCAAAGACCCGGTTGGGCAACACGGCCTGGATCCCCTCGTCGACCAGACCCAACACTGCGGTCACCGCCACGGTCAACGCCGCGGGCCACTTGACCGGCCGGCCGTTTCGCCCGCGCTCTAGAAGCGCGGCGTATATGAGTGCAGCGACGATCCCGTACTCGAACAGATGGGTGCGCTCGGCCGGGTTGTCGACCCGAAGGGCGACCATCCAGTAGCTGAGCGCAACGCCGACACCGACACCGACCTCGTCCCAGCCCGGTCGTCGCCTAGCCCACCTCCAGACAACGGGCACGACAACGAGCAACACAGCGACCACTACTGTGACCCGGAGCAGGTTCCGCTCTCGCAACGCGCCCACCACTTCCGGAGCTGGTCCCAGCGTCGAGTAGATCGCAACGACGACCACCAGCGCCCAGAGCCACAAGCGTCGCTCTCTATCGGAGGAGAACACCGAAGTCAACCAGCTTCGATCCACGCCCTCGGCGAAATCCATGTTGGATTTGGGCTCTTTCCGTTTTAGCAACACCGCGTGGGAAGCCTCTGACCTCGAGGTTTGGAATTACGCGAAGGTTTGGAATTACGCGCCAGCGCCACCCTACTCCTTTTCTGGGAGGGATGTTTACTGAGCGAGGGCGTGTACCGCGGGGGTGGGGGTGAACTCGACGGGGACGCAGCTGATACTGTCAACGAGATTGGTCCGCATGCGTTTGACGTCTCCAGCCAGGCGAATGTCGGGGATTCGTTTGGCGAGTTCCTCAAAGACGATCTTGATCTCTAGCTTTGCCAAGTTGGCCCCCAAACAGAAATGCGCTCCGCCGGCGCCGAAGGCCATGTGATGGTTGGGGGTGCGTCCGATATCGAATTCATCAGCGGTCGGCCCGAACTCGGCCTTGTCGCGGTTGCCCGACGGATACCACAACAGAACCTTCTCACCAGCCGCGATGTGTTGACCCCCGAGCTCAGTGTCTTCTGTGGCGGTCCGCCTGAAAAAGTTGACGGGGCTGGTGAAACGCAGCACCTCGTCAACCAACGTGTCGGCCAACTCAGGATGCGCCAACCAGCGTTGCCACTGGTCGGGGTTGTCGAAGAACGCGAGCATGCCTTTAGAGATGCTGTTCCGAGTCGTTTCGTTGCCCGCGACTATCAACAGAACGAAGAAGAGGTCCCGCTCAGCCTCGGTCAACTCGACCCTGGAACCGTCCTCCATCGTGACCACCGCTTCAGTGAGCTTGGTCCACAGATCATCCGCGGGTTCTTGGCGTTTGCGTTCGGTCAAACCATGGGCGTAGAGCCCCATCTCGAACATGGCAGCGTAGGCGTCTCCACTTATCTCAGCACCACCTAGAGCCCGGTTGGTCCATTCGAACATCAAGTGTCGGTCTTCTTGAGGCACACCGACGATCTCAGCGATGGCGATCAACGGAAGCTCCGCAGCAACCTTCGTCACGAAATCACAAGACCCCAAAGGCGTCACCTGATCCAGAATGGCCGTGGTGCGTAGCCGAAACGCATCCGTCAGGCGATGCACAACCCGCGGGGTGAACCCCCGGTTGACCAGCTTGCGGTAACGAGTATGAGCAGGCGGATCGGTCATCGCCATATGCAGACCCGGCCCACGCTCAGGTTCCTGGTCATTCAGGGTGATCCCGCCGGCGCCGTTGCGGCCCGGACCGGTCTGATGGCTGAACAATGTGCCCGATCGATGCACCTGCTGGATGTGTTCATACGACGTCACGCACCAGAACGGTTCATTGTCGGAGCGCTCATTGGCCGGGTGCTGCCAAACCGGCGCGTTCTCACGCAGAAAACTGAACCAGTCATGGGGGCACCTTTCGCCAAAAACACCAAGATCGGTGAAATCGATGTCTTCGAAGCCGACACCAGATGTCTCAACAGTTGTGCTCATACGACCAACATTCCTTTCTCGAAACTCTGTACCTTCCCGGGAAGTAATGTCAACTCGGCGGCGCGTTCCTAGGGATATCCGTCCGACCGGGTATCACTCATAAATACAACGATTGTTGCATTTTTGCATGATATATCGGTAAGGTACTCCATGGATTTCGCGCATCCTGTCACAGCTGTGATCCCTGGAGCGCAAGGTCGCGTGCTCGCAGTTCTGGCAGAGACAACCGCCGAGCTCAATCTCCGCACCGTGGCACGACTTGCCGGTGTGAGTGCTGCCCAGGCGTCGCGCGTGATCCCCGGCCTTGTCGACCTAGGTCTGGTAGAGCGACGCGAGGTACCGCCGTCGTCGCTGTTTCGCCTCAACCGTTTAAACGCGGCCGCGCAAACGGTGGTCGAACTCGCTCGGTTGAGTGACACAGTGCTCGCGCAAATCGGGCTTGCCGCTAAGGAATTGCGATGCCCTCCCGCGAGCGTGGTCGTTTTCGGATCGCTTGCCCGCAAAGAAGCCGACCGCGAAAGCGACATCGACATCGTCATAGTCCGTCCCGACGATGTGAATGAAGACGACGAGGACTGGACCGAGGGGGTTGAACAATGGCGCAGAACGGTCAGTTCGATCACCGGCAACACCGTCGAAGTCATCGAAATCAACGTGAAGAATGTCATCGAGAAGCTGGCAAGCGATGAGCAACTCTGGGAAGAGGTCGCACGCGATGGCGTGGCGGTGCATGGTACGCCGCTCAATGAGCTGCATATCCTGTCGCATGCCTAAGCAGATGCGAACGAAAGCGGTGTCGGCCGTTCAAGTGGCGGCATACCTTGACAAAGCCGAGGAATTCGCTGAGTCCGCTGCGAGCGAACTCGGGGCGGGGCGATACATAGCTTCGATCAGCTTGGCGATTCACGCGGCGATTAATGCGGCAGACGCGGTATGCGGTGCACGTCTCGGACGACGAGCTGCTGGCCAAAGTCACGACGATGCTCTGTTACTGCTTCAACAGGCCGGACCCGATGGCGTCGCACTTGAGAAAGACCTGCGACGGCTTCTTCCCCTCAAGACCCGAGCCGAGTACGAACCGGGCGCCATTGCTGAAGGTGTTGCCGCCAAAGCAGTCGAACGCGGTAGACGATGCGTTTCGATCGCACACACCGTCGCATCCAGGTCCGAAAGGTTATGACACCTTTCCAATGGGACTGACCCCGCAATAGCCTCTGAGCGGGGTTCTGTACCGGACCGCGGCGATACCGTGGGAAGACAGGGCAGCTACCGAGGGCCAGATGATGGTCACCAACGCCCTGAACGAACCTGACGAGACCGGCCTAGGCGACATCAAACTAGAACTACTCTGAATCATGCCTGTCCTCCCTCTCGATGACGACGCGTACTGGGCTGACCCGTATCCGATTCTCGCCGAGTTCCGAGATCGTCACCGAACGGCGGTTACCCCCGAGGGTCTGAAAGTGATTTTGCGGTGGTCCGACGCCGAGGAGATCAAGAAGCGCCCGGAGTTCGAGAACGAAGGTCTCGAGTACATCGAGGAGCGGGGTTTCAAGCCCGGTGACCCTCTTTACGAATGGCGACGCCACTCCATTGGAACCCTGAACGGTGCGGACCACCGTCGGCTTCGGAGTCTTGCAAACCGAGCCTTGACTCCGCGATCTGTTGAGAAGGTGCGCCCGGTGACCAGAGAACACATGCGTTCACTTCTCGAGCGCCATTCTGCAACAGGCGAGTTCGACGTCGCAGAAGAGATCACCGCAATCCCGTTTATGTCTGTGGTTTCGTTCCTCGACATCGAACGGGCCGAGGCGGCCACTATCGGCGCGCAGATGGCGGGAGCGGCCGTTGACGCCTTTGGCCCCAACGTGACCCAGGAGATCCGCGACCGGGCCAATGCCACTTTCGAGGCTTTGATGGAGTTCGTTGGCGAGTTGGTGGAGAATCGGCGGTCGAAACCGCGTGATGACCTGCTCACCCGGTTGATCGCAGCTGAAGAAGACGGCAGTCGGCTGAGCCGTGACGAGTTGATCGTGCTGTTCACCAATATCTTCGGCGGTGCGATTGAGACCACTTCAAGCATGATGAACAAGGTCGACCGGTGCCCAATCCGCTACCGCTTCCAACCCTGAGTCCGTCGGCGCAAGGTCTACGACGCAAACCGGATAGTCGGCCCCAGAAGCCGCGGGGTTGACGATGACGGAGTCCGGGACCGGACGCTCAGGACCGGCTGACAGTGCGGGGGCTGCGGCGGGCCTTCATCCGCTCACGCATTCGGACGTGGGCCTCGGGGGTACCGTCGTGGAAAGTGCCCGACAGCTTGTCCAACGGCACCGGCCGGTTGCCGTAGTTGCACTCGAAATAGCGGTGATGCAGGTGATGGAAGTAGTCGGCGCCCTTCATGGAGCGCCCCTCACGCTTGCCGATCTCAAAACGCTCGAAGCCCGAATGCGTTACTGCTGTGGCCAGACTGTTGGACGACAGCGTGAGGATCAGGATGACCGGATGGGCCGGCACCACCCACCACAGCAGAAACATGCTCAGGTACATCATGTGCTCGACCGGGTGCATCGACAGGCCGCTCCACGGCCCCGGGTTCACGTTGCGATGATGGAGGTAGTGGACACGGTCGTACACCCAACGAATGTGCAGCACCCGGTGGATGCAATAGAAGTGGGTGACCGACCACAGCGACGTCACCACCGTCAACGCCGACAGGTACAGCCATCCCCACCCAGAACTCCACTCAACTGCCGGGATCCAATCGTTGGCGTAGAACCACAAGGTGAGCGCCTCATACGCGGTCCAGACTGCGCAACCGCTGACCAGGCACCAAAAAATGTTGTCACGGGTCTGGTTGCCCCACAGGAACTCCGGGTTGCTGCCCAGCCAGCGAGTGTTGTACTTGTAACGCTGCTGCTGGGCCCGCTTGACGTACAGCACCATGTGCAGCGTCCCCGCGACCAGTGTGAACATCACGACGTTGCGGACGTAAATCTCCAGAACCCAGCCCGGGCTCAACGTCGCCATGCGCTGCATCGAGGGCGTGAAGAAGTTCCATACCACCACCGCGATCCCCACCCAGATCAGCCCCTGAGGGAGCATCATCGAGGCAATGTGGCGCAGCGTCGCCACCGGCTTCGGCGGCCAGTCCAGTATCGCCGACACCGTGATCGGCACTTCAGGTTCGTAGCCCTTGGCCCGCGAACTGGGCGAGGGGCCAACGGTCGAATGCGTGTCCGTCACAGCCCTCCTAGTGAGTGCGGTCATCGTCGAAATTCAGCCTCATGGCTAAGCCCATAGGCTACACCCAGCTTCAACCCCCCAACGCCCAACGACCGGGTCCGAACTTGCCGGGCAGATCAGTCTCCCGCGAGGCTGTCCAAGTACTCTTGGCGCAGGGGTTTCTTGTAGAGCTTGCCGGTCGGCAAGCGCGGCAGCTCCGCTCGGAAATCGATCACGCGGGGCACCTTGTAGTGCGCGATCTCACCACGGGCGAAGGACCTCAGTTCCTCGGCAAGCTCGTCCGACGGCTCCAGTCCAGCCTCGGGCTGTACGACCGCGTGGACATATTCGCCCATCTCCGGGTCGGGTAAACCGAACACAGCTACATCAGCAACCTTCGGGTGCAACGCGAAGCACGCCTCAATCTCCTGAGGATAGATGTTCACACCACCGCTGATGATCATGAACGCTGATCGATCCGTCAGATAGACGTACCCGTCCTCGTCGAGGTATCCGATATCACCCAGCTTCGACCAGTTGGGGTGTTGCGGATGTCGCGACTCGGCGGTCTTGGTGGGATCTCCGTGGTACTCGAAGCTCGATATGTCCTGTTCGAAGTAGATCAACCCGGCCTCCCCGGTCGGGAGTTCGTTGCCGTCGTCGCAAATGTGGGGTATTCCGAGCGCCGACTTCCCCACCGAACCCTTGTGCTCAAGCCATTCCTCGCTGGTGATGAAACAGAACCCGTTGCCCTCCGTGCCGGCGTAGTACTCATTGATGATCGGACCCCACCACTGGATCATCTGGTCCTTCACCGGTATGGGGCACGGTGCCGCCGCGTGGACACACATGTTCAGCGACGACAGGTCATAGCCGGTGCGCACGTCTTCGGGGAGCTTGAGCATGCGCACGAACATGGTCGGCACAACCTGCGTGTCGCTGATCGAATAACGCTCGACGTACTCGAGGAACTTCGCCGCGTCGAACTTCTCCATCACCACGACCTTGGCGCCTAGTTCGTGAATCCCGTCGCACCACTGCAATGGCGCCGAGTGATACAGCGGCGCCGGTGAGAGATACACCGAGTTCTCGTCCATGCCCAGTAGGTGGCGCAGAAGCATGGTCAACGTCGACCGTTCTGGATCGTCAATCTGCAGGCCGCTCAACTTCCGCTTGATGCCCTTCGGTCGACCGGTGGTTCCAGAGGAATAGAGCATCACATCACCGGAGGGTTGGGATTCAAGCCTTTCTGTGGGCATCTGCGCAACGGCGGCTTCGTAGGAGTCGAAACCGTCGATCGTCCCGTTCATCATCAGACGCATGGCACAGTTCGGGATCAACTCCGCCATACCAGCGGCGGTCTCGGCCATCGCCTCAGTCGTCACAAGCACGGTCGAGTTGCTGTCGTTGACGATGTAGGCCGCTTCTTCGGGCGACAGGAAGCGGTTGATGGCGGTGATGTAGAGCCCCGATCGCAGCGCCGCCCAGTTCACCTCGAAGTAGCGGGGGGTGTTCTCAGCCAGGATCGCTATGTGATCGCCAGTCCGCAGCCCTTGGGAAAAAAGCCAATGGGCCAACCGGTTGGAAGCCTCGTCCAGTTGCCGGTAGCTGACCGACTCACCGGAGCCGGCCATGATGATCGCCGGTTTGTCGGGGGTCGTCGTTGCGCAGTGGCCGGGGTACATGGATCCTCAGTCAGGGTCGGGGTCGGAGTCCGACGGCACGGTGGCCGCACGGTTCCACGGTCAGTATGAAGGAGCCGCCCCC
>VXYK01000064.1:18834-30101 GCA_009845995.1 Acidimicrobiaceae bacterium | reverse complement strand
CTCCCAATCGGCCTCTCAAAGCAATGGGCCGGGGGAAAAGCCCCAAGCGAGCGAGAACACCTATGAGTAAGTCGAGGCGAGGTGGTGGGTGGCGCCGCCGGTGGGCGCCCGCACGCCCGCAGCGAGCGCCAGCGAGCGAGGACGTGGGGGCTCCGGCGGTGACAGGACCCGCCACCAAGCCGGACGCGCGCACCGAGACCGTTCGGGCTCCGGCGGTGACAGGACCCGCCACCGAGCCGGACAAACAACCACTCCTAACAGTCACCAACCTCGTCAAAGACTTCCCTATCACATCCCGTTCCCCCTTACGCCGACCCACTGGCATTGTCCAAGCCGTGAGCGGTGTCTCATTCCACATCAATCGGGGAGAAACCCTCGGTCTGGTCGGCGAGTCGGGTTCGGGCAAGTCCACTGTCGCCCGTTGCGTCCTGCGGCTCATCGAACCCACGTCCGGCTCAGTGAACTTCGCCGGTACCGAACTCACCGAACTGACCCGCAAGCAGATGCGCGGCCAGCGCCGCTTCATGCAGATCGTTTTCCAGGATCCGATGGCGTCGCTTGATCCGCGTATGACTGTCGCGTCAATAATCGCCGAACCGCTCCAGATCCACCGTCTTGTCGACAATGCCCAGGATCAGGTGGCCGAACTGCTGGAGTTGGTCGGCTTGCATCCTCAGCACGGCAACCGCTATCCCCACGAGTTCTCCGGTGGGCAGCGCCAACGCATCGGGATCGCTCGGGCGCTCGCCCTGCAGCCGGATCTGCTGATTCTCGATGAACCTGTGGCAGCACTTGATGTCAGCATCCAGGCAGGGATCTTGAACCTGCTGGAAGATCTCCAGGACAGGCTCGGTTTGACTTATTTGTTTGTGGCTCACGATCTGTCGGTGGTGCGCCACATCTCCGACCGCGTGGCGGTGATGTATCTGGGCAGGATTGCCGAGACTGGAACGGGCGAGCAGGTTTACGAAGAGCCCGCCCATCCCTACACGCAGGCGCTGCTTTCTGCTGTGCCGATCCCAGATCCCAAACGGGAGCGGCAACGACACCGGATTTTGTTGCGTGGCGACATCGGCAACGCGGCCGATCCGCCGTCAGGCTGCCGGTTCCGTACGCGCTGCTGGAAAGCCGAAGCGATTTGCGCTGAACAGCAGCCTCCACTGACCGATCCTGGACTCGGTCATCCCGTGGCCTGCCACTCCCCCGAGACGGCACGCGCCAAGTAGCCAACGGTAGGCTCAACCGCCTTGTCTATTGTTACTAGGTCACACCGGTGGGCGATGGGGGACTTGAACCCTCGACCTCTGCCGTGTGAAGGCAGCGCTCTAGCCGTCTGAGCTAATCGCCCGGCACGACGACGATACAGGGACGAGACTCTACTGCGATCAGGTCTCGCGTACAGGATTTTCAATGAGTTGACATGAATTTGAATGTCAGATAGCGTCAATATATCAGCTTTGCTGCCGAGCGTTAACGGCCGCCTCCCCGTTCAACGCAGACGCAACGAGGCCCCTTTTGATTCAACCCACCCGTCTCCCGGACCCCAGGTACCCGTCCCACATGGACTCACCAGACCCCGAACCCCGGCACCCAGAGGAACCCTCGCCCCAAGCAGCATCGACCGAGACTGCTGAGGCTCGCCAGGATCCGCTATCCGACGACGGTGCTGATACGGATTCCCGGGCGCTGCATCCACCTCTCGACTCTGTGACGACCACGGGCATCAGACGATCACTCTCTGATAAAGCCTTACCCGCGTTCCTCGGCACCATCGCCGGGGCGTTGTTGCTGTTCGCGCTCACCAGCACCAACGACCGCATCTCTCGCCTTGAAGACAGGGTCGACGCCGGCTTCGCCGCCGTCGAGGCCAGATTCGAGGCCCAAAACGCCAAGTTCGAGGCCAAATTCAACGCCCAAGACGCCAAGATCGAGGCCAAATTCAACGCGATCGACGCCAAGATCGACGAGATCAACTTGAAGTTGACCGCTGTGATAGCTGCGCTCAACGCAACCACCGAGGTAGACGCCGCTCTTGACGGCCGACTCATGGGCGAGTCGCCCGTCGAAGAACCCGCCAGTTGACAGTGCGATCAGGCGATATCGGGGGCGATCGGGTTGAAGCCGAGCAGATCCTCAATCCAGGCCGTGACCTCGAGCACCCGTCCGTCGTCGTTCTGGTGGCCGACGATTTCCAGACCGACCGGCATGCCGTCAGACGTATAGCCGGCATTCGTGGTGCCTGCGGGGCGGCGGGTGACGTTCAGCGGGTAAGTGTTGCCGATCCACATATCGGTCTCTTCTCCGTTGATGATCCCGGGCCCTTCACAAACAGGCGTCTGGCCTACCACAGTCGGACTGAGCAGCGCATCGAATCCAGACATCGCCTCGGCCAGTCGAATCGACGCGGCCTGCGCCTGCTTGCGGGCGTCTTCGATCGCGTCCGGGGTCAAACGCTCGTCCGCTCCTTCAAGAATGTCCCGGAGGCCCGGGGTGATCTCGTCCCATGCAGGTGTGCCGAAGAGTTCCCGATAAGTCGGGACCATGCCACCGTAAAAGAGCAGAACGAACGGACCGATTATCTCTGGCATGACCGGTTCAATGTCCACAACCTCCACGCCGGCCCGCCTCATCTGCTCAACCGCGCTCAGGCAACTGGCGAGGATCTCGTCGTCGACCGGGCTCCCTTCAATGTTCGGGCACCACAGAACACGCGCCGGAGCGGGCGGATCGTCGAGTCGCGGACGCAGCGGCGCGATCGAGTCGAGCGAGCGCAGATCTCCCGGTGACGGGCCGCTGACCACGTCGAGCACATACGCGACGTCGCGTATCCGTCGGGCCATTGGACCCACCGTCGACAGGTCGCTCGCTCCCATCGGTGCCGGCCCGCTCGGTACTCGGCCTTGCGTGGGCTTGTGCCCGGACAGGCCGGTGAGCGAAGACGGTATGCGGATCGATCCTCCTCCGTCAGAGCCGGTCCCCAACGGGATCATCCCCGCGCTGATCGCCGCCGAGGTGCCTCCTGATGAACCGCCGGGAGAACGGTTGGTACCCCACGGACTCGCGGTCGCGCCGAACACAGAATTGAATGTGTCGCCCGTCCAGCCGGCTTCTGGGGTGTTGGTCTTGCCGATGATCACGCAACCCGCGGCACGCATCCTGGCCACCTCGGTCGAATCATGCTCGGCCGGCGCCGCATCGGCGAGATGCATGGCTCCGCGGGTTGTTCGGAAACCTGCTGCATCGGCAAGATCTTTCACTCCTATCGGTACTCCGGCCAGGGGACCGACCTCAGCTCCGGCATCCAATGCACGGTCTATATCGGCAGCCTGGTTTCGTGCAGCATCGGCGTCTACAGCGACGAATGCGTTGAGGGCCGGGTTGAGTAGTTCAATTCGTTCAAGCGCGGCGTTGGTGACCTCTGTGGCAGTCAACTCACGGGTTTTGATGCGGCGCACCATTTCTTCAATGGTGATTGATCGAAAATCTGGGACGGTCATGATGCCTCGCGGTCGGCTCTTGGTTGGTTGCAGACAAACCAAGATAGGGGGTCGGTAGCCTTCAGAGGTGCCGATCGTTGCCTGTCCGCATTGCGAAGAGGAAGAAAACCTCGAGGGCGACAATGTCGACGGCATCATCACGGTCACTTGCGGCGAATGCGGTTTGGTTTGGGAACGAGACATGAATCCACGCTGCGGTAGGTGCCAAGCGACCGATGTGAGGGCCGCTTGGCAGGCCACGCTCGACAAGAGCCGGGGCACTCAACTCTCGATCCCAGTCACTCAATATCGTCTGGCTCTGCCCCGAATGCGACGCTGAGAAACTGCGCCGGTACCTCGACTCGAACGTGCCGCTGCCTCCCGACGCCCTACCTGTCAACCCAGACTGAAGGCCGCGAGCCGCAAGCGCGCTATTGAACAGCCGCTGATGCGTCGGTGGGGGCCAGGGCGGCGCGCAGGAAGCGGGTCAACTCCGAGCGGCGGACGACGGTGGCCCGGCGTGACGGGGGAATACCCATGGCTCGCTGTACTTCGAGTTCGCTGGCAACACCGACGACGGTCGAGTACAGCGACAGGAGAAGCATCGACGGATCGGAGCGTCGCAGGCGGCCCGCGTTCATCTCGCGCTCTAGGAACCGGCGGGCCCGGTCGACAGTCGGGCCGACATGAGCACTCAGACGTCCAGCCGTTATCGACCCCGGGCGTGTGACTTCTCTGACCAGCCCAAGAAGTTCCGGTCGGTTGACCGCTAGGCGAAAGATCCGCCGAACGATGGCCTCCACCTGATCGATACCGGTCAGGCCCCGCGATGCCTCCTGTTCAAAAAGTTCAACTAGATCTTGCGCCGCGGCATCGATCACCGAATCGAACAGTGCCTGTTTCGACGGGAAGTAGTAGAGAATGGTCTGCTTTCGCACGCCGAGTTGCGCGGCCAAGGCGTCCAGTGAAGTGGCCGAATAACCGTCCGTGCCGAACGCAGACAGTGCCGCATCCAGCACCCGCTGACGGGTCGGCACAAAATTGTTCATGCCTTCTCTCTACCATTTGGTAGAGAGTTTTGCTATAACAAGTACTGTGATTTCCACCGAATTGAACAAGACGCGCATCGCGATTACGGGTGCGACCGGCTTTTTGGGTACCGCGCTCGTCGAAAGACTCCTGCGCGCGGTCCCCGAGAGCGAACTGGTTCTGGTGGTGCGGCCCGGCCGTCGGGGAGCACAGAATCGGGTGGACCGAGACATCTTCCGCAACGACGCGTTCGAGCGGATCCAAAGCACCTTCAACGGCGAGAACAACGAGGCCTTTGAGGAGATGTGTAGGCGCCGAGTCTTCGCCGTGGCGGGCGATGTGGGCACCGATGGGCTTGGCCTGGACCCCGAAGGCCTCGCCTTGCTCTCCACCTGTGACATCGTCATTCACTCAGCCGCCACAGTCAGTTTCGACTCAGCCCTTGACGACGCGGTCGAGATCAACTTGCTCGGACCCATGCGAGTCGCCGCGGCCATGCGTGCCGCGGCAGCAGCACGCGAAGAACCCACTCGAGGCGGGCTCAAAACTGGCGAGCCCGCGCATCTGATCGCTGTGTCCACCTGCTACGTCGCAGGCAGCCGCCGAGGCAGCGCTCCCGAAGAACTCATCGACGAATCGCCGTTCTTCGTAGACGTGGCTTGGCAGACCGAAGTCGACAGCGCCCGCCGCGCCCGAATCGACGCAGAACAGGCAAGCCGCACACCGCAGCGACTCAGCGAACTCGCAAAACAGGCTCGCCGAAGCCTCGGGGCCGCCGGCGGTCCGGCCCTCACCGACAAGGTCGAACAACTCCGCCAAAAGTGGGTCGCTCAGCAGTTGACCAACGCAGGCCGGTCGCGGGCTTCAAGCCTGGGCTTTCCGGACGCTTACGCATTCACAAAAGCTCTCGGTGAACGCGCCCTGGTGGAAACCCGTGGAAACGTGCCGGTGAGCATTGTTCGCCCGTCGATCATCGAGTCGGCGTTCGCGGAACCGTCTCCTGGGTGGATTCGTGGTTTCCGCATGGCCGAACCGGTCATCGCCGCCTATGCCCGTGGGCTGCTCAAGGAGTTCCCGGGCATCCCCGAAGGCGTGATTGACATCATCCCTGTGGATCTGGTTGTCGCAACGATTCTGGCAGTCGCAGCCCGTGGCCCCGAACACGACGAGGACGGGGTCCACAAACCCGATGTCGTACAGATCGCATCGGGCACGGCAAACCCGCTGATGTACGGGCAGTTGGTCGACCTGGTTCGCAGCTGGTTCAACGAGCACCCCGTCTACGACGAGAGAAACCAGCCGATATCGGTTCCCGAATGGTCGTTTCCCGGCCGTGGGCGGGTGGTTCGCCAACTTGGGCGCGCTCGAAAGACGCTTGATCTAGGTGAGCGGGCTCTGCATGTTCTTCCGTTGCGGGGCAAGCAGGCGGACTTCAGCGCCGAACTAGAGGAGCGCAGAGAACAACTTGAGCGGGCCAACGGGTATGTCGAACTGTATGGGGCCTACGCAGAATGCGAAGCGCTCTATCGGCTCGACCGGATGTATGCGCTTTGGGAATCACTAGACGAAGACGATCGTCGTGACTTCTGCATGGATCCGAGGGTCGTTCATTGGCCCACTTATGTTCAGACGGTGCATTTGCCGTCGATGGTCAAGCAGGCCCGCCTGAAGATGCAACCTGGTGCAAAAACCACGCAGTCGCGGTCTACTCGACTCCGCACGCAGGTGCTTTCACCTGAGCGACAACTAGCGGTGTTCGATCTGGAGAACACGCTGATCGCCAGCAACGTCGTCGCCAGTTACGCATGGTTGGCTACTCGTCATCTCAATGTCGCCGACCGCATGACCTTCACCGTGAAGACCTTGCGAGAAGCACCTGCCCTGCTCTCACTGGACCGCCAGGACCGCAGTGATTTCCTGCGCTATTTCTACCGCCGTTTTGAGGGGGCCCCCGTTGACCTGATGGCTCGTGACTCCCGCGAGATGCTCAGCGACCTGCTGATCACCAAGTCGTTCCCGGCGGGAATTCGCCGGGTTCGCGAACATCGGGCCTTGGGCCACAAGACACTGCTGATCACCGGAGCGTTGGACTTTGTGGTGGAACCGTTGCGACCACTGTTCGACCACATGATCACCGCAGAGATGACCACGACCAACGGCGCCTACGACGGTCAACTCACCGCCGTGCCGCCAACCGGCGAGGCTCGCTATCAGACTCTCGTGGATTTTGCCGAGGTTCACGACGTGGATCTACGTCAGGCGGTGGCCTACGCCGACAGCAGTTCTGATCTGCCGATGCTTGAAGCCGTCGGATTCCCGGTGGCTGTCAACGCCGAAACGAAGCTCGCTTCGATCGCCCGCCGTCGGGGTTGGTTGATCGAACATTGGACAAAATCCGCCGGAGCGCCGAACCGGTTGCTTCCCATCGGCCCCCGGACGCATCGGGAACATTCTGCTGACCGACAAAGGGCCACCCGCCGAAGGGAGGTGACTGCAAATGCCCTCTGATCCTCGTCGCAAGGCACCCAGGCCCGGTTTCGTGCTCGATGTAGACAAGTCGACTCCCCCGATCCTGTTCCACCACGGTGAGCAGTTCCGTTTGGAGAAACTGCCCGCAGACCGCAGTCGCGTGATCTATCCCGCGGAACCTCTGCCCGGGCTGAAAGACCCCGACGAGGCGATCCGCGAAGCACTGCTCAACCCGATCAATGAAGACCCGTTGCCGGCGTTGTTGTGGCCGGGCATGAAGTTGACGATTGCATTCGACGATCTGTCGTTGCCGCTTCCCTCAATGCGCCAGCCCGACATTCGCCAGCGGATCATCGAGCAGGTCCTCGACATGGCAGCAGCGGCAGCCGTTGACGACGTTCACCTGATCGCAGCTTTGGCTCTGCATCGCCGCATGACCGAAGCCGAATTCCGCCACGCCCTGGGGGATCGCATCTACGACGCTTTCGCTCCCCAGCAAACGCTCTACAACCACGATGCCGAAGACCACGACGGCATGGTCGAACTGGGTCTTACCCGCCACGACGAGCAGGTGACCATGAACCGGCGAGCAGCCGAATCTGACTTGTTGATTTATGTCAACCTGAACATCGTCTCAATGGACGGCGGTTGGAAGTCAACGGCCACCGGCCTCTCTGATTACAAAGGGGTACGCCACCATCACAACGTGGCGACGATGCAGAACTCCAAGAGTTTCATGGATCGCCACTCCTCGGAACTGCATCACTCGAACTGGCGCCAAGGTGAAGTGATCAAGGCTCACGGCCCCCGGATCTTCCAGATCGAAACAACGATCAACAACAACACCTTCGGTTACGACGGTCCCCTGTCGGTGCTGCAAAAACGCGAATGGGAGTGGTCGGCTCGCGACCGGGCGACCTTCATCGGCATGAAGAATGCCCTAGACGTGACCCCCTCGGCCGCCCGACGCAAGATCTTCCAGGCATGGGAAGCACCATACGAACTCACGTCGGTTCAGGCCGGTGAGGTGGAAGCAGTCCATCAACAGACTCTCGAGAACGTCTTCGCGCAACACATCGTGCCCGTCGAGGGACAGACCGATGTGTTGACCTTCGGCCTTCCCTACATCTGCCCCTACAACGTCAATTCGGTGATGAACCCGATCTTGGTGATGTGCCTCGGACTCGGCTACTTCTTCAACCTGTACCGAGGCAAACCACTGGTGCGCGAGGGCGGCGTGGTGATCATGAGCCATCCCACACCATGGGAGTTCCACCCCGTTCATCACCCCAGCTACATCGATTTCTTCGAGCAGGTGCTGGGCGACACCACGGATCCGATTGAGATCGAGAAGCGCTACGAGGAACAGTTCGCCTACGACGAGTGGTATATCCACCTGTACCGCAACAGCTACGCGTACCACGGAGTCCACCCGTTCTACATGTGGTACTGGGGGGCCCATGCTCTGCAATGGCTCGGCCGGGTCATTGTTGTCGGCGGTGACCCGCGGTCGGTCCGCCGCCTCGGCTTTCAACCAGCGTCTACCATGCAAGACGCGCTGGAGATGGCCGGCGATGTAGTCGGCCCTGATCCCTCGATCACGCATTTCCACAATCCGCCGATTCTCATGGCGGACGTGACATGAGCCGCCTGGCCAAGCAACTCAACCTGCCGCCGTTGCCGCGGGCGCTTTCGCCGATTCTCCGTTATCGAGCCCTTGGTTTTCCCTACCGTGCACCGTCAACGCCTCGGGGTGTCGCCCCTGCTCCCAAGACAATCAACCGCGGCGCCGACTATGACGCCGGCTGGGCTCGCAAGTATCCCGCTCGCTTGGCGAGGGCCGCGATCGTGGACGGCCCGATGCGATTGGCCGTTTCCGGACTGGCAGCGCCGGACCGCCGAGGACAGGATCGCTTGGCATCGCTGCAGGGCCCGGCCATCTTTGCAGCCAACCATCACAGCCACCTCGACACACCGCTGCTGTTGACGTCGATTCCAGAACCGTGGCGTCACCAGATCCTGGTGGGCGCCGCCGCCGACTATTTTTTCGGGACCCGGTTGACATCCGCGTTGTCTTCGTTGGTGATCGGCGCGATTCCGATTGAGCGCAGTCGGGTCAGTCGTCGTTCCGCAGATCAGGCAGCCGATCTGGTCGCGCAAGGTTGGAGCTTGCTGCTGTTCCCCGAGGGCGGGCGCAGTCCCGACGGTTGGGGTCAGCCATTCCGCGGCGGAGCCGCATATCTGGCGCAGAAGTCTGGGAAACCCGTTGTGCCGATCCACATCGAGGGCACCGGGCGCATATTGCGGAAGGGCAAATCACTGCCCCGCCCCTCGACCACGTCGGTCACTTTCGGCAGGCCGCTGCGGCCGAGCCAGGACGAAAACACCGTTCGCTTCGCAGCCCGTATTGAAGCCGAGGTGTCGGCGCTCGCCGATGAGGCCTCCTCGGACTGGTACCGAGCCCGGATCAGAGCCCACGCGGGCGCCACGCCACAGCTCACCGGTCCCTCCACGGGAGCCTGGCGCAGGGCTTGGGCACTCGGCGATCGTTCGCGCCGGGCACGCCAGCGAACTCGACGCTGGCCCAATCTCTGAGAGCGCTTGGACTTCTGGGCGAACAACCGCGGCCGTTAGGCTCTGATGATGCGCTTTTCGTATGCGGAATCCATGATCGACCCGACAATGTATGCACCGCTCGTGCAGGCGGCAGAGGCGGCGGGGTTCGACAATTTCGTTGTTCCTGACTCGATCTGTTACCCACTCGACGCCGACACCAAATACCCGTACAACGCCGACGGCAGCCGCGAGTTTCTCGAAGGCAAACCGTTCATCGAGCCCTTCTCTTTGATCCCCGCGCTGGCAGCGGTCACCGAACGCATAAGTTTCACCACGTTCGTCGTGAAACTTCCGATCCGGCATCCCGCCCTGGTGGCCAAACAGGTTACGTCGGTTGGCGTGATAACCAACGGACGTTTCCGGTTCGGCGTTGGCACCAGCCCCTGGCGCGAAGACTACGACGTCACGGGCGTACCGTGGGAGAGGCGCGGCGCACGCATGGACGAATGCATCGAGATCATCAACGGACTCCAAACCGGGGAGTTCTTCGGCTACTCCGGCGAGTTCTACGAGATCCCCGACATTCAACTCCGACCGGTTCCCGAACAGAGGGTTCCGATCCTGGTCGGCGGACACTCGGCGATGGCCCTCGAACGTGCCGGGAGATTGGGAGACGGTTGGATCCACGCCGGTGGAGAACCCGGCGAACTGGCCCGCATGATGTCGGTGGTCGAGGAGTCTCGCCGACGCCACGGTCGGGCCGATCTGCCCTTCGACGTCCTCGCCATCAGTGTCGACGCCTACTCCCCCGAGGGTATAGAGCGGCTCGAAGCGGCCGGCGTGACAGACGTGATCATCGGTTTCCGCGACGCCTATTCGCCCGGACCCGACACCCAACCACTAGAGGAGAAACTCGGCGCACTGCAGTGGTACGCGGATGAGATCCTCGCCAAAGTCCGCTAGAGCCACGTGCCTTCCGCCCTGGCACTGGACATCGCCGGAGCTGACCCCCGTGATCGTGCACGAGGTCGTTGAATCGCCAGCGAGTGGCTCTATACAAAAACTCAGGGCCAGATCCAGCGCTTAAGTCGCTGTGGCTAGAGGAGTAGCCGAAACCCCTACGCCAGCCGAGGATCCTCCGTCGTTGAACGCGCTTACCTGCACGTCATATGTCCTGTTGTTGGTCAGTCCGGTGATCGTGTACGACGAGTCCGAACCATCCACGAGCGCGGACTGATCAGATGCACCACCCCACTCGTCATCGGCAAGCTTCCAGTCGACCTGATAACCGAAACCGTCGGTGTCAGTACCAGCAGGAACTGTCCACGCAACCTCTATCGCACCATCGGCCGCTGTCAACACCAAACCAGACCGAGCACCCGGCCGGTCCAGATCAGAATCGAACCACCGAACGCTTCGATCTTATTCGATACCCGAACGGTGATCGGCACGCGGAGTCGCCGAAGCTTCCACCGCTGCGGAATCTCCGCCCAAGTTTTGAGCTTCGATCCGCACATCATAGGCAGTGTCGTTGACCAGCCCCGTGATCGTGTACGAGGTCGTCGAGTCGCCCAATTTCTTGATCGTGGCATCATCCCAGGGCTGCGACGAACGCTTCCAACGCAGCAGATACTCGAACTGGAACGTGTCCTTCGACGGGGATTCATCCCACGAAACCTGCAACACCTCATCACCGGCAACCAGACTCAAACCAGTCGGCGACGGAGGCACATCGGG
>VXYK01000064.1:16725-18734 GCA_009845995.1 Acidimicrobiaceae bacterium | reverse complement strand
ACACCTCATCACCGGCAACCAGACTCAAACCAGTCGGCGACGGAGGCACATCGGGAGTCTCCCACGGTTGAACCAGAACAAACCCGACAACCATCACCACAAGAACCGCCGCGGACGAGACCAGCGCCACTGAAACAATCGGACGGTCCTTAGAGAACCACCTGCGGACGATTCCCTCCCAAACAAAAGCAGCGAGAGCAACAAAGAGCAGCACCACAAAGAAAGCCCACAAGTCAGACAAAGCCCGGCTCGTGAAATGGAACATCAACGCCAGCGCCGCAGCCACCAACCCAGCAGCCAAAGCCCCACTAGCAGGCCTTCCTCCAAGACTCCCGCGACGTTCGGTCGTGGCTCCGTCCTCACCCACGGCTCTACGTTACCGCATCAAGTCGAGACGGCACGCGGAGTCGCCGAAGCTTCCACCGCTGCGGAATCTCCGCCCAAGTTTTGAGCTTCGATCTGCACGTCATAGGCAGTGTCGTTGACGAGTCCGGTGATCGTATACGCGGTCGTCGAGTCGCCCAGTGTCCTCCTCGTGGCATCATCCCAGGACTGCGAGGAGAGCTTCCAACGCAGTAGATACTCGAACTGGAACGTGTCCTTCGACGGGGATGCATCCCACGAAACCGCCAACGACTCATCACCGGCAACCAGACTCAAACCAGTCGGCGACGGAGGCACATCGGGTGTGTACCACGGCTCAGCGGCCGTACAGCCCGCGACGAGCAGTGCCCAGACGGCTGTGCCAACGACTATGGCGGGGGGAGCCGACACAGCGATACCCGCCGCGGCGAGTGCAGCCACTAGAACCTGCTTCAGAATGACACCAGCAGATGCGCTCACCAAGCCCTGGACCGTAAGGTTTGTGCAGATCGCTGCTACTACCGATTCGTCTAGTTCTTCGAGCGCCGTTCTGATCTCGTTCACGACCGCTGTTCTGAATGTGGTTCCGAGGTTGTCGAGTGTGTCGACGACGATCTTGCCGGCGTCGACGGTGTAGGTGACGCCGTCGATCACGACCTCTCCTGCGGTGACGACATATTCGGCGCCGGCAACGACGATCCGTTGGGCTGATTCTACGATGTTGGGTGCTGGTTCTATGGCTGTGGCTTGGTAGCAACTGGGATGGTCAACATCTAGCGGGCCGACCCAGACGACTTCTTTCCCTTCGGAGTGCCGTGAGAAGTGAACCTCGCCATCATCGGTGATGAACGCTTCAGGCAACGGATTCGGGACAACACCATTATTTCCCGACGCCAAGTCGTAGTATCCGTCTGGGCAGCCTGTGTGGACGGTTCGTGTTCTGGTCTCTGTTCTGGTTCGCCCGGTGTCTTGTTTGACTAGGCGGGTTGCGCCGGTGTCGTAGGTTTCGGTGCGGGTGCCGGTCTGGGTCCGCACCATCTGAGTCTCAGTCACCGTGTAAGTCTCAGTGCGGGTGCCGGTCTTGGACCACACCATCTGAGTCTCGGTCGCCGTGTAGGTCTCAGTGCGGGTACCGACCTGGGTCCACACCATTTTGATTTCGGTCGCCGTATAGGTCTCAGTGCGGGTACCCGTTCGGGTCCACTCCATCTGAGTCACCGTGGTCGTGTAGGTCTCGGTGCGGGTACCGACGAGTACGTAACGCGTCTGGGTCGTGTAGTTGTATACGGCCTGCCAAGTCGTTCTAGGCGGCGGGCAGTAGTAGACCCGGTGGCCGTACACCGTGACCCACTCACAGGGCGGTTGAATAGTGACTCTCTGTTGGAACGGCGCGACCCTGACAGTTTCTGTCACCTCGTTGTAAACAGGCACAACCCGGGTTCGCTGAACCGGAACCTGCCGAGGCACGAAATCAAACACCGGAACCTCACGAGTCCGCTGCACCTCGACCTGCGTGGGCACATGGTCATACACCGGAACCTCACGCGTCCGCAGCACCGGAACCTGTCGCGGAACGAAATCAAAGACATCCACCTCACGAGTCCGCTGCACCTCGACCTGCGTGGGCACATCCTCGAACACGGGAA
>VXYK01000064.1:0-16625 GCA_009845995.1 Acidimicrobiaceae bacterium | reverse complement strand
ACCTCACGAGTCCGCTGCACCTCGACCTGCGTGGGCACATCCTCGAACACGGGAACCTCACGGTTCGCCATGACCGATTCGGTGACCCACTCGTACACCGGAACCTCAACCTCGTATGTCTCTGTAGTCGAGTCGTGCGCCCCGGCGGCAGACAAGCCACCACACGAAACAGCGGCAACAACAACCGCAGAGAGAAGCCTACGCCCCCCCCCCTAGTGTCAAAAACTGGACAGACATCTTGGCTCCTTCAAAGACAGATCGAGTTCAGCGGCCAGCACCGTACACAGACCAACCAACCAAAAGCAACCACACAAAACAACAAAAACTCAAGATTACGGTTGGAATTGGCGCGGCAACCTCGGACCAATGGAACCGGTTCGAGCACTGCAACATGCGATTCACTACCATGACCGCGAACCGGTTACACCCATCGTTTCGCTGAGCAGAAACAGTATGCCGCGCGGATGGCTATCGCGCTGCGCGAGGAACTGGGTGCCTCTTCGGGAACGGTAACACGTGTGACCCGCCAGTTAGGCTGCGGGGTCGAGTCGCCGCACCGCTGGGTGGCTCAGCCGGAGATCGACGCTGTCGCCAGAGCGAGACTGACCCCTTGGAGAGCGCGGAGCTGAAGCGGTTGCGACAGGAACAATCGGGAGGTCCGATCGAGAAGGTGGTTGAAGGCGACCGTGGAATAATCGACACGCCCTGCGATACGATTTCGCCGCCGGAAGGAACCGAACCTCTCGGTCGGGCGTCGTTGGGGGCAATGGAGACAGTTGCAACTATGTCGAACAATGGCCCAACATTCTCGGCTGAAGCGGTAGAACCGGTTGAGTCGGACAACGGGTTTGTTGTCGCCAAGTTCGACGATCTCTATCGGACCGAATATGTGCCGATGGTCAAACTTGCCCGGGGACTGGTGGACTCATCTGAGCGCGCCGAAGAAATCGTGCAGGATGCCTTCGCCAAGGTCTTCGAGCGTTGGAACCGTCTCCGTGCGCCCGGCGGATATCTCCGCGTCAGCGTGATCAACGGCGCTCGCAGCGAACTCCGCAAACGTGAAGTAAGCCGGAGACTCGGTTTGGCGAGACGTGCCGAAGACGACGCCACCGAACGGGACTACCTGATCGACGCCCTCGATCAGCTTCCCGCGAAACAAAGAACCGTTCTGGTGCTGCGCTTTTATGCAGACATGTCTGAAAAAGAGATCGCCGACACATTAGGCATTCGCCCTGGAACCGTGAAGAGCACGACCTCAAGGGGGCTGGCAAGACTGCGAAAGGCCCTTGAACAATGAACAACGAACAGACATCCACACGAGAGCCAACCGAAGCCGACGAAGCGCTTGGTTCTGCGATCGGCTCAGCCATCAGCGCTCATGTAAACGCACCGGTCGCTACGCCGCCCGTATCGCTGATTGCCAAGCGTGCCGAAGCCCAGGCTCGAGCCCGAGTCGTTCAACGAACAGTGGTCGGAATCGCTGTTTCGATCACCCTGCTGGCAGGCGGACTCGTCGCATACAACGCGTTCAGTGATGATGTCAGCACGGACATCGTGGCCACAGAACCCTCTGTCACGACGGCAACGACTCCAGTGGACTCCACGCCCGATTCATCGACCAAGACCCCTGCGCCCACCGAAATCAATGTGGCAGCTCCGGTCTTCACTGAACGAGACCCCGCCGAGTTGTTCGGAACCGACACGTATGTTGAAGGCGTCCAGACCATCGGTGACGGACGTGTGGTGGCCGTCACCTACGGCGAGGCTCACACGAATCTGATCATCACCGACAACGGCGAGGACTGGACCCAGATATACCTCCCCGACGATGCCTCACCCGACATCATCGACCTCTCCGGTCACAGGTGGCTGATAACGACCCTGGACTGGGAGGGAACCCCCCGGAGTCACTTCTCCGATGATGAGGGCACCAGTTGGTCCGAAGTCGACTTGAGCGCCGCGGAGGGGCAGTCGCCCACACTGATAAAGACGCTCGTCTCAGGCGAGAAGCTGCTGTTCATCTTCAAGGGAGCGATCGACTACGAAGGGCAGAGCCGTGAAGTCCTCGCGTTGATAGAGGAGCAGGGCCTCGTTCCGGCCGGAACCGCTGTCGGAGGCTGGGAGATTCAGGGAACCACCCTCTGTTTTATTCCCGACACACCCGATGCTCCGACATTCGACCTGTGCGGCGACCAAGACCCCGCCGCCACCACCACGCCATACAAGTTCGAGCTCAGCGACCAAGACCTGGAGGCAATCGACCGCTACCGGACACCTGGCGATCAGATTCAGATCTTCGTGAGCGACGGTGGACCCGCAGTCCTAGTGGCCACATACGAAAGCTGGCACACTACCGCCGACAGCGACTCTGAGGGCTTCTACATTGCCATGACGACACCAACCGATGAGTTGCTGATCAAATCAACCGACGGGTTCGATTGGACCGAGACTTCGATCGACTCGCTATCACTAGACGCCGGACTGCTGATGACGTTCCGAACCGACGACTGGTTCGTCAGAAGTTCCGACCAAGGTTTGACCGTTCAATCACTGGCCGAGTTGACTAACGAAACCCCCGACTCGATCATCATCCCGGCCGCTACGAATCTGGTGTCTCTGGAGACGGGACCCTCAGCGATGGCGGCGACCGTCTACGGCTTCGCCGACGGAGCAGCCGATCCAACCGAGGAAGTTCAACTGATCGGCTGGTCCCATGACGGCAGGTCATGGAACTTGCGAAGCCCCTCAGAAGCGTTCGGTATCGGCTACGACGAAGTCTCAGTCACCTTGGCTGTAGGTGACGGTTATGTGTTGGCACACGTGACCGGCTTCGAACCCACCGCCACCGACGAGGGTCTAGTCGCGCAACCCCCGAAGTGGTTCAAAGCAACCCTGCAATAGCGTCCAGTGGTCCCTCCAATCCCTGTGGGCGGCCGAAGCGCTCCCCCAACGCTTCGGTCGCCCACAGTCGGGGGCACAAAACGAAAGAACTTCGGTCGCACGGCGGGTTTTGGGTATTCGGGGGACTTGTATCGTGGAAGCAAGATCCCCAACAGAACAGGTCCGACCATGCCGGTTGCCCCAAGCACACCTATCGAACTTGTCAACAGGGTGTACGCCACACTTGACCAGCGCATCGACGATGCTCGGATACGATTCGGCAGGCCGTTGACCCTCGCCGAGAAGATCTTGGTAAACCACCTGGACCGGCCGGATCAAGAACTCGAGCGAGGCGAGTCCTACGTTGACTATCGACCCGACCGTGTTGCGATGCAGGACGCCACCGCGCAGATGGCATGGCTCCAGTTCATGACCACGGGGCTCAACGAGGTCGCGGTACCGACCACCACCCACTGCGACCATCTCATCCAAGCCCGCGAGGACGGCAAAACAGATCTCCTAGCAGCGGTCGACACCAACAAGGAGGTCTACGACTTTCTGGAATCGGTGTCGGCCAAGTACGGCGGAGGGTTCTGGAAGCCCGGTTCGGGGATCATTCATCAGGTCGTGCTCGAACAGTACGCCTTCCCGGGCGGCATGATCATCGGTACCGACAGCCACACCCCCAACGCCGGAGGCATCGGCATGGTGGCGGTGGGCGTCGGTGGTGCAGACGCCGTTGATGTGATGACCGGTTCGCCCTGGAACAGCAAATGGCCGATGCTCATCGGCGTCAAGCTAACCGGTTCCCTCAATGGCTGGGCCGCCCCCAAAGACGTGATCCTGAAGGTGGCCGAGATTCTGACCGTCAAGGGCGGGACCGGCGCGATCTTGGAGTATTTCGGGGAGGGCGCCGCATCGATGAGCTGCACGGGCAAAGCCACCATCTGCAACATGGGTGCCGAAATCGGTGCCACCACCTCCATTTTCGCTTACGACGACGCCGTGGCCCGCTACCTCAAGGGCACAGGGCGCGAGGAGATCGCCGATGCCGCGAACGCCGTGGCACACCACCTTCGTTCTGACGATGAAGTGCTCGATCACCCGGCCGAGTTCTATGACCGGGTGATCGAGATTGACCTCGACAAGCTCACACCGCACATAAACGGCCCCCACACTCCGGACCTTGCCCGTGAGGTGGCCGAACTCGGCGAGGAAGCCGAAGCCAACGGCTGGCCCCTCGAAATCAGTGCTGCGCTGATCGGCAGCTGCACCAACTCCTCGTACGAGGACATCACCCGCGCGGCGTCGATCGCTCGGGCCGCGGCGGCGAAGGGACTCAAGGCCAAAACACGTCTGCTGGTCACTCCCGGCTCCGAACAGATCCGGGCCACGATCGTACGCGATGGTCTGCTCGCGGACTTTGAGGCGTTGGGCGCGACGGTGCTTGCCAACGCCTGCGGTCCCTGCATCGGCCAGTGGGACCGCTCAGGGGAATCGGGTCACCAGCCGGGCGTTCCCAACGTGATCGTGACCTCCTACAATCGCAACTTCCCCAAACGCAACGACGGCGACGCCCAGACGCTGGCTTTCGTCACATCGCCGGAGACGGTGATCGCCTTGGCGCTGGCCGGCACACTCGACTTCGATCCGACCCGTGACACGATCACCAACGACGCGGGCGAGGAAGTCTCACTGGCGACGCCGATCGGTCTTGAACTGCCCGAAGTCGGCTTCGACCCCGGTGACAACAAATTCGTCGCCCCACCGGCGGACGGTTCCGACATCGTCGTGGCGGTGTCACCCGCATCAGACCGGCTTCAGCTTCTCGAAGCCTTCGAGCCATGGGACGGCAACGACTACGAGGATCTCCCCGTCCTGGTCAAGGCGAAGGGCAAGTTCACCACTGACCACATTTCAATGGCGGGGCCATGGCTGAAGTACCGCGGCCATCTTGAGAACATTTCCGGCAACCTGTTCGCCGGAGCGGTCAACGCCTTCGACGGATACGAAGTCGGGCACGGCAAGAGCCAACTCGACGGTTCGGTCAGGGCTTTCCCCGAACTCGCCAAGGACTATCACCAAGCCGGCGTGCGTTGGGTGGTGATCGGCGATGAGAACATGGGCGAAGGATCAAGCCGGGAGCACGCGGCGATGGAACCCCGCTTCCGCAACGGGGTGGTGGCAATCGCCCGGAGTTTCGCCCGGATCCACGAAACCAACCTCAAGAAACAGGGAATGCTGCCGTTGACCTTCGCTGATCGCGCCGACTACGACCGCATCGGCGAGGACGACCGGATCGCGGTGCGCGGTCTGGCCGGCTTGGCCCCCGATGCGCAGGTGACGGTCGAGGTGACGACTCCCGAGGGCGAAACCTGGTCTTTTGCAGCCAATCACACGTTTTCGGCTGATCAGGTCGAGTGGTTCAAGGCCGGCAGCGCTCTCAACATCATCCGCCAGAACATCGCCTGAACCGGTCACGGCCTTAACCGGACGCTGCGTTCCGGGCGCGGGTGAAGAGCCTCGGGTCTAGACGAAGATGCGCACGCAGGTGTCTCCGGCCCACATACTGAGGACACGACCCTCGGGGGTCATGTCCGAAGTCGTTCCGTTGATCACCCCTCCCGATGCCGGATTGGTGACCGAGAAGAGTCCGAGTTCCTCGCCTTGGATCGGCTGGATCATCTCAAGGGAGCTTCCGTAGGTCACTTCCAGAAACCCGACCGTGGCCGAAACGCCGAGACCGTCCTTGGTGACGAGTCCCGTTGGATCGGTGTGACCCGAGACGTGCCACTGTCCGAAGGTGCCCGTGGACGCCGGTATCAACTCGGTGCCGTCGTCACCGTTGATGGCCTCACCGTCCGGGTCGACGGGTATTGCAACGGGTGGATCCTGCAGGAACACCAACTCCAATTGGCCCCAGCGGACCGAGCGCGCCCCGTCTACGCAAGCGTCGGTCGTCCTGAAATTCGTGGCACTGTCGGGAGCACCAAGGACGGATCTGACTTCATCGAGGACCGCTGCCATTGGTTGCCCGAAACGGACCACGCTGCCCGTATCGAACTGCAATCCGGTTTCGACAAGCGTGACCGGCCCCGGTGTGCCCACCGCGACCGGAGTGGTGGTCGTTGTCGTCGAACTCGTGCTGGTCGTCGATGAGCTGGTGGTGTCGGGGGCTTGAGTCGTCTCCGGTTGCGTACTTGTAGGCGCGGTGGTCGGCGCGGTGGTTGCGGACGCGTCCGTGGTTGGAGGTTCTGTGTCAACAGGGTCAACGGGTGTTGTGTCTTCGGTGACAGGGGGCTCTGTCGTGCGGATATTGGGCGAGTCGTCACCGGCCAGAAAGATGATCAGCCCGCCAACAACGGCTACGAGAACAACCAAAGCCAAGGTGATCATGGCCTGCGATGCCCCGCTCCGAGGTCGTATCTCTGCGCCGCCGGTCGCGGCCGGGGGGCCAACCGACCCCATAACCTGCGTTGCGCCAAACTCCGGAGGGGCCTCAGACGACAACTGTTCGGGGCTGGGTCGCGCTGGATCAACCAACGACTCATCGTCGAACACCGACACCGACTCGGGCCGCGGCACATCCGGGACGGGCACCACCGGTGTCTTCGAGGTGATCGGTTGGCCGAGGTCCTCGCGGGTCACGAAATGTGCCGAGGACAGACTCCCGGCTCGTGCCGCCCCTGCCGCGAGGGCCGCCGGACCCGTGACCGCCGTCGGTTGGGCCGCCGCAGCCGAGCGCGGCACCACAATCGTGTCCGCCATCCCCGACGCCACGCCCGCCTGCACTATCCGATCGCGCGCCGCACCCTCCCAATCGTCGTCGACAATCACCGCCAAGCGAACCGGAGTCTTTCCTTCAGCTGCGGTGGCGCGCCGAATCACAAATCCTAAGACCGCTGCGAGTGCGCCTATTCTTCCTGTAGCCGCTCGTTGCAGTGGGTTCGTGACGCGAGGTCCCTCTGTGACCAGCGCTGCTTCATCGCCGACCAACACTGAGCCACCCTCGCCTTGGGCTACAACAGCCGCGGCGGCAATACCAGAATCGCCGAGCACGACCACCCGGGGCGGGTCCGCCGAGGCTGCGTCGAGCCGAACCGCTGTGATGTGCGAGTCGCTGATGTGCACGCCGAGGGTATCGGTCACGATCGGTCTCCAGATTTGCCACCTTCGCCGCGGCCTGGGGGAAACGTGCGGGCCAGCTCTTCGGGGGTCGGATCGTGGGCCACCTTTCCCTCCGCCGGATGGAGGTCGAAGATCGACGACATCACCAGTTCAGTGCCGTCTGCCAAACTGATGCCGTCTGGTAGCCAGAGTGCCTCGCCGGCTCTCACGCGGACCTTCGGGGGGTTGACAATGCTGAACATGTTGGGCACACGTGCTGAACGCGGCCACACGTGTTCGGTGCCCCACAACGAGATCGGCACAATCGGCGCGCCAGTCATGTGTTGCAATCGGACGACACCGGGCCGCCCGGTCATCTGGGGGTCGAAAAAAGCCTTGCCCCGAGGGATGGTTCCCTGAGGCAAGATGACGACCACTTCACCCGCGTCCAGCGCTTTGGCGGCAGCGACCAGTGGTTCGTCCGAACCGCTGCCACGGTCGACGGGTATCGCCCCGAAGGCCGTGACCATCGAGCCGACCAAGGGCGCGTCGAACATCTCTCTTTTGGACAGGAAGCGGGCCAGCCGACCCCTCTTCGACAAGACCGCTCCCAGCGCGTACACGTCGAAATAGCTGCGATGATTGGCGGCAATGATCGCCGGTCCCTGCTCGGGAATGTGCTTGAGTCCAGCGAAATCGAACCGGGCATAGGGCGCCAGTTCGGGGCGAGCCAGCATCGCCAGAGCCCGCTGAGGTTCAATTCCCGCAAACTGCGGGACCCCTTCGGGAGAATCGAAATGGCGCACCGGCCAACGTCGAGCTGCGGCCGCCACCGCCAACCTGGGATCGGGGTTAACCGCGACAGGACGGCCAACCGCTTTGAGCAACGGCAAGTCGTACCAACTGTCGGAATACGCGTAGCTTTCGGCCAAATCGACACCGTGGACCTCCGCCCACTCTTGGACCGCAGCCAGTTTGCCCTTGCCCCAGACATAGTGACCATCTACGGATCCTTCAAACACGCCGTCAGTGCGGGCATAGCGTGTGGCAACGATGTCGTCGAAACCAAGAGCTTCGGCCAACGGGCGGACCAGGTCATCGGGGCTGGTCGTCGCGATAACGAGTTCCCGGCCTTCACGCCGGTGCATCTCCATTTCGGTGCGGGCGTAGGGCAGCACCTCGTCCACCAGCCGTGAAGCTGCGATCTCCCCGGCTTTGGCTACCAGTTCGGCATCCCACCCCTTCGAGAAACGCACACCCTGTTTGGCCAGCAACATGGAGGGCCTGGTTTCGCCAATGAGGTCAAAGATGCCGAACAGCAATCCCTCGCCTGGAATTCGGCTTTCCGACAAGACACCTACCTCGCGCAGTGCCTGCGACAATGTCGGTCCCGAAGCCCGGGGAAGCAGGGTGCGGTCAAGATCGAAGAAAGCGGCTGCGCTCACGGCGAAAGGGTAGCCGCTCAGTGGCAGACAATCGTCGCAAACCCCTTATGGACAGAGCCAGTATGATCGTCGTAACAGTGTGATCGTTGTAACAGTTGGGTCAATATCTGGCATCATTATCGGCGATGGACCTCCGTCAGCTCCACGCACTCCTCGCGGTTGCCGAACACCACTCTTTTTCTGCCGCAGCCCGTGCCCTGCACACCGTGCAGTCCAACATCTCCACCCATGTCGCGCGGCTTGAACGCGAAGTCGGAGCCGTACTCATCGACAGGGAGCGCAGCGAACTGACCACCGAAGGCGCAGTCGTCGCCAGTCGCGCCCGTCGGATGATCGCCGAACTTCGAGCGATCGAAGACGACCTGATCGCCTTGCGCGACGAGTTGAGCGGTTCGGTGCGGGCCGGGGTCATCGGAACGACCGCTCGCTGGCTGGTTCCCGCACTATTGGACGCCGTGACCCATAAACACCCTCGTGTCAACCTGCAGATCATGGAAGCGACCACAACCTCGTTGTTACCGCAGTTGTTGAGCGATCGGCTCGACATCGCGGTGGTCAACTTCCCTGTTGTTGATCCCGATATAGATACCGAGCCCCTGTTTCTCGAGGATCGAATTATCGTCGCGCCGCTCAGCCATCCGCTGGCCGACTACCAACGAGTTGATATCACCGACCTGGCTGATCATGAGATCTTGCTGCCACCCAAGGGGACTGCGTTTCGCGACGAAATCGACTCTGACGCCCGCCAAGCGCGGATCAAACTCTCCATTCGGGCCGAGGTGGACGGTCTACGGCTCCTTTCGTCGCTCGCCTTCCAAGGTTTCGCTCCTGCTCTGGTGCCGGCCAGCGCAGCGCCCGAATGGCTGGAAGGCGACTTTCGCAGAGTCCCCGTAGACGGTTTCTCGCGACGCGAGGTCGGCTTGGCGGTGCGGCGCCGTTTCGCCCCGTCAGCCCCAACTCGAGCCGTTGCCGAACTCATACGAGCGGTTGTCGCTGCCAACGGCGCTGACCAGGGCGGTCTGACTCCTGCTCCCCGTACCGGAGCGGACATAGCATGAGCACCTCTGCCGACCGTACAGTCGATATCCGGGCGCGCGCCCAGGGATTCGTGCGGGTGCGTTCGATCATGTTCGGTCAACGGCGCGTCGTCGAGGTCGATGCCCAAGGTGAGGACCTCGCCGGAGCGCTCTCGCCCTCCGATGGGCACTCGATTGCTGCGGCCGCCCGCTACAGCCGTGAGCAGCGCCTGCCGTTGTTGATCCGGCTGGCGTCTAGCGGCGCCAACCTGCAACAGGGTGTGGCCGCGCTCGATGGCTGGGGAGGCGCGGCCCACGAGCTCACGCGTTGTTCCGGCGTGGTCCCGACGATGGTGATCGTCAGCGGTCCGACCGTTTCTGGACCAGCGCTGATGCTTGGTCTCGCAGACATTATCGTCATGGTCAGCGATTCTTACGCCTTCGTTTCGGGGCCGGCGATGGTGAAGCAGTTCACCGGTGTCCCCGTCGACGGCGCTGAACTCGGCGGACCCGACGTTCATGAGAGGCTTTCCGGTGTGGCTTCATTTGTGGCCGCTGACGTGGCCGAAGCCGAGTCGATCATGGCCGACGTTCTCAGGTTCCTGCCCGACCACACCGATGTCTCACCGCCAACTCAGGTGTGCTCGGATCCTGTTTCTCGCCCAACACCAGAGGCCTACGAAGTGCTGCCGGCGTCGGTCAACGGTTCCTACGACTGCCGCGAGATCATCCGTTCGGTTGTCGACGATGGCGACCTGCTCGAGTTGCACACCCTTTGGGCCCCGAATCTGGTAACCGGGTTCGCTTCTATGGGGGGCAGACCGATCGGCGTTGTCGCGAACCAACCCCAGAGCATCGCCGGCACGCTGGACATCACCGCTTCTCGCAAAGGCGCCCGGTTTGTCGCCTTTTGCGATGCCTTCAACCTGCCGTTGCTGACCTTTGTCGACACTTCAGGGTTCTACCCGGGCAAGGATCTCGAATGGCGGGGAATGATCCGTTACGGGGCACAGCTGGCCTTCGCTTACGCCCGAGCCACCGTCGGCCGGGTCAACGTCACCACGCGCAAGTCCTACGGAGGCGCTTATATCGTCATGGATTCCAAGACCATGGGCAACGACATCGCTTTGGCTTGGCCTTCAGCTGAAATTGCGGTGATGGGGGCCAAGGGCGCGGTTGAGATTCTGCATCGACGGCGCAGCGCCGAGGAGCGGGTCGAGCTTGAATCTGCATACGAGGAACGGCTGCTCAACCCGTACATCGCTGCCGAACGGGGCACGATTGATGCGGTGATCGACCCGGCGGAGACCCGTCAGCGCGTTTGCGCTGCCTTTGAGATGCTCGCCAGCAAGCGGGAACGCCTCCCCCGCCGTCGCCACGACAACACGCCCCTGTAAATCCGCACGGCCTGTAAGCTGCATTCAACGAACGCAGGAGCATACGAGTGCCAGAGAGCATCACCATCACAGACAATCGAAGCGGGACTTCAATCGAGATCCCGATCGAAAATGGGGGGATCGATGCCGCTGAGTGGCGTCGCTTCCTGCCGGGAGTCTGGTTTTCGGACCCGGGACTGGCCACCACAGCCGCGGCCACGAGCGCTATCACCGAACTTGACGGCGACAACGGCGTTCTTCGCTATCGGGGCTACCCGATTGAACAACTAGCGGAGCAGAGTTCTTTCCTTGAGGTCGCTTACCTGCTCGTCCACGGCGAACTGCCCACCCGGACCCAGCACGACGAATGGGTGTACGAGATCACACATCACACGTTCGTGCATGACAACTTCCGCAAACGGATCTACGACGCCTTCCACTACGACGCCCACCCAATGGGTCTGCTCACCTCCGGTGTCGCCGCCCTCTCGACCTTTTATCCCGAGGCAAAGGAGATCGAGAACCCGAGAATCCGCATGGAGCAGACAGTCCGCTTGATTGCAAAAATGCCCACACTGGCGGCAGCGGCTTACCGTCATTCCCAGGGTCAGCCCTATGTCTTCCCCGACAACCTGCTCGGATATCCGGAGAATTTCCTCAACATGATGTATCGGATGGGTGGGGAATATGAGATACATCCGGTGCTCGGCAAGGCCATGGAAATCCTGTTGATTCTGCACGCGGACCACGAGCAGAACTGTTCGACCACCGCGGCCCGTGTCGTCGGTTCATCCCATGCCGATCCCTACACCTCGGTCGCGGCCGCTTGCGCTGCTCTCTACGGCCCGCGCCACGGTGGTGCCAACGAGGCTGTGATCAACATGCTCGACGAGATCGGCGACTACAGCAACGTTGACTCGTTCATGAAGACCGTGAAGTCTGGTGAGAGCCGTTTGATGGGGTTCGGCCACCGGGTTTACAAGAACTACGACCCTCGGGCCAAGATCATCAAAAAGTCCGCCTATGACGTATTCGAGGTCACCGGCAAGAACCCGCGGCTCGATCTCGCGTTGAAGATCGAGGAGATCGCGACCAATGACTCGTACTTCATCGACCGCAGGCTCTACCCCAACGTCGACTTCTATTCGGGTCTGATCTATCAGTCGATGGGCTTTCCGACCGAGATGTTCACGGTGCTGTTCGCCATCGGGCGGACGCCGGGCTGGCTGGCCCATTGGAACGAGATGATGGAGCAGGGATCCCGAATCGCGCGGCCCCGGCAGATATACACCGGGCCCGAGATGCGTGACTACGTGCCTCTGAGCGAGCGCAGCGAGCGCTCGACTGCCACGCGCGAGCGCTAGGCCGCTACGCCGAGCCCGCTTATCAGGCTCCCGTCGTTGGGCTGAGTCGTTCAGTCGGCGTGAATCGGACGGGCATCGACTCAACGCCGGTGATGAAGTTCGAGTTGCGCCACGGCAGTTGGTCTTGAGGCACTGCCATCTCAATATCGGGCAGGCGGCGCAACACTTTGGTGAACATCTCTTTCAGTTCGAGCCGGGCCAGCGATGCGCCGAGACAGAAGTGGGTGCCGAAGCCGAAAGCCAGGTGGTGATTGGGTTGACGCTCAATGTCGAAACGAAACGGATCAGCAAAGTGCGCTTCGTCGCGGTTGGCCGACGGATACAGCATGATGACATCGGCTTCTTCTGGGATTGTCTCACCGCCTAGTTGGATTTCGGTCATCGTGGTGCGGGCCATGTTCTTGATCGGTGTGACCCAACGCAACATCTCTTCAACCGCAACCTCTATTCGCCCATCCAAGTCATCTTGCAGTTTCTGGCGCTCGTCGGGGAACTCCAGCAACGCTTGCATGCCGCCGGTGATGACATGGCGGCTGGTCTCATCGCCACCGATGAGGATCAGCAGCGACTCTTGCACGATCGACTCGTCGTCGAGCCGTTCGCCGTCGACCTCGGCGTGACACAGGATGCTGACCAGATCGTCACCTACAGGCTTGGCCCTCCGATCAGCGATGACGCCGAGTTGGAACTCGCGAAACGCGATCCCCGCCAATACCGACTGTTCATGGGCGGCCGGATCAGTTTCGGTTGTGCCGCGCATGAGGTCGTCGGACCACTTGAGCAGATCATCGAAGGACTCGCGGGGGAACCCGAGCATGTCGCCGATCAATAGCAGCGGTAAGGGGGCAGCGATGTCCCACACGAAGTCTGCTTCGCCCTTCTCGCAGACTCGGTCGATGATCATGTCGCAGAGCGTGTTGATCTCGCTGAGCTTGTCGCGTACCCGCCGAGGCGTGAAGCCCTTGTTGACCAGCTTGCGACGGTTGAGATGGGCGGGGTCGTCCATGGAGATCATCATTGGGAGCGGACGGCCCTTGGGTCGAGGGGCCTTGTACGACGAGTAGGTTCTGGGATCCCGCGAGACGCTCAGAACATCGTCGTAGCGCGCGACTGCCCAGATATCGGAGTTGGGGTCGTAGTAGACCGGCGCGTTGTGCCGCATCCAGGTCCAGTCGTCGTGTGGTCGACTCGCGTACCAATTGCCATCAAGAAGATCGACGTGTTCTAAGAGCGGATGGTTCGGCACCGTCGTTCCCTTCTTTGTGCGTGGCCCAACTAATCGACGACAGGGGTCGGTGGGAGTCCCTTGTCGAGCAGGGCGTCGAAACGAGTTTGGATCTGTTGACGGTACGACGGTTTTGTAGCGATCAGGAAATCCCCGTCGGCGATTCCCTTGAGCACGATCGGCGGCACTTCTGTCGGGTCGATTCCGCTTTCGGTCATTGCGAACAGTGATTGCCGCACACCGGCCGCATCCTCGCCCTCATTTGTCGGTCCGCCGGGTCGCACCCTGTCGGTGTACGCGATCTGAGTGCGGATCGCGCTGGGGCACAACACCGATGCTCCAATTTCTGCGCCCACCGCGGCCAGATCGTGAGCGAGCGACTCCGTCATCGAGAATGCGGCCACCTTGCTCACGTTGTAAGGCCCGGTGAACGGTGCTGCCACAAAACCGGCCACCGACGAGGTGTTCACGACATGGCCCGGTTCACCGCCGGCAAGCATGCGCGGCACGAAGTGCTTGATGCCGTGGATGATCCCATAAAGGTTTACTCCCAGCGTCCAATCCCAATCGTCGACGGATCGTTGCCAGCAGAGACCAGCCTGGAAGACTCCGGCGTTGTTGCACAGCAAGTGAACAGCTCCCCAACGTTTGTAGACGTCTTCGGCCAACGACTCAACCTCATCGGCAGAAGCGACATCGACGGCCATTGCAACCACTTCTCCACCAGCGGCCTTGGCCGTTGCGTCAGCCGCAGCACCATCAATATCGGCGGCGACAACTCCCATTCCCAGACTGGCGTAGTGCTCGACCATTGCTCGACCGATACCCGAACCAGCGCCGGTCACGACCGCAACGCTTCCTTCCAAACTTCCCAGAGGCATATCAGTTCTCCTCTCAGTTCTCCTCGAAGCGCAATTCTTGCGGATAGGGGAAGAAATCGGGAAGTTCGCCGGCATGGTGCAGTTCCTGCATCGACTTCCAAAATTCAACAGAACAAATATCAGAGTGGCGCATTTCCATCACCTCGCCGATCACCCGCGGGGAACGGAGGTAGGTGCGGAACTCCTCGGGGAACACGTCGTTGGACTCAACCGGAAACCACGGCTGATCTGACATTTCATCGTCGTAGTTCTGACTGACGGGCATCTTCCGGAAGTTGATGTCGCCTAACAACGCCAACTCGTCATAGTCGTAGAAAACCACGACACCGTGCCGTGTGACCCCGAAGTTCTTGGGAAACAGATCGCCCGGGAAGATGTTGGCAGCGGCAAGGTCTTTGATCGCGTAGCCGTAGTCGATGGCCGCGGCGCGCGCCCGTTCCGGTGACATCTCGCGAAGGTAGAGGTCCAGGGGGTACAGCCGTCGTTCGGTGTAGGCGTGGTGCAGCACCACCTCGTCGTTGGTGATCGTGACCGTCCGGGCACAATCGTTGCGCAGCTCGTCGATCAGTTCCTCGTCGAAACGGTCGCGGTTGAAACTCAAGTTTGTGAACTCTTGGGCATCGACGAGCCGCCCGACGCGATCGTGGCCGAACACCAGCTTGTAGCGACGTTTCACGTCTTCGGGGGTGGTCCGTTTGGTCGGCGCGAAACGGTCCTTGATGAGCTTGAACACCACATCGAAGGACGGCAGGGTGAACACCGCCATCACCATGCCGCGCGCGCCCCGCGCTCGTTCGAAGCGGGTGTTGGAGTGTTCCATGTGGCGATAGAGCGCTCGGAACAGGTTGGTCTTGCCGTGCTGGTTGTAGCCGATGGACGTGTACAGCTCGGCCACGGGTTTCACCGGCAGCAGTGACTTCAAGAAGCCGACCACCGCTGCCGGGCGCCGGCACAGGACATGGAAATAGGACCGCGTGTAGCCGAAGAGACGGCTGGCGTCCGTTTCGGTGAGCAGCACCGCGTCGACCTGAACACCAGCATCGGTGTGGACCAGGGCAATAACGATGGGTGCCAGACGGTTCAACCAGCGGAGCCGCCCGACAAGATAGGCGCCTTTGTTGCGGTAGAAGATCGGTCTAAGAATGTCGATGGCGTCGGGATGGCCGTCCCAGATCTCTTCCAGCAGGGCGCTGACCCGTCCGGCGACCTTGGAGGCATCACCGTCGATGTCCGCAAAGTTCGAGGCCAGAGGCGAGTGCTCGAATATCTCCCGAAGACAGTCGGTGACGGTGCCGTCAACAGGGAACTGCCGGTATTCGCCACGCGTGCCGTCGTCTGCTGGCAACTTGGTGGGGCCGAGCCAGAGAAACTCCAATTCTTCGTCGATTCCGATGATGTGGAACAGGCGCCGCGTAACGGAGTTGTAGAACGTCTCGGCCAACTCAAGATCCATGCGTTCCGAGACCAGGTCTACGTAGCGGCGCCGGGCGCCAATCCACACCGTGCGAGCTTCGGGGTCGTCTTCTGACAGCACGAGCCGAGCGGCGTCCACTACGTTGAAGACAAGACGTTTATGCAGGTTCAGGCGGTCTTTTGTGTCCTGTTGATGCCCGGCCCAATCACGCTCGATGAAACAGCGCGAAGCCTTGTGGGTCAGTTCCAAGTAGCGCTCGTGGTACTCGACGAAAGCGTCGCACAGCATCCTTGCAAGACGATCAACTCGCGGGTCTGCCTCCAGGCCCCAGCGATCCGCGGCGTCCAGTGGACCCTTGTGGGCCGTGTGGTCCGCTGCACGCGACTCCGCTGAAGTTTGCACTGATCACCCCACAGGCCGGTCAAAGGTGGGATCGTAGCAGCATGGCGCGCCTCACTGATCTCCACGATCGAGCCGAACTGGCCGATCTCACCGCTTTGTACGCCGTCATCGTCGACCAGCGTGACTTCGCTCGGTTCGATGAGGTGTTCACCGCAGACGCCCTGCTCGATACGGGTCGGGGTCAGAGGTCGGGTCTGGCAGAGATCACCGATGCAATTGCGGGACTGCTTCGCTACGAGGCCACGAGCCACATCCTGGGCCAGCAACTGTTTTCGGTGACCGACGACGCGGGGATTGAGGGAGTGACCTACTGCGAGGCCCACCACCTCAGAGTTGACGGCGATGAGCGCATCGACCATGTGATGCACATCCACTACCACGACCGGTTCGTCACCACCCCCGACGGCTGGCGAATCGCCTATCGCCGTCTAGTAGTCCCTTGGACCGCCGACTACCCCGTCTAGTGGTGTGTCTTTGGTTGTTTTGCGGTGTAGTGTGTGGGGATGAGTTTGGCT
>VXYK01000038.1 GCA_009845995.1 Acidimicrobiaceae bacterium | reverse complement strand
ATAGAAATATACGTCGCTCGACACGGTCAAGGCATCGGCCAGGTCGACATGGCGAGAGCCCACAAAGGGACTCTCGAACACGCAGGTGCCCTCCAGATCAGTCCCGGTCTCGCAATTCGGATAGATGTAGCTGCCGACATCGATGATGAACTCGTCGGACCCGCCATAGAGCTCGTTGAGCACACCGTGCTGAACAGCGGCCACCGAGGTGACCAACTTCCAGGTGGATCCCGGCGCGTAAGACCCCTGGATGGCGCGGTTCAGGATCGGCCAATAGTTGTCCTCCGACGTCAACAACTCGAATTCCTCGGTGGAGATTCCGTTGGCGAACTGCGACGGGTCATAAGTCGGATATGACGCCATCGCCAAGACGTCGCCGTTGCGAGGATCGATGGCGACCACCGAACCGGCCGGAGCTAGCACGTCCGGGTCGTCTGATTCGGCACGGGTCCTTGCCAGCCCTGAAGCAAGTTGTTCCTCGGCCCGCGCCTGCAGATCGATGTCAATGGTCAGCCACACGTCGTTGCCGCGTCTGGGGACGGAACTCGAATGTTCGCGAATGACCTCGCCGAGGTTGTTGACCTCCAACCAGCGAACACCGGGCACGCCGCGAAGTTCACGCTCGAAAATCCGTTCGATACCAGTTTTGCCGATCTGACTGTTGAGTTGGTAGGTCTTGTCGTCTTCGGCTTCGGGGTCGAGGTTGGCGTTCGCCTGTTCCTGCTCCGCCCTCGTGACCGGGCCCACGTAACCAAGCAGATGGGCCGCAAGACTGCCATATGGATGGATGCGGATCGTGCGCTGCTCGACACGGACGCCGGGGAACTGATCCGGGCGCTCTCCCAGATACACCATGAGCTTGGAGTTCACATCCACAGCAATCGGAATTCGATCGAACGGGCCGTATCGAGGATCGGCAATCTCCGCCGAAATCGTCGAGACCTTCGTCGGCCGACCCGAGCGGCTGATCGTCAGCGCCAGGTTCTGCAAGACATCGAAAGTCTCTTCCTCGTCGAGGGTCTCCAGCATCCTGCGGTCGAGCGTCACCACCTGAACGACCTTGTTATCGACAAGAACTCGACCGTTGCGATCAAGGATGCGTCCCCGAGGCGCCTCGGTGTATACCGGTTCCAGCACGTTCGTGAGCGCCTCGTCGCTCAGCACCTCGTGCTCGATGCCCTGCAGAAACCACAGACGAGCGACAAGAGCGCCGAACAGAATCAACGCTACGAACGCGAAGATTCGCAGCCGCAGCTTCGTCCGATCATCGTCTATCGCCATCGTCTCAGTCCGGAGCAGTCATCGAATGTCACCCGCACCGCTCAGTCCGAACGTGGGTCCGAGCGCCCAAGCCACCAGAGGTCTGGTCAAAGGGGCCAGCAGAGCGTTGATCAAGCCCGCGATCAGCGCCACGCGCAGCATCTCGAGATCCACTAGACCACGTTGCCCCATCACCTCTCCCAGCAGCGCATAGCCCGTCACCGCGCCGAACGTCCCGACCGCCGCGATAGCGGCCAACTGGACCTTCGAATCCCGAAACAGTTCGGCTCCCCCGGTTCCAACGGCGAAAGCCACCATGGCGAACACGATCGCCGACAAACCCAGAGGAGTGGGAAGATAGACGTCCCAAAGCAGACCGATGACGAACGCGGCCGTGGGACCGCTCTGGGGACCGGCCCAATACCCGAGCATCACCGCGAACAGAACCAGCAATTCCGGAGCGATGCCCCAAATCCTGACATCGGCGAACACCGTGACCTGCACTACAAGGGTCAAAAGGATCAGTACACCCAACCTCAAAGCGCTCATTGGGTCACCTCGCCGCCCGAGCCGCCCGAATCACCGGCGTTGGGATCATTGAGCAGGTCCGGGTCCAAATCGAGAGGCACGCTGGTACTCGGCACGACCGGCAGCAACGGCGGTTCGGCTCGCTGTTCAGTAATCAGGACCGACACGAAAGCTAGATCTTCGACATCGTTGGCCAATTTCACAAGAACTTCCAAAGACAGTTCATCTGACGCCGGGCGCACCTCGATCACCCGCCCAATGGGCACATCGGCGGTGTAGCGCGAGTCCGCATCGGTGACCACTGCCGAGCCGATCTCCGGGAGCAGTTCGGCCTCCGAGATCTGCGGCCAGTTCGGCCCTTGATTGATGATGAACACACCGGGCTCGCCTGGCACCGCATGACCCAGGCCAACATCGTTCGTCGAAACAAGCCGAACGCCGACCAACAGACCGGGATCGCTGAGCAACTGAACCGTCGACGTCACACCGTCCACTCGATCGACACGACCGACGAGACCCGCCCCGGTCACCACCGTCATGCCCTCCGTCAAACCGTGACTGTGTCCCTTGTTGATGGTGACGACATCACTCGCGAAATTTCCTACCGGGCCTCTCTCGACACGCGCGGTCACGGTCTCAAGGTCCAATGCGTAGGGCAACTCCAGCGACTCAAGGAGTTGCCGGTAGGCCGAGTTGTCGGCTTCGGCCTGAATCGCCGCGCCGCTCAACGCATCCAACTGCTGCTGCAGCGCCGCGTTCTCCGCTTCAAGCTCGTCGTACTGGAACACCGAATTCCAGATGTCGCCGACTGGTGAGAAGATCGACGAAGCCAGAGAGTTAACGGGATGAAGGACATCTCGGACATAGCCCTGAGCCACCCTCGCGGTCTCGAAACCGCGCAGATCAACGGTCAGCAGAGTCATGGCGACGAGCGTAAGAAGGATCAGGCGGTGCCTAGCCCGCCCTGTCCGCTGAGCCAGCGCCATAAAACCGACTTGCGGTTTACAGCTCGCCGGAGCTGAAGACTACGTCTCTTAAGACTTCGAACTCCTCAAGAACCCGACCCGACCCGATGGCAACGGCGTAGAGAGGATTTCTGGCGATCCGAACGGGCATCCCGGTCTCATCGGCCAGCCGCTGATCGATATTGCGCAACAAGACTCCCCCACCCGCAAGCGTGATCCCGCTCTCCATAATGTCCGCGGCGAGGTCTGGCGGGGTCTGGTCGAGAGTCGACTTGACCGCGTCGCAAATCGCAACAATCGGCTCTTCGAGCGCAAGGCGAACGTCTTGGGTGCTCACAACGATGCTGCGCGGCAAACCAGTCACCAAGTCTCGCCCACGGATCTCAGCGCAGAGTTCTCGCTGCAGCGGAGCCGCTGATCCGATCTGAATCTTCACTTCCTCAGCGGTGCGCTCACCCAGAGCCAGACCATGTTCCTTTTTGGCATGTTGCGCGATCGCATCGTCAAGTTCGTCACCACCCACACGGACCGATTGGCTCGCCACAACACCACCAAGTGAGATGACCGCCACCTCGGTGGTCCCGCCACCGATGTCGACGATCATGTTCCCGGTGGGTTCCTGCACCGGAAGACCCACCCCGATCGCGGCAGCCATCGGTTCTTCGATGATGTACGCCGGCTTGCTCGCGCCGGCGTATTCGGCTGCCTCCTGGACAGCCCGCTGTTCAACACCGGTGATTCCCGACGGAACTGCGATAACCATGCGCGGTCTGGCCCATTTGCGCTGATGCACCTTGCGGATGAAATGACGGAGCATCTTCTCGCAAATCTCGAAGTCGGCAATAACGCCGTCCTTGAGCGGGCGGATAGCCCGGATATTGGCGGGGGTCCGCCCGATCATCCGTTTCGCTTCGGAACCAACCGCTAGCGGACGGTTGTCGGTTGTGTCGATCGCAACAACAGACGGTTCGTCGAGCACGACACCTTCGCCTCGAACATAGACCAGCGTGTTTGCGGTTCCGAGATCAACGGCCATGTCTTGCCCCATAGCAGCCCGCAGTCCACCACCCAACATGTTCATGAATGAGTCTGCAGCCATCAGCTCGATGCCTCGTTCCGGTTGGCGAAGTTGGCCAAGGAGTGCGCAGCACGCGTGCTGCTGTTCCCCCACGCCCCAGTGTACGCAGAAATGCCGTCTCGATGCCAAGAATGGGTAGCAACAGCGGGCGTATGGACCCAAGGGAAGCGCGGGGACCTCGTCATGGTTGGTCAGTCTGGCTCAGATTGGGGAAGAAAATCCCAATTTCGCGCTCTGCGGACTCAGCAGAGTCACTCCCGTGAATCAGATTCTCGGTGAACTCGCTACCCAGATCCCCTCGAACGGTTCCCGGCGCGGCTTGCAGCGGGTCCGTCGCCCCCACCATCTGACGAACGACTCGCCATGCGTCGGGCACTCCCTCGATCACCGCTACCAGCACCGGCCCTCGACTCATGAACTTGACTAGGTCGCCATAGAACGCTTTGCCCTGATGCTCCTCATAGTGGCGGGCGAGAGTCTCTTTGTTGAGAACTCTGAGCTCGGCGGCAGCGAGCTTCAACCCTTTGCGCTCGAACCGCCCGATTACTTCTCCCACAAGCCCACGTTCGACCGCGTCCGGTTTGCAGATGATGAGAGTCCGATCCATGCGCACGAAGGTTACCGTTTTGATGTGGCGTCGACGCTTTCCGGCCCGGCCTCTAAAGTTCAGCGGCGAATTCCCGGGCCCCTTCAAGCACGGTCACCGAACCCGCCACCACAATCAGATCCTCGTCATCGGCCTGGTCGATCACATAGTCGATAGCCGTCGCGATGTCTGAGATGGCCTCAGCGCCCGCACCCAGCGAAAGTGCGGTGTCACATAGTGAGGTCGCTCCGACACCGCGCGCTGTTGGCGCCGTGCAGGCAACCACCAAGTCGAAAGAAGCCACGTCGAGCGCTTCCAGAACCTCCGCTGGATCTCGGCCGTCCTGAATTCCGAAGACCAAGAAACGACGGCCCAGCCCGGCAAAGTCCTCGTCGAGTGACCTCGCCAGCACCTCTGCCCCGGGCGGGTTGTGAGCGGCATCGAGCAACATCAATGGCGAACGATGGACCACCTCAAGTCGACCCGGGGCCTCGACTGAGGCAAACGCTTCGTGCAACACGTCTGAGCGGAGCGGAGCGTCGAAGAACTCCTCCACGGCCGCTATCGCGACCGCGGCGTTGTGCCCCTGATGAGCACCATGCAACCCAAGAAACACTTCGGAATGAGTGGCGCGCGGCGTTTGCACACTCAGCAGCCGACCCCCCACTGCCACTTCGTTGCTCAACAGGTTGTGCTCTTGCCGGGTGCTGTGTTGTTGCCGGGCGTAGCCGGAGCCGCGAGAGGTGGGCGCGGGTGTGTCGCCGGAGGCCCGAGAGGTGGGCGCGGGGGTGGGC
>VXYK01000071.1 GCA_009845995.1 Acidimicrobiaceae bacterium | reverse complement strand
GCTCCCGCCACGCCAGCGCGACCAACAACCGCGGCTCCCGCCACGCCAGCGCGACGAACTCCCGCGGCTCCGGCCACGCCAGCGCGACCAACTCCCGCGGCTCCGGCTACGCCCGGCGACAGCAACGCCACACCCCCGCACCCAACAACCGCGGCTCCGGCTACGCCCGGCGACAGCAACGTGCCCGGCAACAGCAACATCATCAGAGGAGGCGGGGCTCGGATCGTGGCCAACATGGAAGCTTCGCTTGATGTACCCACGGCAACGAGCTTCCGAGAGATCCCAGCGAAACTCCTGGAGATCAACCGCAAAATAATCAACGGCTATCTCGGGCGAAAAATGGCCGACAAGATCTCGTTCACACATCTGATCGGATACGCGGTCATACGAGCGATCGCCGACGATTTCCCGGTAATGAACAACTCGTTCAAGCATGGCCCCAAAGGCGAACCGGTACTCGTGCGAAACCAGCATGTGGCACTCGGTATCGCAGTCGATATCGCCAAATCCGACGGTTCCCGCACCCTCATGGTCGCCAACATCAAAGAGGCCGACACCCTCAACTTTCGAGAATTCGCCACACGCTACGAAGACATCATCAGGCGGGTCCGCAACAACGAGATCAGCCCCGACGACCTCAGCGGCACAACCGTCACCCTCACCAACCCAGGGACCATCGGCACTATCCAATCCGTTCCCAGATTGATGCCGGGCCAAGGTCTGATCGTCGGTGTCGGATCCATCTCGTATCCCACCGGATTCGAAGCCGCGGATCCATCGACTTTGGCTGACCTCGGGCTTTCAAAGGTCGTCACAATCTCCTCCACCTACGACCACCGGATCATCCAGGGTGCCGAGTCGGGGATGTTCCTGCGCAAAGTTCACGACCTGCTGCTCGGCAGCGACGACTTCTACGTCAAAGTCTTCCAGTCCTTGGAAGTTCCCTATGAGGCGGTCAAATGGCGCCGGGACATCAACCCCGTCAACCGTGAGGCATCACTGCTCGAGAAGCAAGCCAAGGTCAACCAGTTGATCAACATGTATCGGGTTCGCGGCCATCTGATCGCCGACCTCGACCCTCTCCAGGTCAAAGAGCCGAAGATGCACGCCGAACTCGACCCGGCAACCTACGGTCTCACCATCTGGGATCTCGACCGCGAGTTCCTGACCGGGACCGATACGGGCATCTATGCGATGGTCGGTGACACCCCCAAGATGGCCTTGGGCGACCTTCTGGGGGTCCTGCGCGACGCATACTGCCGAACCGTCGGCGTTGAGTACATGCACATCCAGGACCCGATCGAGAAGCGTTGGATGCAGGAACAACTCGAAGGCGCCGACTCCCACATCGAGCCCGACGAGCAACGCCATATCCTCAGCCGCCTCAACGCCGCTGAAGCGCTCGAAACCTTCCTTGGCACAAAATATGTCGGACAGAAGCGCTTCGGCATCGAAGGAGCCGAAAGCACCATCCCGTTGGTCGACGCAGTGCTGGGCGCAGCAGCCGACAACAACATGGCCGGCGCGGTGATGGGCATGGCCCACCGGGGTCGTCTGAACGTGCTGGTCAACATAGTCGGCAAGACCTACAAAGAACTCTTCACCGAGTTCGAGGGCGGTGACATCGAGCAGATGACTCAAGGATCCGGCGACGTCAAATATCACCTGGGTCAAAAAGGCACGTTCATCAGCCGCAACGGCAACGAACTCCCCCTGGAGTTGGCAGCCAACCCGAGCCACCTCGAAGCCGTTGATCCCGTGGTCGTCGGCATGGCGCGAGCCCTCATGGACAGCATCGACCCCGAGAAGGGCTACGGCAGATTCCCCGTGCTGCCGCTGTTGATCCACGGCGACGCAGCCTTCGCAGGCCAGGGTGTGGTGGCCGAAACCCTCAACCTTTCGCAAATCCAGGGCTACCGGGTCGGCGGCACGATCCATGTGATCATCAACAACCAACTCGGTTTCACGACCACTCCCGACGTCGCCCGCTCCTCTGAGTACTCGACCGATGTCGCCAAGATGATCCAGGCACCGATCTTCCATGTGAACGGCGACGACCCCGAGGCATGCGTGCGCGTGGCACGGTTGGCCTTCGCATACCGCCAACGGTTCAACAAGGACGTCGTCATCGACATGATCTGCTATCGGCGACATGGCCACAACGAAGGCGACGACCCCAGCTACACCCTTCCCGAGATGTACCGCCGAGTCGACGCCCGACCCTCAGTGCGCGCGCACTTCACCGAAGCGCTCACCAAGCGCGGTGACCTGACCCCGACACAGGCCGAGGAGGCGTTGGCGGACTTCCAGGCCCGCTTGCAGTCAGCTCTCGACGAGACCCGCGGTATGGCCTCGGATCCCGACGCCATGGCGCCACCACCGCCACAACCAGTCGGTGTGCTGCCCCACGTACGAACCTCCATCGACCACGTAAGCGTGCAGCGGATCTATAGGGCGCTGTCGATGATGCCCGACGGATTCACGCTCCACCCCAAGCTCGCCCAGCAATTCGAGAAGCGTGATGAGATGTTCGCGTCGGGCGAGGTCGACTGGGCGTTGGCCGAGGCGATGGCGATGGGCTCGTTGCTACTGGAAGGAAACAGCATCCGTCTGGCCGGCCAGGACTCCCGCCGCGGCACGTTCAGCCATCGCCACTCAACACTGGTCGACTACGAGACCAGCGCCGAGTATGTGCCGCTGCGCACTCTCGCCACCGGCGACACTCGGCTGTGGATTTACGACTCTCTGCTCTCCGAGTACGCCGCCTTGGGATTCGAGTACGGATATTCGATCACCAACCGTGAAGCGCTGGTCATGTGGGAGGCCCAGTTCGGGGATTTCGCCAACGGCGCCCAGATCATCATCGACCAGTTCATCGTTGCCGCAAAGGACAAATGGGACCAGGAAACCGGTTTGGTCATGCTGCTCCCCCACGGTCTCGAGGGGCAGGGACCAGAGCACTCCTCGGCTCGTGTTGAGCGCTATCTGCTGTTGGCCGCAGAAGACAACCTGCAGATCTGCAACGCCACCACCGCAGCCCAGTTCTTCCATCTGCTGCGCCGTCAAACGCTGCTGAACGTGCGCGTGCCGCTGATTGTATTCACGCCCAAGTCGCTGCTGCGTGCACGGTCTTCCCGATCACCGGTCGCCCACCTTCTGTCTGGAACCTTCGAGGAAGTTCTCAGCGATCCCGCAGAACCCGACCCCGCATCGGTGAAACGTGTGATTCTGGCGAGCGGCAAAGTCGCCTTCGACGCGATGGCCCAACGAGATCGCATGGGAGCGCCCGTGGCGATTGTGCGCGTCGAGCAACTCTACCCTTGGCCCTATGACGCGATCGCTGCGCAACTCGCCAGTTACGGGGCCGCGTCGGAACTTGTGTGGCTCCAGGAAGAACCGGAGAACATGGGTCCCTGGAACGCCATCAAAGGCCGCTTGTACGAGGCACACGAGAACACGCATTCAATCCGCCGGGTCAGCCGCTTCGAGTCTGGCAGCCCTGCTTGTGGAAGCGCCAAGGTTCACGCGCAGGAGCATGCCGAGCTTCTGCGCACGGCCCTCAGCTTCTGAGTCGCCACTATGAGCGCTCAGTTCATCTTCACCATGCACAAGGTCGGCCGCTTCGTGGCACCCGACAAAGACGTGCTGAAAGACATCACGCTGGCTTTCTTCCCCGGAGCGAAGATCGGTGTGCTCGGCCCCAACGGAGCCGGCAAGTCGACTCTGTTGCGCATCATGGCCGGCATCGACACCGAATACAGCGGCGAGGCTCGACTGACGGGTGGCTTCACCGTCGGCATGCTCGAACAGGAACCGCGGCTCGACGCTTCCAAAGACGTGATGGGAAACATCTCCGACGGCACCACCGAAGCAGCCTCTCTGCTGGCGGCTTACGACGAGGTGATGGCCCAATGGTCTGATCCCGATGCCGACTACGAAAAGCTCGGCACTCGTCAAGCCGACATCGAGTCGAAGATCGAAGCTCTCGGCGCATGGGACCTGCAACGCAACATCGAGATCGCCATGGACGCCCTGCGGACCCCTGCGGGCGATACCCCGGTCGAGCACCTGTCCGGCGGGGAGATCCGGCGCGTGGCCATGGCCCGTCTGCTGCTGGCAAAGCCCGACCTGCTGCTGCTCGACGAACCAACCAACCACCTTGATGCCGAATCTGTCGCGTGGCTCGAGCGCACGCTGCAGGACTACAAGGGAACGGTCGTCGCAATCACGCACGACCGCTACTTCTTGGACAACGTCGCAGGTTGGATTCTCGAACTCGACCGCGGCAAGGGATTCCCCTTCGAGGGGAACTACTCGGGCTTCCTGGAGCAGAAGGAGGCACGTTATGCGGCGCTCGACAAGCAGGACGACAAACGGCAGCGCACGCTGAAACGAGAGCTTGAATGGGTCCGAATGGCACCCAAGGCCCGCCAAGCCAAGGGCAAGGCGAGGTTGTCCCAATATGAGCAACTGCTGGAGGAACAACGCAGCGCCGAGGGTCGCGCCAACGATCTCGAAATCGTGATTTCCACCGAATCCCGGCTCGGTGATGTGGTGATCGAGGCCGAGGGCCTCTCCAAGGGCTTCGGCGACAGACTGTTGATCGACGACCTCTCGTTCTCGCTTCCACCAGCAGGGATCGTCGGCGTCATCGGTGCAAACGGAGCGGGCAAATCGACGCTGTTCAAGATGATCATCGCCGCGACCGAGGACCACGCAGACGAGCAGTCCCAACCCGACAGTGGGACTCTGCGGATCGGTCCGACCGTCAAACTCGGCTACGTCGACCAGAACCGGACCCTCGACCCGGACAGAACGGTATACGAGGAGATCACCGACGGAAGCGACAACCTCCTTGTGGGTGGCCGCGAGGTCCACGGCCGGGCCTACGTGGCGTCGTTCAACTTCCGAGGCTCGGATCAACAGAAGAAGGTGGGGATTCTGTCGGGCGGCGAGCGCAACCGGGTGCACCTGGCGAAGGTTCTCAAGCAGGGCGCCAACGTCCTGCTGCTCGATGAACCGACCAACGATCTCGACGTCGACACCCTGCGCGCGCTCGAGGACGCCATTGAGGCATACCCCGGATGCGCGGTCATCATCAGCCATGATCGCTGGTTTCTCGACCGGGTCGCGACCCATATTCTGGCTTTTGAGGGCGACTCGCAGGTTCGCTGGTTCGAAGGTAATTTCAGCGACTACGCCGACTACCGACGACGCGAGCACGGAGTCGACGCCATGCGACCGCAACGCATCAAGTACAAACCGGTCAGCCGCTAGTCATGACGATCGATCCTGCTGCGCTGCCGCCGATCCTGCGACTGGAACCAGTCGCAGAGGCGCGCTATCGAGTCGGCAACGAGGGAGACCCCGCCGTCAACAATGTGGTGTTCGGGGGGCAACTCCTGGCTCAGATGATCATGGCGGCCACAGTTCACAGCGACGACAAGTCGGTCAAGACCATCAGCGCGATCTTCGCCCGAGCCGCGCGGGTCGATGCCGACACCGAAATCTCAGTTGAGGCCTTCCACGCAGGCAGAGCCTTCGCAAGCCACACGGTGAGCGTCTGGCAAGGCGACCGACTCTGTGCGCGGGGTTCAGTGCTTGCCCACGTGACTGAAGCCGACGTCATTGCCCACCAGGTCGATCGCCCCACGGCTACTCCGCCCGACGAGGGTCGACTGGCAAGCGACCACGCAGTCTTTCCCGGCGCGGAATACGTCATTGCAGACGATGTCGATCTTGTCGACAGCGCCGGGCCCACGGGTCCCGCTGAGCTGTCGGTCTGGTACCGCAGCCGGCACACCCCAGACGATCCGATCGTGAATCAAGCGGTGCTGGCGTGGGGAACCGACGGGTTCTTGATCGGCACTGCCATGCGTCCTCACCCCGGCGTCGCCTACGACCGAGCGCATGTGGACCTGTCGACCGGAGTGATCAGCCACACGCTGACCTTCCATCGTCCGTTCTCAATGCACGACTGGTTGCTGCTGAGCCACGAAGCCCCCTTCGCCGGCGCGGGGCGCAGCTACGGTCGCTGTCACGTGCACGACGGCGGTGGCGCCCTCGTTGCCAGCTACGTGCAGGACGCCATGATTCGGGAAATGCCGAAGGGCCGAAACCAAAGGACCATGTGATGGAAGACATCTTTCCTGCGCGGGTACTTCCCACGGTCGATCGCCAGAACCGGCAATTCTGGACATCAGGGGAGGAAGGCAAGCTTTGCATCGAACGCTGCACCGATTGCGGCGCCTGGATCCATCCTCCTGTCGGAATCTGTTATTCCTGCCACAGCAGTTCAGTGGAACCCACCGCCGTCAGCGGACGGGGCACGATCTACTCGTTCACGATCAACCACCAGCCATGGTTCGGCGACATCGGGTCGTATTGCGTGGTCCTCGTCGATCTGGAGGAGGGCAGCGCCACACAACCGCTGCGCATCACCAGCAACCTCATAGGCACGGAGCCCGACAACGTGGCCATCGGCATGCGTGTCGAGGTGTTCTTTCTTAACTGTGACGACGTCTGGCTGCCCCAGTTCCGGGAGATTCGATGACCGGGCACGTCAAACATCGGCACCGCAGCGAACGCGACGCCGTCATCAGCGGCATCGGCCAGTCAGACGTGGGACGACGCTTGGACCGAACAGCCATGAGCCTCACCGTCGATGCGTGCCTCGCCGCGGTGGCCGACGCCGGACTGACGCTGAACGACATCGATGGTCTCTCCTCCTACCCGGGAGGTCTCATGGACGGACTCAACCCGGGTTTTGGCGGACCGGGCACCGATGCCGTGCAGGACGCTCTGCGCCTCAACCTGAACTGGCACAGTGGCGGGTATGAGGGGCCCGCTCAGATCCAAGCCTTGATCAATGCCGCCATAGCTGTGTCGGCAGGCCTGGCCCGACACGTGCTGGTTTACCGAACCGTCTGGGAGTCCACGGCTCAAGGCTCTGGAGGGCGGCAGGGGATGGGCGGTGCCGGCAGCGGGGGTGGCCGAGCGCGAATGGGCGGCATGCTTCAGTATCTGCTCCCCTTCGGGGCCGTCTCAGCCGCCAACTGGCTGGCGATGAACGCGCAGCGCCATTTCCACACCTACGGGACGACCCGAGAGACGCTCGGGGAGATCGCGCTCAACACACGGCGCAACGCTGGACTCAACCCCAAGGCGATCTTCCGCGATCCGATGTCCATGGACGACTACCTCGGCGCCCGCATGATCAGCACGCCGTTGTGCCTTTTCGACTGCGACGTTCCAGTCGACGGATCGACAGCGTTCGTCGTGTCCCACCGCGACTATGCGCCCGACGTGCCCACCACAGCGGTCGGGATCAATGCGGTCGGCACGGCGCTGCACGGGCGGCCATCGTGGGATCAACGCCCCAACATGGAAGAATCCCCGCTGCGTGCAGCCGCCGACACCATGTGGGCGCGCACCGAGTTGACCCGCGCCGATGTCGATACCGCGCAGTTGTACGACGGGTTCAGCATCATCACGCTCATGGCCATCGAAGCGTTGGGGTTCTGCGCCGTCGGCGAGGCGAAGGACTACCTCAAGGGTGGGCACCGGATCTCTCTGGAAGGCGAACTTCCGCTGAACACCGCGGGGGGTCAACTCTCCGCCGGCCGACTGCACGGTTTCGGGCTGCTGCACGAAGCCTGCGTTCAGTTGCGGGGCCAGGGCGGCGAACGCCAGGTGTCAGGCAAGCCCGAAGTTGCCGTGGTCGCCAACGGTGGCGGCCCGGTCGCCGGCACAATGCTCGTAACCCGCGGAGCGTCCTGAACAGGGTCTATCGGGGCTCCGGCTACGCCCGGCCAAAAGCAAAGTCTTCGATCAGCGCAGCCAACTCGACCGGTGTGTCGCCCTGAACGCTGTGGCCGGCGTTCTCCACGTGTTCGATCCGAGCGGTCGGGCTGCGGCGAATCAGCTCGGCCTCGTCCGCGTCGTCCACTACAGACTGTTCACGCATACCTCGGACAAGCATCAACGGGACCGTCAAATCAGACACGACATCCCAAAGGTCCCCGAATCTCGGGAAACCGTCGCCCTTTGTTTCGCTCACGCGAAAACGTGCATAGCGCCATACCCACGAACCGTCGGGTCGCTGCTCGGCGTTGTGAAGGATGCCGCGGCGCAACGACTCCACGGTTCGGGTCGGGTTGAACTCGATGGTGCGAGCCAGCAGGTCATCGAAGCTGTCGAAGCTCTCAGGTCCGTTGATGAACGCCGCAATGTTGCTGCTCTTCTTCTCGTCAACGCCCGGTGTCACATCGACCAGCACCGCTTTGCGCACCAACTCGGGCGCGTGGCCGGCCAACGCCAACATGGTCATGCCCCCCAGCGACATACCGACCACGGCACTCGCTTGCGCCCCGAGAGTCCGCACGGCCACCGCCACGTCGACGGCGTTGCCGAACACATCAGCGCTGCCCTCGGTGCCGGGACCCGAATGTCCATGACCGGGCAGGTCAATACACACCAGCGGGCGACCCAGCGCCAAGGCGACCGTGTCCCAGGTGTGGGCGTTTTGCGCGCCTCCGTGCAACAAGACGAGTTCGGGCGGACCTTCGCCCCAGACCAGCGCGCTGATGTGGCGGCCGTCGTCCAGCTCAACTCGCTCCCGCCGCACAACCGGCGGACCGTCATAGGCCAACCCGAACTCAGAAGCGTTCTCGTGGAACATCGAGAACTCGTCGTAGGGAACCATTTCAACACTCATAGACAGCGTCCAATCTCTGTTGGCAAGCGAAGCCCAGCTATTCTGCCTCGCGGTCGAGCAGCGCCAGCACCAACCCTGCCATGGCTAGGGCGTCTCCGTCGCTGGGGACAAGGCGGAGTTCGGGACTGCGCGGCGGTTCGTAAGGGTCATCTATGCCGGTGAAGCCGCGCAGCTCACCCGCACGGGCCTTGGCATACAAACCCTTGGAATCGCGCTGCTCGCAAACCGCCAACGGCGTGTCGACGAACACCTCGATGAACGGGATCTGCGCTGCTTCGTGCAGCGCCCGAGCATTGGCTCGGGCCGCTCGATAGGGCGACACCAGAGGGATCAGCGAAACCGCTCCCGCGTCTGCCAGCAAACGACCGACCTCAGCCACACGGCGGACGTTCTCGTCGCGGTCCGAAGCCCCAAAGCCGAGATCGCGGTTCAAGCCGTGGCGAATGTTGTCACCGTCAAGGACATAGGCGAGCCGACCGGACTCGACAAGAGCTTGTTCCACCGCAACGGCGACGCTGGACTTTCCGGAACCCGACAGCCCGGTGAACCACACGGTCGCTCCCCGTTGACCCAGGGCTTCCCAACGCTGAGATCGTGAGAGGTGTCCCTGATGCCAGACAATGTTTGCACTGAGTGGATCGCTCACCGCGGCGCTGTCCTCACGACACCGGACCCAGAATCATCCCCGCACCCACCGTCACGTTTGTGGCCTCGTCGATCAACACGAAGCTGCCGGTCTGACGGTTCCGCCGGTACTCGTCGAAGAACAGCGGCACCTGGCTGCGAAGCTGCACCCGCCCGATCTCGTTGAGCGACAACTGAGCGGCGCTTTCGTCGCGGTGCAGGGTGTTGATGTCGAGCAGGTAGCTGAGGTCTCTCACTATGACCTTGGTGGAGCGGGTGGTGTGTTTGATCACAAGCTTGCTGCCTGGACGCAAGGAGATGCGTTCGTTCATCCAGCAAACCATCGCATCAATATCTTGTGCGACGGTCGGCTGGTTGTTGGGCCGCACGATCATGTCGCCCCGTGAGATGTCGATCTCGTCGTTGATGCGAATCGTCACGGCCATCGGCGAGAACGCCTCATCGACTCGGCCATCGAACGTTTCAATGCTCTTGACAGTCGAACTGAAGCCCGACGGCAACACCGTCACCTCGTCACCAGTGCGAAAAACACCGCCTGCGACCGTTCCCGCGTAGCCGCGGTAGTCGTGGTATTCATCGGACTGAGGGCGAATCACATACTGGACCGGGAAGCGGGCATCGATCAGGTTCCGGTCAGAGGCAATATGAACCTCCTCGAGGTGGTGCAGCAGCGACGGCCCCTGGTACCAGGCCATGTTGGCGGAACGGTCGACAATGTTGTCGCCGTGCAGCGCCGAAACGGGGATGAACGTCAGATCCGCAATGTTGAGTTTGGCCGCGAAGTCCCGGAACTCGTTTCTGACCTCCTCGAAACGCTCCTGGTCGTAGTCGACGAGGTCCATTTTGTTCACTGCCAGGACCAGATGCGGGATCCGCAGCAGCGAAGCCAGAAAGGCATGGCGCTTCGATTGTTCCAGCACGCCTTTGCGGGCGTCGATCAACACGATTGCCAGGTCAGCAGTGGAGGCACCCGTCACCATGTTGCGGGTGTACTGAATATGACCCGGAGTATCGGCGATGATGAATTTGCGCCGCGGTGTGGCGAAGTAGCGGTAGGCGACGTCGATGGTGATGCCCTGCTCGCGTTCGGCGCGGAGACCGTCGGTGAGCAGCGCCAGGTTCGTGTATTCGGTGCCCATCTGAACCGAGGCCCGCTCGACAGCCTCGAACTGGTCCTCGAAGATCGTCTTGGTGTCGTACAGCAGGCGGCCGATCAGCGTGGACTTTCCGTCATCAACCGAACCGGCGGTGGCGAAACGGAGCATCTCCATCAGAAGTAACCCTCTTTTTTGCGGTCTTCCATAGCCGCCTCGGACACCTTGTCGTCGGCACGGGTAGCGCCTCTTTCGGTGATACGGGTCGCCGCCACCTCTTCGATGATCTTGTCGACGGTGTCAGCACTCGATTCCACCGCACCGGTGCAACTCATGTCTCCAACCGTGCGGTACCTGACCCTCTCGATGAAGGGTTCCTCTCCATCCATGAGCGTGATGTAGGGACCCGTCGACAGCAACATGGAGTCGCGTTCGAATACTTCACGCTGGTGCGCGAAATAAACAGACGGGATCTCGATCTGTTCATCCTTGATGTACTGCCAGATGTCGAGCTCGGTGTAGTTGCTGATCGGGAACACCCGGATGTGCTCACCCATCCGGATCCGGCCGTTGTAGAGGCTCCAGAGCTCGGGGCGCTGGTTCTTCGGGTCCCACTGACCGAACTCGTCACGAAACGAGTACACCCGTTCCTTGGCCCGCGCCTTCTCCTCGTCTCTGCGGGCACCACCGAACAGAGCATCGAAACGGTGCTGTTCAATAGCATCGAGCAGCACCGCTGTCTGCAACCGATTGCGACTCGCCCGGGGACCGGTCTCCTCGGTGACCTTTCCAGCATCTATCGCCTCCTGCACGGAGGCGACCACCAGCCGCGCCCCGAGTTCGGCCACGCGGCGATCCCGGAACTCAAGCACCTCCGCAAAGTTGTGGCCCGTGTCGACATGCATCACCACAAAAGGCAATCTCGCAGGCCAGAACGCCTTTTGAGCGATGTGCAGCATGACAATGCTGTCCTTGCCGCCCGAGAACAACAGACAGGGATTCTCAAACTCCGCTGCCACCTCGCGGAAGATATGAATCGATTCCGCTTCCAGTTGGCGCAAATGGGTGAGATCAAAGGACATCCGCGTCAATGTTAGGGCCGCGGTCGTGCCACTCCCCAATCAAGCGAAAGCGAAACCACGGCCCTGAAACCGGGCCTGCTCTGGCCTCCCGACCGTGCAAGCATCCGATTTGTCTGTGGGCAAGGCGACTGCTGAAATCTCTGCCATCAACACAGCACCAATCAACGCTTCGATTGAAGACCATCGTCTTGCGGCTCAATTGGCGGACGAGGCAGGTCGGCTACTGGTTGAACTTCGCGCTCGCCTCCACGGCCAGGACGCGCCCATGGCGGTATTGAAGGCACAAGGCGACCGGCAAGCCCACGAGCTTCTCATGAATCGCCTGCAAGCAGCGCGGCCAGACGACGCGATTCTGTCTGAGGAAGGCCCGTCTGAAACAGGCAGAGCCGATCTCACTCGTCTCGACGCTGAGCGCACCTGGATCATCGATCCGCTCGACGGCACCCGCGAGTTCTCAGAAGTTCCCCGCACCGACTGGGCAGTTCACGTGGCGCTGGTGGCAGACAACCGTCCAATCGCCGGCGCCGTCGCACTTCCCGCTCTCGGACTGCTGTTGAGCACCGCGAATCCGCCATCGCTTCCTCCCACCGGAGCTTCCGCTGTGCGTTTGATCGTCTCGCGCACCAGACCCCCTGCTGCGGCGATCCATGTTGCCGAAGACCTTGGTGCTGATCTGGTGGAGATGGGTTCGGCGGGCGCCAAAGCGATGGCAGTGGTTCGCGGCGAATGCGAGATATATGCCCACAGCGGGGGTCAGTACGAGTGGGACTCGTGCGCGCCGGTGGCCGTGGCCGCAGCGGCGGGTTGCCATGTAAGCCGCATCGACGGCTCCGAACTGCTCTACAACCAAGCCGATCCATATCTCCCGGATCTGCTGATCTGTCGTCGGGAATTGGCAGAACCAACGCTCAAGAGCCTGGCGAGCTTCGCCTCCTGACAGACATGTTGAACCGCAAACTGGCAGCAGAGGCCACAGGAACAGCTTTCCTGCTGATCGGAGTCGTGGGCTCGGGAATCATGGCCGAACGCCTCTCGCCCAATGACGTGGGCTTGCAACTCTTCCAGAACGCGGCTGCGACCGCCGCCGTGCTGCTGGCCATAATCGTCATGTTCGGTCCGCTCTCAGGAGCCCACTTCAACCCCGCAGTGACCCTGGCCGACTGGGCGCTCGGAAGTTTCCCGCGACGTCACGTCCTCGCCTATATCTGCGCCCAGATCACCGGAGCGGTGGTCGGCACTGTGGTGGCCAACCTGATGTTCGACTTGGACGCAGTGAACTGGTCCACCAAAACCCGATCAGCCGGACACCTGTGGCTCGGCGAAGTGATCGCAACCGTCGGTTTGGTGGCGCTCATCTTCTCGCTGGTCCGCACCGGTCGGCTCCGGCTGGTTGCCGGCTCGGTGGCCGCCTACATCGGCGGGGCCTACTACTTCACCTCCTCCACCAGCTTCGCCAATCCGGCGGTGACGATCGGGCGTATGTTCTCCGATACGTTCGCGGGGATCGAGCCGGCCTCCGCGCCAATGTTCATCGTCATGCAACTGATCGGGCTGGTATTGGCCGTGGGCCTGATCCGTTTCGTCTACCCCGACACTCAAGCCGCCTCCAACCCCTAGCGCCCCGCTTGATTCCCCAGAGATAGCCCTGATTCTCCAACGATAGGATCGGGAGATGCGTCTTGTCGTAGCTCGCTGCACAGTCGACTACAACGGGAGGTTGCAGGCCCACCTGCCCGAGGCGATGCGCTTGTTGATGGTCAAGGCCGACGGCAGCGTGGCGATTCACGCAGACGGCGGCGCCTACAAACCGCTCAACTGGATGAATCCACCGAACCGACTCGCCGAGGACGTAGAAGAGGGCATTTGGACGGTCACCAACCCCAGGGGCGAAGTCCTCACGATCACCCTCCACGAGGTGATCAGCGACTCATCATTTGAGATGGGACGAGACCCTGGTCTGCAGAAAGACGGCGTCGAAGCGCACCTGCAGGAACTTCTTGCCGACGATCCCACATCGATCACCGAGGGTTTGCGACTGGTGCGCCGTGAATTCCCGACCAGCATCGGACCGGTGGATCTCATGTGCCGCGATGCCGACGGGGTGGCGGTGGCCGTTGAGGTGAAGCGCCGAGGCGAAATCGACGGAGTCGAGCAACTCAGTCGCTACCTGGACTTCTTGAACCGAGACCCGGCACTGAGACCGGTTCGAGGCGTGTTCGTCGCCCAGGAGATCAAACCGCAGGCGAAGGTATTGGCCGAGGATCGAGAGATCGAGTGCGTTGAAGTCGACTACGACGAATTGCGCGGCATCGAATCCCCCAACCTGAGACTCTTTTAGGCATCTTTCGGACTGTTTCAGGCCTCTTTTGAAAGCCCGCTGCCTGTACGATTGGGCACCGTGCGAGCGACCCTTTCGGTGATAGCCGCGACTGTCATCTTGATTGTGATCGCCTGGATCATCGACGACGTCGTCAACGGCGAGGACATCCCGAGAGGCGTGGAAGTCGACGCAGTCGCGGTCGGGTCGATGAGTCGTGAAGAAGCAGCGGTGCGGCTAGCTTCGCACCCCTCGCTCGACACTTCCCTGACCTTGGTCTGGGACGAAGCTTCTGTGACTGCCTCCGCTGCGGAATTGGGCATCGACATCGACATCGAAGCCACCCTTGACGAAGCCGCCGAGAGCGGTGGCGCAACGCAACCGTTTCGATGGCTCTTCTCGCCCGTCGCGAATCGCAGGGTGACCCCGCATTACTTCCTCGATCGGGGCACTCTGGTGGGACTGCTCGGCGAGGGTGCCAATGCGGTGCTTCTCGTCGATCCAGACGGCCCCGGCGTGGCACTGGTTGAAGGAGGTTTCGTCTCCGCCGACACCGCCAAGATTCCGATCATCGACATTGCTGAACTTGAGCGTCGGCTGCTGATCGCAGTCACGGCCGACGGCGAAGATCTCGTCGAGTTGCCGACCCTCGGGAGCGAGGCCATAGACGTCGGCGGCACCGAACTCGCGCGCCGCGCCAACGAACTGACCCAGGACGGTATCGAGGTGGCGTTGTTGGGATTCTCGGAGTACCACCCGATCCCTGCCCAAGCCCTGCGTCAATGGGTTGAATTCAGTCGCGACGCGGAGATCTCGCTGAACAATGACAAGGTCGTGGAAACCCTGGCCGCCCTGTTCGTCGGCCTCGGCGACCCCGGACAGGAGACGACGTTCTTTGTCGACTACGCCGAGAACATCCATATTGTCGGAGGCTCCCCTGGAAGCGTCTGCTGCACCGAAGACACCGGCGAGCGGATTCTTGACGCTCTGATCGCAGGCGAGGGCCGAGTGAAGGTCCGACCCACCGAAGACCCTGATGCGAAGGGCGTTGCCTGGGCCGAGTCGCTGGGCATCAGAGAGGTGGTCGGCCAGTTCACGACCAACTTCGCGCCTGGACAACCACGGGTGATCAATATCTTCCGCATCGCCGAGTTGACCCAAGGAGCGGTGATCGAACCCGGTGGCACCTTCTCGGTCAACGGGTACATCGGTCCCCGAACTGTCGAAGAGGGCTTTGTGCCCGCGGGGACGATCTACGAGGGGGTCTTCGTCGACTCAATCGGCGGAGGAATCTCACAGTACGCAACAACCCTGTTCAACGCCGCTTTCTTCGCTGGTCTCGACTTCGGCGTGTACCAGAGCCATTCGATATATCTCGATCGTTATCCCTACGGCCGTGAAGCGACGGTGTCCCACCCCGCCCCCGACCTGCAGATAATCAACAACACGCCGTACGGGGTACTGATCTGGCCTACCGTGACGCAAGATTCGATCACTGTTCGGCTCTATTCGACAAGGACGGTTTTCGCAGAGCAAACAGATCAGACGAGCGTCCCCCACGGTCTGGTCTGCACCAATGTGTACACCGAGCGAACCAGAACTTACGTGGACGACGGGCGCAAGGAAGTGGACACGGTATTTGCCCGTTATCACCCGGAGGGGACCCTCTGCGACGGCACGCCGAGCGTTTCGACGACCACCACAGTCCCCAACGGCGACAACGGCGACGGGGACAAACCGCACGAGGACGAACCCGACGACGAACCGGACCACGAGAGCGGTGACGATACCGACCGGGACCAGACCGACAGGTCCGACAAGGACGAAACGAACCATGACAACGCCGACGAGGCCGGATCTGGACAGGCCGGGGTGGAGCAGGCCAGTTCTGAGCAGGCCAGTTCTGAGCAGGCCGGGTCTGAGCAGGCCGGGGCATCGTGAGAGCTGAGACAGTCGTCGTCGGCGGGGGTCCAGCAGGTTCCGCGGCTGCGATCGTCTTGGCACGGGCAGGCCGAGATGTCCTGCTCGTCGACAAGGCAGCGTTCCCACGGGACAAATGCTGCGGAGACGGCCTCACCGCCCTCGCGCTCCGCGAATTCGAGTACTTGGGCCTTGACCCGGGCAATATCGAATCCTGGAACGTCGTTCGAGACGTGGCTGTGCGATCACCTTCGGGAACCGAGCAGCGTTATCCCCTCCCCGACGGACCCGGCTATCACGCCGCGGTCGTGCCGCGCATAGATCTGGACGCCGCCGTGCTCGAATTAGCACGAGCCGCCGGCGCTCGTGTCGAGCCGGAATGCACGGTGACCGGCACCGAAGTTTCAGGCAACACCATCGATGTGCTCATAGGCAACGAGAACGAGCACCGTATACGGGCCTCGAATCTGATTGCCGCCGACGGAATGTGGTCGCCGGTTCGCAAGTCGCTGGGTCTGGGGGTCGACCACTACCTGGGTGAATGGCATGCGTTTCGCCAGTACTACTGCAACGTCACCGGCCAAGCCGAACAACAACTGATCGTCTGGTTCGAACCCGACCTTCTGCCCGGCTACGCCTGGTCTTTCCCACTTGGGGGAGGTCGAGCAAACATCGGTTTCGGCATCCGCCGAGGAGGGCGGCACACGGTCGGCGACATGAAGCGACTGTGGCCTGATCTTCTGGCCAGACCCCACATCCAACAGGCACTGGGTGCAGAGGCGGTTGCCGAGGAGCCTCACAAGGCCTGGCCGATCCCGGCTCGAATCGGTCGTGTCCCACTCGTCGGCCCACGCACGATGTTCGTCGGCGACGCCGCCGCGGTAACAGACCCGATGACCGGGGAGGGCATCGGACAGGCTCTACTCACCGGTCGGCTCGCCGCTGAATCGGTGTTGGCTCACGACAACCCGACGGCCCACTACGCGAAGGCTGTGCGCTCAGAACTCGTAGCCGACGATCGGATGTCTCGAGCGCTGATCCCATTGCTGGCACGGCCCTGGGTGACTCGCGGAGTGCTCAGGCTCACCGGGACGACAGCCTGGACCAGGCGTAACTTCGCACGTTGGATGTTCGAGGACTATCCCCGAGCCCTGCTCGTCACACCAAGGCGTTGGGAACGAAAAATGTTCACCGGACCCGGTGCGTACCAACGGCATCTACGCTCCACACCATGAACGAACCGACGAACGAGTCGATGAGCGAGTCGATGCGCGAGTTCAACGACGCCATCGACCAACTCGACGAGGTCGTTGACCAATGGTGGGAACAATGGCGCAACCAGCCGCTCGTTGACCGGGTCTTCTACACCGCATCAGAGGCGGCAGACTTCTCCTTGCTCTGGCATGCCCTCGGCGTTGCCCAGGCGATCATCGAAGACGACCCGAAGATCGCCATCGGGTTGAGCGCTGCTCTCGGGGTCGAGTCGGCGTTGTTGAACGGGCCGATCAAATCGATCTTCGGTCGTGGCCGACCCTTGCAACCGTCGCCTCGGCCACTCAATCTGCGTCAACCTATAACTAGCAGCTTCCCCAGTGGGCACGCGTCAGCTGCCATGGTCGCCGCCGCGGTGCTGTCGCGCCGGACCGGCGGCCCCTTGTGGTACATGCTGGGCGCGGTGGTTGCCGCAAGCCGATTGCATGTGCGCATTCATCACGCATCAGATGTGCTGGGGGGCCTGGTCGTCGGCGCCGTCTTCGGCAAGATCGCGCGACGCCTTCTCCCCTAGCAACGCGGTTCAGCTAGCAACGCGGTTCGGTTAGCAGCGGCTACTAGTTGGAACTCGCGGGTTCCGTCGGCTCCACGGCCACGAAGGTCAGAACCGAACGAAGATCAAGGAGCAGGTCAGCTACTTCCGCGCTAGTCAACAACTCGCGCTTAATGAAGTCTCCGAGACCATGGTCGATAATTCCCAGCGCCTCTTCGATCTGCACGCCATCAATGGCTTCAGTCATTGTCCGTAACCTCCCTTGATATCTCTCGGGCCGGGATCGGCTCGTGTTATTAGCAACCATACTCGCGCAATGTGACAGAGGGCGCGTTGGGTTTAACGAATATCGATCTACTATCCCGCCATGGACACAAAAGGGGCAACAATCGTAGTTACGGGAGCGGCTAGCGGGATCGGCCGCGCTATGGCACAACGCTTCACGGCCGACGGCGCGGGCACGCTGGTGATTGCCGATCTAGATGGTGACGGAGCTGCCGCTGTGGCCGCCGAACTCGGCGCTCGTTGGGAAGTGCTCGACGTCACCGATGAGTCCGCTGTCGTCGATCTGATCGAACGAACCGAATCCGAAGCCGGAGACATCGACCTGTGGTGCGGAAACGCCGGAATCGCCGCCAACGGGGGCGTTGAACTCGACAACGACATCTGGAACGCCAACTGGAACATAAATGTGATGGCCCATGTCATCGCCGCGCGTCATCTTGTTCCCCGCTGGATCGAGCGAGGAGGTGGGCATCTTCTTCTCACCGCATCGGCTGCTGGTCTGTTGACCAACCTGGGAACCGCGCCGTATGCGGTCACCAAACATGGCTGTGTCGCTCTTGCCGAGTGGATCGCCATTACCTACGCAGAGCACGGTATCGGCGTCTCGTGCCTGTGTCCTCAGGGAGTCCGCACTCCCATGACCGAAGCCGAGGGCGAGTTGGCGATCGAAGTGGTGAAGGCCATGGGCATGATTGAGCCGTCCCAGGTCGCCGAAGCGGTGGCTGTCGGTCTGGCCAACGACGACTTCTTGATACTCCCTCACCCCGAAGTCGCACTCTACGAACAGCGTCGAGCCGGCGACCGTCAGCGTTGGCTGAACGGAATGCAAAAACTCCAAGCGTCCCTACTCAGCTGAGGGCCCCGCCGCGCTCGGGTTCACACGGCTCCGGCCACGCCCCGCGCCAACAACACCGCACCCACCCTCCGCGGCTCCGGCCACGCCCCGCGCCAACAACACCGCACCCACCCTCCGCGGCTCCGGCTACGCCCCGCGCAACCAGCTAGCCACGAGGCTCCGCGGCTCCGGCTACGCCCGGCAATCAGCCACGCGCGAGGCCTTCGATAGCTTCATCTACGTCGACGCCTGGGAACGCCATGACGGCCAACGCCGGACACGTGACTCCATTGTCTATGTAACGCTGGATATGCGCCCGGCACTCGTCGTGGCTGCCATGCACGATCAACTCGTCGATGATGTGGTCGGGGATCTTGTCCAACGCTCCCCGACGGTCACCAGCGGCCCACTGTTCCCAGTGCTCTCCCAGAGCATCGCCACGACCCATCCACTCATGGAAAGCCTTGTAGACGGGCACATTCAGGTACGCTGCGGCCGCGAACTTACCGGTCGCCAGAGCCGCTTCTCGGTCAGGCGTAGGTGCAACAAAGATGCGCGCGACTATTTCCGCATTGGGATTCTCGGCGCGAACGATCCCCGCCACCGTGGAAACATTGTCCGCCGAGAGCCAGTTGATGATGGCACCGTCACTCTCGCGCCCCGCCATGCGCAACATGCCCTCACGCAACGCAGCAACCAGGATCGGCACTGGTTGTTCGGGGACTAGACCGAGGCGGAATCCTTTGATCGAGAAACTGTCGTAGTCCTCGCTGACCTTCTCGCCCGACATAGCGGCTTTGAGAAAGCGCACAATGTCTCGGGTTTGTTTGTAGGGCGCTTCGAAGGGGATGCCGTTCCAACGCTCAACGATGACATCGGACGACGAGCCGATGCCTGCGACGAACCGCCCGGGCGCGGCCGATGCCATGCCCGCTATGGACTGTGCCATCAGACCCGGACCTCGGGTGTAAGCCCCCAGAATCGCCGTACCAAGCCTCATCGAGGGAGTCCACACGCTTCCCAGGGCCAGGGGCGTGAGTCCGTCGGCTCCCATCGCCTCTGCTGACCACAAGTCGGTATAACCGAGCGCTTCGAGCCGTTGAAAACGTGACCGTTGGAGGTGCAGGGGTGTGCCGTCGAACGGAACGGTCATTCCGTAACGTTGCGTGGGGGTGGTGGACATCTGCTGATTGTTTCACTTCACGGCAACTGTCACACAGGCCGGGCAGACTGTGCCGTAATGAAATATCTTGTTATAAAGTTAAATATAATAAAATTTGCTTTGTTAGCAGTACTGATGCTCGCGGCGCTGAGCTGTACCGGCACCGATGACGCCAGAACCGCAGGCACCGGCGCTCCGCGGGCGTCGCCGACCGGATTGATCCCGAACGCAACCATCTCCGAAGTCATCGACGGCGACACGGTCATCGCCGACATCAAAGGCTCACGTGAAACCGTGCGCTTGATCGGTATCGACACACCCGAATCTGTGGCAAGGAATCGGCCCGATCAGTGCTACGGCGCCGAGGCGAGCGCCTATCTCAAGTCCCTGCTTCCCGAAGGCACCGCCGTCACGCTGATCCTCGATGAAGAAGCCCGCGATCAATACGACCGGTTGCTGGCCTACGTGATTCGCAGCCGCGACGACCTCTTCGTCAACCTCGATCTCGTAGAGCACGGTTACGCAGGCACTCTCTCCTACCCACCCAACACTCACTACGAACAGCTGCTCGCCGCGCCGCTAAAAAGGCGATGCTCGCCAGGGTCGGTCTTTGGGGAGTCTGCGGCAATCCCGACGTTCCGCTCGAATAGCGCAGTACCGTCACACTGTGGAAGGAGGCACTGTGGAGTCACTCGTCGAAGCGCTCGGATACGAAGCCGACAGCCGATTGCTGATTATCAGCGCGGACCAACTCGGTTCAACGCATGCAGCCACTGCCGGTGGACTGAGCGCAGTGCGCGAGGGTGCGGCCACGACCGGCACGGTCATGATGCCGGGACCCTGGTCACGCCATGCGGTTGACCGTATTGAAGCAGACGAAGACTTCGGGGTGCATCTGACGCTCAATGCGGAACTCGATTGTTTCCGTTGGGGTCCGCTGACCAGCGCACCGAGCCTGCTCGACGGCGACGGCGGTTTCCCCCGCACCGTTGCCGATCTCTGGGACCACGCGGACGCCGATGAGGTCCGCCGGGAGTGCCGGGCTCAACTCGAGCGGGCGACACTGTGGGGACTGGACGCAACGCATCTGAGCACCCACCTGAACGCCCTTCAACAACGGCCCGAGTTCTTCGACGTTCTGTTGGACATCGCGATCGAGGCAGGCCTTCCGCTGCGTCTCGAAGGGCCCGCAGCCCAAGCCACCGCCGGCTTCCCTTTCCGTGACCTTGCTCGCGACGAGGGGGTCATCACTCCGGACCACTTCCGTTTGGTGCGGGGTGGCGCGGAGGCTCATTTTTCGGCCGTGCTCGACAACCTGACACCCGGGGTGACCGTGGTGGCTTTCGAACCCGCTATCGCCGCAGAAGAAATCCGTGCCATCGATCCTTCCGCGACCGCGAGAATGAACGACCTCGCGGTGTTGACTGATCGCTCCCTACCAGCCCGTATTGCCGAAAGCGGTGCTCAACTCATCGGCTTCGCGGCGCTGCGGGATATTCAGCGGTCACACCAGTAGAGGTTGCTCACTCGCTGGAGGTTTGCACCATCAGCGGGGCAAGTACGTCAATGGCCGCAACACGGACCGGTCGCAGGTCGAGAAGCCAGAGCGGATAGTCCCCTTCAACTTTCACCGCTCCGCTCATGTACCCGGCGTCGCTGGTCAGCTCCCCCGACAAGATCGCCACCGCGTCCGAATAGTTCATCGATATCGCAATGTCGCATTCTTTCGACTTGCCTAGAGCGATCCCGGAAAAAACGCCATCGACAAGAGTGACCGTCAGGCTCGTACGACCGATGGGCCGTCCACTGATCGTGTATTCGATGACGGCATCAAGCCCAGAAACAGCGGGCAACCCCGCCAGCGCCTCGTTCGCCGCGGCTATCCATTCCTCGCCGAAGAGCTGCATCAGGGTTCGATACCCGCGAAGAGATCCGTCTCCGTGGGTTGATCACCGTTCCACTTCGGGCGAGCCAAGCGGTAGTCGTCTACCGGATACAGCGCGAGATCGATCTCGGTGGGCAGCCCGAACCAGAACGGCGACTCGGGATCGATCTGGGTGGCGTGCGCGAGCAGCCCCTCACGGCGCACTTCTGTGAAGCCGTCGACAGGAACCTTCGTGGTGATGTTGTGGTCTGTGTCGGGCCGATCGAACCAGCGCTTGTCGTAGGGGGACTCCAGACCCAGGTCTAGAAACGCTTGATGTCTCGCTTCAATGCGGGCGCGCGACCAACTCGAGTAGTAGACCTTCGGCACCGACCAGGGGGTGCCGAGTTCGGGTCGATGCGCCGCGTCTTGGCACAGCTCGACAGCCGGATGGGTGATGTCGTGCACACGCACATGGTCCGGGTGGTTGTAGGCACCCTGCTCATCGGGATATGTGACCACGACGTGCGGTCGCTCCTGTCTCAGCAGCGCTACCAGGCGGTCAACCACTTCGTCGAACGGCGCCGCGGCGAAACAGTCCGGATTCAAGTTGGCCTCAGTGTCGGCCATTCCTGAATCGCGGTAGCCGAGCATGTGCACGGTGTCATAACCGATGATTTCTGCGGCTCTGGCCAACTCTTCGTGACGTACTTCACCGAGGTTGTCTCGCACTTCGGGCCGGTCCATGGCCGGGTTGAGGATTTCGCCTTCTTCGCCCCCGGTACAGCACACGAGCACCGTTCGTACTCCCATCGACTTGTACTTGGCGACCGTGGCCGAGCCCTTGGACGCTTCGTCGTCTGGGTGTGCGTGGATCGACAGCAGACGAAAAGAACTGTGCATTCGGTGAAATCTAGCGGCCCGCTATCAGGCCGAGACCGGCTCCAGTTCCATTTCTCCGTCTCCGTCAGGATCGAGCAAACGCCATCCGCAGCGCCGCGCGAGGAGTTCTCGCCCCTCGTCGGGACCGCTGGCGATCAACTCGTCTCCGGCAACGAGTCGGGCACGGCCGCGGGGTCGATACACATACTGTTCGCCGCGCCGTATGGCAAGGACTGTGAAACCGGGTTCGATGTTGAGTCGCAGCTCGGAGAGGAGTCGGCCGTCTGCTTCACTGCCAGCCCGAACCGGCACCCGGATCACCACCTCATCACTGTCGCCGAGGGCCAGTTCCAGGATCGGGTGGACATCCTCCTGTTTCTCGATCAACCAGACCATGGCTTGGGCCTGGTCACCGATGTCTTCGGCCGCCTGCGACAGGTGGAGCAGACCTCGCAACGGTGAAGGGTCGACCTTTTCTGATGCCGCCCGCAGCACCCAAAGCTCAAGGCGGTCCTTCATTTCATCGAGGCGATCTTCAATGTGACGTACCTCCGCCGCGAGGCCGAGGTCAGCGAGGACCAGGGCCGAGTACGCCAAGCCGACCGCAACCTCACTGAGGTTCTTCATTTCGACCAACACATCGACCGCCCGGTCCAGGTCGGTCACAAACGGATCTTCGGGCAGCTGCGGAGCTTCCCACGGTTCGGCGCCGGCCAAGTCTCTCAAAGGCCCTATTCCGTCAGGCGATCCTCGAAGGAACAGAACATCGCCCGGTATCAGCACAGTGTCGCCGTCCACATCGGTGATCCAATGCTGGCGGCGCACCGCCATCACCCGCATACCTGTCTGAACCGGGAGTTCATGGTCGCGCAAGGGGCGATGAGTGAGCCTCGACAAGGGCGAGACCAACACCCGGTGGCTTACTTCCTCCGCGGCCGATAGATCGGCCACCAACTCAGCCGGGATCCCTAGTTTGTGGGTGACGATGCGGGCAATGTCGACAGCATCGTTGGCGATGCGTTCGATCGCCGAAATCACCTGCAGCACCGATGACATCCCCTCGGACTCCCGCGGATGCCGCACAGCCATCACGCACACGCCACGCATGTCGTGAACCAAATGGCTCATTTCTTCTTCCAGATCTGCGATTTCTTCAGCCATGTCCGGGTCGCCGAAGAACAGCGCGGCGTACGCCAGATCGACCATCAGCTCAGACTTGTCCTTGGCGGTGGCGAGCATCTCCCGCAGGTTGCGCGGTCTGTCGTCCATTATCTCCTTACTCCCTTATAGGAAAGGGTATGCGCGGATTGAACAGTCATTGCACCGACACACGTTGTTTCCCGCTCATGTTCGCTTCGCTCACGGGCCGCTTGGCCACAGGCATTAGGGGCGCGGTTCATGACTCAAGCCACTCCCACGGCCACGATGGCCAGAATCAGGGTGAAAGCACCCACAAAATCCAGTGACGAAGTCACCATTGGAATGCCGTGAGTATCGGGATCGAGCCCGAATCTGACGGCAATTATCGTTGTGTAGTAGGCGACGATCACGACGCAGACCGTCGCCAGCAGGCCACCGACCAAGGCCACGGCGACCAGGTCGAGCAAGCCGGGACTGGCCTGGTTCGTCAACACTCCACCTAGTTCGGCAACTACTCCTGTTATCGCGAACACCGGGATCGACAATCCAAAGATCATGGCGATGTCGGCCCCGGCAGATCCCCGGGGCACAGGCCCGGGATGCAGCAGACCCAAGTGGACTTTGGTCGAAAGGCGACTCGAAAGCACTCCGCCAAGCCCACCGGCGGTGCCAAGGAATCCAGGAAGCAGCACCAGCAACACCGGATATTCGAGAAGGTCGTCGAGTCGTTTCTCGATGGTGATCCCTGCGATCAGATCAAGCAGCCCTGCCAAGGCCAGCACCGGGATCGACTCGCGCACGATTGCGCGCAGCAAACGATGATTGGTTATCAGCGCCCACACCACCCCAACGACCGACACAACCGCAAGCACCGCCGCGGTGACCGGTACAAACACTTCCATGCCGGCGAGTTGCGCGGCCAGAATCAGCGCCGGGAGGCTCATCAGGTCGCTCGCCGCGGTTACCAACGGCGACACCACGTTGTCCAGGTCCCACCCGAAACGCCCCGGGCCGTTGGCCAACAACAGCGTGATCACCAGCATGAAAACGGAGGCGAGCAGACCGCCCAGAGTCGACACGACAACAAAGTCCGCCAGCGACATCGTCGGCGACACCGCAAAGACGATCGCAACGCCCTTGGCCAGCACCGCGATCACCACCGATATCACCAAACTGAGGAGCATCGCCGCGGCGATGTTCTGACCGACGGCTGAGTCGAGGCGCGGACTCAACCGAAACGTTCCCGCATGAATGCTCGTGCCGAGCCTGCTCCCCAAAGCGCCGAACACGTTGCCCTTGACGGCCAGCGCGGCCGGCACCAACAGCAGCAGACCAGGCAGTTCTTCGAGGGTGTCGGTGGTCGTGGCCAGGGTCACACCGGCGACGAGGCTTGTGATCGCCGAGAGCACCAGGGCGACGAAACTGTCACGATAGGCGCGTTCGTCCCTGCCGATGACGGCGCGCCAGCGGCGCGCGAGGCGAACAAGGCGACGCGTCACCCCCCTAGTTTGCTATCTGGGAGCCAGATTGGTGCCGGATACCTCTACTCGAACCAGCCCGAGCCGAAGACCAAGCCGTCGTGTCGGACCGCCCAGGAGAATTTCTGGGTGGGTTCACGAGTGATTGGATGCGTGAAGAAGTAGTCGACCCACACCCCGTCTTCGCCTGCCGCGACTATTTCTTTGCCGTAGGGTTTGCCGTTGACATCTGACCGCGCCGCGGTGGAGGTTCCTACCAGATCCGGCCTGTTCGGATTCACCACGAGGTAGTCGCCCTCGATAATGAACACGTACCAGGATCCGTTGAGGCTTTCGGCTGAGCTGTAGTATTCGAACGCTGCCTCCCGGCCTTCCGCGTCGTAGCGGTCGATGGCCTGTTGGACGAGGTATTTGGTGTATTCCTCCACAGGAGTACCGATATCGGTGTCATCGTCCCCGCATCCGGAGACAAGCGCGGCCACCGACAATACGGCCACGAGAATTACAACCAGTCGCTTGAGTTGGTTCATTTGGTTCCTCCAGATGCGGCTTGCACTCTACCCGGGCAATCGGCCGCGTCGGCTGTGCACGCTGATACGTGCGCTGCGATCGCTCATCTCACGCGCGTCTGCGCCGATGCCAAATCCGCGGCCGACGAATAGCTATCTGACGGTCCGAGGACCAAGGCGCTTTCGGTGCCTCAATCCAAGTGGACAGCGACAACAGCGGACGGTCGTAATTGACCCTCCAGCCGGCGAAGTCGCGCCAGGCCTGTTCGGGATCGTCCACGACCGGCATCCCAAGCGTCTTGAAGAGCCTGAATACCTGGTCGAACTCATCTTGATCGATGGCTATCGGGTCATCGGGAGAAGGGTCGGGGTCGTATTCAAACCCGAAATAGTCGCATATCCGTCGCAACGACAGGGTGCCCGTTCGGATCATCAACTGAGCGCGGTAGTCGGCACCAAGATCGAGCGCGGAGCAGTAGAGCGACGCGGAGTCCAGCGCCAGCCCAGCGCTGGTGATCCACGAGCGCTCCGGTACCGGTGATCGGAAATAGACCAAGATCGGGAAGTTGGTGTGGCTCTCCTCAATCTCGACGAACCAGTCTTCCCATTCGTACCAGGCGTGCATCATGTCGTCGAGAGATCCGAGGCGATGCCGACGCATGAGCATCGAAGCGGGGCTGGCAACACCGTCGAGTCCCGTGGAACGCAGATGCCATTTCGCCACCGCGGTCTCTCTGCTAGAGAACGCTGCGTAGATGGTCGGCAGGAAACTGATCAACAGCGCCACCAGGCCCAGGCCCACGATCCCCTCTCCGATTTCCACAAGCAGGGTCGGAAAATCTTCGGTGGTGCGGAAGCCGAGCGTGGTGAGCGACGAGCCGGACAGCACAAGCGCATCCTGATAAGGCCGAACCCCCAGAGCCCAGAACACCCCGGAGCAGCCGATGATCACGCCGCTAGCCCAGACGAAGGGGAACATCATCAGGGTTACCGGAGCGAAACGCGCCTTGACGGCTTCGGCTTTGCGCCAGTCCTTGCGTCGGCGAGCTCTGTGGTTGAACACTCGGCGCATTGTCAGCACGGTGGCATTGGCAAGAAACGACTGTTCGCCTCGGGGCACCACGACTGTTCGCACCGCCGACCCCATCGTGGCGAGAGCCGCCAAACCCCCCAGTACCCCCACGGCAATCCGAACAGCGATCACGTTGGCAGCTTAGATGTCCGACAACACTCGGCTCACGCCCAGCAACAACACAGCCCGGCACCGGCTACGCCCGGCAACAACACAGTTAGCGAAAATCGCGGCTGGCGGGAGCAACTCCAACTGCGAGGGGTTGAAGCTTGTCGGCAACAACATTGATCGCGCCCTCGGCTTTTTCGAGTCGACCACGGATCAACAGCGCTGAAGCTCCGAGAGCCGCTTTCTTGTAGCGCCGCCAACAACCTGAAGAGACAACCACGTTGATCAAACCGGTTTCGTCTTCCAGACTCAAAAACGTTACACCACCAGCAGTGGGAGGTCGCTGGCGGTGTGTCACCACTCCCCCTACCAACACTCGTTCACCATCGCTGTGATCAACGAGACCCGCGGCGGTGACCACACCCGTCTCACTGAGTTCTGAGCGAACAAAAACAGTGGGGTGACCGTCGGGAGCAATACCTGTGGCCCAAAGATCAGAGTGCGACAACTCAGCGGGCGACATACGCGGCAAACTCGGCGCTGTGTCACCGGTAACGATCCCCGGCAAGCGATCCGCAGCAGTCTGAGTCATCGCTCCGGCTGTCCACAACGCTGACCGCCGGTCGATGCCGAAACAACCGAACGCACCTGCGGTGGCGAGAACCTCAAGCACCGCAAGCGGCACTTCCGGCACTCGCCGACGGAGATCCTCGACTGAGACGTATGGACGACCAGCGTCGATCTGCTCGGCGAGTTCTTCTCCGATTCCACGCACATAGCCGAGCCCGAGCCTCACCGCCCAGCCACCTGTGCTTGTTCTGTCCGGCTCCAAAACTGCTTTGGCGGCCGAGGCATTGAGGTCGGGGGTGCGGACCACCACACCATGACGTCGGGCGTCACCGACCAGAGTATGGGGTGACCAGAATCCCATCGGTTGAGCGTTGAGCAGTGCCGCACAGAACGCGGCGGGATAGTGATACTTGATCCACGACGAGGCATAAACAAGATACGAGAACGACACCGAGTGGCTTTCAGGGAAGCCGTAGTTGGCGAAAGCTGCGAGCTTGAGCCAGATCTGGTCACCAACGTCATCGCTGATGCCCCGCTCCCGCATGCCTTCAAAGAAGCGCTGCTTGAGCCGTTCCATGCGTTCATGGCTTCTTTTCGAGCCGATTGCTTGACGTAGCTGATCGGCTTCAGAGGCGGTGAACCCGGCAGCATCAATGGCAATCTGCATCAGCTGCTCCTGGAACAAGGGGATGCCGAGGGTCTTGGCCAGAGCATTCTCGAGCAATGGGTGCAGATAGGTGACCTCTTCTTCGCCGTTGCGCCGCCGGATATAGGGATGCACCGAACCGCCTTGAATCGGGCCGGGGCGGATAAGCGCCACCTCCACTACGAGGTCGTAGAAACAACGAGGCTTGAGTCGCGGCAAAGTGGCCATCTGTGCCCGCGACTCGACTTGGAACACCCCTATCGTGTCGGCCTTCTGGAGCATTTCGTAGACCTGGTCGTCTTGGGGCAACATGGCGAGGTCTATTTCTCGGCCTTCGTGTTCGGCGATGAGATCGACGGCGTACCGCAGCACCGAAAGCATCCCCAACCCGAGAAGGTCGAACTTCACCAGACCTGCGGAGGCACAATCGTCCTTGTCCCATTGCAGAACGCTGCGGTCGGCCATCTGCCCCCACTCGACCGGGCATACCTCGATGACTGGCCGGTCGCACATCACCATGCCTCCCGAGTGGATTCCCAGATGACGTGGAAAATGTTCGATTTCTGCGGCTAGTTCCAATACCGGAGTCGGGATGTCAGTGTCGCTCTCAGCCCCGCCCTCTCTTCCACTTCGTATGTTGCGTTCCCGCTCTTGTTCGCTGCGCTCACCGGGCCGCTCGGGCCGCGGGCTCCATCGATCGACTTGTTTGGAGAAGGAGTCCTGTTGGCCTGTCGTGTAGCCGAGCGCCTTAGCCATGTCTCGAATCGCCGACTTGGACCGGTAGGAGATCACGTTGGCGACTTGAGCGGCATGATGACGGCCATGGCGCTCGTAGACGTATTGGATGACCTCTTCTCGTCGGTCGCTTTCGATGTCTATGTCGATGTCGGGCGGGCCATCACGTTGAGGTGACAGGAAACGTTCGAACAGCAACCCGAGCGAGACAGCATCAGCGTTGGTGACACCCAAAGCAAAACACACCGCCGAGTTGGCCGCCGAACCTCGGCCCTGGCACAGAATTCCGGACTTCCGACAAAACTCGACAATGTCGTAAACAACCAGGAAATAGCCGGGAAATCCGAGTCGTTCGATGAGCTCCAACTCTCTGTCGAGTTGTGCCCATGCCCCCGGAACCCGTTCAGAAGACCTGGGGCCATAACGGTTGGCACCGCCCTCGTCAACCAGCCGCCGAAGATACCCCATCTCGTCCAGTCCGTCGGGGCACGGAAACGGCGGCAGGTTGGGAGCAATGAGCTTAAGGTCGAACGCACACTCGATCCCGAGGGCAGCAGCTTCAGAGACCACACCCGGGTAACGGGCGAAACGGATGGCCTGCTCAGCGCCTGATCGCAGGTGACGACCGGCGGGAGGGAGCCAGCCGTCGATCTCTTCGAGGCTGCGTCGGGCGCGCACTGCTGCCATGGCCGCAGCCAAACGCTGACGGGCAACGCTGTGATGGTGGACGTTGCCGGTGGCAACCAGCTTGAGCCGATGCGACATAGCCAATTCAGCCAGCCCATCGTTGCGTACTGAATCGGTTGGCAGGCCGTGGTCCCACAACTCCACAACCACATTCGAGCGACCGAAATCGGCGACCAACCGCTCAAGCGCCTTGGCTGCCGCGGTCGGGCCTTCGCTGACCAGTGCTTCGGGCACAGAACCCTTACGGCAACCGGTGAGCACCACCCAATGGTCGCCGGTGCCCGCGCCGCCAAGTTCAACCAGACGTTCGTAGTTGATTTGTGGAGCGTTCTTGGATCCTGCCAACTGTCCTTCGCTGATAGCCCGAGCCAGCAGGGCGTAACCCCGTGGATCACGGGCCAGCACAAGCAGGTGATTCCCTTTGGGGTCAGCCGCTCCAGTACGGCTGGGATTTGTGGAGCCGGCCAGGGTCAGTTCAGCGCCGAAGACTGTGCGAAGACCCGCGGCACGAGCGGCTTCGGCGAAGCGGACAACGCCATAAAAGCCGTTGTGGTCGGTGAGGGCCAACGCTTCCAAGCCGATTCGGGCCGCTTCGGTTACAAGTTCTTCAGGATGCGAGGCACCGTCGAGAAACGAGAAGTTGGAATGACAGTGCAACTCCGCATACCGCACCGAGCCCTGCTTGCGAGGCGGCCCGGGTTCTGAGACTCGCTTGCGAGGCGAGGCAAGCGGAGCCGGAAGGGGCGCGTGACGGCCCGAAAGTATACTCTCAAGGTCTTTCCAGGGAGCATTGAAGTATTTCCAGCTCACGAGTCTTCACCGTATACGAACATATGTTCGTATACAATCCGCTTATGTTTGCTAGCCGCCGGACCGCCTACCGACACGAACCGACATGACAACGATCAGAGACCAAGCACGCTCTTGGGCCGAGGCGAACTGGGATCCCGAGATGACGGTTGCACAGTGGTGGGAGTGCCTATTCGAGGCCCGCTATTGCCTCCCCTCGCTTCCCGAGGAGGCGTTCGGGCGGGGTTATTCACGCCAGGAGGAAAACGAGTCGCGCCACGGACTGCGAGACGCCGGCACTCTCGGTCCAGCGGTCGGGATCTCCACGATGATGGCTGCCCCTACCATCGCAGCTCACGGCACGCCCGAACAGATTGAGCGCTACATCCCACCAATGCTCACCGGGCAAGAGTCTTGGTGCCAGCTCTTTTCTGAACCCGGCGCAGGTTCGGATCTAGCCGGGCTCCAGACTTCAGCGTCACGCGATGGCGACATCTGGACAATCAATGGGCAGAAAGTCTGGACCAGCCTTGCGGCGGGCACCGACTACGGAATGCTCATAGCCCGCAGCGACCGGGACAAACCCAAGCATGCCGGGATCACCTGGTTCGCCTTTCCCATGCGGCAGGCCGGAGTCGACATTCGCCCCCTGGTTGAGATGACCGGTCAAGCCTTCTTCAACGAGGTCTTCATGGACGATGCGGTGGTCGGCCACGACGCCGTGATCGGCGCGGTCAACGATGGCTGGCGAGTTGCCAACACCACTCTCATGCACGAACGGGCCAGCCTCGCCGGATCAGGAGTGATGCTTCCTTTCGCCAGCGCGGGCCGTGACTCCCCAGACCTCGACAAGCCGGCCGGCAGCTTCTCGTACTACCGCTTCGAGACACGCAACTCGGGGTCCAACGAAGCCAAGAGGTTGCCTACAGCTGTCTGGTACCACCAGATCTCGACCGAACTCGGACTCGCCACCGCGGAGCGCCTTGACGTCCGGATGCGCTTGTACATCAGCGAAGAGGTAAACCGCATGCTGGGCCTGCGAGCTCGCCAGGGCACGGTCCCCGCCGTCGGCAACCTCGGCAAGTTGGCCATGAGCGAAATCGCCCGGATGCGGCGCGAGGTGGGCAACCAGTCGATCGGGGCGGCCGGCATGCTCTCAGGTGCCGACGCCAACGCGGGCCCCGGCAAGGGCGACATTCAACGCAAGACTCTGCATTCGCCGGCACCCGCAATCTACGGCGGGACCGACCAGGTGCAGCGCAACATCATCGGCGAGCGGTTCCTGGGCCTTCCCAAAGAACCAGCCCCACCCCCCGACACCCCCTTCAAAGGCCTGTGGGGGGTTAACGTCTGGCGCGGCCGGCGGAAAGAGAGGTGGTATGAGGGGGGGTAGCGGGGTGAT
>VXYK01000068.1 GCA_009845995.1 Acidimicrobiaceae bacterium | reverse complement strand
GCGCCGGCGAGCACCAGGACGCGATGTTCATCGTGCCGCCAGAGCACAACCTGGGCGTGCGTCTCATGCTCACCGAGCACTCGTAGCGGTCAGCCATCGAGGAGCACTCTGATGGACGTAAGTGTCAAAAACTTCGAAGAACTCTTCGGTGCTGAGATCCACTGTGTCATACCGATATTTCAGCGGCCATACGTCTGGAACGAAGAGGACCAGTGGGAGCCACTCTGGGAAGACATCGAATCGACTGCGTCTGACTATCTCCTCCAACTACAAGAGACTGGAGGGGACAAGACTAAAGCCCAAGGTCTCACACGTCGTCACTTCATGGGTGCGATAGTACTGCAGCAACAACAAGCCCCAATAGGATCACCGAAGCTAGCTCTCGTCATTGATGGCCAGCAGCGGCTGACAACAATTCAATTGCTTCTTGATGCAGCTTCAGACATTTGTTCCGACGAGGGCTTCGATGCCCAGTCGACGAGCCTCGGTAGACTAGTACGCAATCAACACGCGCAAGATGCAGAGCGCTTCAAGCTATGGCCATCTGCCGACAATCAGGCATCGTTTGTGGCTGCGTTGGACAAAGAGCAGCCTTCCGAAACAGTCCACGAGACGTCTGTTGAAGATTGCCATCGTTACTTCAAACAGAGTATCGACAGATGGATAGATGCCGGAGAACAAGAGTATACGCGCGAAGCCCGCGCTGACGCGTTGTTTATCACGCTGTACGGCCTGTTCGAACTTGCCGTTATTGAACTCTCCGAGCGTGACGATCCTTACGTGATCTTTGAAACACTAAATGCGCGTGGAACACCTCTGACCCCAGGCGACCTTGTTCAGAACTATATTCTGCAGGCTGCCGCCAGCGATGTTGAGATGGCCAAGCACGAGGAACTGTTCAACAAACTCTGGAAGCCCTTGGAAGACGAATACTGGCGCACCGAGGTGCGAACTGGTGCACTCAATCGAGCTAGACTCGATGTGTTTCTACAGTACTGGCTCGTCTCTACGGTGCTCGATGAAGTCCGGTTCGAACGGGTCTTTCCGACTTTCAAGGAGCACGCGGATCAGCAATTGAAGACCGGCCGAACGATTGAAGCTGTTGCAGAACGGATCCACCACGCAGCGCGCGTCTACAGAGGCTGGGATGACTACCCGCTCAATAGCCAACGTGGACGGTTCTTTCGGAGAGGCCGAATGTGCGGTCTCGGCGGGATGAGCCCACTTCTGCTTTATATCGACACTCAACCAAACGAACTACTGACTGAGGAGCAAAGGCTCTCAATGTTCTCCGACATTGAGAGCTATCTGATACGGCGCGCTCTGTGCCGTGCAATTACAGCGGGACTGACTCGGATATCGCTGGAAGCCATGCGTCGACTGAGTGAACACGAAAAAACGCCTTCGCTATGGCCTGAGGTGCTGCGGCAATTCCTGGCCAGCCTGCAAGGTTCCCGTCGATGGCCACGTGATGACGAGCTTTCCGATTCACTGTTGGCCCGCCCGCTGTATGGACGCGTCGGTCAGGGTCGGCTCAGCATGGTGCTTGCTGCAATTGAGGATCGCAAGCGACACGCCATGGTCTTCCCCCCGGATTCGCCCTTCTCGCCAGAAGGATTGAGCATCGAACACATACTGCCCCGCCGCTGGCAGCAGCACTGGTCCGACGGCCGCGAATCTCAGGAATTCGTCGATCGTCGAGAGAGTGTCATTGACGTGTTAGGTAACCTCACGCTGGTGAACACGGGTCTCAACTCGTCCATATCCAATGGGCCTTGGAGTGAGAAGAAGGCGGCCATCGCCAAGAGCTCGACGCTGCTGATCAACAAAGATGTCACCGATTCTGAGGTATGGGACGAGACCGCTATAGCGCAACGTGGAGAAGAGTTGCTCGACATAATCACTGATATCTGGTCGAGACCACGAGACTGACAGAGTTTCAGGCAACGCGAAAAGCAGCGTCCTGCTTGTTCCCCGCGCCAGCGACGTCACCGAGAGCGGTCAGGAAGACACGGTTTGGCGGGGGTTGCGGTCGCCGAGTTCCCATTCTTCATGAACGACGCAGGCCGATAGCTGGATCTGCTTGACGGTCACTTTCGCGTCAGACCTATCCAGTGACACGCGGGCTGCCACAGAATCCCCTTGGAATGAGCAGTCGAGCGTTGGACCGTCAGCCTCGAACGCGGACAGGGGCAACAACCGCAGTGATGCAAAGATCGCACTCGGTATTTCGACGAGCTGATAGCAGTAGGGGATGGACTGCGGATCGTGACGAAATGCCCGGAGCATGAGGATGGCATCGACCGCAGCGCTGTATTCCTCGAAGAGTTCCAGTGTCCGGGATCTACGGCTTCTCGGTGAGCGGACATCCTGAATCCACGCGGCCTCGGTGAGCTTGGAGATATGAGTCGTGGACTTCGATAGCCGTTGAGCGGCCGTTGACTTCAGGGACAACCTTCGGTGCCGACCGTCACGCGTCTGAACCGTGACGTCCACGAAGCGCCGCGTCGCCGAGGCCGGCGGATCCACACCCCAGCCGACGGCCTCACAGGCATCCCGGAACGCATTCTCGAAGCCTGTCTCCTTGAGCGCGTCGACGGCTAATCCATGATGCGCTGAGATCAAGAGGCCGAAGTACTCGATCCAGTCGGATTCCGCGCTGATCCAAGTTGGCTCGGGTGCTGAGCCCTGAGCCTGAGGGGGATCCGACAGCGACTCGACCATGCGCGCGACGAAACGAACGCCCATCGGCGAGAGATCGTCGATCCTGCGCCTCAGGGCCTCGCCGTCGTTCATTGAGCCATTCGTCGCTCGATGAGATCCACGAAGGCCGGATTGAGCTCAATGCCTGCCCATCTGCGTTCTAGGGCTCGCGCGACGAGCAGTGTCGTGCCGGAACCCGCATAGGGGTCCAAGACCACGTCACCGGGTTTGCTAGTGATGGTGACGCACTGGGCTGCGAGCGTCAGCGGCATGACGGCCGGATGATCTTCGACCCCACAGTCGTCGCGCCGTCTCGGCTCGGTGTTGATGTCCCAAACGGTCCTCAGTCGGCGTTCGTTCGGTCCGCGGATGGCATCGACGTCGTAGGCGTAGTCCTTGTTCTTGGACAGTAGGAACACCGTCTCATGAGCCTTGGTTGGACGGTCGCGGACTGATTCTGGATGGGCATTGGGCTTGTGCCAGATCACTTCCGAACGCAGCCACCATCCGGCGTCCTGAAGCGCGAACGCCAAGCGCCACGGCACCCCGATGAGGTCTTTCGGCTTGAGGCCCTCAGGCGTCGCCGGCCGAACCCGCATCGCACGAGCCCGGTTCTTTCGGTCAGGGGCTCTGTAGCGGCGGTTGCCCGAGGTATAGCTGTCGCCAACATTGAGCCACACAGTGCCGTCGTCAGTGAGCACTCGCCGAACCTTGTCAAAGGTTGTGACGATGCTCTTGACGTAGTCGGTCAGAGCGTCGTTTCGGCCAATCTGGTCATCGACGTCGTAGTCCCGCAGCGACCAGTACGGCGGCGATGTGACGACGGTCTGGACGCTTCGATCAGGCAGCAGGTCCAAGCCGTCTTCTGCCCGCCCGCAGAGCAGCACAGGTCGGTCGAGATTGCGAATTGGTTCGGCACGCGGCAGATCGTGCCGCCGGTAGCTTCGCAGCGCCCCGGTCGCTGAGCGGCTCATCACCGCCGACCGTAACCGTTTCAGGCCACCTCTCGGCGTATCCCTGTGGCAGTCGTCAAACAATTGTTCAGCCATGCCCGCCACGGTAAGCGGCAGGTGTGACAAGCACGTATGGCGAGCACACGTGCCGCGAGACGTCCTCGGGCGAGACCTGCCTTCGCGGCTCCGTGCCAGTTCGCCTCAGGCAGAGACTATGGAAGTCCGCCGAGCCGATTCAGCTTCTGAACGAGCTTTGAGGCCTTCTTCCGTTGTTCCAAGAGAAGCTGGCCGGTCCCCTTAATGTCCCGAGCAAGGGAGCCCATCACGTCGTCGCAGTACATGTGAACGCTGTACTGAGACCACTCTGACCCGCAAATCATGCAGTAGTACGACAACGTGCCAACGAACGTCTCGAATGCCCACCGGACTTCAAGCGCCGGGTCGCCGTTCTCGTCGGCTGTCGGCCTCAGATCGTGAATGTGGGGGCAGACATTCCGAAGTTCCCCGGTGAGCCGCATGCGTCTTCGCCTAGATCGTTCACTCGCTGTGTCCTCGAGTTGATAAGTGAAGCCGAGGCCCATGCGTGGACGGTATCAAGGGGTCGCCTGCCGACCGGTGATGTTTCGTCCTGTCTCATGCCTTGCGGGCCGCACGGGCATCGACTCGGCAAGGAGCGTCAGGTAGCCGAATCACGCCGCCAGGGCGCAGCAGGGTCTTCGAGCGTGTCGAGCATCAGGGTCGCGACAAGGATCGCTGCGCCAGCAGCCAGTCTCGAATGACGATCACTCAGCGTGACGGGTGCCTGCAAGCGGCCATGGCCTGTTCCGCGCTCATTGCGGAGCTCGTTGACTTCGATCGCGATCTGCAGTACGCCACCAAGAATCTTCCGAACCGGTTCCAACAAGTCCTCCCGCTGACTCGGATCACTCTTCGGGTGCAGCATCAGGACCTCGAGCGCCCTAGTGATGAGTCCAGGGAACTTTGCAGGTGGTTCCTCGTGGACCCGCTCGAGAACGATCTTGGCGGTCGACTCCAGCAGTTCTTTGCTTGAGCCGAGAAGTAGCGCCGAGTCGCCTTCGCCAACCGCCAGCCGAATCCTCTGAATGTGATCGCGAACGGTAGGAACGTCCGGGAGCGTTACTGATTCAACCGTCAGACCATGGTCGGCCCTGAGCCGCCCATCGTCGAGCAGAGTCACTCCGTAAGGCACAAGAGTCTCGGCTAGCCGCCGAATTGTGGCCTCGTCAGCTCCCCATTCGTTGCTGGCGTCGAACTGCCTGCTCTCGCGAAGCAAGTCCACGAAATCGGTGACCAATGCGACCAGGTCTTGGTCACCGACGGACTTCACTGCTTCACTAACTCGGTCTCGCTTGCTTCCTGAATCGGTCTGAATTCCGTAGATGTCGAAGAGATCGTTTAGCTCACCGTGCGAAGGGCCGGCGCCACCAATCCAGAACTCCGCGAGGGTACGTGCCAGCCGCGCACGCTGCCGTTCTTCGGTGGTCGGAGCCATGCAGGCAGCGTATGGGGAACAGGGTCTGCATGCGAATTCCCGATTCCACCCAAGGGGGTACGAGTGTGGTGATGGGCTCGGTGGAGTGTCGGGTCTACAGCACGTGGCGTGAAATGAGATGGCTGCGCAGCCTCAGCCGCAGTACCGACGGACAAGCTCGTGATGGATCATGTCGCTGTTGTCAGCGAACGCGCTTGG
>VXYK01000009.1 GCA_009845995.1 Acidimicrobiaceae bacterium | reverse complement strand
CTCCCAACCCCGGTCGAGGTCACCTCACTATTAGGAAAGGGTTGAGGCGAAAATGCCGGTAGCTCCCGTGCCGATGCTGGTTGATTGCGATCCTGGGCTTGACGACGCCATTGCCCTGCTGACCGCGGCTCATTTCGCGGACCTCGTTGGGATCACAACCGTCGACGGCAACGTGGGGATCGATCACACAACCCGCAATGCCCTGGCAGTCGCACAGATCGCCGGTCTCGATGTCGCCGTTCACCGAGGCGCGTCCCGTCCCCTGACGGACCAATCCAGAGGCGCGCGACACGTCCACGGCGCCACAGGGCTCGGTAGTGTCGAGTTGCCCGCCATAACCCGATCCGTGGAATCCGAAGATGCCGTCGGGTTCATCCTCGAAAGCAGCCATCGCGTCAACGGACTCCATCTCGTGGCAGTCGGGCCGCTCACCAACGTCGCCGAGGCGCTTCAACAAGACGCCTCGTTGCCCGAGCGGCTCAGTGGGCTGACCATCATGGGCGGGGCAGCAAACGGGGGAAACGTCACCGCCGCAGCGGAGTTCAATATCTGGGCCGACCCCGAAGCAGCCGACATCGTCTTCCGCTTGGGTGGAGACATCACAATGGTCGGGCTCGACGTCACGCAGCAGGTTCTCCTCGGACCCGCTCAAGTCGATCAAATGCGAACAGCCCGCAAGCCGGCCGCCGATCTGGCTGCTGAACTCCTTGATTACGCCATCGACCGCTCATCAGAACTGCGGGGCTGGACCGGAGCTCCCATTCATGACGCCTGCGCAGTATTGGCGGTCACTCACCCGCAGCTGTTCCACGGCAAACGACAACCAGTCAGCATTGAGCTCACCGGCACACATACCCGGGGCATGACCGTGGTCGACGATCGCGGCTCGTATGCAGACAGCGACGCCAACGTTCGCGTCCTTCGCACCGCCGATGCTGATGCCCTGATCGAACTGATAGTCGAAGCCGCCACGGCGGTTCAGTGACCACGGGCCGAGCAACACGATCTCGGTGATGGCGTCCGCGGCTCCGGTTGCGCCCGGCGACGAACAACGCATCAGACCGAGTAATACACCGCTGCCATGAAGCGGTCCTCCAGCCCTATATCAGATGTCAGGATCGTCACTGCGCTAATTATCCATTCGACTATCGCCGACAGGTCGTCGTCGCCACCGAGTTCGATCACGACACCGTGTTTGGCATGGTCTTGGCGCTTTTGCCACCCGTGAGGCAACTCCAGGCCGGACTCCCGCAACCGCTTCAATGCGTTCGGGCCCTGACCATGCTCAACACCGACCTGAGCAGTTCTCGGACGGCCACCGACCGGAGTCGGCATCCAGGTGCCCATCGCAACAGCTGGTCCGCGACCGGAAAACCAGGCGGCAAGTCCGCTCTTGGGCGGAACCTGTGCGGCCTGCTCGTCGGTCAACGCCGGGCCGATATTGACCCAACCGCCAGCGCCCGGCGCGGCGACAATCTCAGCCATAGCAGCAACCACCGCCGAGCTGTCACCCCGCCCGAACTCGATTTGCTTCAACGGCTGCGTAGGCACGACCGCAACGGTACCCCTTAGGCGCAACGGTACCCCGTTGGAGTGTCGCCGACCGGTACCATGAGCCATCGAGCGGGCAAATTCCCCGTCTTGACCATGGCAACAACCTCTCGAGTCCTCTCCCTCATCCTCGTTTGCTGTGTGGCTGTGTCGGCTCTGGCGGCACCTGCTCTCAGCCAGGGGGATCCGAGGATCCTGCGCGAAGAGGAGGCGCACCTGCGCGAACAGGAGAGTCGGCGCGATGAGCTGACCGCGTTCATCGCGGCACAGGAAGCGACTCTCGGTGAAATCAACAACGAGATCTTCGACCTCATCAACGCGATAGCGATAGACAACACGCAGCTCGAACTGATAGCCGAAGAGTTCGAAAGAACGGTGGACGAGCGGCGCGAACCCGAAGCCACCCGCATCGAGATTGCCGTCATCAGCTTCAGACAGGGCGACCCTGGACAGAGCGGGTTGATCGACGAAATCCGCGCTCTGAACGGCAACACCAAGGTGCCCCAGCGGCGCGTGCTCTATCAGTCGGTGGTCGTCGATGTGACCCGACGCCTTGACGAGATCGACACCCGTCTGCAGAACCTCACCGACCAGCTAACCCAGACACGGCAACTCCTCTCCGATTCACAAGACCAGTTCGAGCAGCGCCAAGCTCTCGAACGACAACTCAGAGACGAGGTCGCCGCCGCGAAAGCCGAGCTGGAAAACACGCTTATCGCCATACAGAACACAATCATCCGGATCGAGAGGGAGCAGTCACGCCAGATTTCCGCAGTTCTCACCGGACTAGACGTCACTTCGCACGTAACGAGACCAGCTCTGGTGGTCAAGATCGACAACGTCCCAGCAGCCATGCCCCAAGCGGGTATCAACCAAGCAGACATTGTGTTCGTCGAAGAGGTCGAGTTCGCCACTCGACTGGCGGCCGTGTTTCATTCAGCGGCGCCAGCGGAGGTAGGTCCGGTTCGCTCGATGCGCACCGGCGACCTCGACCTTCTGGCACAGCTCAACAGCCCGCTGTTCGCCAACTCTGGTGGTAACCGAGGCACACGCGCGGCGCTGGCTGACTCCACGCTGGTCGACATCGGAGTGGGCGCGGCACCACAACTCTACTACCGAGTTTCGACCCGGAGGGTGCCCCACAACCTCTTCACCAATGCCGGTAATTTGTGGTCGCTGGGTGCCGGTTATTCCGCTGCCGGTCTGCCGTCGCCGATGTTCGTGTTCCGAGAACCGAACGAACCTGTCAACTCCACGGCGGTCCCCGCCAGCTCAATCGATATTGACTACGGCTATACCGAAGTCTCCTACACCTGGAGTGGATCGGGGTGGGATCGGTCCCAAGACGGCCGACCGATGTTCGACACCCGGGGGGTACGCACAAGCCCTGCCACCGTGATCGTGCAGTTCACCCGCTACGGGCAATCCGCCGCCGACTCCCGCTCCCCGGAGGCGATCACCGTCGGTTCCGGCCGGGCACTGGTCTTTACCGATGGACACGTGGTGGAAGCCACCTGGTCGCGGCAAAGGGCTACCGATGTGACCATCTACTCAGACAGCCAGGGCCGCCGTATTTCGATCCTCCCCGGCCGGACCTGGGTTGAACTCCCCCGCGCCGACAGCACGTCGTACTCCTGAGGTGCGTTGCACCCCTGACCGGGCGCGTCGTCTCGCCAAGCAGGATTGCGCTGCTAACGGCTCACAACCGCGGCGCGCACCAGGTCGTGAGCACATTCACCCGATTCGGTGACCGTAAGGCGCTCGGCCCCGTTCTCCCCCATGACCAGCGTGTGTTCGAATTGGGCGGTGCGGCTTCCGTCGATAGTGACCGCGGTCCACTCGTCATCCCACATCGCCGCGTCCGGCGATCCCAAAGTGAGCATCGGTTCGATTGTGAAGGTGGTTCCGTACTCAAGGGGAATCGTGAGCCGACGGTCGTGGTAGTGAGGTATCTGCAGACCGGAGTGAAATTCCGTGCCCACACCGTGGCCGATGAACTCGCGGACCACGCCAAGCCGATGCTTCATGGCATGGGATTCGATGGCACGCCCAATGTCACGCACCATTGCACCGGGGCCCAGCGCGGCGATCGCTCGGTCGAGAGATTCGAGGGTGACCTCAACCAGCATGATCGACTCAGCAGCCACATCACCCACAAGGAAAGTGGCCGACGTGTCTCCGTGCACTCCCTCCCGGTAAAGAGTGACGTCGATGTTGACGATGTCGCCGTCTCCCAGGGGCCGACTGTCAGGAATTCCGTGGCAGATCACCTCGTTCACCGATGTGCAAACAGACTTGGGGAAGCCCCGGTAGTTGAGCGGACTCGGATAGCCGCCGGCTTCGATCGACAGCTCGTGTACCAGCCGGTCGATCTCATCAGTTGTGACTCCGGGCCGAGCCGCCTCACCCGCCCTCAAGAGGATCTCGGCGGCCGCAGCCCCAGTGCGGCGCATCGCAGAGAGTTCTTCTGGCGTGCGAACCAGCGAGGAGCTCGAAGGCGGAGGTTGGCCTGTGAGGGCGTAGGGCGGACGTTTGATAGCCGCCGGTACGCGCCGGATGGGACTCAACAGGCCCGGTACGACGGGCGGGTGCGACGCCTCGACCAGCGATGGTCGCGGACTGCGCCGCTTGCGTTTCGCCATCACAAGGCACCGTTGTGGGTGTGGCCTGAGCCGACAATGCTCATCCAGACAGTGTTCATCGCAGGAACCGGCTGACCGACTCGACAACGCAAGCAGGCTTGGTTTGACCGTCGATCTCGACGGTGATGGTAATGACTGCCTGGACTCCTCCGTTGACTTCTTGGGCTTCGCTGAGAACCGCGCTGGCCCGCACCTTGCTGCCGACCGTGACCGGTTGAGGGAAGCGCACTTTGTTGGTGCCGTAATTGATCCCCATTGATGCGTTGTCGACGCGCACGATCTCGGGCAGGAACTGGTTGGTGAGCGCAAGGGTGAGGTAGCCGTGGGCGACCGTGGCACCAAACGGGCCCTTCTGGGCCGCGACTGGATCAACGTGAATCCACTGATAGTCCCCTGTCGCGTCGGCAAACAGATTGATCCGCTCCTGGTTGATCGTAAGCCACTCGCTCGACCCGAGTTCCGTACCCACGGCGTCGAGCAAGTCGTCAGGGGATGCAAAGACAGTCGCCATGAGATGCAACGGTACCCGCTGCTATCCTTTTCGGTGCCCGTGCTTGGAATCGCGCGAGACCCGAGGAGCTTGAATGGCAGCAAGTGGCGGAACAAAGGTAATCCTGACTGCGTTCTTCGCGAATCTCGGGATCGCCATCGCCAAATTCGTGGCCTTCATTTTCACCGGTGCCTCTTCGATGTTGGCCGAAGCGATCCACTCATGCGCCGATACCAGCAACCAGGCCCTGCTCCTCTTGGGCGGGCGGTTGGCAAAACGAGAAGCGACCACCACTCACCCGTTCGGCTACGGCCGAGAGCGATACTTCTGGTCTTTCGTGGTCGCCCTCGTGCTGTTCACTGTCGGTTCGATGTTCGCGTTGTACGAAGGGATCGAAAAGATACGACATCCTCACCCGATTGACGCCCCTATCTGGGCATTCTCGGTTCTGTCTCTCGGAATCATCTTTGAGGGTTATGCGTTCCGAACCGCCGTCGTAGAATCCAACCGAGTTCGTGGCAACCTGAGCTGGACAGCTTTCATTCGCCGCTGCCGTATACCTGAACTGCCGGTTGTTCTACTTGAGGACCTTGGCGCTCTGATCGGCTTGGTTCTGGCTTTCGGTGCTCTGGCGATCGCGGTTGCCTTCGACTCCCCGGTATGGGACGGAATCGGCACGCTTTCGATCGGCGTGCTGCTGGGTCTGATCGCGGTAGTTCTTGCCATAGAAATGAAGAGCCTGCTGATCGGCGAGGGAGCGACCGCCAAAACACAGTCCAAAATCGCCAAAGCTGTCGAAAGCGTCGCGGGCGTGGAGCGCATCATCCATATCCGCACCCAGTATCTCGGCCCCGACGAACTTCTCGTCGGAGCGAAGGTCGCGTTCGACCCGAGCTTCACAACCGAACAACTGGGCGACGTGATCAACGAGATCGAAGCCAAGGTCCGCAGTGACGTGCCCGAAGCCCGACCCATGTACATCGAGCCCGACATCTTTCGTCGCGACCCCACACCAGCCAACCCGCAGTGAGCGGCCCGGAATGAAACCAGGACAATGAGCACTCCCCTGCACGTCACAACCACCGGTCCGGCTTCTGGGAGTCCGGCCACGCTGCTGTTCGTTCACGGAGTTGATTCTGATTCGGAGGTTTGGACCCCGACCATCGATCTTCTCTCGGATCATCTCTGCGTTGCTGCCGACCTGCCCGGACACGGCAAGTCGCCCGTCAGCACCGAGCCGTCGGCCTACGAGCGCAGCGCGATGCTTGAAGATCTCGACGCGGTCATCTCAGAGCTGTCACGCCCAGTCGTGTTCGTCGGGCATTCGCTCGGCGGATACCTCGGTATGGCCTATGCCCTGACCCGCCCGGACGCTGTCGACGCTCTGGTGCTGGTATCGACCGGTCCCGGGTTCCGCGACCCGGAGGCTCGACAGGGCTGGAACTCGAGGCTGTTGAAGAACGCCCCGAGCTACGGGGTGAGCGAGTTGGCCGCCACCGTGGGGTTGCATGTTGATTCCATGGTGATCGACCGCATGACCGATTTGACCTTGCCTGTGGCGTTGGTGATCGGCGACGGTGACAAGGCCTATCTCGGTGCCAACGACTACATGGAAAAGAAGCTGCCGCATGCTGATCGCACCACGGTCGAGGGTGCCCGTCACTACGTGATGCGCTCGCATCCAGACCAGGTCTCCACCGCCATTCGCAACATCGCCGCCTCGCTGCCTGGAAACTAGAGCAGCAGCTTCAGCCTCCGATGGCCGATTGCGAACGAAGCTGGGCTATCTCGGCGGCGCTGAAACCAAAAGCGCAGAGCACATCATCGGTGTCGGCGCCGATCCAATCAGGCGAAGGTCGCATCTGGCCAGGGGTTCTGGACAGGCGCGGCATGGGCAGGACTTCAGTCCCGTCAGCGCCACCAAAGGTTCCACGATCAACGTTGTGCTGATAGGAGCGGGCCTCGTTGTAGGTGAGCACCGGCGCAGTGCAGGTGTCGGTTCCCTCAAGAATCTCGCACCACTCGTCCCGTGTCTTCGTGGCAAATACCTCTGCCAAGCGAGCTTTCACCCCAGGCCAGCCATCACGATCGTACTGTGCAGGCAAATCGGCTTCGTCGACTCCGATCAGCGTCAACAACAACGACCAGAAGTGAGGCTCGATCGGCGCGACCGACATGTAACCGCCATCCGAGCACTCATAGATCGCGTAGAACGGTGCCCCGCCATCAAAGAGGTTGGTGCCGATCTCGTCAGTATGCATGCCGCTGTGAGCCATCGGGTAGAAAACCGTTGCGAGCGACGCCACGCCGTCAGCCATAGCTGTGTCAATGACCTGGCCTTGCCCCGACTGCCTAGATTCGAGCAGGGCACAAACAACACCGTAAGCCAGAGTCAGACCACCACCGGCGAAGTCGCCGTGGATGTTGAGCTGCGGCACGGGCGGACCGCCTTCGGGACCGATCGAGCGAATCACACCCGTAATCGCTTCATAGTTGAGCGAGTGCCCAGCGGCATGAGACAACGCACCGGTCTGGCCCCAACCCGTGAGTCGCCCATAGACAATCGCCGGATTCCGGCTCATTACCTGATCGGGACCTACCCCCAATCGCTCGGCCACACCGGGGCGGAACGCCTCGAGAAACACATCAGAGCTCTCAGCCAAACGCAGCACCACTTCAACACCCGACGGGTTCTTGAGATCAACTGCCACAGAACGCCGCCCGCGATCCCAAAAGGAATATCCGCGAGGAACCTTTTTATCGGGAACCTCAGAGAGGCGATCCACTCGAACCACATCAGCACCCATGTCTGCCAGACGCAGCGATCCGTAGGGAAGCGCGCCCAGGCCAGCCAGTTCCACCACTTTCACACCAGCAAGCGGGCCACCCATCGGTCCGAAGCTACGAGGCTGAACATCGCGGACGCAAGCCGACTCAACTCGGCCTGAGTTTCATTGCGCCTCTAGGCCACCGACACGCCCAACAGCGAGCCGATCAAGAACGTGGCACCGCAAGCGCCTGCCGCCACCAGCACCTGACGCGCAGCCGTGCGCACCTTGGAACGCCCGGTGAAAACCGCCAGTGCAACCCCCGCTAGCGACGCAGCAACAACCGCCATCACAACCGAGGCGATTGCGGCACCCGCGCCCTCGGCAAACAACCACGGGAACAAAGGAACGAAGGCCCCTGTCGCGAAAGCGGCGAACGACGACAGCGCCACCCGCAGGGGGCTGCCGGCACCCTCGGGGTCCACGCCAAGCTCCTCGCGTGCATGCACATCCAAGGCGACTTCGGGATCGGCCATGATTTCGCTGGCGAGCTGTTTGGCGCTCTCTGGTTTGAGTCCTCGCTCGCGATATATGGCGGCGAGTTCTCGCATCTCTGCTTTGGGGTTCTCCTCCAGGGATTTACGCTCAATGGCGAGCTCTCGTTCCACAAGCTCGTTGTGCGCTCGGATCGAGACCCACTCTCCCGCCGCCATCGAAATGGCACCTGCCAACAGTCCGCTGATGCCCGCAAGTCGGACCAGCGACCCATCCGCCGATGCTCCCGTTATCCCGATGATGAGAGCGACGTTTGACACCAAGCCGTCGCTGAAGCCGAACACCGCAGCCCGTGCCTCCCCTCCCTGCACATCACGGTGACGATGGACCAGATAGCTGTGCGGATGGTCATGTTCATGCGCGTGATCGTGGTCGTGCTCTTGGTCGTCGTCTGAACCGTTTTCTGGGTCGTCCGCGGTCATCGTCAACAGTCTGTCAGACCGGATCACCAGTCGTGCCGAAGTTTCGGCGATTACAGCACCGGAATGGTGCCAATCCGGCCGGATTGCTCCAAAGACGCGATCTCGGCGGCACTCAAGCCCAGTTCGGTCAGGATCTCGTGATTGTGTTGGCCCAGAGTCGGTGTGGCGTTGGTGATCCAGCGTTCAATACCGCGCATCCGGTAAGGCTGACCTGGCATGTAGTGAATCCCCACCTCGCAGTGCTCCACCAGTTCATAGAAGCCCCGAGCTTCAAATTGGGGATGAAAACGCAGAACAGCGTGGTTGCGACAGGCAATAGCACCCACACCCGCGCCGACGAGTTCCTCCTCAGCTTGGGTCAGGTCTCGATTCTCAGCCCACCGGGCAACCAGCTGGTCGATCTCATCATGGGCAGCTTGGCGATCCTCCAGCGTCGCAAACTCTTCGGCATCGGCACCAATGACTTCTGCTAGAGACCGCCATGCTTCGTCGCTGTCACATGAGATCGCCAGCCATTGCTCAGATTCCACCGTCTCGTAGATGCCCTGAGGAGCCGCGAACCGGCTGCGATTGCCGAGGCGGCTCAGGGTCGCGCCGTTCGCCGAGTACTCCACGATCATCTCCGCCGCGCAGTTGATGGCTCCCTCGACCATCGCCGATTCGATGAATACGCCACCTCCGGTGCTGTCACGCTTGCGAATTCCCAACAGAGCCGCGAAGCAACCGTGCATGCCTGCTATCGGATCACACGGGCCCCGAGGGATTCGGGGTTGATCCGTCTCATGACCGGTCAAGGCGGCCATACCCGACATCTGCTCCATGGTTTGGGCGAAACCGACACGCTCCCGCCATGGACCGTCGAGCCCGAAGGCCGGCATGCGTACCATCACCAGTCGCGGGTTGCGTTCTCTGAGCACGTTCCAGTCAAGATCAAACGCTTCGATGACCCGTGGACTGAAGTTCTCAACCACGACATCGGCACCCTCCACAAGCGACAGGAGGAGTTCCCGGCCCTGGGGGTCATTGAGGTCGAGGGTCAGTCCGCGTTTGTCGTGATTCGCGGCGAGGAACATGTGCCCCCACTCCCACCACCGCTCTTTGCCGAACATCATCCCGGTGAGGCGCATGCCATCGGGGTGCGTCACCGATTCAACATGGATCACATCGGCACCGAGGGCCGCCATTGCCTGCGTCGCGCAGGGACCCGCCCACCAACTCGTGAGATCCACCACTCGAATCCCAGTGAGAGGTCGAGCGGTCGGATCGCCAGAGGCGTTCTCGGTTGTGGCCACGGATTCGAGTCGAGGGCGGGACTCAATCCGTCCGCTGTGTTCACCGATCGCCGGCGCGGGTCCCGGAATCGGGGGGCGTTCGCCGTCGATCATTCGTGGCGACCTCGGGGCTCTGAAGCCCTCCGCTGTGTCCGCAAAGAAACCCCGTGCAACCAGATGCTCCTCGCTGAGCACCCCTGCCCCATCGTTGACCCTGGCCACGGGTACTCTCAATTCAGACGCCAACTCCACAATCTCAGCAACTGAGTGTTGTGCCATCCACTCGTTGACGATGGCCGACCATTCGTCGAGCCGAGCTGTGCGGGTTCGAAGATCTGCCCATTCGCTGTCCATCAGATCGGGGCGTTCAATCATCAGACAGAAGCTCTGAAACTGCTGGCGCGTGTTGGTGTTGAAGCCAACCCACCCGTCTTCGGCTCGTTCGATTGAGGGTGTCTCAAGAGATCTCGCCGCTAGATCGGTACGGCCCGACATTTGCTGGGAGAGGTCTGCGAAGGTCGACGCTGCCAACGCCGTCGATTCGGCAATCGACACATCGACCACCTCACCTTGACCGCAGCGGCGAGAACGATCAATCGCTGCCAGCGAGGGCGGGGCCGCGTAACACGCCGCCATCCACTCGAACACGTCCCCGCCCGCCATGTACGGGGGCATAGAGGCATGGCCGCGGCACAGGATCGAACCGGAGTCGGCCTGTAGCAGGAACTCGTTGAGCCGCTTCTCGGCCCACGGTCCTTCCAGCCCGTAGGGCCGAATCGAAGTGATGACTCCAAAGCGATGTCGCTGGTGGATGCCGTCAACATCTGCAGGTGTGAGCGCATCGTCGACAACGATGAGATCGGTACTCGCGAGCAACTCTTCGATGGCGCCGTCGCTGAGAGCGCCCACCACTGACCGGGTGCCCGCAGCCAGAAACGTGAACAACGCACCGTTCGCACCCTCCGCCAGCGGGACCGCACTGCGCCGTCGCAGAGCTGCACCGGTCTCTGACTCAACCCGAACAACGTCGGCACCGGCGTCAACGAACAGCCGAGACAGGTACGCGCCCGCGATACCGCTGCTGAGGTCGACAACCCGTACGTCTTGCAGCACCGGTGTCAACATCTCACCTCAACGACTCAACTCAAACTGAGGCGTTGGCGATGACCTTGTCGCCCCAAGCAGCGAGCGAGTCAGCCGTGTCGTTGAAAAACAGGAAGGACGGCACGATCATGCGGCTCGCGCCCCACGAGGCCAACTCCTCGACTGCCGCGCCAGGATCATCCCCGAAGATGCCCATGTGCTGGCCCGTCAACTCAATAGCCTCCGGATCACGGCCATGGTCCGCGGCCGTCTGCCGAGCGATCTCGAATAGCTCCTCCAGATCGCCCTTGGCCGGCCAAAAACCATCACCGACTCTGCCCGCTCGTTCCGCAGCAGCGCGGCTGTGCCCTCCGATGTGGATGGGAACGGTTCCGTTGGCCGGTTTCGGGTTGCAGGAGATCGGGTCGAAGCTGACGAACTCACCGTCGAACGACACCGCATTTTCGGCCCAGAGCGCCCGCATCACCGCCATGTACTCCTCGGTGCGCGGACCTCGCCTCTCCCACGGCACCCCGAGCGCCTTGAACTCTTCTTTGAGCCAACCGATCCCGATGCCCAGTTCGACCCTCCCGCCCGACAGGCTGTCGAGCGTGGCTACTTCCTTGGCGTAAGTGACGGGACTGCGTTCGGGGAGCAGCGAGATACCCGTCGCAAGACGCAGGCTGGTGGTGTGCGCAGCCACGAAACCGAGCCATATCAACGGATCAGGGATCGGGTTCTCCCCAGTCCCAGGCATTTTCCCGCTCGCGTCGTAGGGGTAGGTCGACTCGTAACCCTCGGGATAAATGATGTGTTCAACCGTCCACACCGACTCGAAGCCCGCCGCCTCCGCGGCTTGGCCGATCATTTTGGCACCCTCACCGGTACCGAAGTGCATGACATTGGCAAACGCCAGACCGAATTTCATCTTTGGATCCTGATTCAACTAGTGGAGCGACGCGATGCTATCGCCGGGCGCAACCGGAGCCGCGACCGTTCTACCACCGGGCACATTGCTATCGCCGGGCGTAGCCGGAACCGCGGTGACTCAGTTGAGCCAGGGTTCGTCGAGCTCCCAGGGTTCGGGGTTGTCGGGTGCGGTTGCTTGCGGGCGGCGCGGTTCGGCCATCGCCCGGGCGGCGATGACGCCGGCGAACATGCCGAATAGGTGACCCTCCCAGGAGATGTACTCCTGGGGCACGATCCCGGCCACCATGCCGCCGTAGAAGACAATCACCAGCAATGCCGAAGCCAGCGCTCGAGGGCGGCGTTCGAAGACCGCCGCGGCGAGGATCGCCCCGAAGTACCCGAAAACCACCCCGCTCGCCCCGATGTGGTTGCCGAATCCGGCCAGCGCCCAGGTCAACCCCCCGCCGACAACTATCACCGTCAAAGTGACCAGAGCCCAGTAGCGCATCCCCCGAACTGCGACGAGTCCACCGAGCGCCAACAGCGGTAATGAATTGGAGGCGATGTGGCCGAAGTCCGAGTGGAGGAAAGGTGTCCAGACGATGCCGTCGAGTCCGTCTCGACGCCGAGGGAGGATGCCGTTGCCCTGCAGGCGATCGTCCAACGCCAGCGTGTCGACAATCTCGATTCCCCACATCACCGCGAGGGCCAAGACCAATAGACCGATCGGTGTCCACAGCAGTCGGCCGAACGAGCGCTTCGGTTCGACGGATTCGGCCATACCTCATCGTAGATGCGGCTGGTAGGAGAAGTTCGCTAAGTTGTTGCGCGTCTGGCCGCGTGACCAGCAAGACTAGTGACCAGCAGGAAAGGCCGAGATGAGCGACAACCCTCAGCCGCTGGGTGGCAACGAGATGCCACGATTCGGCGGGATCGCCACGTTCATGCGCCTGCCGGCTACATCGTCTCCAGAGGAGTTGGACGTTGCCGTGGTGGGCGTGCCCTTCGACATCGGTACCTCGAACCGGCCCGGTGCCCGATTCGGTCCCCGAGGAATCCGCGAAGAGTCAGTGCTGCTGCGGCCATACAACATGGCGACGCGGGCCGCTCCCTTCGACAGTCTGCGCATCGACGATGTGGGCGATGTGGCCACCAACCCATACAACCTGACCGATGCAATCGATCGAATCACCGCACACTTCGAGGAGCTGCTGCGGCATGACCTCGTCACCGTCGCCATGGGTGGTGATCACACCATCGTGCTGCCGATTCTCAGGGCGATGGCCGCCAAACACGGGCCCGTTGGCCTGGTTCACATCGACGCCCACACCGACATCAACGACACCATGTTCGGCGAGAAGATCGCTCATGGCACCCCATTTCGTCGTGCTGTGGAGGAGGGACTGCTCGACGGTCCCCGTGTCGTGCAGATCGGGATGCGCGGAACCGGTTATGCGGCGGATGACTTCGACTGGTCCCGCGAACAGGGGTTCCGGGTGGTGCAGGTCGAAGAGTGCTGGCATCGGAGCCTTGAACCGCTGATGGCGGAGGTGCGTGCCCAACTCGGGGAAGGGCCGGTTTATTTGAGCTTCGATATCGACGGCCTCGACCCGTCGTTCGCTCCCGGTACCGGAACGCCCGAGATCGGAGGCCTGACCACGATTCAAACCCTTGAGATAATCCGTGGTTGTCGGGGCCTGGATCTCGTGGGCTGCGACCTTGTGGAGGTGGCACCCATCTATGACACCAGCGGCGCCACTTCGCTCACCGCCGCGAACATGCTGTACGAGATGCTCTGCGTCCTCCCCGGCGTCGAGTATCGGCAGTGACTAGCGGCCAGAAACCCGCGGCAGACCACGAGACCAAGAAACCGCTAACCAACAAGAAGCTGTCGGCGCAGGGTGATCGGTATGTCGATCTGTTGATGGGTTGCCTCACGCGCGAACTGTTTCTGGCTGAGGAAACCCACGACGTTGACCTCTCAGAATGGCCCGGCAACTCCGATGAACTTCGGTCGGTTCTCAAAGCCAACGGCTGGCATCTGACCAAACAGGGTGGCGAACCAGAGGCGCGGGCCGAAGGCCACGACTGGCCGCCCACCGCTGAAACCATGGTCGGTCGGCAACGGCTCGCGGATGTCCGTCGGTGTGTTGACCAAGTGATGGCCGAGGACGTCCCGGGGGACTTCATCGAAACGGGCGTTTGGCGCGGCGGGGTGACGATCCTGATGAAGGGGATGCTTGAGGCGTGGGAAGACACCCGACGGCGGGTCTGGGTAGCCGACAGCTTCAGCGGCCTGCCTGTGCCCAATGTTGAGACATACCCGGCCGATGAGGGCCACGACATGTCTGATGTGAAAGCTCTGCATGTGACCGCCGATGAAGTGCGAGCCAACTTCGACCGTTACGGCCTGCTCGATGAGCGGGTGTGTTTCCTCGAAGGCTGGTTCGCCGACACCTTGGCCACCGCTCCGATTGAGCAGCTGGCGATCCTGAGGCTCGACGGCGACCTGTACGAATCGACCACCGATGCCCTGACCGCTCTGTACCCCAAGCTCAGCGTCGGCGGATACGTGCTGGTAGATGACTACGGCGCCTGGGAACCTTGCCGAGCCGCCGTCGACGACTACCGTGCCGCTCACAAGATCACCGACGAGATCGTGCATGTCGACTGGACCGGTGTGCACTGGCAGCGCAGCACCTGACATGGGCGACATCGGCACCTACTACGGGTTGTTGCGGCGGGTCCACGAGGTACTCAAGCCTCAGCGCTACTTGGAAATCGGCGTTCACCGAGGCCATTCGTTGGCACTCGTCCGGCCCGAGACCCACGCTGTCGGGGTCGATCCGGAGCCCATGGTCGAAGACCCTCCCGACAACGCCGTGATCGTGCCTGCCACCTCTGACGACTTCTTCGCCAACCCAGACCTGTTCGGCCTGCTGGGAGGCCCGGTTGACCTGGTCTTCGTTGACGGACTCCATCTATACGAGCAGGCCCTGCGCGACGTGGCCAACGTCGAACGCCAAAGCAATCCCCACGGATTCATCCTGATCCACGACTGCCTGCCGATCGACGCAGAAACCTCCACACGAGAGCAGAACAGCATGATCTGGTCCGGCGACGTCTGGAAGGTCGTGGTTGCACTGCGCCGCCACCGTCCGGATCTGACCGTGACGACCGTCGATGTGGAGCCCACCGGTTTGGCGATCGTCTCCGGCCTCGACCCCGACAACACCGTGCTGTTCGACCGCTACACCGAGATCGTCGACGAACTACACGACCTCACCTTCGAGGACCTTCGAACCGCCGGCCGCTCCACCATGCTCAACGTCATCAGCGACGATTGGGAAACGGTCAAACCCCTCCTCACATTCAACCGCGATTCTAGTGATTGAGCGTATAGGACGTGAGTCGAGTAGGAGGTTGACGGGTTGACGGGTTACGGCTACTGTGTCTCCCATGACTACCGAATTGCACATCGGACGGGAAAAAATCCGTTACGGACCTGTTGACCAGAGTGTCCTCACGCTCGTCGGCGCCTTCATCGAGCGGCTCTTGGCCGATCACGCCGACATTGCAGATGTCGAGGTGGGCGAAGCTACGCGACTCGGGGAACTGGCCGCCGAGGAAGTCATCGCTGGTGCTCGCTGGTCACAAATCGTCGGTGATCGCATCGACACCACCGCCGCAACAGGATTGCTCGGCATAACACGCCAAGCGCTGTCGAAACGCCAAGCTTCCGGGTCTCTGCTAGGTCTCCCCGGCCGTGGCACTACCTGGTATCCGACCTGGCAGTTCGACATCGACAAGCAAGCTATTCGACCAGAGGTGCGCGATCTGATCGGAGCATTCCGAGATGCCATTGGCAGCAATGTCGAACCGTTGCTGATCGCTGCATGGGCCTCAACCGCTCAGCACGAAGACCTTGACGGCCGGACGCCCGCTGACTGGATTGTCCTCGACAACGACACAGAACAACTTCGCCAAGCAGCCCAACGGGCGGCTGAACGTCTGGCCCAATGACCGACTGGGCAGAGTTCCCCACGTTCCAACTCGAGCCGCGAATCGGCCTTTGGCGGATCCACAGCTTGAACAAGCACCCCGCTTTCTTCAACCCCAGCGACGCTTGGCGATTCGGGCCACCACCGACCCACAGGGGCAAATTCGGCGTGTGCTATCTCGGATTAGGCGAATCGATTCCCGCCTACGTCGAGAAGTACGGGCGCTTCGGTTTGATCACTACGACACAACGAACCCAGGATGGCCTCAGCGAACTGACAGTGCCGAGTCCCGTGGCCCTCGCCGATCTGACCCACCGCTCGGTTCTCGGCAACTTCGGAATCAACGCCTCGCATTCGACCGGCGGCGATTACCGCCTATCGCAAAAACTGGCGGACGAACTGTTCGATGCCGGTTTCGGCGGGATTCGCTACCGCATCAGTCACGATCCCAGGTTGGAACTCGAGGCAGTCGCCCTGTTCGGTGAGCCTGGCGAACACCCGGAACGATTCAATCCTCCCAAGACCATAAACCCGATCCCCGACGGTCTGGTTGCGGTTGGCCAAGAGTTCGGGATCATCGAGGTCCAGACCGCCCCCCTGCCCTAGGGGACTCCGCGTGGAGCGTTAACGCCGGGGGTGCAGGCGTCAGTGAACATCTCGGCTCGCTGCTCGTCCTCCCCATCCGCAGACTCCAACACCGATCGACAGGTGGGGATCGACTGATTTGAGGCGTGGGGCTAAAGTCAGAGATCCAGACGGTCACATACACGGAGAGCAGAACAATGCCACAAACGGTAAAGGGAGTAATTTCCGCGGCGGTTGGCGAACCGGTCACTATTGCAAACATCGTGGTCCCTGATCCGAGGCCGGGCGAAGCAGTCGTGGCGATACAGGCGTGCGGGGTGTGCCACACCGACCTTCACTACCGCGAGGGCGGGATCAACAACGATTTCCCGTTTCTGCTCGGCCATGAGGCTGCCGGTGTTGTCGAAGCCGTTGGCGAGGGGGTGACCGAAGTTGCTCCCGGTGATTTTGTGATCCTCAACTGGCGGGCAGTGTGCGGTGACTGTCGGGCATGCAACCGGGGCAGGTCCCATCTCTGCTTCAGCACGCACAACGCCCAACAGAAGATGACCCTGGAGGACGGGACCGAACTATCGCCCGCGTTAGGTATCGGTGCGTTCGTCGAGAAGACGCTCGTTGCCTCCGGTCAATGCACCAAGGTCGATCCCGAGGCCTCCCCCGCGGCAGCCGGACTGCTGGGTTGCGGGGTGATGGCCGGAATCGGCGCCGCTATCAACACCGGCGGTGTAGGGCGCGGCGACAGCGTGGCGGTATTCGGTTGCGGGGGTGTGGGCAACGCTGCCATTGCGGGGTCAAAGCTGGCAGGGGCGTCCAACATCATCGCCGTTGATATTGACGACCGGAAGCTCGAACTGGCCAAGGGTTTCGGGGCCCACCACACGATCAACTCCCGCGAAGAAGACGCTGTTGAGAAGATCCAGGAATACACCGGCGGGTTCGGTGCGGACGTCACGATCGACGCCATCGGCCTCCCCGAGGTGTACAAGCAGTGTTTCGAGGCTCGGGACCTGGCGGGCACGGTTGTGCTCGTGGGCGTGCCGACCCCGGAAATGAAAATTGAATTGCCTTTCCAAGAGGTGTTCGGTCGGGGCGGGGCGCTCAAGTCGAGTTGGTACGGCGACTGTCTGCCGAGCAGGGATTTCCCGATGCTGATCGATCTCTATCGCCAGGGCCGGCTCGACCTTGACGGGTTCGTGTCCGAGACGATCGCCCTTGACGGCGTGGAAGAGGCCTTTCACAAGATGGAGCGGGGCGAGGTGCTGCGCTCCGTGGTCATCATCTGATGCCTGTCGAGCTTGTTACAACCGACGGTATTTTCGCTCTCGATGGCGGCGAATGGGAGGTCACCAACAACATCTGGCTGGTGGGTGACGACCAGGAGATCGTGATCTTCGACGCTGCTCACGACCACCAGCCGATCGTCGACGCGGTGAACGACCGCCGAGTGACGGCGATTGTGTGCACGCACGGCCACAACGACCACATCAACGCCGCGGTGGCACTGCGCGAGGCGGTGGACGCGCCGATTCTGCTGCATCCCGACGATCAGATGCTCTGGGATGCCGTGTTCCCCGACGACTCGACCGACGGTGCTTTGACGCCCGGTGAAACCATCACTGCCGGTGGCCATACTCTTGGGATCATTCACACTCCAGGGCATTCGCCCGGTTGCTGTTGCTTCTTCGACATAGATGCCGGGCGGGTGATGTCTGGCGACACGTTGTTCTGCGGCGGTCCCGGGGCGACTGGGCGCAGCTACAGCGACGAACCGACGATCCTGCGTTCGATCCGCGATCGCCTGTTGACGCTCCCGGGGGACACCACAGTCCACACCGGCCATGGGGACACGACAACCATCGACGACGAACGCCAAAGGGTTCTCGACCGCATCAGCGAACTCGGCCTCACCTGAAAACACCACCGTTCAAACAGGCCCAACTAAAGCAGCTGAGTAGCCTCGCCCGATGCTCCTGAACTACTACACGATCGGCGCTGCGATTATCACCGGTGCCGTAGCAGGTGCTGTTGTCGTCTCGCTGATCCGGCAAGGTTTCAGGAGCATTCAGATAACGGCCGCTGCCGTTGCCATTGGCTTTGGTGGCACGTTCCTTTTCATCATTGGAGCGCTGTTCATCACCGGACCGGACGCCTTCACCAGCATTCATGTCGCCTACTTGGTGCTGACAGTCGGCGTACCTCTGGCGGGAACCATCGTCTTAATTTTCGCTCGCAACCGTGCGCGGACAATCACGGCGCTTTGCGTGCTTGCTCTCGTCCCTGTTCCCATAGGGATTTATGCAACCTATATCGAGCCGTTCTGGCTGCGGGTGGACCGTGTCGAGCTACAGGTTGAAGGTATCAGCGAGGACATCAGGATCGGAGTGCTTGCCGATCTGCAAACCACAGAGATCGGTTCGTACGAGAACAGCGCAGTTGATCGCTTGATCGAGGCCGAGCCAGACCTTGTCCTGATTCCGGGCGATCTGTACCAAATCGATCAAGACCGGTTCGACGAGAAGATTCCAGAATTCAACGAAATGATTCAAAGGCTCGTCGACGAGGTCCCGATAGTCCTGTTGGTCAGCGGCAATACCGACCGCATCGGCGGGCTCGGCAAGATCGTGCGGGGAACAGGGGCAAGAGTGCTCAACAACCAGATTGAAACCCTGGAGGTCAACGGCAACACAGTTAGCGTGCTCGGAATAACCTTGTTCGGCAACGAGCGAGTAGCGCAGCTCCGAGCCGAGGAAATCGCCGGGAGTTCGGTTGATCTACGAATAGTGCTCGCTCACCAGCCAGACGAGATTCGATTGATCGAATCAACCCCGGTTGATCTCTTGGTGGCGGGACACACGCACGGTGGACAGATCGCCCTGCCTTTCATCGGCCCTGTAGTCACCGCGTCGGACGTGCCCCGCCATGTGGCCGCCGGAGGGTTGCATGAACTGCACGGAACGCCGGTGTATGTGTCCACCGGCGTGGGGCGAGAGCGCCGCACCGCGCCTCAGGTCCGATTCGGCGTCCGCCCCTCCATCGGAATCATCGACATCACAGGCGCCTAGACCGTCGATGTACAGATTGGTGATCACGCCGCCTCCGCCAAAAGACAGAGACCGCCCCGGAAGGCGGTCTCGACCCTACCGTCGAATCGATAGGGGTAGTGCGAGAAACGCTACCGACAACCGTCTCGACCGTCAAGCCTTGCGCCCCGGCAAGGCTTCCGAATCTAGGTCCATTTCGGAAGGACTTGATTTCTCTTCCGAAACCAGAGTTCGGATTACTAGTTATAGCGTTCTCGCCCTACACGCTGAGCGTGGTGCCCTCGACGGTGACGGGGGCGCCGATCAGGTCTTCGTTGACTGCGTCTGCGGCAACCTCCGGGGCGTCGAGGGCTGCCACGGCACGGCTGCCTGAAGTCAGGTCCACGATGGCTCGCACGCCTGAGGGTTCCGTACCGTCGTATACGACTGTGTATGTGGCAACTGTTCCCTCGCCGTCGGGGTCCTCGTCGAGCGGAACCTCTGTGGTGGCGGCTTGCGCATCAGCCGCTAAATCAGCGGTCAGCAAGCCAGCCGCTGGGGGTTCAGTGCTCCAAACGGTGAGTCCCGGCTTGGTCAACAATCCACTGACCGCAGTGACAACACCGTGAGTGCCCGGCTCGGCCCGAACCCGGTCGATCATCTCGACCGTGGCTTGAAACACAAAGTTGTTCAAGGGACCCCCGGCAAAGGCCATACCCCCCGTGACCGTGCAAACCCTGTTGAGATCCACCGCGAGTTCGGACTGCTGAACCGCAACAGCGGAAGGAAAACAGCTGTAGAGCTCGATGTGTTCCATGTCCGTCACGCGGCGGCCTACATGCCGCTCAGCCGCAGCACCCAAAACCGCCATCGCCGGCCAGCGGTGGAGGTCACCGCGTCGCGACAACGAGAGCGACATCGACGACTCGAGACCCACATGAGGGAAAACCCAGCGATCCCGGGGCACGCCCAGCGACGCTGCTGTCGATGCCGAACACAAGACCAGAGCCGCAGCCTGATCCACACTCCACTGAGAGCTGTGCCACTTGTTGTAGGGAAACGCCACAGGACGGTTCACAGCTGCATGATCGCGGATCTCCTCAGGCAACATCGGCTCACCGAACGCAGCACGGGGATTCGTCTGGGCGACCTGGTTGAAACCGTGCCAGCGGGCCGCGATCTCGTCTCGGTGCCGGCTCAACGTCCAGCCGTGCGCGGCCCGCCGAGCATTCTCGATCATGGCATATTGCTGGACCGGAACGACCGCTCCAATCTCAATCTCCGGCCGGGCAACGATCTCACCACTTGGGCGGAACTCCTCGTTGGGCACCAGGCCTTCCTGATCGTGACCCGGTAGTTCCACCCCGGCCCGGCGCGCCACGTCATCACGGTGCTTGGTCTCCCCACCGCACACCACCGCGATGTCGTATTGGCCAGAACGGATCGCCTCGAACGCATGGTTGATCAGCGTCTGCTGGGGAATGCCCACGTCTACAGCGACCGTATGGGGGTCAGCACCCACCGCCTCACCGATCCGACGCGCCGCATCTGGAAGCATCGAAAGCCCGCGAGTAGCACCGATCCAGCCGATCCTGGGGCCGAGGCCCGCTACACCACAGTCACGCAGGGCGCCTCGCAGAGCTTCGGTCATCAGTTCCGTGGTGTCGAAACCAGCTCCAGGATCGATTAGGCGCTGGCTGGCAGCGGCCGCACCGACCAACACCACGGTGTCGGGTTCGTAACTCATTGGGAGCGGACCCTACTGTGGGACATTCGATACGCATCGCTCGCACCGGCGATTTCAAACTCAAGACGCGAACTGGGAGACTCTTTGAATGACTGAGCTACTTGATGCCGCTCGTGATCTCCGCACGACACTGGATGAAGAGGGGGCCAAGGCCGAGGCCGAGGGCACCCACATGACCGACGAAGCGGTGAAGCTCTGCCGCGAAGCTGGTCTCTACGGCGTGCTCAGCCCCAGGGAAGTGGGCGGAGCAGAGCTCAGTTTCGGCGAATCTCTCGATGTGTTCACCGAACTTGCCCGTGCCGACGGTTCCATCGGCTGGGTGGTCATGGCGAGCAATACCGCCGCCTGCTATTTCGGGTCATGGTCGCCGGCTTCCTTCAGCGACGTGATGTTCGCCGACGGCGTCCCGCTGGTAGCGGGACAATTCGCTCCCAACGGCACTGCTGTGCCATGTCCCGACGGATATCACATCACCGGCAACTACTCGTTCGGGTCTGGTCTGCAACACGCCGAATGGGCTGGATGTGGCTCTTTTTCCGCACCCACCGAAGGTGACCCCGAGTTTCTGTTGGCGGTAGTCCCGATAGCGGAGGCCGACATCGGCGGCAACTGGCACGTGATGGGCCTTCGCTCCACGGCTTCGTACGACTACAAGATCGACAGCATCGTGCCCGAAGACCGGACACTGTCGTTCTTCGGGTTCACCAAGTATCGCGGCGGGCCCACCTACAACCTCGGAGTGCTGTGCATCACCGAGGTCGGCCACGCCGGATGGGCGCTCGGAGTGATGCGCCGAGCCATCGACGAAGCGACCGCGCTGGCCAAGACCAAGCAACGTATGACCGGCAAGTCCACGCTGGCCGAGGATCCCCGGTTCCAATACGACCTCGCCGAAGCCGAAAGCCTCTTCCGTGCCGGTGACCTGTGGATCCGGGCGGCCTTCGCCAAGGCGGAACAATCGGCCCTCGACGACAACATCGACCAAGCGGCCATCGGTGAGGCACTTCAGGCGACCGCCTGGTTCACCCAGCAGTCAACCCAGGCAATCCAGACCCTGTACCGGCACATCGGGACCACCGCTCTGCGAGACGGCGGCTTTCAGCGCTGCTTTCGGGACATACATGCCGGAAGCCAACACGCCATGGTCAGCCCGGCGCATTTCCACGCTTTTGCAGAGGCGATGATCACCCCCGCGTCCGAATCAGCCCTCGAATTCTGATTCTCCGTCAGAGCGACACGCTGGTGAGGTCGTCGCCGATGACGATCTCACCGTTGAAATGCTGCGCGGCGACCGCCCGCCACTCGTCGTACTGCTCAGGCTGAGGAGCCGGGACCAGATGCGTTAGGACCAGTGTCTTCACCTTGTTGCGCGTAGCAGTCTGCGCTGCCTGCTCAACGCTTGAGTGATAGTCCAGGATGTCCTGCATGCGCTCCACTGGCACCAACTTGACGAGGTCGTCGCGAATGACGGTCTGCACATAGGCATCGGCGTTCTCGGTCAGCTGGTCCAACCCGGCACAAGGGATCGTGTCGCCTGCCAGAGCCGCGACCTTGCCTTCCCGCTCCACTCGATAGCCGACAGTGGGCTCCACGGGGGTATGAACCGTCGGGTGAACGCTCACCTGCATCGAACCGAGCTCAAACGAATCCCCCGCTTGCACTTCGCTGATTTCGACCAGCGGTCCCCAGTTCAGATCATCGTGGTGGGCGATCCGGTAGCCGATGTCGGGGCCGAGTGCATCCAAGGTGCGATCGACGAAGCGCTCTATCCCCACGGGACCCCAGATCCTCAGAGGTCTGGGCTCATTGGTCATGACCCATTGGGTGGTGATCACGTCGTTCAAGGCGCACAGGTGATCGCTGTGCAGATGGGTTATAAGCACACCCGACAGCAGAACCGGCAGAGAACCGGCCGCCGCCATGCGCATCACGCAACCACGTCCAGCGTCGATCAAGACCTGCTCAAGACCACCTTCACCGGCCTTGATCAGCGTTGCGGGACCGGCACGATTCGGATCAGGGATAGGCGAACCGGTCCCGAGCAAAACGATCTCCATCAGACCTGTCTCCTCAGTCGCCGCCGACCGAAACCGGGTCTCGGTCAGCGGCATCACGTTTGGACAACACTCTCAGCATCATCTCGCGGGCCACCATGGGTCCAGCGTTCTGGTTCTGGCCGGTGATGAGATCCCCGTCGACAACGACATGGTTGGCAAAGATGTCCCGGCGCTTATGGGTGCTTTGGAAATCGGCACCGAGCCGCCGGAGCTCTGTCTCAGGATGTTGTGGGGTGCTGTCGATACCGAGTTCTTCGACCTGCTTGTCGGTGACCGCGGTGAGGGGTCGGCCCTTGACCAGCGGCTCCCCGTCTGCGGTCTTGGCTTTCAACAGACCCAGCGGTCCATGGCAGACCCCGCCGAGCACCTTATTTTGTGCCGCGGCGACCGTGACCTGTTCGCCAACCACATCGGAGGTGCCTAGGTCCCAGGCAGCTCCCCAACCACCGGCGAAATACACGATGTCGTAGTCGTCCATGTCGAGGTCTCCGATAGCCAGGCTGTTGGTTACTTTCTCCTTGGCCTCGTCGTCGGCCATGAACCGGTCATCGTGATGAGAACGAATGATCGGAATGAACGATTTCGGGTCGAACGGGATGTCGCCGCCCTTGGGCGAAGCAATGTCCACATCCATGCCGGCATCGAGAAACTCATAGTAGGGAACGGTCAGCTCCGACCCGAATACGCCCGTGGGTTTGCCAACCTCAAGGGTCGCCTGGTTGGTGGCGACGATGAGCGCACGGTGCCCTGCCAAGTCCAACTCGACAGACTCAGGATCGTCGGGATGAAGGCCAGCCTTTTGAAGCAGGCGTCGCAGGCCACGCGCCGGCAACGGCGGGCGCTTCGCCTTGGGCGGGTCCGCTTGCCGTGGAGCGGTGGGCCACTCGGCGTTGCGCGCCGGGATCCGTTCGCGGCGGATTCGCTTCAGGTCTTCGGTCAACACTTCAAATACCTCCGTAAATTCAGGGTTTTTCCATTGGTTGTGCGCTTCGATGGGATCGTCGCTCAGACAGTACAGCTCCCATTGGTCAGGGATCGGTTCGCTCCGATACACCGGACCGCCCGGGCTGCGCGCAGATAGTTGCCGCTCATGGGGTTCAGTCCAGGTCGCGGGATCGTCGAAGGTGCGGACCAGCTTCCACAGCTGCCCGGCGACGGTGCCGACAATCGCCTCAACGTTGGTAGCTGCATGTGATGGGACCTTGATCTGCAGCGGGAACGGAGCATCAACACGCCCCCTGACCGCCAGCATCGCCGCGCTCGAACCGTCGCCTTCGAGCATGTTGTCGCGGGTAACGAGATAAACCGAGTCGGTTGGTGCCTGCTGCGGTGCCGACAGCAGGCCGCTCAGGTCTCGCCCGGGCAGCGGGTGAACTTCTGTATGGGTTCGCGCCAGCTCGGTCGCCAGCGCCGCCTCATCGGCACCCGCCAGCCCCAGCAACGTGGGAAGCAGATCAATGTGGCTGGTAGGCGTTTCGACAACTGCGGGGGCGGTGGCGCAGGACCCCGTTCGGACGATCTGCAGCGGCACCCGAGTGGCCTCGTCGTACAGCTGATACCACTTCTGATGCAAACCTCCATGCGACCCGAGCAGATCGCCGTGATCAGCGCTGAACACCAGCACCGTCTCGGCGTCGCTCTGTTCGGTGACCGCACGGCGAACCACATCAATCGGCCCGTCCACGTCATGATGCAACCGGTAGTAGGTCTGGCGATAGCGTTCGGCGTTGCTCTCATAAGCGCGCCGTATCAGCGGTGACGGGCCGTACGCCGAGTAGTAGCCGTCGCGGTAGGCCATCTGCAGTGCGGGTTTGTCGGAGAGGTCCTCGCCGTCGGTGGGTGACGGCGGAATCGGCCGCGGCTCGGCCACCGACGGGGCGAATTCGTTGCCGCGCCGTTTCTGCACGGCCAGGATGGGCCAGAGAACGATGTCGTGAGGGTTGACGAACGAGCAGATCAGCAGGAACGGTTTAGCCGCGTCCTCGTCGCCTTCGGCTCGGCGCTCGTAGCGGTCTTGCAGCCAAGCCGCCGCCCGTCGAGCGTAGATCGGGTCACGCACATAGCCGGTGTCTGACCAGTGGCCACCGTGAGGTTCTGGACCCACCCAACCCGAGAAGCCGAATTCGTTGAGCGGGTCCGCGGCCAGGTACGCTTCGACTGCTTCGGGTATCAACTCCCCGGCGGAATTATTGGTGCGGAGACGCTGACCATCTTCGGTGAGGTCTGCGTGGCTCACGTGCCATTTGCCCACGTAGGTGGTGTCGTAGCCGGCGGCGCGCAACCAGTCCCCCATGGTGGGAACCTCGTCGGGTCTGAGCCAGCGCATCCGGCTGTCGGTCGCACGTTTGCCCAGCCCATCGGTCTGGGTTACGCCATGCACGTCGGGATACTGGCCCGTGAGGAGACTCGGGCGGCTCGGGACACATGCGGTCGACGCCACGTAGTGACGCCGGAAGTCCACGCCGTTCTCGGTGAACCAGCGCCGGCCGACCAGAGCCTGATCGCGCCAAGCTTGAATCTCGGCTGTCTCATAGACCGGGGCGGCCCGCTCCTCGTCGGTAAGCACTATGACTATGTCGGGCTGTTGGCCGGCCATCTGCTAGCTCCTCTGGTTCCCGGTTGCCTCGGGGGGTGCCGCCTCCACAGCGCGTGTCGCGGCAACCGCAAGGTCTCTCAGCAATCGTTGGTTGACCGAACCCATCTGTTTGGCGAGGAGCCGGGCCACTAGCTTCATCGGCGGCTTGGGGCCTGGTTCGACCTGGGCGGTGAGCGCTAGTCGGGTGCGATCGCCCTCCGCGGTCAGCGTCCATTCATTGACCACCCTGCTAACCACATTCGGCAGACCGACGATCTCATAGGCCAGTTTTTCTTCGGGTTGCCAAACGGTGACTCGCTCGAGCACAACGTTGGACTTGACCTGGACTCTGCGCTCGGTTCCGACACCCTCGCTGCGTTCGCTCAACTGACAACTGTGATCAATCTCTTGTGCCCAACCAGCGAGCCGGTCGAAGTCTGCCAACACCGCCCAGACCGCCTCGACGGGGGCCGCGACATTCGTTTCGTTGGTGACCTCAACCACTGCTCACACCTTCGCTAGAACCGCGGACAGCATCGACGAGAGGATCTTTGCGGTGGTCGGCCGGTCCAATTCCCGGACATGACGAAGCAGGTCGATGGCGTCGAGTGAACACATCGCGGCCAGGGCCTCCGCCAACATTTCCGCGCGGTCCGGGTCGAGACCGTCCAGCTCGGTCGCGAAATGTCGCTTCATCTGTTCAACGTTGATCGCCGCTGTCCGTTCAAGGTTTCGTGCCAGGACCGGCTCGAAAGGGGCGCGTGTCTGTCCGACGCGCCACACCGACGCCGCTGCGTCGTAGAGCGTGAGCCGTTGTTCAACGAGCCGTTCCACCCGCTCATCAAGCGGTCCGATACCGGTGTCTGGCACCACCCAGAGATCGAATACGGCGACGAACTGGCGTTCAACAGCGACTCGGCACAACTCGCCGAGGTCATCGAAGTAGCGAAAGACGCTGCGGTGTGACACACCGGAGCGTTCGGCCAAGGTATTGACCGAGGGCCGCAGATCGCCTTCTCGGTACAACTCCAACATCGCGTCGACAACCCGTTCTCGGTTGCGGTCGCGGCGGGCTCGTCGACCGTCGGTGTTGTCGCCGGGCGCAGCCGGAGCCTCAGAGGTTGTACGGGTCATAGACCGATCACGATACATCTGTCATTCATACTGCCACAACTATCGCAGCCGACGGAACGGCTGACCCGCACCAAACAACCACCGACTACAAACCCGCAGCAGCCGACGGAACGGCTGACCCGCACCAAACAACCACCGACTACAAACCCGCAGCAGCCGACGGAACGGCTGACCCGCACCAAACAATCACCGCACCCCAACCCAGCACCAGCCGGTTCAACATATGCTGTAGCGGCCATTGGTTCACCTCCATCTGCTGCAACTGAGAACAGGGAACAAGTTCATTATGAAAAACAACATCGGATTGTTCGTTACAAAACGCGCTCTGCTGAACCCCACAACCGAAGCCATCGTTGATGTCACCAGCGGTCAACGCCAGACCTACGCACAGCTGAACGATCGCTGCAATCAAGTGGCCAACAGCATGCGAGAAAACGGTCTCGAGCAGAGCGACCGTGTGGCAACCCTGTTGATGAACGGCAGCGAGTTCGTCGAGGTCTTCTTCGGCGCGGCGAAAGCCGGTGGAGTGATCGTGGCCCTCAACTGGCGCCTCGTAGCCGATGAGCTCTCCTTCATCCTGAGCGATTCGGGCGCCACCACACTGGTCTTCGGCACGGCGTTCAACGAAGTTGTGAGCGAACTGCACTCCCGCGGCTCACAGGCAACCGCTGTCACCACCTGGGTGCATGTCGGCGACCCCGCAGATCGCCCCGATTTCGCGGCCGGCTATGAAGACCTCCTAGCGCAAGCCTCAACAGACGAACCGGAAATCACTTCGAGCGACGACGACCTCCTGTTCATCATGTACACGTCCGGCACGACCGGACTGCCCAAGGGCGTGATGCACTCGCACCTGACCGCAATGTGGTCGGTCATCACGGGCAACACCACCGCCGACACCCGCTACGACGACCGGTACCTAATCTGCCTGCCGCTGTTCCACGTGGGCGCCCTCAACCCGATGCTCAGCATCATTCACAAGGGCGGAACCGGAGTGATTATGAGCGAATTCCACCCCGTGAAGATCTGGGAAGTGTTCGCCGAGGAGGCAATCACCGTCACCCTGGCGGTGCCCGCGATGCTCAACTTCATGTTGTCGACATTCAACAAGGAGGCCCACGACATCTCCCGTCTGAGATGGGTGATGAGCGGAGCAGCTCCAGTGCCGGTGCCGCTGATCAAGGCCTACGAGGCCATGGGCATCGAGATCCACCAGGTCTACGGTCTCACCGAGACCTGCGGACCCGGCTGTTTGATCTCTCCCGACGACGCGATGACACGGGCGGGGTCCACCGGCAAGGCGTTCTTCCACACCGAAGTACGGGTCGTCAACGAACAGGGCGAAGACTGCGGTCCCGACGAACCTGGGGAGGTCATCATCTCCGGTCCCCATGTGATGCTCGGCTACTGGAACCGGCCCGAAGCCACCGCCGAAACAATCGTGGAGGGCTGGTTGCGCACCGGCGACGTCGCGATCATGGACGCCGACGGGTTCATCTACATTCAGGACCGGATCAAAGACATGATCATCTCCGGTGGCGAGAACGTATACCCCGCGGAGATCGAGAACGTGTTGATGGCTATGGAAGGAGTCGCCGACGCCGCGGTCATCGGGATTGCCAGCGAGAAGTGGGGTGAGTCGCCACTGGCAGTGATCGTCCGCGCAAGCGAGGACGTCACAGCCACCGATGTGATCGCCCATTGCGACGGCAAGCTGGCACGCTTCAAGATGCCCAAGGCCGTTGAGTTCACCGACGTCATCCCCCGCAACCCCACCGGAAAGGTGCTCAAGAGGGTGTTGCGCGAGCAGTACGACACGGAGTCGGCATGACCGGCAGACTCGCCGGACATGTGGCTGTCATCACCGGGGGTGGTGGCGGTATCGGCGAGGCCTACTGCCGTCGCTTCGTCGCAGAAGGCGCCAAAGTAGCCGTCGTGGACATCGGCCGTGAGCAGGGAACCCGGGTCGCAGAATCGCTCGGTGACGCGGCCATCTTCGTGGCTGCCGACATCAGCGACGAGGCTTCGGTAGATGCTTGCCGCGACGCCGTGCTCGACGCTTTCGGTACTGTCGACGTGTTGGTCAACAACGCCGCGCTCTACGGAGAGCTGGACATCTCGGACAACTCTGTTGCCTACCTGCGCCACGTCTACGACGTCAACGTGATCGGGCAATGGTTGATGGCTCGGGCGTTCGCTCCCGCGATGGTTCAGAAGGGCCGAGGGAGGATCATCAACATCGGTTCAATCGCCGGGTACCTGCCTCTGGGCGCCCTGGGTCCGCCCGGAGATCCCCAGACCTGGTCGCTGGGTGCTTATGCGTATCAGCAAACGAAGTTCGCGGTGCTGGGCCTGACCCGACAGCTCGCCGGAGAGTTGGGCAAATACGGCGTGACTGCCAACACCATCGCCCCCGGCCTGGTTATGACACCGGCGACCGACAAGCAGGTGCCGCAGGGCTTCGACCAGATCTTCGCGGACATGTCCGCGGCCAAGCGCAACTCCCAAGCCGAAGACATGTGCGGTCCCGTGCTGTTCTTGGCCAGCGACGACAGTGCCATGGTCAACGGTCAGGTCATCTGCGTCGACGGCGGCAACGTGATGCCCGCCTGAACTGGAAAATTGCGATGACCAAGGCGCTGGTTGTGGGCGGTACCGGTCCGACCGGGCCACCGATAGTGGCGGGGCTCGAAGCCCGAGGCCACGACGTCACCATCTGCCACACCGGCAGTCACGAAGTCGACGAGGTGCTGCATCTGCCGCATATCCATTGCGACGTACGAGACCACGACTCGCTGAGCGTTGCTATCGGAACCCAGGACTGGGACGTTGCGGTCATCACCTACGGGCGCTTGCGGACTATCGCTGAAGTGCTCAAAGGACGTGTCGGGCATTTCATCTCTGTCGGGGGCGGACCGGCACTGCGGGGTTACTTCGATCCGCAGGCGTTCGACCCGCCGGGACTGCCGTTGCCGACACCCGAAGACGCCCCGACAAGCAGCGAAGACGAAGACGGCAAGTCCTATCGGGTCGCCCGGACAGAACAGTACGTGTTCGAGTGCCACCCGAGCGCCACGCATTTCCGATATCCCTACGTGTACGGACCTCGCCAACTCGTTCCCCAACAATGGTGCGTCGTGAGGCGAATCTTGGACGGACGCCGCCAGATCGTGCTGGCCGACGGCGGACAATCGGCCCATAGCTTCGGTTACGTCGACAACCTCGCGCATGCGATCCACCTGGCCGTGGATCAGCCGGACCTCGCCGCTGGTCGGATCTTCCACGCAGCTGATGAGGAGGCCCTCACCGTTCGACAAATGGTAGAAATCTGCGCCGCTGCTTTACGGGCCGAGCTGGAGATCGTTTCGATGCCGGCCGAGCTCGCGGTTCCGGCCAGGCCGTTGATGATGGGACCTTCAACTCACCATCGAGTGTTCGACATCAGCGCCCTGCGCCACGTGCTCGGCTACCGAGATGTGGTTGGCGCCCGCGAAGCCGTAGCTCGCACTGCACGCTGGCTGGCCGAGAACCCGCATCCGCCGGGCGGCCTAGTCGAACGAATTCTCGAGGATCCGTTCGACTACGAGAACGAGGACCGGCTGATTGCCTGGTGGAAATCGGCTGTCGCCTCGCCGCCCGATCTAGTGTGGCAGAACCCACCCGGCTACGGGCTCAGCTACTCCGGTCCCGGCGCCAGCTACGAACGCCCCGACACCCGCATCTAGATTCAACCCATGAAGTCAGAGCGCAACTCGGTTCCGAACCTGGAACTGCGGATCGGCGACATTACCGCCGAAGATGTCGACGCCATCGTCAATGCGGCCAACTCATCTCTTCTCGGGGGCGGCGGCGTCGACGGAGCGATCCATCGAGCAGCGGGTCCAGAACTCGTAGAACACTGCCGAACGCTCGGAGGCTGCGAGACCGGGCAGGCCAAGATCACGCCCGGGTTCAAGCTCACGGCCCGCTGGGTGATTCACACGGTCGGTCCGGTGTGGCACGGCGGTACCTCCGGCGAGCCAGAACTTCTCGCTTCCTGCTACCGAGAGTCGTTGGCCCGTGCCGATGAGGTGAGCGCTGTGTCCATTGCTTTTCCGGCGATTTCCACGGGCGTGTACGGCTACCCGATCACCGCAGCGGCAGCCGTCGCTGTCGACACAATTCGTTCCACACCCACCAAGGTGACAGAAGTTCGGTTGGTCGCTTTCAACCAACAGACCCTGGACGCCTACCGCGAGCTCGTTTAACCGGGGTTCAGCCGACCGGTCACCTTCCAGCCCAGCGGGACAGGTTCACAACTGCCGTGGTTCAGGGTGCGGTCCGGACAGTCCGTGGCGGGTGTAGGTGTCCCCCATGATCCACCCCAATTGTCCAGTCTCTGAACGCTCCAACTACCCATTACCCGGCTTCTACCCGCGGATATCTGAATATCATTTTAGATTGTTTGATAACCTTTCGCTCAGTGGCGGCGCAGTCCCAGAGACGATCTCGGCATCCAGCAAAGGACTTTGAAGCGCTCTTGCGCGCCGCCGAAAAGCAAGGTTGGCGTGTCAAACGGGGCAAGGGCTACTTCCGGGCTCTGTGCTCAGAATCCTGTGAGTGTTCACTTTCTATCGTGCTAACGCCGTCAAGCTCACGTACTCTGGTGAACACGCGCAAGCGATTCGAGCGATGCAGCGGATGGCGCGGGGAGGGATGAAAGTGGAAGGCACTCATCTTGAGGTGAGCTACAAGGCAACTCTCGCCGCTGTCGATGACGGTGTTGAGCGAAGGCTGACGAGCAAGGAGTTCTCAACTGCGTTCGAGCGGATGGCTGACAAACTCTACGGAATTGACGGGTTGGTCGATCCGAGTTTGTGGGGTCAAGCCTCTAACGGCGAAATCGAAATCGACTTCTACATAGAAAACTCAGGCGACACCGAGCGGCTGACCGCTCGTGTCATGGCTGTTATAGCGGAGGTAGCCGCGGCTGGGGGTGTCGACATGGATCGGTTCGGCGACCTCGCCGAGCACTACCAAAGGGCGACTGCCAACGAGACACCTCTCATTGCCAACCACTCCGAGGGGTCCCCCTGTATCGTCCTGAGCCAGGCTCGCCACACCGCCGAGGTAGTTCTGGCCTAGCGATTTTATGGGGATTATATACGAAAGTTGCTAGGCTTGTTGGTCCTTGACAGGGTG
>VXYK01000048.1 GCA_009845995.1 Acidimicrobiaceae bacterium | reverse complement strand
TGAACGCGCCACACCCACCACACCCAACCCGCACCGGTGGATCCAGGCTAAGAGCTAGGTCTCCCCCTACACCAAACGGATCGGCAAGGTCGCGGTGGACTAGGTACTCGCTGCCACCGAACTCAACGACCCTGTAGTTGACGAGGGTCCCACGAATCGGAACAAGGTCGGCAAGAAGGCTCTCGAGTAACCGTCCGATCGATCGCATCTCTGCCAATTGGTCGACATTCTCACCGCTGAACAACTGCATATTCTCTTCGAGGATTTCGCGGATGGTGGTGATGATGGTGCTGACACGGAAAATGGGGTCTGCCTCAAGAACGACCTCGACCTCGATTAGGTCTCCACGCCCGAGTGTTCGCGGATCGATGATGTGGCCTGTGGAAAGGTGTTGATTGAGGTGCCGCTCAAGGTCGGCGCGACTATTTGTTTCGGGAGTTCTGGAGTTGTTGCGTGCGCATGCCAGCCGGAGTCCTGGTCGTTCGAGGTCATGGAGTTCCTTGAAGCTAGTCTGGATGATCGCCTTGCGGAGCACCTGTGAGGTCCGCGATTGGGCGGATTCGATCCGTGACCTGACTTCTGCTTTGGTCACACCGAAACCACCGCCCAATGAGCCACCGACTTCGCTGTTGAGTGAGGCTGTCTGACTCTCGGTGAACTCGGTTGCGATAGCCCCCTTACGGGAAGCGAGCAGGCTATAGACGGATACCTCGTCGAGATACAACAAACTCCCGGAAGGCTCCGGGCTGTTTCCTTGCGACTCGCTCGTGGCTTCGCCGGTGACGCCAGTTTTGGAAGCGCTTGAAGGGACTCATGCGGCGGTTCCGGCCTTCGGGAACCGATGTCCGATGCGCCCGCGTTGCTGCTCAACACGCTCGAATCCACCGAGGTAGTCCTCAACGAAGATAGTGCTCCGGTCGTCCGCGACGGCGAGTAGCGATGCCTCGGTCCAGATCGCTGCCAACTCTGCCGATGACCAGCCATCGGACTTGGTGGCCACCAACTTGTGCGGCAGCGGATTCAGCGTCTGCAAGTTCCGAGCGGTCTTCATAAGGATATCCAACCGATCCTCTGGGCTCGGCAGGGGGAAATTGATCTCCCAGTCCAACCGCCCAGGTCGGCGCAGGGCGACATCCAAGTCCTGTGGCCGGTTGGTCGCCGCGATCACCACGACGTTGCTCGTTGAGTCGAAACCATCCATCAGGGTGAGCAACTGGGCCACCACGCGTCGGCTCGCTTCGTGGGCGTCGTCGCGTTGAGCCGCCACGCTGTCAATCTCGTCGAAGAAGATGATGGCCCGGTCTTCTTTCGACGCTGCATCAAAAATTCGTCTCAGAAGTTCTTCGCTTTGCCCGTACCACTTGCTGAAGATCTCGGGTCCTGAGATCTCAAAGAACGACGCGTCAGCGTTGGCTGCGAAGATGATCCGAGCCAACATCGTCTTGCCGGTGCCCGGGGGACCAGAAAATAGAACGCCCTTTATCGCCCGTGCACCGATCCTGTTCAACTCTTCATGTCGCTTAAGCGGTAGCTCGATCAGCTCGCGTGCGCGCTTGACTACCGGACCGAGTCCGCCAAAGTCGTTGAAAGTAAGTTTGTGTTCGGACTTAATTTCGGTTCGAAATCGCTTTATGACTTCCTCATCGATCTTCGGCGGATCGATGTACTTGATGGGTTCTTCCGAGAGAACGCGGACGACCCCCTGGACCTCCCCCGCGTCGACAGTGTTTCCGACGCGATAGGCAACATCCTCTCGAGTTGGGACCTTCCGATACCGACCGCTTGCCTCGATAACCGTTACGTCGTCGAGTTTTATCTTGACGACACCGACCCATAGATCGTCGGGCCACACGCCGGCATCGACCCGGTCGGCGTGTTGACCGGGACCTTCACCCGAGATCAGAAGCACATCGCCGATGTTGAAGTCGTGCCCATCTTGGTCGAACCAACCGCTATTGCCGTTGCGGAGGTCAAAGAACACTCGGTTACCGTCCTTGCTGACTCCGACCACCCGTGCAAACATTCCAATGTTTGTCACGGCGTCGGTCACTCGTGGTCCCCCTCATGCACTTTGTGCTACGTTCAAACTAACGTCTCGACCGGAATGCTATAGCGCAGAAGGCACCTGACATCTGAAGCCAGCAGATTCAGCGGCCCGTCATATTCTCCGGGGTCTCGCGTGCTGGTTGGACAGAAAGAGGCTACGGACGAAGGACGCGAGTGGCTCCCGAAGTCGTCGCGCTGACGACCCACACTCCCGTGTGTGCTTCGAGATGATCCTCGGCTGGCGAATCTGGAACCAATTGTTGCGGAGTAGCGAAGCTGTGTCGCCGGTCATCAGTAGTCGACCGCGTTGACCGAAGCGATGAGCCACAGACCGAGCCCATCCAAACAAGCCAACCGGAGATGCGTGATACAGTCTTCGTTCTGCCGAAGTGATCGAGCCCGAGAAATGCGCCGACCGCTTCACCGAGGAGAGTGAACTCCAACTGGTAACGGTAGTCGGGTCGTACCCGGCGTCACACGGCCGCGTTACGGTGGGGTGATGTCAGTTCCACTCGACCTGGACGGCTTGAAGGCCGCGGCTGCCGAGTTCGCGGAAGGACTTCGCGGCACACCGATCCCCGAGCTATTCGGCATAACAGACGGCAAGGCGCTGGGTACTTGGGTCGAGGCGAGCTTCAACGAGTTCCTCTCAGATCGGTACGCGTATGAACCTGGCAACGCAGCTCGCGGAATCGACTTCTCGGAACTGGAGGTTGACCTTAAGGCGACATTCGTCAAACAGCCACAGTCATCGTGCCCGTTCCGCGACGCATCGCAGAAGGTCTTTGGGCTGGGTTACGGCTTACTCGTGTTCGTGTACGAGAAGACCGACACTAATGAGACTCAGTCCGCATCTATCGATGTTCGCCACGTGCTGTTCATCGACCAGTCAAGGACTGGCGATTTCCAGACGACAAGGGGAATCCGCGAAATCCTCGATCGGGGCGGAAATATCGATGACCTTGTTGCCTTCATGGAGGACCGAAATCTGCCGCTCGATGAAATCGGCCGCATGGCCTTGGCCGAGCGAGTTCTCAAAGACCCCCCGACACAGGGCTACATCACAATTAGCAATGCCCTTCAGTGGAGGCTTCAGTATGGCCACGCAATCACGAACGCGGGAGGGGTGGATGGTGTCCAAGACCTTGTCTCGTAAGGAACTCGGCGACTTCCAGACGCCCCCGGAGCTTGCAATCGACTGCGCTCGGGTCCTGTCGACGATCCAGTGTGGAACGCGCCGGGTGCTGGAACCGACATGTGGCGAGGGGAGCTTCATGCTCGCCGCGGCCTCGGTCCTCAAGTCGTCCATCGAAATGCTAGGAGTAGAGATACAACCCGCGCACGCCGATGTCGCGCGCCGCCTTCTCAAAGACTCGGTCACCAAAGACGTTGCGTGGCGAGTTGAAGTGGGCGATATGTTCCGGTACGACTTGGGCAAGCTCCAGTGGGAGACGGATGGGCCACTTCTAGTCCTCGGGAATCCGCCATGGGTGACGTTGTCCGACCTTGGAGCGATGCGTTCAACCCAGGTTCCCGACCGCGCGAACCTGCGCTCCGTGCGTGGGATCGATGCGCTTACTGGTGAGTCGAATTTCGACGTTGCCGAGTACATCTGGATGCGGCTGCTCACTGAACTGCGTCGGGAGGAGCCGACGGTCGCGCTCCTTTGCAAGACTTCCGTCGCGCGTCGAGTTCTGACGTTAGCAGCCCACCTGGATCTACACGTGGCTGATTCGTTCCTGTGGCGCATTGACGCAAAAAAGGCGTTCGGGGTAGCGGTCGACGCCTGCTTTTTTGCTGTTCGGCTCGATGGTTCTAGTCACAACTACCGATGCCAGGTCTTCGAGTCACTAGATGCAAGCCGTTCGATGAGCACCATGGGATTGGTGGACGGGGCGCTTGTTGCGGATGTGGATGTTCACGCGACGTCTCGGAAGTATGACGGGTCCTCACCAGTCGAGTGGCGGCAAGGCGTCAAGCACGACTTGGCAGCTGTCATGGAGCTTCACACTGACGAGAGCGGCAAGCTCCACAACGCGCTCGGCGAGGCTGTCGAGGTCGAACACGACTGGGTGTATCCACTCCTCAAAGGCGCAGATGTGAATGCCGGTCGAGCCCCCGAACGCTGCGTGATTGTGACTCAGCGTTCGCTCACAGATGAGACCAAGAGCCTCCGACACACATCCCCCAAGCTATGGAGCTACTTGCAGATTCACGCGGAGCGATTCGCTGCCCGCAAGTCGTCGATCTACCGAAACCGAGCAGCCTTCTCAATGTTCGGGATCGGGCCCTACACATTCGCGCCATGGAAGGTCGCGGTCTCGGGCCTTCACAAGGCCCCTAGATTTCGGCTGGTAGGTCCCCAAGCCGGCCGGCCCGTACTATTCGATGACACGTCGTACTTCCTGCCGTGCGAGTCAGCGGCGGAGGCGGCCATCCTTCTCAGTGTGCTGAACAGTGATGCCGCGACTCTGCTCCTCAAGTCTTTGCTGTTCGCTGACGCCAAGCGACCGGTGACCAAGAAGCTTCTCCAGCGGATTGATCTAGCTGCGATTCTTCGCCGCGAACGTGCCGGAGTCGAAAAAGGCGCTCAAACTGCTCTCGACGATGTCGGCCAGCATCTGAATGTTGCAGCGATCTCCCGAGCAGCCGACCAACGTTTGGAGCAGTGGGACGAGGGTCGGGATGGGCTGTCGCTGTTCGATTTCGAAGATTTTGCTGCACTGGAGTCGGTCGGCGCCCTCTGACCGCCGTGGCGAGTCGCCATCTGACCGACCACCGGGTTTCACTAACGGAGGCAAGAGTCTTCGACCGCTGAATTTGCTCGATCTTGTTCATGCTTCCTCGACCGATACCAAAGATCTAGGTCTGCCGTCTAGGCCTCCATCGCCACTCCCCGTGCTGTGGGGACAGGGCTAGAACTTGACGTTGATCGTGCGGCTACGGCCGAACGTCTTGTCGAGCATCTTCTCCACTTCTTTCGTCGCGTATTGAGCTGCTCGCTTTTCTGCTTCTGGCCGAACCAGTTCGTGGCACATGCCTTCTTTGTGCTTCTCACAGGTGTGCTTCCGGCGTGCTCGGAATACGAGCTGCATGTCGGCCTTCGACGTGCATCCGCGCATGTCGCATTGAGCGCCATCGTATGCAGGAGGACCGACGTTGACGCTGACCGATCCCAGGTTGACTGTACTCATAGCTCCATTCTAGAACTGAGGTGCGACAGTGTCGTGGAATAGCCTTGACTTCAAGTCTGTTATCCGGCTGGCTCCAAGGGTGCCTGTCGCGCCGGGCTGTAGCAGACAGGGAACACAAGGCAGCACCCACGCAGGAAGAAATAGTAGAGCCTTCGCGAAAACGTGGGGGCGGGGTGGTTGAGGGTCCCTGATTAGGGGTC
>VXYK01000044.1 GCA_009845995.1 Acidimicrobiaceae bacterium | reverse complement strand
CCCCCCCCCCGCAAATTCGCTGCAAACCTGAGCAGTCGCGCGCCGTCCACAGCACCCTGACGCCGATCGGCATCACTGTTCGTTGATGACGGCGAGGTTGTTCCGCGGATCGGGATTGTCGGGCATCAAGAACGCGGCACGCTCCCAATCCGACCGGGCCGCGTCGACGTCTCCGAGGTAGTACAGCGCAGTCCCCCGCTTCAAGAACGAGTTTCCGTTGGCAGGCTGCGTCTCGATCAGCAACGACAGATTCACAACCGAATCGGACGCGAAGGAGCCGTCGCCTGTCAATCTGTAGCCCTGCAGCAGAGCATCGGAAAGCGACCGAGCCACAAGTCCATTGCCAGGGTTCTGCTCGGTTCCCTCGCGAAGGCGCCCGATGCCGTAGTGAACCAGAGAGATGTCTGGCGTTTGTGCCAACAGATGGCCCATCAAGCGGTAACTCAGATCGTCGAAGGGTCGGTGCCCCGCTGCGGTCTCCAGCGGATTGAATGCTTCAGAATGCGACTGCGCAGCAAATGAATCCGCATACAGCCGGTCATTGCGCACAACAGATCCGGCATTGACGATGAGTGCCGCCACAACAGCGACACCGAGACCACTCACAACCACGTTGGCCGGACGCGGCAAGCTGCTCACGACGATACCCGAGTCAGCCACCAGAACGCCGATCAGCAACCACCAGACGATGTCGGAGGTCGGATGGACGAAGAAAGCCTGCTGTTGCAACATGTAAGCGACAACACCGCAACCCAGCGCCAACCGAAAGAAGTCACCGCTGCGGATCGCGCGCATTGCCAGCCAGCCCGCGACTACCAGCACAAGCACATAGAGAGCACCGGCGACGGCGCCATACGAAACGGCAAAGTCCAAGATCCCGTTGTGGACTCTGTCAACCGCGGTTCCACCGCCGAGCTCGCGGGCTGTCTCATCGCTCACGTGCTCTTCGAAGCCGACCAGGAACATCTCTGGTCCAACCCCGACCAGGGGGTTGTCCGCTAACACCGAGACGCCCACGCGCCAGATCGACAGTCGCTCACCGAAATCAGCGCCGACCTGCTGCCAACGGCCGGTGAACGCAGTTCCGGCCAGACCACAGAGCACAAGCGCAATCAACAGCGAGCGCGCACGGCCACGCAGACGAACCAGCACCACAACTATCGCCAGAACGGCGCCCGCCAGCCAGACCGCTCGGGTCTGTGCGGCCGCGATGTTGACCAGAGAGCCGGCCAGAGCGAACCAGCCGAGCCAGCGCCACCTGTCCTGTCTAGTAGCAGCAACCGCCGCGATCGGGGTGACGAGAAGCAGGAATCCTGAGAGCGCCGTAGGGTTCCCGAACGTCGAGCGCACCCGACCACGGAACTCGATCAAGTCAGGGTCTATCTCCCATCCGGCAAGCTCGGCCAAGCCGATCACCGAGACGACGATCACCGCAATGGCCGCCGCCTTCATGAGCGGTTCGAAAACGGAGTCTCCATAGCGCCGCAGCAACGACAGCCCCACAACAAAGGCCACCGCGAACCCGAGCCAGGCCAGCATTCCTGATTGACGCTGCGTCGCTCCGAGAACCGATCGCCACACGGAATCGCTGAAGACAGTTGCAGCTACCGAGAAACCGCCGAGAGCAAAACCGAACGCGAGAGGGATCCCGACGGGGACGACCAGGCCCGGCCCACGGCTGACCACTACCAGGCACAACAACAGACCGATTCCCGCGACGAACACCTTGCTCGCCAGGTAACCGTTGTACCCCTGCGGGTCGAACACCACGGCGCCGCCGATGAGGACCAACCCCAACCCCGAGGTCGCGACCCAACCAAGCCTGTCCTCGGTGGCACGAATATTGCGGCTCACGACGAAACCGAAGCCTTGATTCCGTCTGCCACCGACCGGAAGATCTCCGCAGGCCATCCGCCGCCCGAGACAACAGGCACGAATCTGGGAGTCTCGTCCGCCGACAGTTCTTCAAGAGGCAGCGGTCCAACCCATACGACAATGGTGTGGGTCTCGGTGCTGCCGGCGAACCAGGCGTCGGTCTGACCGGAAGCGGCAAGAGTCTTTGCCGTGCCGGTTTTCCCGTACGGCTCGTCGGGTCCGTCGGCCGCTACGCCCGTGCCTTCGGTGACCACACTGCGCAACAGTGAACGCAACGTACCGGCTGTCTCGCGCGACACGTATCTTCCGTTGGCGGGGACAACGGACAACCCGTCCTGGTCGGTGATTGTTTTCGTCACACCGTCGTTGGCGATCGCAACGAAGAGCGCCGCGATCGATTCCATCGACACCGGGTGAACTCCCAGAATCACTGTCGGCGTGTCCTCCAAGTCCATATCGAACAACGCCCCGTGCTCCACAACCATCCCACGGGGCACCCTGCCATACAACAGGACGAACGCGGGATTGATCGACGAAGTGGTCGCTTCCGCGACCGTGTACCTTCCAGCGGCCGGGGCACAGGTCGTTTGTTCTTGCAACACGAAGCACCGCGGCACATCGAGAGTCTCGCCGGGACTTGTGCCCGTCTCGATTGCTGCTGCCAGAACCAGCACCTTCATCACCGAGCCAGCCGATCTGGTACCACCGTTCAAAGGCGACCATTCGGGTTCGCCGACGATCACGGAATCGACGATGCTGCCCGATGCGTTCTCGACGACTAGCACGGCCGCTGGCAGACCGTGTGTGACTGTCGATCGCACAATCCTCTCCAGGTCGAGCGGGTCCGAGGATTCAGAAGGCTCCAAGACCTGCGGAGCGTCTTCCTGTCGGTCGCTCAAGCACCCGACAGACAGCGCTGTCAGCGTTCCCATCAGCACCAGCAGCACGACCCGGGACCTAGCCGTCACCGGGACCCCGTCGTCACCGGGACCTCGTCGCCGATCGTGTCACAGCAACGCGGCCGATCATCTCTTCGGCTTCCATCATGCGGTCCTGGTCTGCAACGCCTCAGCCGACAGGGAGCACCGGCTCGGGCAGCGGGTGACGGTAGAGGGCGGCGGCATTCTGGCTGCACATCATGCGCAGTTCAGCCGCGGGTAGGTCTCCCCACAGGTCTGCGATCACCTTTTGGGTGTCGGGCCACGTCGAGTCGCCATGGGGATAGTCGGTTTCGAGGCATATGTTCTCGACGCCGATCACGTCGCGACAGCGGATGGTCGAGGGGTCGTCGATCGTGCAGAACCAGAAGTTGCGGCGCAACACATCAGCGGGTCGCTCGGCCCAGCCTTTGCCGTAGCCTGACCGGTCAACGAGGTTGTCAAGGCGGTCGATCAGCATCGGCACCCAACCGATCCCGCCCTCGCTCATGGCGATCTTCAATCGCGGTTGACGCAGCGGATACTCCGACCACAGCCATTCGGCGCACGACGCCAGAGAAAGCTGCCCGAACATCGTGGCACCAAGCTGAAGCATCGGCGACCCTTCGGGCATGGGGTACATGCCGGAACTGCCGACGTGCAGAGAGATCACGGTGTCGGTGTCGACGCAAGCCTGAATGATCGGATCCCAGAAGTCCCGATCCCAAAGGCTGGGCAACCCAATGGCATGCGGGCGCTCGGGCATCGTCACCGAGACGAATCCCCGAGCAGCGTTGCGGTGGATCTCGGCAACGGCACCTTCCGACGAGCCGAGGTAGGTGATCCCGCCGGGGATGACCCGCTGCGGGTAGGGCTCGTACCATTCGGTGAAGAGCCAGTCGTTCCAGGCCCTCACGGCATCGATACCTACGGCGGGATCGCTGGCCCCGGCGAACACCGAGCCGCAGAAACCGGTGATTTGGCTCGGGAAGTTGAGCATCGCCCAGATCCCTCCGAGGTCCATGTCCCGCACACGCGCTTCGATCTCGTAACAACCTGGTCGCATCTGCTCGAAGCGGAAAGGCTCGAGCTTCACTGTCTCGGGACGCCGACCGGCCACCGCGTTCATGCCCATCTGCACGTAAACCGAACCGTCGAACTCCCAGACTTGATGGCCCTGTTCGGTTTCGATCAGTTGCGGCCCGCGATCACGCAGGCCCGGTTGCATATAGGTTTCAAAGAGATGCGGTGGTTCGACGACATGGTCGTCCACAGACACGATCGTGTAGCGCACTTCCGCGGGAGGTGGATCGGGGAGAAACAGATCATCGAGGGGCGCTTCGCTCTCGCCGTAGGAAGTCACAGATCAGCCAGCGTAACCGGGCGAATCTGCTCGGGCTCAATGGGCCGGGTGGCGATGCCGGCCCAGCCGTCGCCGGCGTTGTAGCTGTCCTCGCACTGCACCAAGCCGTCCTCGTCGAAGCCCCAGACAATCATCATCCGCGTCTGAAACAGGTACATCCTGTCGACATCGGGCACTTCGATGCCGGCGTCGGCAAGGAAAGCTCCCGGGTAGGCCATCCGCATGGGGCCTTCCGTGGTGATGGCGTCTCGATCCACCACCATGCGGTCAACGGCGTGCTCCACATGGTTGCGGCCGGTTTCCACCAACTCTGCGTAGAACGCGCCGACCCCGTCCTTGCCGACCACATCGGTTACGTCGTCGCCGAAGAAGCGATAGTGCGCACGCGGCGAGACCGTCGCCATCAAGCGCTCATAGTCAGGCAACGACTCTGCTTTGGCGTGCTCGACAATCGTGGCGAGAACCTGCCGACGCCGGGGGTCGGACTCATCGGCTAGTCGTTGCTCGGCCATTGCCCAGTTCTTTCGCTGATCGATCAGATACTCCACTGTGGTTTCCCTTGACTCGGTTGTTCGCGTGATCCCTATTTAGGCTCAGACACGCGGACCCTCCAAATTCTCGGGTCTCGTAGTTCCGAAATGGAGTGCATGTCCACCGGGTGTCTACGCTGTCGGGCGTGAAAGTTCTGGTCATGGGTGGGACAAACTTCAACGGTTTGGCGCTGGTACACGAGCTTGTGCGCCAGGGCCATGAGGTGACCGTGTTGAACCGTGGGCGCAGTGAGGCCGAGATACCGGATTCGGTGGGCCGTCTCGTCGCTGACCGCAGCCAACCCGAAACTGTGCGGGCTGTTCTTGCCCGAACCGAATGGGACGTGGTCTGTGACATCACCGCCTACCACCCCCAAGACGTTGAACTCATGATTGAGTTGCTCGCCGGTCACCTGGGCCATTACATCTTCGCCTCGTCGACGGTCACCTACGCCACGTCCGGTGTGCTGCCGATCGCTGAGACGCATCCCGACGACCGCAGTGACCGCCAGAACGAATACGGCATGCACAAACTGCTGTGCGAGGATCTCTTGTGGAAAGCCCACGACGAGCACGACTTTCCGGCTACCAGCGTGGCGTTCTCCATGGTCTTCGGGCCGCACAACATGATCGCAGCCCGCGAGCAGCGCATGTTCCGCCGCATTCTCGATCACAGACCGGTGCTGGTACCCGGCGACGGGCAGACGCTGCTGCAGCTCGGTCATGTCGACGATCAAGCTGTAGCCCTCGAACAGATGATGGGCAACAGCGTTACTTTCGGTCGCCGCTACAACCTCACCGGCAACAACGCAGTGACGCGCAACCACTACGTCTCCATGATCGCCGCGGCTGTCGGCAAGACCGCAGATGTGCGGCATATTCCGCACTCGATCATGGACGCTTTGTGGAGCGGGGAGCAGATGGTCGATGTCGCGGCGAATGCGGGCGTCGGCCTGCAGACTCGCTCGACTGTCACCCACTCCGACAATCCCCCCTCCAACAGCGGCAGAGCGTCTCGCGGCGCACAGCGCTTCCAGTTGGCACAGCTGGTGCAGCACCTAGCGCCCAATATTCATCACTGGAACTCAAGCACCGTGTTCTCAATCGACCGTCTCCGCAACGACATCGGCTGGGCGCCTCGACATACGTTCGAGTCGATGGTCGACCACACACTCGGTTGGTACCACGACGCCGGTCTGGCCCGCACTCAGGCCGTCGATTGGGGTTTCGAGGATTCGATCCTCGCAGTCCTCGACAACCACGGGAAATAGCCCTCCGCGCTAGACTTGACCACCTGCAGAATTAGGCGGTTCAGGTCGCGCCTGATCTATCGTTTCGACCATGGCGATAGACGGACGCGATCTCATCTATCCGGTTCGCTACGGCGAGTCCGGCCAACCGCATGCGCAATGGGAGCAGCTTCGCAAAGAGCCATTGCAGTATTTCGAGACTGAAGAACGTGAGCCGTTCTGGGCTGTGACCCGTCACGCCGACATCGTTGAGATCTCATCGCGCCCCGAAGACTTCTGCAACAGCAACGGCATCGTCGTGTTGACCGACGAACAGTTGGAGCGACGGGCCCGAGGCTATCCGGTCGAGATGAAGACGATCATCGAGATGGACCCGCCCGACCATCGTGTATTTCGCAAGGTGGCCAGTTCTTTTTTCACACCTCGGGGTATCGCACGACTCGATGAGATCGTGGAGGCCAGCGCCCGCAACGTCATCGACAGTCTCGATCCCGAAGGCGAAGCGGACTTCGTGGAGACCATCGCCCAGAAGCACCCGCTGCGGGTCTTGGCGACAATTCTCGGGATCGAACCGCATCAAGAGGAACAGTTGCTGGAGTTGACCAGTCAACTACTCGCCAGCGAAGACCCTGAGCTTCGACGCCAGGGCGATGATCGTCACGAAGCCAGCTTCGACCTGATGATGGACTTCTTCAACATGTTCAACAACATCATTCAGGACCGCCGTGCCAACCCCAGCGACGATCTGGCCAGCATGCTGGCCAACGCCACTTTCGAAAACGGCGAACCTCTCGGAGACATCGAAACGCTCGGCTACTACCTGATCATCTTCAACGCCGGGCACGACACCACGCGCCATTCACTGACCGGAGCGTTCCAAGCATTCCTCGAATATCCCGAAGAGTTGAAACGCCTGCGTGAGGACCCGAGCCTGCTCAAGAGCGCCGTCGAAGAGGTGGTCCGCTACACAGCACCCGTCAACTACATGAAGCGGACCGCAACCCGCGATCTTGTATTCGACGGCCGCGACATCACCGAGGGCGACATCTTTGCGCTCTTCTACGCTTCGGGCAGCCGCGACGTGACTGTCTTCGAGGACCCGCACCGCTTCGACATCGGCCGTAGCCCCAACCGGCATCTCGGGTTCGGTTGGGCTGAGCACTACTGTCTGGGTGCCCATCTGGCGCGGGCCAGCATCAAGGCCTTGCTGGGGCAGCTGGCCTCGCGATTCGAATCGATGGAGCCTGCCGGCGCTGCAGACTACGTGGCGTCGAGCTTCGTGGTGGGACCCAGGCACCTGCCGGTTCGATACAAATTGTCCGACCGGTAACCGTGGCCCTCGGCGAACACCACTTCCAGCAACCCGGCTATCGCCTGACCGCTAGCGAGTTCATCAAGCAGGTGGCTGACGCTTGGAGCGACCGCGATCTCTGCGTGATCGAGCAGGACGCGTTGACCTTCGAGCAAGCCCAGGCACAGTCGACGGAGTTCGCCAAGGCGTTGCTGGCCTCGGGGGTTCGCGCCGGAACCCATGTCGGACTACTGGCACCGAACGGCGGCGACTGGATCGTTGCTTGGCTCGCGGCATCGCGAATCGGCGCGGTGGTGGTGTTGCTCAACACCTACTACAAGCCCCGCGAACTGAACTGGGTGCTTGAACACAGCGATGTCGAGGTGCTGCTGACCATCGACTCCCATCTCGGCAACAACTATGTCGAACGGCTCGAATCGATCGTGGAAGGACTCGACGAGGCGACTGCGGGCGAAATAGATGTCGAAAGCCATCCGGCGCTGCGTTGTGTGTGGATGTGGGGAGACCAGATCCCTTCGTGGGCCGGCCGAGTCGACGATCTCATCGCGTCTGCCCGAGAGACATCCGACGCTCAGCTGCTGGCAGCTGAATCCGCAGTCGCTCCCAGCGATCCGATGATCGTGATGTACAGTTCCGGCAGCACCGGCAACCCGAAGGGTGTGGTCCATTCGCACGCGGGGGTGATCGGCCACCCCTACAACCTGCTGCAGTTCCTCGATCGCCAGGCCGGTGAGGTGGTGTACACGCCGATGCCGCTGTTCTGGGTTGGCGGGATCACCTATGTGTTGATCGCAAGCATGCACGCGGGCACCACGATCATCTTCGAGCATCAGTTCGAGCCGGAGGCGACTCTGAAGTTGATCGAGCGGCATCGAGTGAACCATGTCGTCGGTTGGCCCCACATGGCCAAAGCACTTGTTGAACACCCGAGCGCCCAGCACCGAGACCTCTCCTCGGTACGCTCGGGCAGCATCGAGGAGTTGTTGCCTGAACACATCCGCATCGACGATCCCGAAATGCGACCCAACGCTTTGGGAATGACCGAGTCACTGGGGCCGCACTCCATCGAGGTGATGGGCGGCGAACTGCCTCCCACCAAGCGGGGTTCGTTCGGCCGATCGGTGCCGGGTGTGCAGCATCGCATCGTTGATCCGGTGTCGGGAGCCGAGCTGCCGCTGGGAGAGATGGGCGAGATACATATCAAGGGATACTCGCTGATGCTCGGCTTGTTGAAGACCGATCCCCATGATGTGTTCACCGCAGACGGCTGGCTCCCCACCGGCGACGCGGGGTACCTCGATGCAGATGGTCACCTGTATTTCAAAGGTCGTATGGGCGACCAGATCAAGTCTTCGGGAATGAACATCACGCCCCGCGAGGTGGAGATCGTTCTCGAGGAACAGGACGAGGTCATGGACTCCTACGTGATGGGCGTGCCGAGTGCCCAACGCGGCCAAGACGTCGCTGCAGCGGTTGTATTACGACCCGGTGAGTCCTGTGAACCGACCGAGCTTCAGGCCCGGGTCAAACAGGAGTTGTCGAGCTACAAAGTGCCGCGTCACATCGCGGTGTTCGATTCGCCCGGCGAGCTCCCCTGGCTGGACAGCGGCAAAATCGACCTGACCGAGCTGGGTCGACTGCTTGAGGAGCGCTTCGGTAGCTGAGTCCGCCTTGCCAATGCGCGCCGACGCGCCTATACGATCCGCTCAACTAAACCGTCATCCTGTAAGGAGGCCGCGAGATGGCCAACAAGAACCCGAAGAAATCGATCGCGATGTTGGCCGTGCTGGCCATGGTGTCCGCGGTGCTCGCATCGCTGACCCTGTCCGCGGGAGCGCAAACGCCTCAACCCATCAGCGCCGAGACCTTCACGCTCACCATCTTGCACAACAACGACGGCGAGTCGAAGTTGTTGCCTGACGACGAGGCCGGGTTCCCGGGCGTCGCCCGCTTCGCCGCTCAGATGAAGTTGATGCAGACGGCGGCGGGATCGACGAGCAACGGCGTCATCACGCTGACTTCTGGTGACAACTTCCTGGCCTCCCAGGAACTCGGGGTCTCCTTGGCTCGCGAGGGTGCCCTCTACGACTCGATCGCGCTCAGCGGGCTGTACGACGCCATGGCTCTGGGCAACCATGACTTCGACCTGGGACCCGAGGTGACGGCCCGCTTCATCGAGGGATTCACGCCGTCCATCCCGTTCCTGTCCGCCAACGCCGACTTCTCGGGCGAGCCCGTACTCCAAGCACTGGTAGAGGCCGGAACCCTGGCCGCCAGCACGATCATCGAGACCGGAGGGCAGCAGATCGGCGTGATCGGGGCCGTCACACCTCTGCTCCCCAACATCTCCTCGCCCCGCAATGTCGTGATCTCCGACGTGTTGGCCGCAGTGTCGGCCGAGGCTGAGTCGCTGACCGAGCAAGGGGTCAACAAGATCATCCTGGTCAGCCATCTCCAAGACGTTGATGAAGAGATCGCCCTCATTGCCTCTCTGTCAGGTGTCGACGTGGTCATCGCCGGCGGGGGTGACGACCTGCTCCGCAACGACGGCGACACCTGTATGCCTGATGACGAGCCGGCCGGCGCCTACCCGACCCTTGTTGCCGACTCCGACGGTGTCGACGTCCCGGTGATCACCGCGCCCGGTGGCTACCGCTGTATCGGTGCGCTCAGTGTGACCTTCGACGGTGACGGCAACATCATCAACACAACCGGCCGCTCCGTGGGGGTCAGCCTCGACGTGACGCCCGATCCCGACGTGCAGTCCAACGTGGTCGAACCCCTCGCGGAAGCGGTGGCCGAAGTCGACGCCCACGTGATCGGCACCAGCGAGGTGGACTTGGACGGACGCCGTGCCATGGTGCGCACCACGTCCACCAACCAGGGCAACCTGCACGCCGACGCTCTACGAGCCACTGGCACCAACCTCGCTGACGCGTTCGGTATTGCAGCACCCGATGTTGCGATCCAGAACGGCGGCGGAATCCGCAACGACGCGGTGATCCCAGCCGGTGAGATCACCACCGGCGACACCTGGGACATCGCCCCGTTCCGCAACTTCGTGGTGGTGCTCGAAGTCCCGCGCACCACCTTCCATGTGCTGTTTGAGCAGGCGGTCGACCGGATCCCCGGTGCTGGAGGTCAGTTCGCGCAGATCTCTGGGTTCACCTTGTCCTATGATCCATCCGCCACGGCCCGTGAGACGGACCGTGCGGGTGACTGCTCGCTCGTCGGCGACCCCGGGGCAAGAGTGCGCGATGTGGTCCTCGACGACGGGACCGTCATCGTCTCCGACGGCACTGTGGTGCCCGGTGATCCGGTGGTGTTGGCAACCATCGACTTCCTCGCCGGTGGCGGAGACTGCTATCCGCTCGCCGACCTTGAGTTCACCAAGCTGGGTGTCAGCTACCAGCAGGCGCTTGCCGACTACATCTCAGTCGACCTGGGCGGTGAGATCACTGCGGCCGATTATCCGGTCGGCGGCGACAACCGCATCATCACCGTTACGCCCGAGCCGGAGCCCGAGCCCGAGCCGGAACCGACCACGGTCACCGTCGTGCGTGGCGACAGCCTGTGGCGGCTTGCCGCCGTACACCTAGGCAACGGTGCGCGTTGGCCGGAGATCTACGAGCTGAACATGGGCAAGGTCCAAGCGGATGGCCGACGCCTGACCAACCCGCATCTGATCCTGATCGGCTGGGTGCTGGAACTTCCTGCAGCCTGATTCTCCCAACGCTCGACCAACCTAGAACAGTGCGAACTGTTCTAGGTTGGTGTCGCGCGATCGTTTCACAGGAGACAGCCCGACATGACCAGTTCAAACCGTGCCGACAACAACAGGGCCGACCAAGAGATTGCTGATGAGCTCGTCTCGGTGGTCGCCACTTGGATCGACCGTGACGTGGTCCCGCGCGCGAGCGAACTCGAACACGCCGATGAGTTCCCTCAGGAGATGTTCGACCAGATGTGTGAGTTCGGTCTTTTCGGCGCGACCATCCCTCACGAGTACGGAGGTCTCGGACTCGGCGGGAAGACCTACGCCCGTTTGATCGAAGAACTCAGCCGCGGTTGGATGAGCCTCTCGGGAATCCTCAACACCCACAAGATCGCTTCGGTCATGATCGAACGGTACGGAACGCCCGAACAGCGCGATAAACACCTTCCCAAGATGGTCGACGGCCAATATCGGGCAGCCTTCTCCCTCTCGGAGCCGGACAGCGGCAGCGATGCCGGCGCCCTTCGCTGTAAAGCCACCAAAGACGGCGACGAGTGGATCATCAACGGCACGAAAATGTGGGTGACGAACGGTGAACGGGCTTCGCTGGTCATGCTGCTCGCCCGCACCCCCGACGATCGTGTGACCTGCTTCATCGTCGAGAAGGAGCCGGGTAGCGAATTCGAGGGGATCCGCACTTCGAAACACATCCGCAAGCTGGGTTACAAGGGCCTGGAGACGGTCGAGATGAGCTATGTCGACCAGCGTGTTCCCGACGCCAACCTGCTCGGCGGCCCCGAGGGTATGGGCAACGGGCTTCGCTACGCTCTGTCGGCTCTGGAACTGGGGCGGATCAACATCGCCGCACGCGCCGTCGGGGTCGGCCAAGCAGCTTTCGACGCAGCGATGAAGTACAGCCAGGAACGTGAGACGTTCGGCAAGCCGATCTTCGAGCACCAGGCCATCTCGTTCAAGCTCGCCGAGATGGCCACGAAACTGCAAGCAGCTCGTCTGATGACCTACGACGCCGCCGAGAAATACGACCTGGGCGAGCGAATCGACCTTGAGGCGGGCATGGCGAAACTGTTCGCTTCCGAAGCAGCGTTCGAGATCTGCACGGACGCTCTTCGTATCCACGGCGGCAACGGATACACCCAGGAGTACGACGTGGAGCGCTACTTCCGGGACTCGCCGCTGATGATCATCGGTGAGGGCACCAGCGAGATCCAAAAGATGGTTATCGCCCGCAAACTCCGCGAACGCCACGCGATCGAGTGACGGCCCAGATCAGCCGTGCCACAACGTCTTATGACCAGACCTCAACCCCACGAGCGATTTCGGGCACTTTTTGAGCCGCGGGGAATCGTGGTGGCAGGGGTTGCGAGTCATCCCGGCAAGTTCGGCTTCGTGGCCTATCACAACATCAGAGCCTGCGGTTACCGCGGGGCCCTGTATGGCACCAATCTTGAAGAGGTCGACGTGCTCGGCGAGCGAACCTACCGTTCCGTGGCCGAAGTGCCCGACGCCGACCTCGACCTAGTTTTCTTGTGTGTCCCCGCCGCAGCCTCAGCTGAGGTTCTGCGTCAAGCCGCGGATCGCGGGATCACCGCTGCTTTCTGCACCCCGGCGGGTTATGCGGAGACTGGAGCTGACGGGCGACGGCTCCAAGAAGAACTGGCCGCGCTCGCCGACGACCTTGGAATCCTTTTGGCCGGACCCAACGGCCAGGGGTTGATCTCCACGCCGGTTGACCTGTGCGCTCAGATCGTGGCGCCGATGCCTCCCACCGGATCGATCGGAATCGCCAGCCAGTCAGGTGGGTTCGTGTCTGCGTTCGCCAATCTGGCGCGCCAGTCTTCGGTGGGGATCAGCCGCGCAATTTCAGTCGGCAACAGTGCTCAAGTGGGTGTGGCCGACTTTATGGAGTGGTTCGTTTCCGACGCCGCCACGAGTGTGGGGCTCGGTTACATCGAAGACATCGCTCCCGACACCGTTGAGCGGCTTGCCGACGTCTGCGCGGAGAAGCCTGTCGTTCTGGTACGGGGCGGGCGTAGTACGCGCGGCGCCGACGCTGTAGCTGTTCACACCGGATCAGCGGCAGGAGGCGACTCCACCGATGAGGCACTGCGTGAAGCGGGCGTGACCGTGGCCGCCGGCGTCCCGGAGGCATACCGGGTCGCGGCGACGTTCGCCACTCAGCCGTTGCCCAAAGGGCCCCGAACTCTGGTGTTCGGCACCGCCGGGGGTTGGGGCGTTGTGACCGCCGACGCGGTCGAGGCCAGCGAGTTGGAGCTGATCGATCTCCCGGCCGATCTGTTTGCCGAGATCGACAAGCGGGTGCCGCCCCGTTGGAGCCGTGCCAACCCGGTCGATCTCGCTGGCGGCGAGACCCGTGACACGATCCCTGAACTGCTGCCGATCATCGCTGCTCATGGGCAGGTAGATGCCGTGATTTACCTGGGGCTCGGGATCCAGTCGAACACTGCAGCCCTGCAGCAGGCCGGTCGTTATTACCCCGAGTACGGGTTGGAGCGTGTCGTCGAATATCACCGGCGCCAGGACACCCGTTTCGCGCAAGCCGCTGACACGGCAAGCCGTGCAACAGACAAACCGGTGATCACGGCCACCGAGTTGTCGGTCACGAACCCGCAGAACGCGGGTCCAGCCGCAGTGCGTGCCAGCGGGCGCTTCTGTCATGGATCAGCGGACGAAGCTGTCACCGCGCTCGAACACATGTGGCGCTACGCACGCCGGAAGCGCTACAAAACCTGAACCCCTACCGATACCTGGACATCACCCATGAGCGATACAGACACACAAATCGGATTGACGCTGAACGAGTCGAGGATGCCGCGGCCTGCTGATCCGTACCGTCGCGGTGCACCCAACGTGATCATGATCGTGCTCGATGACTGCGGTTTCGGTCAGCTCGGTTGCTACGGATCACCGATCGACACGCCCAACATCGACCGCCTCGCCGAACGGGGTCTGCGCTTCACCAATTTCCATACCACCGCGGTGTGTTCTCCGACCCGGGCCAGCGCGTTGACGGGACGCAATCACCATCGTGTCGGCATGGGGATGCTGCCTGACATGCCGCTGCCGTTCCCCGCCTACACCGGGGTCATACCCACCAGTGCCGCGACCCTGCCTGCGGTTCTGCGCGAAGAGGGCTGGGTGACGTGGGCGATCGGCAAATGGCATCTGAGCCCGCGCGACCACCGCGGCCCCGCCGGCCCGTTTCATACCTGGCCGACCGGTGTCGGATTTGATCGCTACTACGGATTCCTGGGCGGTGAGGACAACCAGTGGACCCCCGATCTGGTGCGTGACCAGTCTTACGTAAGTCCGCCTCGCACTCCCGAGGAGGGCTATCACTTCAGCGAAGACATCGCCGATGAAGCCGTAGCCAACATTCGTCAACTTCGGATCCATCAGCCTGACCGGCCGTTCATGATGTACTGGGCGACGGGTGCTCCGCATTCACCTCATCAGGTGCCTGCCGAGTGGATCGACGCCTACGCCGGTTGTTTCGACGAGGGCTGGGATGTCATCGCCGAGCGCACCCTGAAACGTCAGAAGGAACTCGGGATAGTCCCTGAAGATGTGGAGTTGCCGACCCGGCCCAGTTGGGTGGCCGAATGGGACACGCTCCCCCCAGACGAAAAACGGCTCTATGCACGGCTGCAGGAGGTGTTTGCCGCCTTCTTGACTCACACCGACGCCCAGGTAGGCCGCATCCTCGACGAGCTCGAATACGCAGGAGAACTCGACAACACCATGATCCTGTTGATCTCCGACAACGGAGCATCGGGCGAAGGCGGCCCACACGGGTCGACCAACCATATGGCACAGCTCAACGACAGCTACGAAGAAATTGCCCAGCTGCTCGATGAGATCGACACTGCCGGTGGTCACCAGGGTTACAACCACTACCCGTGGGGTTGGGCCCATGCAGGCAACACACCGCTGAAACGTTGGAAGCGCTACACCTTCGAGGGCGGGGTGAGAGACCCGTTGATCCTGCACTGGCCCGCCGCCGTTGACGATCCGGGCGGGATCCGGGATCAGTACTGCCATGCCATCGACTTGTGGCCCACCGTGCTCGACCTTCTCGGCGTGTCACAACCCGCGGAGGTGCGCGGGGTATCTCAAATGAGTGTCGACGGCGTGTCACTGCGAGATCCGATCGCCGATGCCGCCGCTCCCGACGTTCGCACCAGTCAGTACTACGAATGCTGGGGACACCGGGCGATGTATCACCAGGGCTGGAAGGTCGTAACCGATCACGTCAACCAACTGAACCCCTACGAACGCGAGATGATCGAGGGCAGCGCGGATTTCCATCAGGACAGCTGGGCTCTGTACGACACCAGCGTTGATTTCTCTGAGAGCCGCGATTTGGCCGCTGAGCACCCCGAAAAACTCCAGGAACTGGTCGATATGTGGTGGGCGGAAGCCGAACGCAACCAGGTGCTGCCGATCGATGACACGGCAACCGCGCGTTTCGTGCACATGTTCGTGCCCTATGCCGGTTACCGCCGACGTTACGAACTCAACGTCGGCGAGCGTGTGGCGGTGTACTCCGGGCCGTTGCTGTATGGCGGGCTCACCGCCGCGGCCGAACTCGACGGCCCACTGGGCGACGCCAAGGGCGTGATCATCGAACAGGGCAACTGGATCACTGGGTGGTCGTGGGTCGCGCTTGAAGATGAGATCGCAGTGTTCATCGCCTCGCCGGGAAGGGGACGCCACCGGATCAGCGCGCCGCGCCCCACAGATGCCACGGTGCTCGGAGTCGCGCTCGGCGATACGGCTGCTGACGCAACCCAGGTGACACTGTTGGCAGACGGTTCAGAAATCGGCGGCGGCATCATCGCCGCGCCGCTCCCTCGGGTCATAAGCACCAACGGCAGTTGGTTGACGGTGGGTTACAGCGCTCCTTTTCCGGTGGACGATGCCTATTCGCCTCCGTTTCACCTTGAGCCGTTGGTGCGGGTGGTGCTTGACGCAGGCCGACCCAAAATGCCCGCATTCAACGAACTCCTCGAAGAAATCATGCGCCACCAGTGACCCGCGGCGCGGCGGCTTCGCAACCCACTGATTGCCGGGGGAGGCTTCGGAAGTGTTGATCGATTTGTTCGGCGCGGCACCCCAACGCGATGACCTGATCGTTTCCGGCGGCCGGCGGGTGTCGAGCACGCAGATAGTCGATCAGGCACTGGCCATCGCGGCAGCGTTCAACGCTCGAGGCGTCGGCCATGGCGACCTTGTGGCGTTTCAGATGCCCACCGGGATCGATGCCATCGCCCTCTACCGGGCGTGTTGGCGCGTCGGGGCGGTGGCCGTGCCGGTACATCCACGGGCGGGAGCGGCGCAGATTGCCGATCTGATCGACCAGTCACACCCGAGTCTGCTTGTCTCTCACGCCGGTTCGGCTCTTGCTGATGAACCGGGCGCGCTGGATATAGCAGATCTCAGCGGCGGCGAGGCGCCAGAGGTTGACGGCCGGGACTCAGACGACGCTCTGGTGATGTTCACCTCGGGCGCGACCGGCAGGCCCAAGGGTGCTGTCCACACTCATGCCAGCCTTGTTGTCAAGACCCGCCAAATCGCCGAGGTTCACGGTCTGACCAGTCACGATTGTGTGCTCATGCCTGCTCCTTTGGCACATGTCTCGGGTTTGTTGCACGGTGTGCTGGTGCCCGCGGCCTTGGGTGCCAAGGCCGTGCTGATGGAGCGGTGGAATCCCACGGTTGCGCTGCAATCCATCGAACGCGAGCAGGTGACCTGGATGGTAGGGCCGCCGACCTTCTTCATCGACCTGATGGACGACCCGGCTTTCGATCCCGAGCGGGTGGCGTCGCTGCGGCTCATTTCATGCGGCGGAGCCGGAGTGACGCCGGCGTTCGCTCAACGGGCCGGCCAAGAGCTGGGCGCGGTGGTGAAGCGCACTTACGGCTCGACCGAAGCTCCCAGCATCACGACGAGTCGCTTCGACGATCCTGCCGAACAGATGATCCATACCGACGGCCGGGCGTTCGGCGACACTCGCATCCGGGTCGACGACCATGGCGAGTTGTGGGTGTCCGGGCCTGAGATCTGCCGCGGCTACCTTGATCCGACAGATACCGTCAGGGCATTCGAAGGCGGCTGGTTCCGTACGGGTGACCTCGGCGTGATCGATGACGGCTGGCTCACCATCACCGGCCGTCTGGGCGACCAGATCATCCGCGGCGGCGAGAACATCTCCGCCATAGACATCGAGAACCACCTTGAAGCTCACCCTGCTGTCAGCGCGGCCGCAGTGTTGGGGGAGCCGCACGACCGGCTGGGCGAACGAGTCGCCGCGTTCGTTGTGGCTGACGAGGCTTTCGACTTGGACGCCTGCCGACAGTGGTTCAAAAGCCGGGGGACGACCAGTTTCGCCTGCCCCGAACGCCTGGAGCACGTCTCTGAAATGCCCGTTCTGGCTTCCGGCAAAATCGACCGCGCGGCCCTCGCGCGGTGGCTCACGATCTCGGGTGATGAGCTAGGCTGATCAGCGTCGCGACACCGAATCAGCTGAACCACGGAGGGCGCAAGGCGATGTCTGAACTCTTGAAATCTGTCTTGATCGGGGCGGATGTCCTCGTCGCTTTGGTCTTGGTTGCTTGGATCTTCGACAGCTTCAGTGTCGCTTCGATAGTGATCATCGTGGTGGTTTCACTCGGCGCTGGATGCGTTCGACACTGGTCCAGCCGCCGGCGGGCGGTCAAAAGCGATGCCTGAACTCCTCAAGTCCGTGTTGCTCGGATTCGTGGTCTTCTGGATCCTGATCTTGATCGGCGGGACGATAAGCAGCTTCGAGTTACTGCTGATTCTCCTGATCTCGTTCGGAGCCGGACACTTTCGACACCGCCGGAGCCGTCGGCGTGCGCAAAATGCCGATTGACTCTACGTCGGCTATCTGCTGCCGATGATGGTCGAAGTCCAGTACTTCGAGTTCGCGGCTTAGGCGGTCGCCGTCGAAGCCTCCACTACCGGCTGGCGCGGTAGCGTTTGGGGTCGTTCTCGTTGTCGGCGGCAGCGATGCGATCGGTCACGTCGGTCAACTCTGCGCGTGCCTCACGGCTGTAGCGCGGGTTGGGTTTGACCACGTCACCGGGCAGGGGCGGCAACCCGAACGAGGAGTAGACAACCTTTCGGGGTCGCTCGATCGGTGGGTGCGCCCGATGCAGAGTGTCACTGCAGTGCACGGTTACATCGCCTTTGCTCGTCTCCAACATCCTTGGTTGAAGATCGAGTTTCGGGTCGCGTCCGGTGGCCATGGTGTTGGCACGATGCGACCCTGGGATCACACCAAGAGCTCCGCTGACCCGGTCAGCTCCCGTGACGCTGATTCCGGTGGTCATCCCGTTGCACATGTACGAATGGCGGCCCTGTCCACAGTCCTTGTGCCAGGGAAGGTCCGACAGCCCCTTGACTATGCCGAGCGGTTTGACCAGACCTTCGGCCGCGCCGTTGTGCCGATGACCGTCACCGGTCAGTTCGGTGAGCCACTGGTAGCGCTCATCCTCCACGATCTCACGCAGCGCGGCTGACTTCTCCAAGAAGAACAGAACCCGCACGGCCTGGTCGACCCCGTCTTTGTCCTTGGCCCACCAGGATTCGCCGTCGTTCGGCGTGGCCTTCGCTATCCATTCATCAATATCGGCACCGACCGCATCCATCTCGTCTGGTTCGAAGATGCCCGTGAGGTGCAGGAACCCGGCCTCGCGCAGGAAATGGGCCATCTCTTCGCGGTCGTCGTCAATATTGAAGGTCCGGTCGAGGTCGAGTTCCTCGCCGTTGAGATCCTGGAATGCTACATCGCCGGTTTCGTGGACCCTTCGCCCGTCGAGAAGGGCTCGAAACGTCGGTTCCCAACCGATCCATTCGTTGATGTTGCCGCTGGTCAGCTTCACTCGGGAGGTCATGGCCAGACCCATCGTCGATTGATGGTCCTGGATCAGATCAGACAGGGCATCGGCTGGCATCTCCGCGGTCACGCCTGTGGGTTCGTCGCCTTCTCCGAGTACCAGCGTGTCGCCGCGGACACGCAAAGTGACCGCACGATCTTCAACCCGCAGTTTCACCGGCGGAAGTTCCTTGTAGACAACACCACGGCCCGCCAGCGCACCGTGTTCAGAGATCGCTTCTGGCAGCACTGAGTCGAACACTTCGTCGCGTTCCAAGTCGCGAACGTTCTTTTGGAGTCGGGATCGGCAGTCAATCGACATTGGGAACCTCGTTTTCCGTTTCCGGTACCATCGTGCCTCAGGTGAGCACTGAACCGCCACTTTCGAGCCGTTGGATCAACAGCGCGGCGAGACGGGCACGGTGATGACGGGCGTCGCCGAACACGCTCCGGTCGAGTTGTATGCGTTTGAGATAGAGGTGAACGTCAGATTCCCAGGTGAAGCCGATCCCCCCGTGCACTTGCAGAGCGCTTTCGGCGACCCGCAGAGCTGCGTCGCTGCACCAGGTCTTGGCGGTGGACGCCGCCACCGACGCCTCGGGATCATCAGCGCCGATGGCCCATGCCGCGTGGTAGACCGCCGAGCGCATGCCTTCTACGTCCACGAGCATGTCAGAGCAACGATGTTTGATCGCCTGGAAGCTGCCGATCGGGCGATCGAACTGCTGGCGCTGTTTGGCGTACTCAACGGCAAGGTTCATCACCGCTTCGGCCGCTCCCAGCATCTCGGCGCTGTGATACAACGCGGCCCGGTCGAGGTGGGCGTCGACCGCAGTTGTGTCGCCGATGGTCTGCGCTGGTGCGTGGTCGAGGGTGATCCAGGCCAGCTCACGGGTCTGGTCCATGGCCGGTTCGGGCGTTCGCTCCACGGCGCTGAGCTCGACGGCTACCAGTTCATCCGCGCACGGCACGATGAGCACATCGGCACGGGCACCGTAGATCACGGGTTCAGGACGGCCCGACACCGACCCGTCTGAGTTTCTGGACAGCGGTGTTCGAGCGGCGGCCGCTATCGCCTCGCCGCTGATCAGCCTCGCTCCCCACGGAGAGTCAGCAAGCACCGCCAAACCAAGGAGTTGCTGGGTGAGGGGTACAGGTGCCAAATGCGCCCCGATCCGTTCAAGCAGGACCGCTATTTCCACCGTGCCGAGTCCCAAACCGCCAAGGGTTTCGGGCACCGCCACAGCCGTCCACCCCTGCTCGACCATCGCCGCCCATAGACCGCGGTCGAAACCCCCCGACTCGGCTGCGACCCGCACCCGTTCAGTGGAACATTCCGCCGCCAACAGTTCGACCGCCGCGCCCCGCAGCGCCACCTGATCAGCCGAGAGCTCAAAGTCCATCGCCACAATCGTAGGCTGTTGCCACTGACAGCAATACAACGGATCAGTCGTACCGTCGACTGCACTGGATCAGCCTGATAGACCAACGTTGTGGACTTGTCGCCGACTGTTGAGCAGGCTGGCTTTCGCCAAGAGTGCCGTGAGTGGCTGCAAGCCAACCTCGACTGGGAGTACGGGGTCGGGTTTCCACCGCAGTTCGACGACCTTGCAGACGAGGTGGAGTACCTGCGCGGCTGGCAACGGCGCTTGGCCGATGCCGGATATGTGGGCGTGACCTGGCCCGCAGAATACGGCGGGCGCGACGCCGGCCCGCTTCACCACTACATCTTGCAGGAGGAACTGGCCCGAGCCCGAGCCCCGGAACTGGTGGGACGCATCGGCGTCAACCTCGTCGGCCACACCCTTCTGGCCCACGGAACCGACGAGCAGAAGGCTCGCTGGCTGCCCGACATCCTCAACGCCCGGCAGCTGGTCTGCCAACTCTTCTCCGAGCCCGATGCCGGTTCTGATCTGGCGTCGCTGACGACCCGCGCCGTCGCGGTCGACGGAGGCTGGAAGCTGTACGGCCAGAAGGTATGGACCTCTTATGCCCAGTTCGCGGACTGGGGACTCTGCCTGGCCCGCAGCGATTCGAATGCTCCAAAGCGGCGAGGCATCTCGATGTTCATGGTCGACATGTCGGCCGAGGGTGTGGATGTTCGTCCTCTGCGTCAGATCACCGATGAGTCCGATTTCAACGAAGTGTTCTTCGACGGTGTCTTCGTCTCTCAGGACCAGTTGATCGGCCCACTGGACGGCGGCTGGGGGCTTGCGAGTTCCACGTTGAACCACGAACGGGGAACCAACCCGCGCCAACTCGTCATTCACAGTCAATTGCTCGAGGAGCTCTTCGCCCTCGCGGCCCAGCGCGGCCTGTTGGACGATGCGAACACGCAGCAGGACCTGGCCCAGGCCTTCGTTGAACTGCGCCTGTTCCAGCTGCAGAACTGGCGCGCACTGTCATGTGTTCAGCACGGCCGCGAACCCGGCGCTGAGACCGCCACCGCGAAGCTCTACTGGAGTGAGATGAGCCAGAGACTGCATCGCTGCGCCATGCAGGTGCTCGGCGATGAAGCACCGTTGTGGCGCGGAGCAGTCGATATTCCTGCCGACGGGCGCTGGCAACGATCCTGGCTGTACTACCTGGCCTCTTCGATCTTTGCCGGTACCAACGAAATCCAGCGCAACATCATCGCCGAACGCACCTTGGGCCTGCCCCGAGAACCCGTCACCGCCAACGAAGCCAAATAGGGTGCAGCACAAGGAACAGAGGATCGGCGCTTTCAACTGTCCGCAGATCCTGGGAGAATCAAGATATGACCGAATTTTCGTCGATCACCTATGAAGTTGACGAGGCCGTGTGCGTCATCACCATGGATCGCCCAGAGGTCGCCAACGCCCAGAACACCGAACTTCTCGATGAGATCGACGCAGCCTTCGACCTAGCCGATGCCGACGACGACGTGCGCGTGGTCATATTGGCCGGCAATGGCAAGCATTGGTCCGCCGGGCACGACCTTAAAGCCCTGGTGGGCGACGTGGAACCCGACGAATGGCGGCTGATGCGGGAGACTCCTGAGGGCAAGTGGCATCACGAGAAAGTCATGTACTTCGACCGGTGCCTGCGCATCAGAGACTTCCGCAAGCCCACCATCGCCGCGGTCCAGGGCAAGTGCATCGCCGCGGGGGTGATGCTTGCGTGCATGTGCGACTTGATCGTGGCCTCAGAAGACGCTTCGTTCCAGAATCCAGTGCTGCGAATGACCGGCGCAGGCGTCGAGATCCTGGTTGAACCCTGGGAGATGCCCGCGCGCAAAGCCAAGGAGTTCCTGCTCACAGCCGAGAGCTTCTCCGCTGAGCAAGCCGAGACTCTGGGGATGGTGAACTTGGTGGTTCCCCGAGCAGATCTGGCATCCGCAGCCCGAGAACTAGCCGACAAGATCGCCTTGGTGCCTCCGGCCACAGCTCAAGTCGTGAAGCGCTCAATCAACAAGACGCTCGACCTGCAAGGCCAGCGTGACGCTTGGGACTACCACTTTCAGGCGCACCATTGGATGCACAACACCGCAACCGCGCTGGGCGCACTCGAGGCCCGCAAGTCCAAGGGTTCGATGGCCGAAGTGTTCGCCGAACACCGCGACCCATGATCGGCACCCCGTTCAGTCCGTGACCTGATCCTGGCCTCGGTCCTCGTCGGGATCCTCGCCTGAGTCTTCGTTCGGGTCTTCGCCTGGGTCCTCCGGGTCGTTTATTGCAGCTCGTAGGGCCCGGCGGCGAGCGCTTGCACGAACAGACACCATGACGATCCGTGCCACCCCGATCGCGATCAAGGCGATTCCGGCCAACACGACCGGGTCGACCTCCGCCAACGACTCACCGGCCAGAACTATGGCTCCTGCCGCTGCGAATATCAGCGCTGCCACCAGTGAGACCAGGTCGACCGACGCCGACTTGCTCTGCGGTGGGGGCTGCTCAGTCATGTCTTCGCTCATGCTCTTGCTTCCTCAGTTCCGCGTTGGGAAACGCACCACTCGAACCTGCCCGACCCCGACATCAATGTTGAATTGGAGGTCGTGATCGCCTTTCGTGACGTGCTCGGCCTTCAGGTTCGGACCCTCGTCGATCAGGTCGTAGTCAATGAAGCCTCCGATGTGGCCGGAGTAGAAACTCTCTCCGCAGATCGCCCGCTCCCGGCGAAAATCTGGAATCTCCTCGTCGACTCTGTAGCCGTACTGCGCATCGACGCAGTACAACTGGCCATCTTCGATTCTCGGCATCATCACGTGCCTAACGGTTACGTATTCGCCGCTGCGGAGGGTGCCCGCACCAACATTCACGTTGGTTCTAACCCTCAGATCCGCGGGCACCCTCAAGGTGACCTCACCAACCGTCAGACCGATGTTGTATCGTCCAACAGCTGACCGCAGCGAATCTCTGTCGAGGTTCCTCAAGTCCACCACGAGATGGCCGATCCCATGGTTGGTGTGACGGTCGAGCGCGCTGATGTCGTCGGGCGCAGTCTCAACATCGCCGTACCCGGACCACCACGAGACGTTGGTATCGGAAAAGACCACTAGCGGCGGTAGCAGAACCACGCCGAGGAGAATCAGCAACCAGTTTCTGCCCACAAAGACCGACACCAACAGACCTGCCGCAACGATCAGCAACGCGATGGCGAAGAACTCGCCGAGGAGCACCCGTTCCATGTCGAGCCGATCCAACAAGATCGCCCCGCCGGTCAACACCAGCAGAGCGGCGAGGGTCAGAAACGTGACCGTCGACTGGCCACGCCGCTGAGCGCGTCGCGCGGCTCTGCGGTCTCGCCAGGATTCTTTGGGTACCTGCGGTTCATCCGGCAAAGTAGCCCCCGGCCACTCCGAACCAGCCGCCGAGGGAGGAGGCGGCACCGCATTTGCAGTAGGTGCCGCAAGCGGCTCGGCCGGAGTGTCCAGGGGGGGCGCTGACCGGCGGGGCCAAAAGACAAGCCCGATACCGGCGACAATCAAGGCGAGCGCCAAATACGGCGCTGAGCTCGACACTTTCGTAAGCAATTCGAACACGTTGCGACTCAAGATCGCCGTGACGAACAGGCCGGCAACGATCAACAAGATGCCCGCAAGGTTGCGGAACCGGCGACGGGCACCGCTTCGCAAGGCATTCGCGAGGATGCTGCCCGAGTCGCCGAGCGGCACTATCAGCCAACTCATCAGATAGAGAGCGATACCGACCCCGCCAAAAAAGGTGAGGATGATGAACCCGATACGAACGATCACCGGATCCATTCCGAAGTACTCGCCAAGCCCGCCGGACACACCGGCGATCAGCCGGTCGTCCTCGCTGCGGCGCAATGCAGGCCAACGGAACTCGCGTTTTGCTTTGGCTCGTTTCTCAGTGGGTTCTGCGGATTCCGAGTCTTCGGTCTCAGAGTCGGTTGGCGTCGTGTCTTCGGCCTCGGGATCGGCAGCCTCGGCGCTCTCGTCACCTTCGTTGACGGTCGGCTGCTCCGAGTCGGCAGGCGGGTCTTTGGCCATGAGTCCATTGTGAACCCGACTCTCGCGAGCACAAATAGGGGATGACCCTGAACTTTCCCTTAGTCTGTGCCGGGAATTAGGGGTTATCCCGTATGTGTTCGGTGGGTTGGTCGTGTCATCATCAAGACCATGGCCAGGCGTCTTTCAGCACTGCCGCAACGGTCTGAACGCGACCGGATAGTCGCAGGCGTGTGCGGCGGGATCAGCGCCCGACTCGGTGTCGACGTGACGATCGTGAGGGTGGCCTTCGTCGCCCTCACCCTGGCGTGGGTGGGTCTGCCTCTGTATCTTTTGGCCTGGCTGTTGTTCCCGCGGGCCGGCGCGCAGGGCGCTGTCGCCGCGCAGGCGGTACCGGCCTCCACTGTCCGCAGACGTGCATTAGGACTGGCTTTGACGGCATTGGGAACGGTCCTGCTGGCGCGACACCTGCGGCTCACCTTGCCCGACGTGTTCATATTGCCTGCACTGTGCGTTGCTTTCGGAGTTGGCGTGGTGGTCTGGAGGGTTCAACCGGTTGCCTCGGTCGGCAGGGCTTTCGCTGTTCGAATGGCCGGCGGCACGATTCTGGTTGCGTTCGGCATCGGGGTCTTGGTCGCGGCCAACGTCTCACTCGGGGTGTTGCTCGACGGGCTGCTCTCCACCGTGCTGGTAGTCGGCGGGTTGGCTTTGATCCTCGGACCCTGGGTGGCGGTGTTACTGCGAGACCGACGCGCTGAGCGACAGCAGAGAATCCGTGCCGACGAGCGAGCCGAGGTCGCCGCGCATCTGCACGATTCGGTCTTGCAGACTCTGGCTCTGGTTCAGCGGTCAGACGACCCCGCCCAAATGTCGGCCCTGGCACGACGCCAGGAACGAGAGCTGCGTGGCTGGCTGTACGGAGAGAACTATGGTCCGCAGCAAGCCACGTTGAAGGTTGCTGTGGAGCACCTCGCCGGAGTGGTCGAAGATCGTCACGGGGCGGTGATTGACGTTGTGGTCGTTGGCGACACCGAACTCGACGCAGCAATGGAATCCCTGGTGGCGGCTACGGGCGAGGCAATGACCAACGCCGCGAGGTGGTCGGGCCGATCCGACATCGGCGTCTATGTCGAGGCGACCGAGAGCGATGTGGAAGTGTTTGTCCGTGACCGCGGAATCGGCTTCGACCCCGAAGCCGTCGGTGAGGAGCATCACGGCATACGCGACTCGATCCAAGGCCGCCTGCAACGAGTGGGCGGCGACTGTGAGATCATCAGCTCTGTTGGCCAAGGCACCGAGGTGCGGCTCAGTGTGACTCGCAGCTGATCCGGTAGCGAGGTTCGGATAGGCACAGTGCAGCTTTGGTGGCCCCCAACGGTTGGGGTACGTTTGTACCGCCCGAGGCTACAAGCAGGGGGAAGCTGTGCGAATCGAACCGCTCAACGACACGATCGGGGCATCGGTCACAGACATTGCTCCCGATGACCTGACGAACGCCGAAGTGGCCGGGGCTCTTCTTGATGCGCTGGAACGTTTCGGCGTGCTGGCCTTCAAAGGACTGCACATCTCCGACGAGCAGCATGTCGCCTTCAGCCGCCATCTCGGCGAGGTCGAGATCCTGCCCGTTCCCGGGCTTGAACACCCCGAGATCTTCACGGTTTCGCTCGATCCCGACAAGGCTCTCAGCGCCGAGTACCTCAAGGGGACGTTCCACTGGCACATCGACGGCGCAACCGACGACATCCCCAACAAAGCAACCATGCTCAACGCTCTAGATGTGTCGTCCACCGGCGGTGAGACCCAGTTCTGCAACACCTACGCAGCCTGGGAAGCGCTCCCCGCCAGCGAAAAAGCCCGCTATCAGGGTCTGAGAGTGCTCCACAGCTTCGCGGCCGCGCAAAGACGCGTCTACCCCGATCCCAGTGAAGATCAAGTTGAGTTCTGGGAGAAGCGCCCGGCCAAGGTCCAACCCCTGGCCTGGACTCACCGCTCTGGCCGCACCTCTTTGGTCCTGGGCGCGACCGCTTCTCATGTGATCGACATGGACCCCGACGAGAGCACCGAACTCATTGCGCGTCTCGAGGCTTGGACGACCGATGAACGCTTTCGATACCAGCACAGCTGGGACACGGGAGACTTGGTGCTGTGGGACAATCGGGGCACGATGCACCGAGCGCTCCCCTATGCGCCAGATTCGGGGCGACTGATGCATCGCACCACCATCGTGGGCGACGAGCCGTTCGCCTGATGGGCATGCTCGCGGCCCCTGGGAAGGCTCAATGAGCGAATCCTTCAGCCTCGACGGCAAGGTGGTGTTGGTCACTGGAGCGAGCCGCGGCGTCGGCGCGGCGACTGCGATAGAAGCCGCTGCTCGTGGAGCCCGCGTGGCCTGCGCCGCCCGATCAACCGACGAGGCGCCCAAGCGGATCCCCGGCACCATCAACCAGACAGTCGCCGCGATTGTCGAAGCCGGAGGCGACGCGCTGGCCATTCCCGCCGACCTCACCTCACCAGGCGAGATCGAACAGATGATCTCCGCCACAGTGGCCCGCTGGGGTCGGCTCGACGTGCTCATCAACAACGCCGCAGTCACCTTCGTGGGCGACGTTGACATTGAGCTGAAGCGCCACAACTTGGTCATGGCCATCAACGTTCAAGCGCCGCTGCTCTGTGTGCGAGCCGCGCTGCCGCACATGCGAGCAGCAGGCCGCGGACGGATCGTCTACCTCTCATCGCAAGCCGCGCTGCGTCCGGTGCCGGGCCTCATGTCCTACGGCATGTCGAAACTGGCTCTCGAACGGATGACCACCGACCTGGCCCGCCAACTGGTCCGCGACCGCATTTCGGTCAACTGCTTCCGCATCGACATCCCGGTGGCCTCAGAGGGCACGCTGGCCAACATGGGAGACATTGACCTTTCGGACTGGGAACCCACAAGCGTTCCCGCTGAGGGAATCCTCTGGATGGTTGAGCAACCCGACGAGTATTCGGGTTTCTGCGAGTCGATGTGGGAACTGCGCCACCGAGAGCAGATCATGACCACGAGAGCCGAACGGGAATTCGCCAAAAACCACCGCTTCAGTTCCTGCAAGGACTCCACGATGTCGACACCGACAACGCTTTCGCCCCCGGTGCCGGAGGCTGAACCTATGGCTGATGTTGAGCTCTCAAACCGTGTGGTGCTCGTCACCGGCGCAGCATCTGGGATCGGTGCGGCTTGCGCAGCTCGATATGCCGCACACGGGGCCACCGTGATCGCTACCGATGTCGACGACGCAGCCGGTGAACGCCTGGCCGCTGATACGCCTGTCCACTACCGCCGTTTGGATGTGGCCGACCCTACAGAGTGGGCGCTGTTGGCCGAAGAACTCCAAGCAGACCCGGGTCGACTCGACGTGGTACACCTCAACGCCGGAATTCGACAGGGCTTCAGCGACGTCACCACGCTGGACGACGACGCCTACCAACGGATCATCGGCATCAACCAGCACGGTGTGTTCTACGGTATCCGCGCCACCGTCGGCCTTCTCGAACGATCCGGTGGCGGCCACATCCTGGTCACCGCTTCGAGGGCATCGCTGGGACCCTTGCCCCAAGACTTGGGCTATGTCATGTCGAAACACGCTGTGGCTGGACTGGTGCGCAGCGTCGCCGAAGACCTCGAGAGCCGCGGCATCCACATCAACGCCATCTGCCCGGCAACGGTCGACACCGGGTTCGTCGGCGGTCACCGAGCCCGGCTCGAGGCCGCGGGCATTGAGGTAATGGATGCCGAGGAGGTGGCAACCGGAGCTATGGCCGTACTCGGTTCCGACCAGGTCGGCCAGTGCTTCGTGCAGTTGGCGGGGAAGCCACCTGAGCCGTTCGACTTTGCCGCGGTGCCGGGTCGCTAGACGCTGGCCTTCTCAGCGCCCGAACCCGCCGAAGCATCACCGAGTTTCGCCCAACGGGCCTGCATCTGCTCGGGTGTCAGCTTCTCCCGGTCGCTCATCGCCTTGATGCTCACATCATGATCGGCTGCAGAGGCTCGCAACGCACCGACCGTCGCTCGCTCCCGGGCGACATGGGCGAACGGGTCGAATGAGTACCAGCGCATGGCGTTCTCATGGGTGATCTTGGCCACCTCATCGGGGGTGACCGCGGCCTCGGTCATCACCTGAGCCAGTTCCTCGGGGGCACCGGGCCACGCCGAGTCGCTGTGCGGGTAGTCGCACTCCCAACTGATGTTGTCGACGCCGATTTCGTGGCGCAGGTAGACCCCTGTGTGGTCCGAGATGAAACAGGTCAAGAAGTGCTGTCGGAATACCTCGCTCGGCATCCGACCACCGAAGTCCTGACCCGTCCAAAGGTGGTGCATGTCGTAGGTGCGATCCACCCGCTCAAGGAAGTAGGGCACCCAGCCGGTGCCGCCCTCAGAAAGAGCAATGCGGATAGCCGGAAACTCTTTCAACACCCGGGACCACAACAAGTCGGCGGCCGCCGCTTGGATGTTCATCGGTTGAAGCGTGATCATCACATCGGCCGGCGAATCCGGGGCCGGGAAATTGAGCTGGCCTGAAGATCCGAGATGGATCGACAGCACTGTGTCGGTGTCGCACACCGCAGTCCAGAGTGGATCCCAGTACGGGTCGTGAAAGCTCGGATAGCCCAGAGCAGCAGGATTCTCGGTGAAGGTCAACGAGTGGCAGCCCTTGTCGGCCACCCGGCGCACCTCTTCGGCGCACTTCTCGGCACTCCAGATAACCGGCAGCGCCATGGGGATGAAGCGGCCGGGATGGGCCCCGCACCACTCGTCAATGTGCCAGTCGTTGTAGGCCCGCACGAGGGCTAGGCCGAATCCTTCGTCCTCGACGGCGAAGAGCCGAGCCGCGAACCCCGGAAACGAAGGAAAGTTCATCGATGACAGCACCCCGCCGGCGTTCATGTCTTTGACCCGCTCATCCACCATGAAGCAGCCCGGTCGGATCTCTTCAAGGGACTGCGGTTCTACGCCGTACTCCTCTTTGGGCCGGCCCGCCACCGCGTTGAGCGCCACGTTGGGAACTTCCACTTCACCGAATCTCCAGACATCGGCACCATCGGCGCGCCGAACGATACGGGGTGCCTCGGCCTTGTAGCGCTCCGGCAAGTGGGCATCGAACAGATCCGGAGGTTCGATGATGTGGTCGTCCACGCTGATAAGGATGAGATCTTCGGCTCTGATCGACATTGGCACTCCTCGGGCAATCGTCCGGCGAATAGAAGACGCACCCAGCCAGAGAGTAGTTTGTGGCCGTGAGCAGCCGCGTATCGCTGCTCTGGATTTCGCCCGCAGTTGTGCGGTGCGCGGCAGGAGAGCACGGATGGGTACACAAAAAACGAGCAAGCGGCGGCTCACCGTTGCTGATTCGACCCCTCAGCATCCGGTGCTGCCCCGTGCCGCATCAGGTGCCCCGAATGTGCTGGTCATCCTGCTGGACGACACCGGTTTCGCCCAGCTCGGATGCTTCGGCGCAGACATCGCCACACCCAATATCGACCGCTTGGCTGCCAACGGCTTGTCCTACAACCGATTCCATGTCACCGCTCTGTGCTCGCCAACCCGTGCTGCGCTGCTGACCGGGCGCAACCATCACGCCGTCGGCATGGGTTTCTTGTCCGACATGGGCATGGGCTTTCCCGGCTATTCAGCCAGGATCCCCCGCTCAGCGGCGATGCTGCCGCGGATCCTGCGCGATGCAGGCTGGGCAACGATGGCGGTGGGCAAATGGCACCTTGCTCCCCGAAGTGAGCGCAGCGCCGCCGGGCCGTTCGGCCTGTGGCCCACGGGCGTCGGATTCGAGCGCTACTACGGGATTCTGCATGGGGGCGCGAACTGTTGGACTCCCAACCTGGTGCGTGATCAGCATTACGTCGACCCGCCGGCCAGCCCCGAAGACGGCTACCACCTTTCGGCCGACCTAGCCGACCAGATCATTCGCCAGATCACCGACCAGAAACATGCCGCGCCAGATAAACCGTTCTTCTGCTACTACGCAGAGGCGGCGACCCATGCCCCCCATCACGTTGCCCCCGAGTGGGTAGAGCCCTACCGAGGAGCCTTCGACGACGGTTGGGAGCGCTGGCGGGAACGGACTTTCGCCCGTCAGCTGGAGTCCGGCATCGTGCCCGAGGGCACCGTTCTGACCGAGCGGCCTTCGTGGGTGCAGCCGTGGGACACTCTCGATGCCGACGCCCAACGCCTGTTCGCCCGCATGCACGAGGTGTACGCCGGATTCGTCAGCCACACAGACGCTCAAATCGGACGGGTGATCGACTGCCTCGAGGCCATCGGCGAACTGGACAACACCATCGTCATGCTCTGTTCGGACAACGGAGCCAGCGCCGAAGGCGGCCACGTCGGCTCTGTCAACGAGCACCGCTTCACCAAAGGACTCCCCGAGTCGGTTGAGGCCAACCTGGCGTGGATCGACCAGCTCGGCGGGCCTCGCACCTACAACCACTACGCCTGGGGTTGGGCCTGGGCGGGCAATACCCCGTTCCGGCTCTGGAAGCGCTACGCCTGGTTGGGCGGCACCCGCACGCCGCTGATCGTTCACTGGCCGAGCGGTATCGCGTCGGCTGGCGGGGTGCGCCAGCAGTTCTGTCACGCCATCGACTTGATGCCAACCGTGCTCGATGCTTGCGGGGTGGCAGCCCCCGAGGCCGTGGACGGCGTTTCCCAGCAGCCGATCGACGGTGCCAGCATCGCCGCCACCTTCGATGATCCACATGCTCCGTCGCCACGAGAATCGCAGTACTTCGAGGTCCAGGGGTCGCGGGCCATGTACCTCAGCGGCTGGAAGGCCACCACCGACCATGTCGGCGCGGCCCACGGCGACGAACTCGCATTGTTGTCCGGCAGCCGTTCGTTCAACGAAGACACCTGGGCGCTGTTCGACCTTGACGACGATTTCTCCGAGGCTCATGACATCGCCGCCGAGCATCCCGAGAAGCTGGCCGAACTCGAAACAGCTTGGTGGGAGGCTGCAGAGCGCTACGACGTGTTGCCGCTGGATGACGGATACGCCACGCGCATGCCGGCTATCAGTCCTCCGGCTTATCGGACGCCTTCTGCCGTGCGCTATCGGCCGGGCGCCGGTCGAATCGCCGACGAGGCGCTGCCGGTGCTCATGCGAGGTTTCACGATCACCACCGAATGCACTGTCGAGGCAGGCGGTGCTAGCGGAATCCTGTGGGCGATGGGTGACTGGACCAGCGGTATCGCCCTGTACTGCCGTGACGGTTGTCTGGTGCTGGCTCTGTGCCTGTCCGGGGATCAGTTCCAGGTGACAACCGACTCTTCCATCGACACCGCTAGCACCAGCCTGGGGTGCCGCTACGAGCTGACGTCGGCGACTTCAAGCGCGGTGACTCTGCTGGTCGACGGCCAGGTCGCAGGCTCGCTTGAACTCGACCGCACGTTGCCCAACTCATGGCAGAACGGTGGGACCGGCTTGATCATCGGCTACGACACCGGGTTCCCCGTCTGCGACGACTACGAACCACCGTTCCCTTGGAACGGCACTATCAGCTACGTTGACGTTTCGGTTATCGACGAAGGCCCCGCCGATCCCGCCCAAATCGCCCAAGAGTCCCTCAACGCCGACTGAGCGGAGGGACCACACAACACGACCCACACAACAACGTGGCCCACACAACAACAGCGAGGAACCTGTGAGCACTGACATGGACCGACTCGTCACCTGGCACAACGGGGAGAAGACCCTCGGACCGTTCACAGCGGCCGAGATGGAAGCTCGTCAGACCAAGCTGCGCCTCCACATGGCCGCTCATGACATCGACGCGAGCCTGCTGACCAGTCATCACAACATCTGCTACTTCTCCGGTTTCATGCACTGCGCGTTCGGCCGCAACTACGGCCTGGTTGTGACGGCCGAGGGCGCGACAACCATCAGCGCGGGCATCGACGGCGGTCAACCTTGGCGTCTCAGTTACGGCGACAACGTCATCTACACCGACTGGCGCAAGGACAATTTCTATTTCGCGGTCCAATCGCTGACGGGTGGGGCCAAGCGCATCGGCATCGAGTTCGATGAGGTGAGCCTCGACTTGGTCGAGAAACTGAGGGCGGCGTTGCCAGACGCTGAGTTGGTCGACATCGGCACACCGACGATGTGGATGCGCACGATCAAATCGGCTGAGGAGATCGCCCACATCAAGAAGCTCACCGCCATCGCCGACATCGGCGGTGAAGCCTGCCGTGAGGCGATCGCTGTCGGCGTGGGTGAACACGAGGTCGCTCTCGCCTCCACTCAGGCTATGGTCCGGGAATTGGCCAAAACCTACGACTACTCCGAATTGATGGACACCTGGACCTGGTTCCAGTCCGGTATCAACACCGACGGTGCCCACAACCCGGTCACCAATCGAATAATCGAGTCGGGCGACATACTCTCGCTCAACTGTTTCCCGATGCTCTTCGGATACTACGTGGCGCTCGAACGCACGCTCTTCGCCGAATCCGCGTCTCCGGAGCACTTGCGGCTCTGGAATATCAACATTGAGGTGCATGAAGCCGGCCTCGAACTGATCAGACCCGGCGTCACGTGCGGCGAGATCGCGGCGACACTCAACAACATCTACCGCGAGTACGACCTGCTCAAGTACCGCTCGTTCGGATACGGCCACAGCTTCGGGGTGCTCTGCCACTACTACGGGCGCGAAGCGGGTGTCGAGCTGCGGGAGGACATCGACACGGTGCTCGAGCCCGGCATGGTCGTCTCAATGGAACCGATGATCATGATCCCCGAAGGCCAGCCCGGGGCCGGCGGCTACCGCGAGCACGACATTCTCGTCATCAACCACGACGGCTCGGTCGACAACATCACCAGTTTCCCCTACGGCCCCACCCACAACATCGTCCGTGTCT
>VXYK01000027.1 GCA_009845995.1 Acidimicrobiaceae bacterium | reverse complement strand
GTGGCCAAGACTCGCCGCTGCTCATCCTTCGACAAACTCATTCGAACTCCAATCGAACTAGCAGAATGCTTGCCATAACAGCCGTGCGTTGCGGCACCGCAAAATATGGAACCCATTATGGTTGTGCATCCATTTCCCGAGAGTGTCACACCCTACTCGTAGCGTCTAACCCACCACCCCCTCCGCATAATGTCGGTCAGCTTGATCGAGGTTGAGGTGAGTTGCGGATGAAGGTAAGGCGGCCAGCGGTCCAGCGATCGGCCGGTCGGGCGAAACAGAGTCAACCGCATCCACGGAGAGGAAAATTGCTTGTGTCAAACTGCAGCCAAATGTCTCTGATTCACCATGACGAAGCGGCAGGCACGCTTTCTAGCCTTCGGTCAGAACAGGAACTGGCCGGGTTGGCGTGGGCTATCGCTCAGGCCGGGGCCATCGCAAAGCTGACAGACCCCGAATTCGCGGTCGTCGAGACGGCGCTATACATGCCACACCATGATCTTGACGGCATCATCGCCTCAATTCGCGACGGACACGACCCGTTGGGGAACGCTCTCGTGCGACTCCGGTCACCAAGCCAGCGGCGTCCTATGGGAGCTGTATACACACCACCGGAGATCGTGGACGCGATGGTGGGATGGATCGCAGCGAAGGAGCAGCCCGTTCGAGTGGTAGACCCGGGTGCTGGATCGGGACGGTTCATCGTGGAAGCTGGGAAACGACTGCCGGATGCGTCGCTCGTGGCAGTTGAGCTCGACCCCTTGGCAGCCTTGCTGTGCCGTGCCAATCTCACCGCAACTGGATTCGACAGTCGCGCCAGCGTGATCGTAGACGACTACCGCGAAGTGAGTCTTGATGAGTGCGCCGGCGCGACGGCGTTTGTAGGGAATCCCCCCTATGTGCGTCATCATCAGATCGATTCCGAGTGGAAAGGCTGGCTTACCGCCGCTGCCTCAGCAAACGGACTGCCCGTGAGCGCCTTGGCAGGACTGCATATTCACTTTTTTTTGGCCACTCTGCTGTTGGCCAAGCCAGGTGACATCGGAGCGTTCATTACTTCGGCAGAGTGGATGGATGTCAACTACGGGTGCCTCCTGCGCGAGATGTTGACCGACGGACTGGGCGGCGAATCGATCCATGTTGTTGCTCCAGAGGCTACGCCCTTCGAGAACACGGCCGTCACCGCAGCGGTCACCTGTTTTCGAGTTGGTTCTACGGCTTCCTCGCTCAGACTTCGCCGGGTCGAACAAGTTGAGGAGCTTGCAGATCTAACCGCCGGGCACAAGGTGGGCAAGCAACAGTTGAAACAGGAAAAGAGGTGGTCACAACTACTGACTCCGGTTCAACCTATGCCAGAAGGCTATATCGAACTGGGAGAACTCTGCCGAGTGCACCGGGGATCCGTCACCGGTGCCAATGCCATCTGGATTACGAGAGCCGACGATCCAGCCTTGCCTGGGCGGACGTTGTTTCCATCAATCACCAGAGCCCGGGAACTGTTCGACACTGCCGATGGTGTGCTGTTGAACCTCGGCGATCTTCGTGCCGTCATCGATCTGCCTGAGGACTTGAGCGAGCTAGGAGACGAGGACCGAAACCTTGTCGAACGCTTCTTGCGGCTTGCAAGAACCAACGGTGCCCACTCATCGTATGTCGCGCGTCATCGCAATCCTTGGTGGTCGGTGGGTCTCCGATCACCCGCGCCGATCTTGGCCACCTACATGGCGCGACGACCGCCAGCGTTCGTTCGCAACCCCCTCGGTGCCCGGTGCGTCAACGTCGCCCACGGGATCTACCCGAGGCAACCCTTGACCGGCGCAGTTTTGGATGCCCTAACCGCATCACTAAGAACCAGCGTTTCGATCACTCAAGGACGCACATACGCGGGCGGGTTGACAAAGTTCGAACCTTCGGAGATGGAACGCATTCCGGTCCCAAGTCTTGCCCTTCTCGAAGAGATAGCTGCGTGAGCTTGGTCAGCCCACCCCGCTGGACCTCAGGGCAGTTTGAAGAACAACGCGAGCAAGCTAGGCAGGTCTTTCGCGACCAGCGGCTTAGCGAATCACAAAGTGCCTATGGTGACGCGTTTTTGGAGTGTCTCGGGCATATCAACAGGCTCTTCGCTGACACGGACAACTTGACACGACTAGAACTCGAAACCGACGTATCTTCAACGGACCCCGCTGTTCTGGGCGCGCTTACCGACCCAGATCTACTGGAGGCACTCCGCTACATCGTCGGTCCTCCCGTTTCTGCGGATGATCTGATTGAGCTATCCGATACCTCGCTAGCTCCCCGTGTTTTAAGCGATAAACCTGAGGCTTCAGGCAGGGTCGTCGAAACTATCGCTCAGGGGATCGACCCAAAGAGATTTCCTTGGGTTGTCCAAAGACGCCGAGCCGAGAGTTCCGAATTGGCTGCTGCCTCGATGGCAACAGCAGTTCTGATGGCCTCGAAGCGGGTCCAAACAGCGCGACGAATGCAGTCCAAAGACCAAGAAGAAGCAATCAAAAACTGTCTTCGAGAGGCCGGGATGATCGAAGTTGAGCCGAGGACAGTTGTACCTGGGCTGTTGGATGCACCAGCACCGGGCGAATTCTGCGGCGAAGCATTATTTGGCCAGCGAAAAGCCGATCTGATCATCAGATTGCACGACGGACGGTGCATGCCTATCGAGTGCAAGGTGTCGAATTCGTCCACGAACTCAATCAAAAGGCTTAACAACGACGCTGCCGCAAAGGCCTCCGCCTGGATTGAGGAATTCGGCAGCGGGGCCACTGTCCCCTGTGCCGTTCTGTCAGGTATTTTCAAGATACGAAACCTCGAACAGGCACAAGACCAACACCTCGCAATATTCTGGGCCCACGATCTTGAGCCGCTGGTGCTGTTTATCCGCGCCACCGCACAAGACGCGTAATCGCTTGGTCCTCCGGCAAGGCCACTGCGCGGACGTTTGGGCACCAGTGGCGTCAGCTGGTGCAGCCGAAGCCGTTTCGGTCTCGGTCCAAGCGGTAGGGATCAACACCGATCGTGCGCACCTGAACGGGTTTCTGGGCACTCGACAGGTCACCGCAGTTCAGGGCGTCGCCCGGCAGGTTGGGCAGGCACGGAATGTAGGCGGGATGGCACAGATCTTCCACCGCCGCGAGGGTCGTTGTAGTGGTCGCGGCTGGAACCGTCGTCGCCGTGGCCAGGACCGGAGAAGCCTGAACAGGCGCACTGCCCAGTTCCCAGTCCCCGCATTGCGAAACCACAGAACGCAAAGCCTGCAACTCGGCTGTGTCAACCGAAAACTCCCAACGGGTCTTCACCGCGATCCACGCTTCGGCATACCAACACCGCGACGAGACCAACGGCGGCAACCAATCACCCGGATCCCCGGCACCTTTCTGGCGATTCGACGAACTCCACACGGCCACCAAGGAATGCTCGTAACCCAGGTCGTTCGCGTAACGACGGCGAGTGTCGCTGTCCCAGGAGTACGCGCCTGAATCCCAAGCCTCCGCCAGCGGCACCAGATGATCCACATCGAAACCCGATCCCGTGCCGGTCTCGGTGACACCGTCATAAACGCTGAATCATTCACCACCAGACAAGGAACAAGACGTCCCAACTCGCGGGGCTATCACAGCTTCAGCGATCAGCACCTCTCGGCGCGCGTCGCAACGGTCCCCGTCCGCGTCAACCCAGTGGTCGAAGAGGTCACGGTGATAACCCGAGCGCCGCTCGGGTTGAACCGCCAACGCTTCAAGCCGACTCCGCAACACCGCGGCCGCGGACTCAGGCCGATCAGTGACTTGAACGTCGTCCGACACCGAACTGCCGCTATCAGGTTCTGCTTCCTCAACTGAACTCGGGGGAGGTTCAACAACCTCGGGCACCTCCGCCACGAGCGTGGTCGTGGTCACCGGCTCAACGGGATCCAGCTCCACCGTCGTCACAGACTCAACCGTGTCCGGGGCGCCGCTGTCTCGCTCGGGTTGCTCAACACTGCCCGAACCCGTCTGACTCGTTTCAGCAGCCAGAGTTCTGGACGGCTCTACAACACTCGTGGTCGTTGACGGCGCGGCGTCCTCACCTGAGGCGCAGCCAACAGCAAGCAACAAGGCAAGCACCGAAAGAACGTGGCGGGGATCCACAGCATCGAGAATAACCAGCGCTGACCCCTCAACGGAGGCACGCCATCGCCCCTAGAAAGAACTTCAGCCCGCAGCAGCGACGGTGAGGCGAGCCATCTCGCGGCGTTGAGGGAAATGGTCAGCAACCGCAAAATGCTGAGTGCAACGCTCATCCCAAACGATCAGATCACCCTCGGACCATTCGTAACGGATCGTGTAGTTAGGCTGCGTGGCGTGGTTATACAAGAAGTTGAGCAATACATCGCTCTCACCACGGTGAAAACCCATCAGGTGACTGGTGAAGTTCTTGTTGACGTTCAGGTACTGGCGACCCGAATCGGGATGGATGGCTACGACCGGTCGCTCGGCACCCGGAAACTGTGCACGGGTGCGCTCCACCAACTCCCCGCCCGCTTTGGAGATGAACGACTGACCTGGTCCCATGTCATGCCAGGCGGTCATACCCACGAGCCGTTCCTGCAACGACTCCGAAAGGCCGTCGTAAGCCGCGTACATGCTCGCGAAGATCGTGTCCCCGCCTCGGGTGGGCATCTCAATAGCTCGCAGCGACCCGATGATCGGAGCATCGGGGTCCCAGGTGACGTCGGTATGCCATTTGTCCTGGTAGGGAGGTCGGTCTTCATCATCGACAATGCGCTCGACCTTCGCTTCGGTCACCCCGGACGTTCGGCCGATCGGGTGGATATAGGGGCGCCCCCATGCAGCCAGCAGATCCATCTGGTGGGGATCTTCAATTGACTGCCCCGAAAACACCAGCACGAGGTGCTCAAGCAGCAACCCATACAGATCGGCGCGCTCACTGTCACTCAAACGAACCCGCAAATCAATGCCAGAAACTCGAGCGCCGAGCACGCCGCCTATCGGATCCACATTCCATCCGTTCATGGCTCGCCACATTACTGCGACCACCCGAGAGATACGATTCGGGACAGACAAGATCTCATGGGGTTCACACGCCCGAGTTCTACGGTAGTCAGGTGATTCAGTGGCCCCTATCGGTCCGTCCTGGGGACATCGCGGAAAGGTCGATCGCAGTCCTCGGAGCGTTCGCGGGGCATGCCGAGCAGGCGCTCGCTGATGATGTTGCGCTGCATCTCGGTGCTGCCGCCGCCCAAGCAGTGCGCTTGGCGGAACAGGTAATCGTTGCCGTACTGGCTTGTCGGGTCATCGGGTCGCCAACCGACCGACGACGATCCCGCAAGTTCCATGCCGATGGTGGCGCGTCTGGCACCAAGCAATCCAATCGACATTCGCAGCAATGCCCCAGCGGCGTCCGGATAATGCCCCGTCTGTATTCCCGCAGAAACCCTTGCCGACACCTGACGATGGACCATTCTCAACGTATGGGCCTCCCCAAGCAGATCCAGATGATGCGCATCGGCCGGGTCCAGCTTCCGGGCCAAGTCGACAAGATTGTCTTCGGCGACATCAACTCGGGCCCCTCACCCATCGTTCGGGTACCAGGAACCCCCGCCCGCCGCCCGCTCATCGGTCAAC
>VXYK01000012.1 GCA_009845995.1 Acidimicrobiaceae bacterium | reverse complement strand
ATGACCCACCACACCGACACCAGCAACCCTCAATCCCACGTTAACGCGAAGGACCTCCATTGAAGTCAACGCCCGAGTATTTTCCCGAATCATCGTTGGGATGGCTGGATTTCGACAGCGCGGCGAGCGAACGGGTCGGTGAACTGCTGCGAGCGTTCGAGGAGCCGGGGACTCTCGATGTTCTGGGTCTGGGCACCGTGCGTGACGCTTTCTCGGAGATGCTCAGCCCGGGAACGTCGACCGTGCAGACTCGGCTCCGTTACTTCATTTTTGTGCCCTGGATCTTCAAGCGTCTGGAGGAAAAGCGGCTGCGCCCGGTTGAGTTCTCTCGCAGACTGCGTGACGACGAAGCGCGGTTGATCGACTGTCTGCGCCTGGGAGGCGACCAGGGGGTGATCGGGTACCGCTCGGGACGCAACCTCAAGACGATGCCGAGCGCGCTCTATTGGAGCGGTCTGCGCAAGTGGGGCCTTCGGCGGCTTGACTGGAGCATCGGTGAGTACGCGCGGCGAGCCGCGACTCTCCGCGGCGCGCGGCCCGAGCGCGATGACGACGGCAACCCCGCCATGCGGTCGGTCTCGATGTGGGCCGAGTTGCCGCCCGCTCCTGACGATTTTCTTCGTGCCGACCTCAACTTCGATCTCGGACCGGGCGAGGCGCAGGTGCTGGTGGATCACATCCGGCGGAACCATCCAGGATCGCTGCTGGCGGTGCTGTGTGCGACACCTTTGGTTGCGGCGGAGGTTGCCTACCCTTGGGAACTGCCGGAACGGACCATGCGGTCGATGTCGCCGCGACTTGCCGACATACTGCAGCACGCGCAGAACTTCTCCGAGGTGACTCTCGGTCCTCAGCTCGTTTACAACCTGCTGCTGGTGCGCCGCGCCCGGGCGGAGCTGGACCGGGAAATGGACGAGCTTGAGGCGGACTTGTCGGAGGCTTTGATGATTTGGACTGAGTGGATGGTCGAACGGCTGGAAGAAGTCCGCTCCTGGGGGGCCGGGTTGCCGGAGTTCTGGTCGTTGTTGAGCGATTACAACGTCGGCCCTGGCGTGAGGGAGTTCGTCGGCATCATGGTGAAGCGCATCGCGGACGATCCCGAAGGTTTTGCGGACGATCCGGCGGTGGAAGAAAGGATCTGCGCCCGGGAGCTTCGCCTGAAGTCGAATCGCGCCCGGCTGACGAACCGTTCCGCCTTGGAGAACTGGAACGGAACGCGCGTCGGTGGAGAGTTCGATTTCCGCTGGGGTATCACTCGGAGCTACTTGAACGACATCGCGGCGTCACGGGAGAGCGTTGCCTGATGCTTCAACCCGCCAACAGGTTCACCCTGATCGACGCGCTGCGACCTCCGGCAGGTTTCGGTGTCGATTCGGCGATGGCCGTCACCTTCACCCTCGATCTTCGCGCACTGACAGCGGTGCCGGCCGCGTTCGCGCTCAGCGGCGGCGAAAGCACCGACGGCGACGCCGCGCGGTTTGAGAGCATCGAGCTGCTGCACGCACTGCGCTCCAACGCCGACAAGATCAGCGTCTTCTGTCAAGCGGGCTACACGGCGGTGCCACCGTCCCATCGGGTCTTCACCTTCCTTGAAGGGTCGGTGGTTCCGGTGGAGGCGCCGCGGGGCGGAATCGTGCATCCCAAGGTGTGGGTGCTTCGCTACACCGCGGGAGACACCGAACGGGGGACGCGGCCCGAACAGAGCCTTCTGCGGGTGCTAGTCGCGAGCAGGAATCTCACATTCGACGCGAGTTGGGACACTATGCTCCGGCTCGACGAGTGCCACGACGGGGGCATCCGGCTTGAACCGGTCGGGGAGCTGTTCCAAGGACTGCTCAACGCGGCTGTCGGCACGGTGGACGAGGTTCACCGGCGGCGGGTGGAGTCGCTGGCAACGACGCTGCAAACAGCGACCTTCGTGCCACCCGACGGGGTAGACGACCTGGTGGTTCACGTGGTGGGTTTGAGTGAAGGGCGTTCTCCGTTGCCGACTACCGCGCAGCGTTCACTGATCATCTCGCCGTTCGTGCATGACCGGTTCTTTGATGAAATACACCCTCACAGGATCGAAGCACTGGTCAGCAGGCAGGAGTCGCTCGATGCTCTTAGCCCGCAGACCCTTGACCAGGTGGGGACCGCTTACACGTTCGACGACGGCAGTGTGAGCGACCTCGGCGACATCGAGGATCTGGAAGATCGGACCGATCCGCATGATCCCGGCCGGCCACTGGTCGGGCTACACGCCAAGGTGTTCGCATTCGAGGAGGAGGGCCGGGCGCGGCTGTTCGTGGGTTCGGCGAACGCGACCGGTGCGGCGTTTCGCTCCAATGTCGAGATCCTCGTCGAGTTGATCGGCCCGCGCTCCACGCTCGGGATAGACCAATTGGTCGGTGTCGACGATGAGGAGCGCAGCGATGATGAGAGCAGTCTGCGCGACTGGTTCCACAGGTACGTTCCGCCGGACGAACCTGTCCAACTGGAGGATTCGTCGTTTCTCGACGGAGCACGCAGGGCGATTGCCCGGCTACCGATTGAAGGAATCGTGGAACGGAGCGGGAACGACTGGGCCGTCACCTACCGCAGCGCGGAGCGAGTGCCGAGATTCGAGGGCGTCGAAGTCCACTGTTGGCCGCTCGGTTCGGCGGGTTATCGGCGGGCTGTGGCGGGGGGTGGTCCCTTCGAGGAGCGGTTCGAGACGAGCCTGGAGGCGATGAGCGGTTTCCTGGTGTTTGAGCTGACCGGAGACGATGGAACCCGAACCGAGTTCATTCTGCCCATGACATTGATCGGTGTGCCCGAGGAGCGTGAACGGGTGCTGATGCGCGCTCTCGTCGGCAATGCGGAACGCTTCCTGGCGTACCTGCTGGCGATGCTGGACGACGACCCCTCGCAGCTCGGTCTGCCCGATGCGATCGAGAGCGTCGGCGCAGCGTCTTCGACCGACGGAAATCCCGCAACGGGCTTGCCAGTGCTGGAGAAGCTGCTGCGGACCATGCGGCGCGACCCGGCGAAGCTGAACGGACTTCACCCGCTCGTGTCGGATCTGGCCGACGACGATGCGCTGCCAGACGGTTTCGCCGAACTCTGGGAGGTCGTACGCGGTGTAATGACCGCGGATCAGAAGGCAACATCGATGGGGGCATCACAGTGAGTGGGGAGCACGTCGATGTGGAGGAGGTTCTGGGTGAACTCAAGGAGTTCCAGCAGCGAACCGCCCGTTGGGCCTTCCGGCGGATGTTCGCCGAGGAGAATCCGGCCCACCGATTTCTGGTGGCCGACGAGGTGGGCCTCGGCAAGACCCACGTCGCCAAGGGCGTGATCGCACAGGTCATCGACCATCTCGGTGAAATCGGTGATGAGCGTCACGATATCGTCTATGTCTGCTCGAACCAGGCGATAGCCAGCCAGAACGTCCGCAAACTCGCTCCCGCCGGGATCGAACCGCTCAAGTACATCGGTCGACTCACGATGCTGCCGCTTGCGAAGCTCAACGAGGGCGACGGAAAAAATGCCGGAGTCAACCTCATTGCCATCACGCCAGGGACATCGCTCGACTTTGGACGGAACACGGGCCGGTTCAACGAACGCTGCCTGGCGTACGCGTTCCTGCGAAAGCACTGGGGCCCCGAAGTCATGGGTCCCCGGGCTGCTCGTAGGATTTTCTGGGAAGGGTTGACCAAGGGTGACCCTGATCGGCGTCTGCAGGACAAAGAGCGTGAGTACCGGCCGCAGATCAGCGTCTCGCTCAAGGCGGCTTTCGCTGATGAGTTGGCCGAAGTCGACGAGTCACGCCGTTGCCGCGGCCAGCCGACGCTGCGTAGCGTCTTCGACCGCCTGGTTGAAGGGTTGAAATGGAGGCGTTCGTTCCCGCGGGAACTCAAGGACGACCACAAGAATCTGATCGTTGAAGTACGAACCGTCATGGCGACCGTCGGCATTGCTGCGCTCAAGCCCGACCTCGTGGTGCTGGACGAGTTTCAGCGTTTCAAACAATCATTGTCAACCGATCCAGACACCTCTGCCGCTGAACTGGCACACCAATTGTTCGGCTATGTGGACAGAGCGGGCCGCCGCACGCGCACACTGCTACTCTCGGCCACCCCGTACCGGATGTACACGACCGCCGACGAGATCGAAGGCGACCACTACCAGGATTTTCTGCACACGTGCAGGTTCCTGTTCCAAGACGATGAACGGACCGACCGGTTGGGCCGCCGTTTCGCCGATCTCCGCTCGGCGCTGATCTCGGCTGAGACCCTGCCCGAAGCCGAGCCGATCTGCGCGGAGATCGGTTCGGACCTGCGTGATGTGATGGCACGTTCGGAACGCCTGGCGGCCACGCCGAGCCGTGACGGCATGTTGTCGGATACAGAGTACGCGGTGACCACGACCGCCGACGACCTGCGTGCCTACCTTCGTTTCGGGAATCTCGCTGATCGGGTGGAACATCACGAACCGACCGAGTACTGGAAGTCGGCGCCGTACCTCGTCAACTTCATGGACGACTACAAGCTGAAGGAACATGTGAAGGAGGCCGTCGAGGAAGGCAAGCTGACCGACGACGGAGCTTTCGAACCTGGACCAGGTCTGCTGAGCTGGGACGACGTCGAGGAGTACAGCCGAATCGACCCGCAGAACGGGCGACTTCGGTGGCTGCTCAATGATCTGGAACAGCACCGGGCCTTCGAGCTGTTGTGGGTGCCGCCGTCGCTTCGCTATTACGACACCGGATCCGTCTACGAGACGCCCGAGGCGCGCAACTTCACGAAGCGGCTCGTGTTCTCGGGCTGGAAGGTGGTGCCGAAGGTTGTCTCGGCGCTGGTCAGCTTGGAGGCTGAACGGCGCGCCTTCGCCGGCCGCAACCACAACTACACCGCTGACTGGCGAGGTGGGTCACGTCTCGATTTCCGCATGAGCGAGGGCACCGTCGAGACTCGCGCGGGGGAAGCAGGTAGTGCTCGCAGAGCCGCTTCGATGACGACGTTCCTGTTGGTTTGGCCCAGTCCCAGCCTGGCCGAACTCGGCGATCCGCGATCGTTGGCGGTCGGCGGCCCCCGTCACGTCTCAGACGTGCTCGCCAAGGTTGAGGCCCGGGTTGCAGAGGCCATTGCGCCTCTAGTTCGCTCGGCCCCCGAAACCGGTCCTGTGGATCAACGCTGGTACTGGGCGACACCTCTGTTACTGGATGACCAACAACACCCTGAAGCGGTCAGTGTGCTGCTGGGTGATGGCAGTGGCTGGTGGTGGCAGGACGACAACGGCGATCTTCCCGGCGGATTCCGAGCGCATCTCGACGAGGCCAAAGAGATGCTGGAGACGTATCGCAAGGAAAGTGACGACGCCAGCGGACTTGCAGCCGGCGGAGCTGAGGTGTTGGGCCGCCCGCCCGCCGACCTTGCCGAAGTGCTGGCTGGACTGGCGCTCGGCGGTCCGGCGCAGTGCGCGTTGCGTGCGGTGAGTTCGACAATAGAACTGCGGGTCTCCGAAGAGCACACAGTGGGTAACGCGGCTTGGATCGCGGAGGCGTTCCGTAGATTCTTCAACGCTCCTGAAGTTACGGGCGTGATCGTTGGTGGGAGGTCGGGCGAGTCCGATTCCGAACACGCAACTGTGCGTTACTGGCGCGATGTTGTGCGCCACTCGATCTACGGCAACCTCCAGTCGGTGCTCGACGAGCACTGCCATGTGTTGCGTGACTGGCTCAGCCATCCGAACCTGAGCAACGACGAGCAGCGCGCGGACGCCGCCTGGGACATCGGTTGCAAAATCGGGGAAGCGCTGAGGCTTCGCAGCTCGCAGTACCGCGTCGACATTCCGGTTCGGTCCAACGAAGATCATCGATTCTGTTTCGAGCCGCACCGAATGCGCACCCGCTTCGCAGTCCCCTACGGAACTCAGCGGTTGGACGACGACAGCGGTCAGCAACGTGTCGGTTTCGTTTCGGGAGCGTTCAATTCTCCGTTCTGGCCGTTCGTGCTTACCTCCACCTCGGTGGGGCAGGAAGGCCTCGACTTCCATCTGTGGTGTCATGCCGTCGTCCACTGGAACCTGCCGACCAACCCGGTCGATCTTGAACAGCGTGAGGGTCGGGTTCATCGCTACAAGGGTCACGCCGTGCGCCGCAATCTCGCTGCAAAGCTCGGCGGTGACCTGCTCACAGACGGCGTACCTACCGGTCGTGACCTGTGGGACATCCTTTTCGACAAGGCGGTTGAGTTGAGCCCGGAGTCACACGGGGCGATAGTGCCCTACTGGGTATTCAAAGATGGCCCGGCCAAGATCCAACGTCACGTACCTGTACTACCGTTCAGCCGGGATGAAGTCACCGTGTCGCGGCTGCGCAAATCACTTGCCGCCTACAGGCTCGCGTTCGGCCAACCACGTCAGGAAGAACTGATCGAGTTCCTCGGAGCGGACCGCACCGACGAGGAACTGCGTCAGCTGACCTCCCGCCTCAAGATCGACCTGTCCCCACCTGCTGGCGCCTGAGACAGTCCTGCAATCGGCAACCAACGGTTCCGAATCGTAGGAAATAGGAACTGCTATGCTAATGCTCCAAACACTGCTATGTTAACAGGCCTGAAACTGCTATGCTAATACACCGACAACTGCTACGCTATTGCTCATGGAATATATCCCTCGCCTTGTGGACAGCCAGTTGTTGCGGAGTCTGCAGACGCACCCCGTGGTGTTGGTGACCGGCGCTAGGGGTGTGGGAAAGACGACGACGGCCGGTCGGTTCGCCACCTCCAGCGCGTTCTTCGACGACTTGGCAACACTCACCGTCTTTGAGGACAATCCGGAGGCTGCGCTCGGTCAGTTCCAAGAGCCCCTGCTCATTGATGAATGGCAGCTGGCGCCCGAGGTTGTGCGCGCGATCAAGCGGACCGTCGACAGAGACCGACGGCCCGGGCGGTTCATCCTCACAGGCTCTCCTGATCCGCAAAGTCGTTCGGAGTTCCAGGCGCTGACGGGTCGTGCGGCGGTCGTGAGACTCAACCCGATGACTGTGCGGGAACGGATCCTGCGGGTTTCCGGCCCGAGACGAGTCTCGGCGATTTCGGCGTTGTTATCAGGCAACCCACCCGAAGTCGTGCCGAAGTACACGCCCGACGTCTTCGAATACCTTGACATCGCGGCAAAGGGAGGCTTCCCGGAATGCGCGTCGGAAGTCGCTGCCGCCGAAGCGCAGGACTGGTACCGCGACTACCTGAGGGTGCTGTTGCGGCGTGATCTACCGTTGTTCGGACGCAGGCGCTCGGCTTCGCTTTTTCGCAGGTATGTCACCGCCGCAGCGATGTACACAACGGGCTCGCCCGAAGATGGAACCGTGCGCAACGCCGCTCGGGTCAACCCGGGAACGCACCGGGACTATCGCCACATACTGCTTGACTTGGATCTGACGGTTGAGGTGCCCGCCTTCGCGGGAGGGAGCATTCCCAGTCTGGGCAGCTCGCCGAAGATGTTGTTCAGTGATTCGGGTCTCCTAGTCGCAGCGACGAACATTCCGTTGACGCAGTTGAAGCGGCGCGGCGACCTGTACGGCAGGATCATTGAGACGTTCGTTCTCAATCAGATTCGAACAGAACTCGAGGCGCTTGACATGGACGACTCCCTGAGCCATCTGCGCACCCACAAGGGTGTTCAGGAGATAGATGCCGTCATCGAAACAGCCGATGGAGGCATCGTCGCAATCGAGGTCAAGTCCGCCAACCGGCACCGACCGGGCGACATACGCCACATCGAATGGTTGGCGGACAAACTCGGGGACAGGTTCAAGCTGGGACTGGTGCTGACAACCGGGACCCACATCAGCAACATCCGAAGCGCAGTGAACAGCAATATCTGGGCCGCGCCGATCAGCATTCTCTGGCACTGATTCTGCTGTTCACGGAGGTTGTTGACGTTCAGCCGGTCGATGCGTGGCTAGAGTCAACCGCTATGGGTTCTGCGGCATCTTCGTCAAAGCGGAACTTGCCGGACGCTGAGGTCCTCCAACGCACCGCATCGGCAGCGGTTGGCCGTGCCCGATCGCCGGCGGCGCGCAAACGCAAGCCCCTTCGGCGCCGTGCGCAGCCCTCAGCAGACCCGGCTGCGGTGCTGAAGCGAGCGGTGGGCGAACCTCGCGATCGCTGGCTGTTGAATCGCTTGAACAAAGCGGCACGAGCCTTCGAAGCTGAACGGTTCGGTGACGCGCGCAAACAGCTCCAGCCGGTGGTCCGGGAAGCACCCGAACTAGTAGACGCCCGAGAACTGATGGGGATCGTGTTGTATCGCCTGGGCCTTTGGAAAGAAGCCATCGAGCAGTTGGAGAAATTCCGTGAGTTGACTTCGTCGACCGAACAACACCCAGTTCTAGCCGATTGCCATCGAGCGCTCGGTCGCTGGGCGGATGTCGAGGAGTTGTGGACTGAGCTCGGACAGGAGTCGCCCCGTCCCGAGATAGTCACCGAAGGACGCATTGTGCTCGCAGGCGCCAAAGCCGACCAAGATGATCTCAAAGGCGCTATTGCCACGCTCGAGCATCGTTGGAAACGTCCCAAACACCCTCGCCCCGATCAACTTCGTCGGGCCTACGCGCTCGCGGACCTCTACGACCGCGCGGGCAAGACTGCGCGGGCGCGCGAGTTGTTCAAATGGGTGGCCCATCACGACTCCAGGTTGGCCGATGTGGCAGCGCGGGTGCGGGCATTGAGCTAGGACTGGGCCTGACTGCTGGGCTCCGCCGACTGACCGGAATCGGGGTCGCGGCTGTAACCTCACTGCGGGTTCATCTCGCTACACTCGAAGTAGCCAAGGGGGCAATGTGATCAATACTGAGGAGCTACTACCGGAGGTCCGCGAAGTCGAGCGCATTATTGTTCGATTCGCAGGTGATTCCGGTGACGGTATGCAGCTCACCGGAGACCGCTTCACCTCTGCTAGCGCCTTGTTCGGCAACGATCTGGCCACCCTGCCAGAGTTTCCCGCCGAGATCCGTGCTCCTGCCGGCACGCTCGCAGGAGTTTCGGCTTTCCAGGTCCACATCTCGGACCACGACATCACGACCCCTGGAGATGCACCCAACGTTCTCGTCACGATGAACCCGGCTGCGATGATGGCCGAACTGCCTCGTTTGGAGTCAGGCGGCACGATTATCGTCAATACCGACGCTTTCAATGAGCGCAACCTCGCCAAAGCCGGCTACGAAGCGAACCCCCTCGAAGACGGCTCGCTGGACGGCTACTCGGTGATCACCGCACCGATGACGGATCTGACAAAACAAGTTTGCAAGGACTTGGGGGTAAAACCCCGAGACGCTGAACGGTCCAAGAACTTCTTCGCTCTGGGCCTGGTGTCGTGGCTCTTCAGCCGTCCCACGGATCCCTCGTTGCACTGGATACGAGAGAAATTCGCCGGTAGGTACGCGGTGATCGCTGCGAACGAAGCGGCATTCAAAGCCGGGCATGCCTTCGGGGAGACCGCGGAGCTCTCTGCGAGTCGGTTGGCGGTGCGCCCCGCTCGGTTCGAACCAGGCACCTACACCAACATCAACGGCAACACCGCGCTGTCGTGGGGTTTGGTGGCCGCCTCTCAAAAGGCTGGAATACCGATCTTTTTGGGCTCGTACCCGATCACGCCGGCGAGCGACATTCTCCACGAACTGGCGAAACACAAGAACTTCGGGGTTCGCACGCTGCAAGCCGAAGACGAGATCGCAGCGATAGGAGCCGCGCTCGGGGCCTCCTACGGGGGTCATTTGGGGGTTACGACGACCAGCGGCCCGGGGTTGGCCTTGAAAGGTGAGACTCTGGGCCTCGCGGTCAGCCTTGAGGTGCCCCTTGTGGTCATTGATATCCAGCGAGGCGGTCCGTCAACAGGTCTGCCGACCAAGACCGAGGCCGCCGATCTGCTGATGGCCCACTACGGTCGCCACGGTGAAGCGCCGCTACCGATTGTGTCGGCCAACTCACCGTCGGATTGTTTCCGCGCCGCCTATGAAGCGGTGCGGATCGCGGTGCGATATCGCACGCCGGTGATCTTGTTGTCCGACGGTTATTTGGCCAACGGCACCGAACCGTGGCGTCTACCTTCGGTGGAGGATCTTCCGGAGATCTCGGTTGACTTTGCATCCTCGGCCAACGCGCTCAACGAAGACGGCGAAGAGGTCTTCTGGCCGTACATCCGCAACGACGACTTGGCCCGTCCATGGGCGGTTCCGGGAACCGAGGGTCTGATGCACCGCATCGGCGGAATAGAGAAAGAGGACGGCACAGGCAACATCAGCTACGACCCGGAGAACCACGGACGCATGGTCGCCATTCGTGATGAGCGAATCAAAAAGGTGGCCGACTCCTATCCGCCCACGGTGGTCGAAGGCGACGCAGACGCCGATGTGGTCATCGTGAGTTGGGGCTCTACTTGGGGCGCGATCACCAGCGCGATGGGGCGCATGAGACGTGCAGGCCGCAAGGTCGCTCGGGTGCATCTGACCAACGTTTATCCGCTGCCCAACGACCTCGGTGACATTCTCCGGCGATACGACCACGTGATCGTCCCTGAGATGAATCTCGGTCAGCTCTCCAAGATCTTGAGAGCTGAATATCTGGTTGATGCCAAGTCCATTTGCAAGGTCGAAGGGCAGCCGTTCACCGCCGCAGAACTTCACCTCAAGTTTCAGGAGCTGACCCAGTGACCGACGTCGCCCTCACCACCAAGAAAGACTGGACCAGCGACCAGGAAGTGCGCTGGTGCCCGGGTTGCGGGGACTATTCGATCCTCACTGCCATGCAGCTGCTCATGCCTGAGATCGGCACGCGTCGAGAAGACACCGTTTTTGTTTCCGGCATCGGTTGCGCGGCTCGCTTCCCGTATTACATGAACACGTACGGTCTGCACGCCATCCATGGACGGTCGCCGGCGATCGCTACTGGGCTGGCGATGGCTCGCCGTGATCTCGACGTATGGGTGGTTGGCGGTGACGGCGACATGCTGTCGATCGGAGGCAACCATCTGATCCACGCGTTGCGCCGCAATGTGGATCTGACGATCCTGCTGTTCAACAACCAGATTTACGGGCTCACCAAGGGCCAGTACTCACCGACGAGCGAAGTCGGCAAGGTGACCAAGTCAACACCCATGGGTTCGCTTGACACGCCCTTCAATCCCATCTCGGTTGCGTTGGGAGCTGAAGCATCGTTCGTGGCCCGAACCCACGACATGGATCGGGCCCACATGCAGGAGATCTTCCGCAGGGCCCATGATCACCGAGGCGCCGCCATCGTCGAGGTCTACCAGAATTGCAACGTCTTCAACGACGGTGCCTTCGCGGCTCTCACCAAAAAAGACGCACGTGCCGAGATGTTGATCCCTCTCGAGCACGGCAAGCCTGTTCGATTTGGACCAGACGGAGAGCGAGGCGTGATCCTCGATGACGGAGTGGCTCGCATCGTGTCGGTTGCCGAAGTTGGTGTCGACGCACTCCACATCCACGACGAAACCGCAGCTGACCTGTCGGTGGCGTTCGCACTGAGCCGCTTGGCCGACGACCGGGAGAGCCCGACTCCCATCGGCGTTTACTGTGCGGTGGATCGGCTGGAATACGGAGGCGGGATCGACGCCCAGATCGCGGCGGCGCAAGCTGACCGCGGGCCAGGTGATCTTGAGGAGCTGCTTCACAGCCTGCCAACCTGGGAAGTCACCTGAACGCCTGGGCAATCGATCTTGACGGTGTTGTTTGGCGAGGCCAACTCACCGTACCGGGAGCACCCGAAGCGGTAGCGAAGCTTCGCGCCGCGAATGAGCGATTGGCGTTCGTCACCAACTCGGCCGCTCGTTCACCTGCCGAAGTGGCCGAGAAGTTGGCCGGTCACGGGATTGGTGATGCTGCAGACCTGGTTGTCACCTCGGGGATGGCAGCCGCGTCGATGATTCCCGCCGGGGTTCGGGCATACGTCATTGGCAGTCCTGGATTGCGTGCTGAGCTGCAAGTTCGTGATGTCGAACTGGTCGGCGACCGAGCGCCGGCCGATGTCGTAGTCGTCGGCATCAGCGCTGATTTCGACTACGAGGCACTGACGAGTGCAATGCGAGCGGTGAGAGCAGGTGCGCGGTTCATCGCTACCAACGACGATGCCACCTTTCCCGACGCGAATGGACTGCTACCGGGCAACGGGGCGATAGTTGCTGCGGTCGCGACGGCCACCGGAGTCGAGCCTGAAATCGCCGGAAAGCCGCATCAGGCGATGGCTGAACTGGTGCGTGCCAAGCTGGGTTCCAGCGGAATTGTGGTGGGTGATCGTCCCGAGACAGACGGTATGTTCGCGCGGTCTATGGGCTATCGCTTCGGGCTTGTGCTGAGCGGTGTCACGGCCCTTGAAGATCTACCGGTGGACCCCACCCCAGACGTTGTCGCCGACGACCTGGCGGACTTGTTGACGAAGGTTCAGCAATGATCCTCTCGGCCGTTAGTGAATTGGCGATGTGTTTTGAATTGGTAGAGCGCTGATGGTTCGGCGTCGTCTCGATACTGAGTTGGTGAGGAGGGGGCTTGTTGAAAGCCGTACCCGCGCCCAACAGGTCATTGCTGAACGCCGGGTCACGGTGAGTGGTGCGCTCGCAGAAAAGGCCGCCCGACAGGTGGATGCGTCAGAGCCGATAGAGGTCGCCGGTGACACCTCGGGTTTCGTGTCCCGCGGCGGCCACAAGCTTTCTGCAGCGTTGGATCAATTTGCGCTGGACTGCAATGGTCGGCGAATTATCGACGCGGGCTCTTCGACCGGTGGATTCACCGACTGTGTCCTTGCTCGTGGTGCCGCGTCGGTGGTGGCGATCGATGTCGGCAGAAACCAGCTGCATGAGAGAATCCGTGCCGACTCGCGGGTGGAGGTGCATGAGCGGACCAATATTCGCCATGTTCATCCCAACGATGTCGGAGGCGTCGCCGATGTCGTGGTCGCTGACCTGTCCTTCATCTCGCTGCGCACCGTTGCTGAAGTACTGGTCGGACTGGTGCGTTGTGGTGGTGATCTGGTGCTGCTGGTGAAGCCTCAGTTTGAAGCAGGAAAGGCCGAAGCCGACAAAGGCCGAGGGATTATCCGCGACCCTGCGATATGGCGTCGGACACTAAGTGAGGTGGGAGTAGCACTAATGGGTCACGGAGCGGCCATCATGGGTGCTATGGCTTCTCCGATCACAGGTGCTGACGGCAACGTTGAGTTTCTTCTTCACGCCAGGCGCTCAGACCTCGGCCCGCTCGACGCCGGCCGACTTGACGCCGGCTTGCTCGACGCGGCTGTAGAGCAAGCCGTGGCTGAACAAGGGCCGTTGGCATGAGCGTTGTCGGTCTGATCGTTCACCTGGGGCGGGACCAGGCTTCCGTGCATGCGCGCGACCTGGCGCGATGGCTCATCGCCGAAGGTCACGAAGTGCGCGTGCCGCCCGATGATGCAAGCACCTTGGCTGATACAGGCAACGTGGCTCTGGACCCTCAGGTTGTTGCAGCGTCGCAGTTCTGCGAGGGCCTTGACTTGGTTGTGACTCTGGGCGGCGACGGTTCGATTCTGCGTGCGGTGGAGTTGTTGGCCGGCAAGGAGATACCAATCCTGGGCGTGAACCATGGCAGGCTCGGGTACCTGACCGAGGTCGCTCCCGATGAGGCTCAGAGCGCGATTGCCAGGGCGCTGCGGGGCAGCTACGACATCGAAGAGCGGATGTTGGTGCAAACGGAGTTGACGGTCGCCGGAAAGACGAGCACACATTTGGCTCTGAACGAAGCGGTGATCGAACGAACCTCTGAAGCCAACACCGTTCGGCTGGCCGTGTCTATCGACGGTGAGTTCTTCACCACCTACGCGGCCGACGGCCTCATTGTTGCCAGCCCGACGGGTTCCACGGCGTATGCCTTCTCAGCAAGAGGTCCAATAATCGACGCGACCCACCGAGCGTTGCTGCTCACGCCGGTAGCGCCGCACATGCCTTTTGACCGAGCCTTGGTTCTTGCTGCGGAAACCCGGCTGCGCCTGTCGATTGACGGGCACCGTCCGGCGGCGGTATCGGTGGATGGCCGCAGACTGATGGTTATTGGCGACGGTGACGCGATCGAATGTACCGCGGCGGACCAAGCGGTTCATCTCGTCACCTTCGGTCCCCGGCGATTCCAGCGGGTACTCAAGGCAAAATTCGGTCTCAATGACCGCTAGAGCGACTGTTGGGTTTCATTGCTGATATGAATACCTGTGTCCCCGGCGCGAGAGCCGGATATGGCGAACTAGGCGAACAAGGCGGAGAGATGTTGTGTTGACCGAATTGGTGGTACGAAACCTCGGCGTCATCGATGAAGTGACGCTGCTTTTGGGACCCGGGATGACAGCAGTCACAGGCGAGACGGGCGCGGGCAAGACGCTCATCGTCAGCGCTGTCGATCTGTTGACCGGGGGCAGAGCGGACGCATCGCTGGTGCGGCCCGGTGCCGCCGAAGCAGAGATCGAGGGCCGATTCGTTGATGGTGACAAGGAGCTTGTCGTACGACGGGTGATCCCTCGCGAAGGTCGCTCCCGCGTCTATATCGACGGCCGTCTCGCGACGGTGAATGCCTTGGCTGACCACGGAGTCGATTTCGTTGATCTTCACGGACAACACTCGCATCAATCTCTGTTGAAAGGCCCGGTTCAAAGAGCCGCGCTTGATCGTTTCGGAGGTATCGACACGGCTCCATTGGCCACGCTTGTGGACGACCTGCGAGCTGTCGATGCAGCGTTGGCCGAGTTGGGCGGTGATGAAAGAGACCGTGCGCGAGAAATTGATCTGCTCGCCTATCAGCTCAACGAGATCGAAGCGGCTGACATTGTGGACGTCGACGAAGATGTCGGCCTTGACCAGCAAGAAGACCTCCTGGCTGCGGCGAGCGCTCACCGCGAGGCCGCTGCGAAGGTAAGCGGCTTGCTCGATTCTGACTCAGCGGCGCTCGAAGCGGTCTCGGCGGCGCTTGTGGAGGTGCAGGGCCGTGGACCATTTGCCGATCTCGAAGAACGTCTGCATTCGGTGATCGCGGAGCTCACAGATATAGCCGGCGAGGCGCGTGATCGAGCAGAGACGATTCAGGACGACCCTGAACAGCTCGCGGTCTTGAGGCAACGGCGGGCTCTGTTGCGGGAGTTGCGGCGAAAATATGGCGCAGACTTGGCTGAGGTGAGCAGCTACGGCCTCTCTGTTGCCGAACGTCTTGAGGAGCTTCGAGGACACGATGAGCGTGCCGCGGCGCTTGATCAGAGGCGTGCTGTTCTGACCGAAGAACTGGCGTTGGAGCAGTCGAAGGTATTGAGTTCCCGGTCTGCTGCGGCGCCTGAGTTGGCAGCCTCCGTAGAAGAGAATCTCGCCGGTTTGGCGATGCCCAAAGCGAAGCTCGAGGTGAGAGTCGGCGGGCCGGCGGGTGATGATGTCTCGTTGTGGTTAGCGGCCAACCCGGGCCATGATCTGCTGCCTCTGGCCAAAGTTGCCTCGGGCGGCGAATTGGCGCGTGCCATGTTGGCCCTGCGGATGGTTCTGACGGTTGGACCGCCGACGTTGGTGTTCGACGAGGTTGATGCGGGCATTGGCGGTCAAGCGGCGAATACGGTTGCAGAGTCTCTGGCTTTTTTGGCGAACGATCATCAGGTGCTGGTGGTGACCCATCTGGCGCAGATTGCCGCAGTTGCCGATCAACATCTGTCCGTCAGCAAGACCGAAGTGGAGGGTGCAACGGCCAGCGTCGCCCAACTTCTCGACCACGAATCGCGGATTGTGGAGCTGAGCCGCATGCTCTCGGGTTCTCCGGATTCCGAAGCGGCTCAGGGGCACGCTGTCGAACTTCTTGAGGGTCGGGGGCGCTAGTGCAGACTGCTCCGGTTGCGCCCGGCGTTAGCGATGGGGGGCTCCGGTTGCGCCCGGCGTTAGCGAAGGGGGGCTCCGGTTGCGCCCGGCGACAGCGATGGGGGGCTCCGGCTGGTTCGGTTCCGGTCGCTGTTTTGGGGGCTCCGGCTACGCCCGGCGACAGCAATGCGCGCCTTTGAGTCTGAATTTGGATAAGTTGAGTTCCCGATGACGAAGCACATCTTCGTAACCGGAGGAGTGGTCAGTGGGCTCGGCAAGGGACTCACCGGGAGTTCTCTTGGTCGCCTTCTGAAGGCCAGAGGCCTTCGGGTCACGATGCAAAAGCTTGACCCGTACCTCAATATCGATCCGGGCACTATGAATCCATTCGAGCATGGAGAAGTGTTCGTCACAGACGATGGGGGAGAGACCGACCTGGATCTCGGCCACTACGAGCGGTTCATTGATGAGAACCTCACCCAGGACTCCAACTCCACCACGGGATCGATCTACTCGTCGGTGATCGCCGCGGAGCGACGCGGCGACTATCTGGGCCGCACTGTCCAAGTCATCCCTCACATCACCGACGAGATCAAGAAACGCATCACCCGGCTCGCCTCCGATGACGTGGATGTGGTGATCACAGAGGTGGGCGGCACGGTCGGCGACATTGAGATTCTCCCGTTTCTTGAAGCGGTCCGGCAGTTCCGTCTGGATGTGGGCCGTGAGAACGTGCTCTACGTTCATGTCACCCTGGTTCCGTTCATTGGACCGTCTTCGGAGCAGAAGACCAAGCCCACGCAGCATTCGGTGACCGAGCTTAGGAGCCGAGGAATCCAACCCGATGCGATTGTGTGCCGCTCTGATGACCCGATCAGCATTGATCTCCGACGCAAGATCTCGAGCTTGTGCGATGTTCCGTTGGAGGGCGTTGTCAATGCGGCCGACGCGTCGAGTCTTTATGAGATTCCGCTGGTGCTTCACAACGAGGGCCTCGACACCCATGTCTGCAAACTTCTGGGACTCACCGATCACGTTTTGGACCTGGAACCTTGGAGCCAACTAGTCGCTCGGGTGCAAGCGGCGACGACGCCGGTTCGTATCGGCGTTATCGGCAAGTACGTCAGCCTGCCAGACGCTTATCTGTCGGTTGTCGAAGCGCTCAACCACGCAGGGATCCATCACGGCGCCGAGATTGACCTCGAGTGGGTGCAGGCCGAAGATGCGGAGGGTTTGTTGGCGGCTGGTCGACTGAGAGACCTCGATGGCATCGTTATCCCCGGTGGGTTCGGCGAGCGGGGCATCGAAGGCAAGATCGCTGCCGCGGGTTACGCCCGCGACAACGATGTACCTTGTCTTGGCCTGTGCCTAGGTATGCAGGTGATGACCATCGAATACGCTCGCAACGCGCTCAATCTTGCTCGTGCCAATTCCACAGAGTTCGATACACGCACTCGTCATCCGGTAATCGATCTAATGGACAGCCAACGCGATGTGACCGACATGGGAGGCACAATGCGTCTGGGCGCCTATGTCGCCCAACTCAAGAGCGGTTCCAGGGTCGCTGAGGCCTACGGCGAAGAGGTCGTGTCGGAACGGCATCGGCATCGCTACGAGTTCAACCCGAGGTACCGCAAGCGATTTGAACAGAGCGATCTGACGCTGAGCGGTGAGTCTCCAGATGGCCGACTCGTTGAGTTCATTGAGTTGGAGAATCACCCGTTTTGGATCGGCACGCAGGCCCACCCTGAGTTCAAGAGTCGACCGGATCGTCCGGCGCCGTTGTTCCGCACTTTTGTCGCTGCGGCTTTGGAGCGCGCCGCGGGTCGCAACCCGCAACTGCCCGATGTTGACATACCCAGTGCAGATCTAGCCAGTGTCGACGGCGACCTGACCGCGACTGAGAAGTCGTGAACGATCTGGGGCCTCGGTCCCCGGCGGGATTTCGTAGTTTGGGTGAGCGGGTAATTTACGAGGGCGTCGTCTTCAAGGTGGTTTCTGGGGAGTTCGAAACTCCAGACGGTCAAGTAATCCAGCGAGACATTGCCCGCCATCCCGGTGCCGTGTCGGTCGTGCCCGTTATTGGTGACGAAGTGGTCTTGGTGCGGCAGTACCGAGCAGCGATAGACCAAGAAATATTGGAGATTCCGACGGGAAAGCGAGACATTCCGGGAGAACCTCCAGAAATGACCGCGAAACGGGAGTTGATCGAGGAGATTGGCTATTCGACGGAATCGTTGGTGCTGTTGGCCACCGTTTACAGCTCAGCAGGCTTCTGCGACGAATACTCATACGTCTTCTTGGCTACAGACCTGGAGAAGGCGTCAATGAACCGACAGGGTCCCGAAGAACAACACATGACCATTGAGCGTTTAGCTCTCGATGATGTGGTTGCGGCCATCACCCAGCGACGGATCGAGGACGCGACGACAGTGGTCGGTCTGATGATGGCGCTGCGGCATTTGGGCCGGTGAGCGATGACTACGCCCGCTGATGCTGTCGAGTCGGTGATCCTCGACGAGTGCGCGGAGGATTTTCTTACTTGGCTGGTGATCGAGAAGGGTCGGGTCTCGAACACCCTTGAGTCGTATCGCCGTGACCTTCTTCGGTATCAAGATCACCTCAGTCGTCGAGAGTCGGACACGCTTTCAGCCACCGGCGACGACATTGTGGCTTTCGTTCATGTCTTGCAGGGTTCGGGGTTGGCGGCTGCTTCCGTGACCAGAACCCTGGTCGCGGTAAGAGGTTTGCACCGGTTCTTGGTTGCCGAGGAAAAGCGCTTGGATGATCCCGCGGTTGATGTGGAGATACCTGCTGTTTCCCGAGGGCTGCCCAAGGCGCTGACTGTCGCCGAGGTTGCCTCGGTCATCGACGCGGTCGTGGGCAACGATCATGTGGCAAGACGAGATCGTGCGATCCTCGAAACGCTCTATGGCACGGGAGCGCGTGTCTCGGAACTCGTGAGTTTGTCGTTCGCTGACGTTGATCTGCACGATGGGCTCATCCGTCTGCTCGGCAAAGGAAGCAAAGAACGCATCGTGCCGGTCGGACGACACGCCGCGTCGGCCTTGCAACAATGGTTCGAGCCCCAGGGACGTCCGACGATGGAACCGGAGCGTTGGACTCGTCGCAGTGATGCCGATGCAGTGTTTCTCAACCAGAGGGGATCTCGGCTTTCGCGGCAGGGCGCTTGGGGGGTGGTGCGCCGTTACGGGACCGAGGTGGGTCTTGGTGCCAAACTCTCTCCCCATGTGTTGCGCCACTCGTGTGCTACGCACATGTTGGATCACGGCGCGGATATCCGAACCGTGCAGGAGTTGCTCGGCCATGCGTCGATTTCCACGACCCAGGTGTATACGAAGGTCTCTATCGAGCGCTTGATGAACGTGTATCGAGCAGCGCACCCGCGGGCCACAGGTGCAAGCTGATGGGAGCGTGATGGGCGAATTCTGGCACCTGACCCGACGGTTCTTTGCGGCTTTGACGAACCGGGGTCCTGACGAGACTGACCGCGTCTGGGTTGAGTCGGTGTTGTCTGCGCGGGAGTACGCTCTGTGGGCGCGTCAATATCCTCCTGACCGTCGACACAGCGCATCGATCGCTCGTCAAGTTGAACGCCGACTTGTCGGCGAGCCAGCGTCGGGCGAGGACACGAGATGGGTGCTGGCATCGGCTCTGTTGCACGACATCGGCAAGATTGAGGCTGACCTCGGTACCTGGGGCCGTGTATTCGCCACTGTGATCGCCAAGACTGTCGGGTCTGAGCGTGTCCGCCGGTGGGCTCACGACGACGGCTATAGGGGCCGGGTCGGCAGTTATCTGAGGCATCCCGCGATCGGCGCGGAACTACTGCGTGGCGCGCAAAGCGACCCGCGCACTATCGCGTGGGCAGCCGAGCATCACCAGCGACCCGACAAGTGGACGGTCCCTGTTGAGTTCGCCCAGGTACTTCACGAATTCGACAACGACTGATTCCTCGGCCTTCGCGACCGATCCCGGCATCGACGACAGCAGGCCGAGTGACAGCAATTCCCGCGCTCAACTCGCGCCGGCCGGCGTTGCTGCGCGATCGACTAATCGGGTTGTTCCGGTTCGACACTCGTGGGCATCGCAATCTTGAGGTGGCCCTCGATGCGCGCCAGACGCTCACGGGTATCGGCTAGCGCGTTGCCCAACACCTCGTGGTTGTTCTCCACGGTGCGCTTCAGTTCATTGTGATCGCGGCGCAACTCGTCATAGTTCTTCTCAGTCGTGCGCTTCAACTCGGTGACTTGACCCTCAAGTCCCTCTACCCGAGAGTCGAGACCCGCAACCCGAGAGTCGAGACCGGCGACCTTCGTGTCGAGGGCTTTGATGTCGCCGCGCAGCTCGATACGGGTGTCTTGGTTGGTTTGCACGATGAGTTCGCGGGTCTTGGTGTTCTCGCGGGATTGATGCAAGATACTGCCGAGCATGACGACGAACAGTGTCGAGATCATCGCCAACACGGCGGGGTCCGTATCCATACCTGAACCTTAGTCCGTGCGCTAGGCGCGTCAACCTGATAACATGAGAATTAACTAAAAGTATGTTTGTCCTTAGATCGGCGACCGACAAACGATCTAGAAGTCCAGTGGTCTCTTTTCCCCACCGGACCAAAACTCAGGACCGCGCGTGTCGTCATAGGTGTGACCCCCTCCGGCCGAGACGGAGTTGAACCTGCCCGCGGGCATCAGCGCGCCCAAAGTTGTGTTTCTCTCTATGAGTCGGGGAGGAAACCGATATTGGATTTGGCGCGGGTCAAGGTCGCGGCGGCGATCGATCGGGCCTTGGCGGCACCGGTGGCTAGAAGCCTCGTGGTCTCTGCAGGGTCGGCTTCGAGTTCGGCGAAACGAGCCTGCAAGGGAGCGAGCAGTTCCACGACCGCAGCGGCGGCGTCTGCTTTGAGAGGCCCGTATTGGGAGTATTCGCTCGCCAATTCTTCGGGGTCTTTGTCGGTTGCGGCGCCGAGGATCGACAGGAGGTTGCTGACTCCAGGTTTATTGCTGACATCGAAGCGCACCTCACCATCGTTGTCGGTGACCGCGCTGCGGATCTTCTTTTCGATCTGATCGGGCTGGTCGAGCAGGTCGATGGTCCCCTTCGGCGAGTCAAGCGATTTCGACATCTTGTCGGTGGGTCGCTGAAGATCCATGACCCGTGCTCCGGCGCTGGGAATGACCGCGGCGGGCAACACGAAGGTTTCGCCGTAGCGGTAGTTGAAGCGCTCGGCTATGTCCCGGGTCAGTTCAATGTGTTGCCGTTGGTCGGCGCCTACGGGGACATCGTTTGTGTCGTAGAGCAGGATGTCGGCGGCTTGTAATGCCGGATAGGTGAACAAACCGGCGGAGATGAACTCTTGCCGATCGGATTTGTCCTTGAACTGGGCCATTCGGGACAGTTCACCGAAAGACGCGGTGCACTCGAGCAACCAGGAACACTCGGTGTGCTCGCGCACATGGCTCTGCACGAACAAGGTGCAGACCTCGGGGTCGAGTCCGGCGGCTATCAACATCTGGGCGAGCCGCAAGGACTCTCTGCCGATCGCGCCCGGTTCTTGGGGGATGGTGATCGAGTGAAGGTCGACTATGCAGAAGAAGGCGTCGGTGTCGTGTTGCATCTTGGCCCAGTTGCGAACCGCGCCGAGGTAATTACCGAGATGGAGCTGGCCCGTGGGTTGGATGCCGGACAAAACGCGTCGCATGGGAGCGAAGGCTACGCGCCCAAGCGACCTTCGCCATGCCATCTCACGGTATAACCCGCTTATCGACGGGGTCGTCTTCTAAGCTAACGCCGATGGCGTACGAGGTGCAGACTCCCATTTTTGAAGGTCCGTTCGACCTGTTGCTCCATCTGATCCTGAAACAACAGGTCGAGTTGTACGACATCAACCTGAGCGAAATAGTCGATGCTTACCTGCAGCAGATCGAAACGATGGAACAACTCGACTTGGAGATCGCAACCGAGTTTCTGTTGATTGCTGCGACGCTTGTGGAGTTGAAAACCCGTCGCTTGCTCCCCGAAGACACCGAGATCGACCTCGACGATGAGTTCAGTCTCTGGGAGGAGCGGGATCTGCTGTTGGCGCGGCTAGTCGAGTGCAAGGTGTTCAAGGACGCGGCGCTTGTGTTGCGGCAACTTTCTGCTGAGGCTGCTCGGTCCTATCCCCGCAGTGTCGGACCGGTGGAGGACCATTTCATCGGACTCGCTCCCGATATGTTGCGCAATACGACCCTCGAGGACCTGAGGGACGCTTATGGGAGGGCCACCGCGCCCAAGCCAGTTGTGCGAGTCGACCTGTCGCATGTCAGCCCGATCAAGATCACGGTTGCGAAAGTGGTCGGCGACCTTGTTGAAGAGCTGCCGCGTCATGGTCGTATGACGTTCCGTCAGCTCACCTCTGAACTGGTTGATCGCATTGAGATTGTCGTCTATTTCTTGGCGGTGCTGGAGTTGTTCAAACGGGGATTCGTAGAACTCGAGCAACCCGAGACCTTCGGCGACATCGCGGTGGTCTGGACAGGCGGCGCAGCGGAGTTCGTCGGCGTCATCGGCGTCGACGACTACGAGGGTTGAACTGGTTGGGCTGGTTGGAACAGTTGAGCAAGGTTGAACAAGGTTGAACATGGTCCCAGAACACATCCCTGGAGCAGTCGAAGCGATCCTGCTGGTGGCGGAAGAGCCCCTGCCGCCCGAGTTGTTGGCGCAGTTGGTGGGGTCCACGCCGTTTGAGATCGAAGAACTGTGTGCTGATCTGGCTGAGCAGTACGCCAACGAGGGCCGAGGTTTCACCGTCAAGCGGGTGGCGGGGGGATATCGCTTCCAGACTGCTGCTGAACAGACTCCCTATGTCGAGCGCTACGTGCTTGAGGGTCAATCGTCACGCTTGTCGGCGGCTGCGCTCGAGACCCTTGCCGTTGTTGCCTACAAACAGCCGGTGTCTCGAAATCAGATAGCGGCGATTCGAGGCGTCAACGTCGACGGTGTGGTGCGCACTCTGCAGGTCCGGGGTTATATCGATGAAGTTGCCCGCGACCCGGGGCCGGGCCAGGCGGTTCTCTATGGGACCACACCCGCATTCCTTGAGCGGATGGGCATTGACTCGGTAAGCGAACTGCTGCCGTTGGGGGAGTTCTTTCCGACTTCGGAAGTCGTCGAGGCCCTTGAGCGGGGTCTCCATATCGTGCCAACCGACGAGTCGTTTGATGACGACGACGCGCTGTTTCGTGACGCGGGCGATACAGAAACCGCATGATGCCGAGCACATGATGCCGATCACATGAATCAGGGCGGTGAGCGACTCCAGAAGGTTCTGGCCCGTCACGGGTTCGGCAGTCGACGAGCTTGCGAAGAGTTGATCGCCTTGGGTCGTGTGACGGTGGACGGCGACGTTGCGGTGCTCGGCCGCCGAGTTGATGTTGCTTGCGATGAGGTCGCTGTTGACGGCGTTGTGGTCGGTGTGCGTCCGGGTTTGGTGCACTATCTGTTGAACAAGCCGAAAGGAGTCATCAGCACCGCTGATGACACACATGGCCGACGGACTGTGATCGATCTGGTCCCGCCAGAGCCGCGTGTATTCCCCGTCGGTCGTCTTGATGCCGATACTGAAGGCCTGTTGTTGTTGACCAACGACGGAGACATGGCTCACCGGCTCACTCACCCGTCATACGGCGTCGAAAAGGAGTACCTGGCGCAACTGCGAAGCAGCCCGAGCCGTTCGGCTGTTCGCAGTCTGCGCGAAGGCCTCAACCTCGACGATGGGCCGACCGCGCCAGCGCGGGTCAATGTCGTTGAAGCTGATCTCGTCAAAATCATCATTCATGAGGGACGGAACCGGCAGGTCCGGCGAATGTGCGAGGCTGTCGGCTACCCGGTGATTCGCCTGGTCCGCACTCGAATCGGGCCGCTGGTGGACCGTTCCCTCGCCCCGGGAGAGTGGCGGGAGTTGTCTGCGCTCGAGGTCAGGAGCCTGGAAGTGGCAGTCCGCAGCACCGGTGATTAGCCCAGGCGGACTTATTCGACACTGAATCCCAGTCGCTACGGGTAAAATTGCGGTCCGTGAACTCAGCGAAGACCGCGACGGTTGTTGGTGTGGGGCTGATAGGAGGCTCCGTCGCGCTGGTCTTGCGTCGCTTGGGTTGGTACGTCATCGGAGTCGACAATGACGAGACCCGCGCTCGGGAGGCGTTGGCCGCGGGAGTCGTGGACGAGATGGGCGAAATGCGGCCGTGTGACTTGGCAGTGATTGCCACGCCGGTCAACTCCATCGCGGAACTGGCCCAGGCTGCGCTCGACGCGGGGGCCGGCGTGGTCACCGATGTGGGCAGCGTGAAAGCGCCGATAGCTGCTGAGGTGACCGACGGTCGTTTCGTTGCGGGTCACCCGATTGCCGGCAGCGAGCAGGATGGCGTGTTCGGGGCCTCGGCAGACATGTTCAGCGGCGCGGCCTGGGTGTTGTGCCCCACCGCAGTGACCGATGATGCCGCGTTCTCGCAGGTCAAGGAGATCGTCACCGCAGCAGGTGCGCAGGTGATGGTGGTCTCGCCGGAACGCCATGACCGGTTGGTCGCGGTTGTTTCCCATGTGCCGCACTTGACTGCGGCCACGTTGATGCGGGTAGCGGTCGGGCGCACCGAGCAGCAGAACGGACTGCTTCGTTTCGCCGCCGGCGGCTTCCGTGACATGACCCGTATCGCCGCGGGCCAACCCACGATCTGGCCTGCGATCTGTGCGCAGAACTCCAATGCAATAATCGGTGTTCTCGACGATCTGATTTCCGAACTGGCCTCGTTGCGCGAGATCGTGGCCGATGGCGACGAGTTGCAGTTATTGGCCCATCTCGAAGGGGCGCGAGTCGCCCGCCGGAACCTGCCGACAACAGCGCCCGATACCGAAGCACTGTCGGAGATGCGGGTGCCCGTGTTGGATCGTCCCGGTGAGCTGGCCGCGATCGCGATGTTGGCCACTGAGCTCGACGTCAACATCTACGATCTGGAAATAGCTCATTCGCCCGAGGGGCCACGCGGTGTCGTGGTGTTGTTGGTCGAATCCGAGACGGCTGAGAGGCTGCAGATCGCTTTGAGCGAGCAGGGTTACCGTCCGTCGATACAACCGCTGGGTTGACACGATTCAAGAAGCGATGCAAGAACCGTGCCTGCCGACCCTCTGACCATCAAGCCCCTTGACCGCCCACCCGACACCACGGTGGTGCTGCCAGGATCAAAGAGCATCACCAACCGCGTTTTGGTGACTGCTGCGTTGGCACGCGGCACGACTCGACTTTCGTCGGCACTGTTTGCTGACGACACCTTGGCGATGATTGACGGCCTTGGCGTTATGGGCGTCAACTGCGTGCCCGACAGTGCTGACGGCTCGATAGTCGTTGAGGGTTGCGGCGCGGAGTTCGCCGATTCGGCCGCGTCTGGTGAAGCTCTTGTGGATGCCCGTCGTTCTGGTACCACGAGCCGTTTCTTGATGCCCGTGGCGGCGCTGAGAAACGCGCCCACAGTGATCGACGGCGACCACCAACTGCGGGGCCGGCCGATGGATCACCAGATCGATGCTCTACGTGATTTGGGTGCGTCGGTGCAGGAACTGGGGCATCCGGGTCGTTTGCCGGTGCGGCTCGCCGGGCCGATCACTGGCCGCAGTTGCAGTATCGAAGGCAGCGCGAGCAGTCAGTTTGCGTCTGGTCTGCTGCTGGCCGGTGGGGTGACGGGCTTGTCGCTCAGGCTCGCCGCAGACCCTGTGAGCTGGCCCTATCTGGAGATGACCCTAGCGGTGATGCGTGCATTCGGCGCGCAAGTGGATGTGGCTGAAGCACAGAGTTCCGTTGAGGGCAGAGTGTTGACCGTCGGCGGCGGCTACGCGAGTCCCGGCACTTACAACGTTGAACCCGACGCCAGCGCGGCATCGTATTTTCTGGCCGCTGCCGCAATCACCGGAGGCCGAGTGCGGATTGAAAGACTCGGCAGTTCATCAATTCAAGGTGATGTCGCTTTTGCTGATGTTCTCGCCCAGATGGGCGCGGAAGTAACAATTGACGACAACAGCATCGAAGTCTCGGGCGGGGAGTTGCGAGGGGTTGATATCGACCTTCGCGATATCTCCGATACCGCGCCTACGCTCGCGGTTGTAGCTGCGTTCGCCTCCGGGGTCACCACCGTGTCGGGAATCGGTTTTGTGCGTCACAAGGAAAGTGATCGTGTGGGCGGGCCGGTCAACGAACTCCGCCGCTGCGGTATAGACGCAGAAGAAACTGCTGACGGGTTCGTGGTGCGACCTGAGGACCTTCCGATCGGGGCTGCATTCGAGACCTACCAAGACCATCGGATGGCAATGGCCTTCGCATTGATCGGGTTGGTTGTCGAAGGCGTCTCGATCTGTGATCCTGGCTGCGTGGCCAAGACCTTTCCCGGTTACTTCGGAGCGTTGGAGCAGCTTCGATGATTGTGCCGGATGGCTCTTCTGTGGTGCGCCTGGTGCGGGTGCGGCTGTGAGAGTGATCGCCATCGACGGTCCTGCAGGGTCCGGGAAGTCCACCGTGGCCCGCGCAGTTGCGGATCGGCTTGCTCTTCCGTATCTCGATACCGGGGCGATGTATCGGTCGGTTGCGTTCACAGTCCTGCGCGCGGCCGGCGATCCAGATGATCTTGAATTCTCGGCGAACGCGGCTCGTTCGATGGAACTCAACCTCAGCGACGATCAGGTGGTGGTGAACGGAGTTGACGCAACTTTGCAGATTCGCGGCCCTGAGGTCACCAGAGCGGTGAGCGCGGTCGCCGCCAATCCACTGGTGCGCCGCGAGATGGTTTCGCGCCAGCGCGAGTGGATCGAACGGCGAGGAGGTGGCGTACTTGAGGGCCGTGACATAGGCACCGTGGTTTTTCCTGACGCCGAGTTGAAGGTTTATCTCACCGCTGATGAGAGTGTCAGGGCGCAGCGGCGAGCCAAAGAGGTGACAGATCTCGACTACCAGACCGTTGCTGCGGACATAACGAGGCGCGACACCGTGGATTCGACCCGGGATGTCGCTCCGTTGACCGAAGCCGATGACGCGATCATTATTGACACGACGAGGCTGACGGTCGAAGAGGTTGTCACCCGGATAGTGGAATTGTTGCCTTCGAGCGACGCGGAGCAGTGATCACCCAGAAGATGAGCAAAGAAGCGACTTACGGATCCCAACAGGGGGAGACGCCAGCCCGTAGTCGCCAGTCATGGCCCGGCCGCCTCTTTTATCGCTGTTTCTGGGTGGTCGTCTATGTGCCGATCAAGCTTCTGTTCCGCCTGAGAGTCGAAGGCACCGAGAACTTGCCCGACGGCCCGTTCATCTTGTCTGCGGTCCATCGCTCTTTCGTCGATACTCCGATCGTCGGAGTCATCACTGGTAAGCGCCTGCGGTTCATGGGTAAGGAAAGCCTCTGGAATTCAAGGTTGCTTGGAACATTTCTGACCGTGATGGGTGGGTTCCCTGTTGAGCGGGGATCTGCGGATCGCACGGCTCTTCGGGCTGCGGGGGACGTGTTGGCCTTGGGTGAACCGCTGGTGATGTTCCCCGAAGGAACTCGTCAACACGGCCCGCGGCTTGACCGCAAGCTGGTGCTCGACGGCCCGGCTTTCGTCGCGGCTCGTGCCGGTGTGCCGATCGTGCCGGTGGGACTGGGGGGCACCCCGAGCGCGCTTCCGGTGGGCGCAAAGATCCCCCGGCCGGCCAAGGTGGTCGCAATCATCGGCGAGCCGATCGCTCCGCCGGCCAAGGTTGACGGAAAGGTCCCTCGTCGGGCCGTGCGCGAGCTCTCCGAAGTGCTGTATCGCGAGCTCAATGATCTCTTCATCGAAGCCCGTGTAGCCGCCGGCGACGAACCGCCCCCTGCCGATTAGGCTCCGGTTATTCCCAGGCGGTGCGGGTGTAGGTGGTGATAGCGGCGATTTCGTCGGGGGTGATGACCTTTGCGAAAGCGGGCATGGTGTTGAGGCCGCTGGCGACGATCGCTGACTGATCCGCCGGATCTGGGTAGCGCGCGACGACCAGACCCGCGAGACGGGTGCCGAGCCCTCCGCTGCCGTCGCTGGCGTGGCAGTTGGCGCAGTGCTCTTCGTAGAGCCGCTCAGCGTCAATCGGTCCGGCGGTTTGGCCTTGCCGGGCATCGGCTTGAGGTGTCGCCCCCTGCAACGTGAACAACATGACCACCGCGGCAACTGCCCCGACCCCGACGACATACTGGGTCGCCCCGACTGCGAGTGCCCAAGGGCCGCGCCGGCCGTTGGCGTGTGCTCGCCCACCGCGATCTGGCCACAGAGCCGCGACGACACAACCGTAGGCGACGCAACCAAGGATCGAGTGCAGCGAAATAGCGAGGCTGTCGCTGCCGAATCCGAGAACCCAAACGCAATGGAAAGCCACCGGAAGCGAAAAGCCGATGGCGAGGGTGGCTAGCAGGCGACGAAAGTCGACCAGACCCCTTCGAGTGGATGCGCGAAAACCGAACATCCCGGCCAACTTGAAACTCAGAACGGCCTGAGCGACCAGAAGCAAAGCGACCACGAGCGTCAGCGCGTTCTTCCAAGCAGCGGCAGATTCGAAACCCCAGAGAACAAAGTCTCGCCCTGTCGGTTCGTGCAGGAGGCTGTAAACCCCGAGTGCCAGCGCCACCGCGGCACCGGCAACAAGTCCCCAAACCGGAACCTGTTTGGCTGCGCTCACGCGTCGCTGATGGTTGCCGGAAGCGACTCGAGTACCTCGCTCGCGTCGATGTCGCGGTCGTCGAGTGGAAGACGGTCGCCGGAGAGTCCAAGCGTCACCGTCGCCGCCGCGTCGATCGCACGCAGGAGTTGACGAAGGTTGCGAGGCGGCGGGAAGTACTCGTCCTCGTCGGTCACGCGCACCTCCTCGACACCGCCTGTTGGATCAAGCCGATCGATGACCGAAAGCACAAGGTCCTCGGGTGCTGAATTTTTTTTTTTGATACGGAGTGTTCCGTTATGTTCTTCGGGTATTTCGTCGGCAGCGTTGATGCGGAACACATGCTGACACCCTGCTTCTCGGGCCAGCGCTGCGAGTGCTTTGGTGTTCGAGGAGTTGGATGATCCGATCACGACCATTGCGTCTACGCGCGGAGCGATCTTCATCAACGCCGACTGGCGGTTGGTCGTGGCGAAGCAGAGGTCGGAGCGTTCGGGCTGCCAGAGTTTCGGGAACCGTTCGCGTGCAGCGTCGAGCACTCCAGCCCATTCGCGGTGCGACAACGTGGTTTGGGCCAGAAGCGCGATGGGGGATTCGAACTCGGGAAGGTCCGCGACATCGTCTGCGGTCTCAACACGGTGGATGGCCGCGGGTGCTACCGCCATCGTGCCGACTGCTTCCTCATGCCCTTCATGACCGACATAAACGATCTGGTAACCCTTGCCAGCCCGGGTCTTGACCTCGTGATGGACCTTGGTCACCAGCGGACACACTGCGTCGACGACGTAACCGCCTCGATCTATAGCCGCGGCCACGACTTCGGGAGCCGATCCGTGGGCTGAAAGCATGATCGGGCGACCTTCGGGCACTTCAGTTATGTCGTCGACGAATACCACGCCCGAAGCTTCGAAACGCTGAACTACGAGTTGGTTGTGGACGATCTCGTGGTAGCAGTACACGGGAGGCTCGAAAGCCCTGACCATCCAGGCGAGCGCCTTGATGGCCATCTCTACGCCGGCACAGAATCCTCGAGGTGCTGCCAGCAGGACCTTTTCGACAGTCGCCACAAGCTGAGACTAGCGCCGAGCGCTTGTCTCTGGGCGTTACCTGGGGTGGAGCCGGCAGCCGACGCTGGTACAGTTTCGTGTCCAGTTTCGCTCAGGAGTCGTGCACGATGTCCAAGATTTGCCAGGTCACGGGTCGCAAACCGCGCTTCGGCAAGCAGCTCTCGCACTCGCACCGTCGGTCCAGCCGTCGTTGGGATCCCAACGTTCAGACCAAGCGCTACTACTTGGCGAGCGAACGGCGTTGGATCAAGCTCGAAGTGAGCGCCAAGGGCATCAAGACGATCGACAAGCGCGGCATCGAAAGCGTGGTGGCGTCCATGCGCCGCGAAGGCAAGAAGGTCTGAGTCAGATGGCTAGCGACAAGCGTCCGATCATCAAACTGCGGTCCACCGCGGGCACCGGATACACGTACGTGACCACGAAGAACAAGACCAACACGCGTGAGCGCATCGAGATCAAGAAATACGATCCGGTAGTCCGCAAACACGTTGTGTTCAAAGAAGAACGCTGAGCGTCGGCGCCCCAGGCGATCACCGACGCCCAATATCTATCCCGTCCGCTAGCGGCGAGGGGCCGTAGACTCGTCAGATGGCTTCAGACTCTCGCGATCGCCCGATCGCCATGTTCGATTCGGGGTTCGGCGGGTTGACCGTCGCAAGGGCTGTGATCGACCTTCTGCCCAACGAGAACCTTGTCTATTTCGGTGATACCGCGCGCTATCCCTACGGGTCTCGGCGTCACGAAGAAGTGGCGAGTTTTGCGCGACAGATCACGGACCTTCTGGTGGAACAATACGACCCGAAGATGATCGTCGTGGCTTGCAACACGGCCTCCGCGGTTGCGTTGGACGACTTGGCCGCTCAGGTTGAGGTTCCCGTTATCGGGGTTCTCCGACCAGGGCTGGAATCCCTGCTCAAAGTGACCCTTACGTCGCGGGTGGGAATGATCGGCACCGTGGGAACGGTCGCTAGCGGCGCGTACCAGCGGCTAGCAGCTGAGATTGCGCCGCGAGTCGACTTCAGATGTGCAGCCTGTCCGGGATTTGTGGAGTTTGTTGAACGCGGCGAAACGGGCTCGGATCAGGTTCGCGTGCTTGCTCAGCGCCTGCTGGCACCGCTGATTGAAGCGAAGATCGACGGTTTGCTGCTTGGTTGCACCCACTATCCGTTCCTAGCTCGCACGATTGCCGAGGTGATGGGACGTGATGTGGTTTTGGTGTCGTCGGCCGATGAGACCGCTTTCGAGGTGAGGCGTGCCCTTGAAGCCTCAAACGATGGTCGCACCGCTGACTGTCAAGGAATGCATCGCTTCGTGTCCAGCGGTGACGTGACGACGTTCGCCCGGCTAGGAAGAGACCTCTTCGGTCCCGAACTCAACCATGTCGAATGTCACAACTGGTGAATCGACAGTGCTCCCTCAAAGACATCCGATAGACATCGCCATCAAAGTTGACTCGACCCCACAGGAGTACTCGTGACCATTTCTCGCCACGACGGCCGCATGTTCGATGAGCTGAGGCCCCTGTCGTTCGTTCGCGACTACACGAAGATGTCGATGGGCTCGGTGCTCGTCTCGTTCGGCGACACTCGAGTGTTGTGCACGGCCTCTGTTGCGCCTGACACGCCCCGTTGGATGCGCGATAGCGGAGAGGGTTGGGTCACCGCGGAGTATTCGATGCTGCCGGGGTCTTCTCCGGAGCGGATTCGGCGCCGCACGTCGGGTCGTGACCAAGAAATCCAGCGCCTCATCGGACGGTCGCTGCGCTGCGTGATCGACATGGCCGCGTTGGGTGAGCGCTCCATAACAGTCGATTGTGACGTGCTTTCGGCTGACGGTGGCACTCGCACAGCGTCGATTTGCGGTGGTTACGTGGCTCTTCACGACGCTTGTGAGCGTCTCGTCCTGGCGGGGCAGATACCGGGCAACCCGTTGTTCACAGAGTGTGCGGCGATATCGGTGGGGATTGTCGATGGTCGGCCGCTGCTCGATCTGCCCTATCTGGAAGACTCGACCGCTGATGTCGATTTCAACGTGGTGATGACTGGTGACGGGTCGCTGATCGAGGTGCAGGGCACCGCTGAAGGCAAGGCTTTCAGCCGTGACGAACTGACTGCGATGCTTGATCTGGCTGCCAAGGGGATCACGGAGATCAACGAAGCCCAACGAGCGGTGCTGCGCACACCCCCTGAACCGCGCGCAACTGCGCCCTGAAGAGATGTCAGATCTGCCTCGGCTCGTATGCGCTAGCGCCAATCCCGACAAGGTGGCCGAGATGGCTTTGGTGCTCGACGGAATCGTCGAACTGTTGCCGCGTCCGCATGCATTGGCAGATGTCGTCGAAGACGCAGACGACCTTGAGGGGAACGCCCGACTGAAGGCGGCGGCGGTGTGTGCTGTCGCCCAAGAAGCCGCGGTAAGCGATGACACGGGCCTGGAAGTTGATGCGCTGGACGGGGCACCGGGAGTCCGCTCGGCCCGTTACGCGGGCGAGGCGGCCAGTTACGCCGACAATGTCGACAAGTTGCTTTCGGAACTCGAGCGGGTCGGTGCCGGCACCGTTAGGGCGCGTACGGCACGGTTTCGCACCGTGGTGATGGTGGTGTGGCCCGATGGGTCAGAACTGTCGGCGCAGGGGAGCGTTGAAGGTTGGATCGCCGAGCACCCCAGGGGAACGGCTGGGTTCGGATACGACTCGGTCTTCGTTCCCACCGAGGGCGACGGCCGTTCCTTTGCTGAAATGGGCGACGAGAAACACGTCATCAGTCACCGTGGACGTGCTCTGCGCTCTCTAGCTCTGGCACTCAGCGTCCCGGATTCAGAACCGCGAAAGGCGTGACGTGACCCAACGGCTGAGGGTGCATGGCCGGAGCCGTGGATGGCTCTACGCGGGATGCGGCATGTTGGTCGTGTCGACGGACTCTTTCTTCGTGCGTTGGTCGCGCGCGGAGGTTTGGGACCTGGTGTTCTGGGTCGCGTTGATTTCCCTGGTGACCTATTTCGTGACCGGTTCGCGGAGTGAGTCGATGAACCCGATTCGCTCGTGGCGTCGTTTCCCGATTCCGCTGACGGCAATTGCCGTTCTCTCGACCGTCAGCCAGATATCCTACATCACCGCGGTGACCCGCACGACAGTCTCCAACGTGGTTGTCATCGTTGGTGCATCGCCGGTGATGGTTGCCCTTGTCGGCCGTGTCTTCTTCAGTGAAAGGACTTCTCGGAGGGTCTGGACCGCTATTGTCCTCACGTTCGCGGGCATGACTGTGATCGTGGCCGGTTCGGTCGGCGAGCCCAACCTTGACGGTGACCTGTTGGCAGTCGCGGCTGTTTTGGCGTTTTCGATCGGTGTGAACATCTGGCGACGCTGGCCCGAAATGAGCCGAATTGTCGGATTGTCAATGGCCGCGGTCTTGTCGGTGGTTGTTGCGTCTTTCTTCGCGTCGCCGCTGACCTTGGATGGACGTGCCTACCTGGCCTGTTTGGGCATGGGTCTGCTGAACCCGTTGGGGAGGTTGCTGCACACCAACGCTCCCCGATATGCGCCCGCGGCTGAAGTGGCGTTGTTCACGCCGGTCGAAACCGTGGCGGCGTCGCTGTGGGCCTGGTTGGCATTTTCCGAGGTGCCCAAGGTAGGTACTGTTGTCGGCGCGGTGATCATTATCGGCGGGGTGCTGTACGGGACTGTCACGGCCCGAGAACAAGACCGCTGACGGAACTCGACTGCAGATTTCTCGAAACGTGTGCTCGCGTGACGGCGGCTTGCTCTCAGGTACGGTTAGAGGGTGCGCCAGCTCATTACCGACGCCCTTGTCGTCACCGGGGACGGGGTGACCGATTCCTACCGTGGCGACGTTCTGATCGACGGCGATCGGATCACGCACCTGGGGCAGGTTCCCGCTAGTGCTGCCGATGACGTCGACCGCAAGATCGACGCGGGCGGCCGAGTACTGGCACCCGGATTTGTGGACACGCACAACCACGGCGCGCTCGGTGGTACGCGTCTGGGAGACCACGGCATCCCGTTGAGCTGTGAGATGGCCCTGCGAGGCGGCGTCACGAAACGCATATGCGGGGTGGACGGGCTGTCGCCGGCTCCTGTCGCGCCAGACCAGCGCGGTGAGTACGCCATGCAGCTTGCGCCACTCGATGGGAGCATCAGCTCATCGGGCGGGGACAGTCTCTCAGACAGCGACGATCCAGCCGGAGGCGCTGAGTGGACTTGGAGCTCCACCATGGAGTTCTTGGGCTGGCATCAAGGTCGGTCGGTCACCGATATGGGTCTTCATCTAGGTCACAGCGCGGTGCGTCGCGTGGTAATGGGCAACCTTGATCGCACCGCCGATGACCAGCAGATCAGGGACATGGCAGAGGTGGTGCGTCGCGAGGCACCGTGGTGCCTGGGGCTGTCGACCGGTCTCGTGTACAACCCGGCGGTGTACTCCGACCAGCGGGAGATAACCGCGCTGGTGCGAGCCTTCAACGAGGTGAAGTCCGGCGCGTTGTATCCGCATCTTCGTTCGGAGAGCGACGACATCGAAGATGCGTTGAACGAGGTGATCACCGCGGCGACCGACGGCGGCGGCGGGTACTGCAGTGAGCACACAAAGATCGCCGGGCGACGCAACTGGGATCGTTATGAGCAGGTGGTGGGCCGTCTCGATGACGCGGCCGGCTGCGTACCGACGATGGGCAACATGTACCCGTACACCGCGGGGAGCACGACCGCGGACGCACTGTTCCCTCCCGAGGTCCGGTCGGGCACTCGAGCCGAGTTCATGGCCAGGTTGAGTGACACCGATGTGCGTGAGTTCGCCTTCGAGAAGATCTACGGCGACGGCGCTGGGTGGGACAACTTCGTGGCGTTCTGCGGCGGTTTGGAGGGCATCCAGATAGCGGGCGTGCTCGATGGTGTAGGCGACGAGTTCTTAGGTAAGCGCTTCTCTGATGTCGTGCTGGCTGCCGGTGTGACCGACATGACCTCGATCGAGGCCCACGACGCGGTCTGCGACTTCTTCCTTCACAACCGGGGCGAGGTGTCCA
>VXYK01000046.1:28430-166276 GCA_009845995.1 Acidimicrobiaceae bacterium | reverse complement strand
AAACTCCCACAAGCCGCCTAAAACCACTTGACAACAAGACAGGGACACCCCCCCCCGATGTTGCTCATTCTTGGTCGATCGAAGTTGATCTGTCGATCCGACCGGGGAACGCTGACTCGGGCCCAGAGGTTGCCGGGTCTGGCACTGGGAGTCGCCAAACCGCTGCGCAAACATCGCTAAACGCCCGACAGCACTCGTTTACAGTCAGCGCACCCGTTGACCCCGATCCGCGTCGTTCTCAGTTGTTCTTGATACTTGCGCGATCTACCCAGCACACCTGTGGGACACTCTGCTGCGTCTCGCGGAGTTCGGTCTCGCCCATTCGCTCCGCTGTTCGCATTGTCAAGTGCTCAATGATAGCCTCGTGGTCGAAAACACCGCTTCGAGCAACCTTGATGATGTGACTGCTCGGTTCCGCTCCCCAAGGCACGTGCCACTGGTTGTCCTCAAAGCGCAAGGCGATCTTCGGTTGCATCCCAGCAAGACTGAAACCTGAGGACACCAGAGTCGGCTCGGGACGATACGCCGGATTGCTCCTGAGCTTGTGGAGCCATTCGAGGACATCATCGTTTGAGATAGTGACGAGTCCTCCCTCGCCGTCTAGGAGGCTCTGTGTATGACTTCCTTGGCTGAACTGCACCGCTCCAGCGCACTCTCGGCCTATAGGTTTGCCTAGGAGAGTAAGTCGGTCAATGGTGGGAACACCGTACTCTTCGCACAACGCCCTCAGCACCCTTTCGGGGAGCACCCCGGCTAGCCAGTGACGCAGAGGTTCGCCTGACACGAGCCGGTCCTCAAGCGGAAACAGGGTAGACAGCGGGGTCGCGTCTGGTTTTTGCAGGTACGACCGCTCGTAGCGCAGTTTCGGGCGCGCGGTATCGCTTAAGTCAAGGCTGCCAGCCAGCCAGCCTTCTATGAGCACATCTAGTTTGCACTTCGTGTGGACGGCGAACTCACCGAGCGGAGCCCTGCTCCGAAGGTTCGGCCTCGACCTTGTGAGATCATAAACCGATCTTGGTGAAGCCATGTACGCGATGATCCTCGATGCTGGCGGGATCGAACCACACTCTGTGATACTCGCAGGACCGCGGAGCACCCTTGTCATGGATGTAGAAGCCGCTCGAGTGCTCGCTCAACCCGCGATGCTTGCGCGCCCTATGTTCCCAAACCCAGTCGGGGACGGGCACACCGTCACGGTCACACAGAGCATGAACCACAGACGCGATTCGTGCCAGGTCTTCTCGACGGCGCGTAACACGGTGCCACCAACGGAATCTGCGAGGCGGCTCAGCGATCATCGCCACACGATGAGCATGGTCTGCGTGTGCCCACTGCTTGCACAGTTCGCGGAGTTCCACAATACGTCCGCGGCCGTCGTCGTCTGCCATGCAAGCAGGGATATCAGCAGCGGTGAGAGGTACCATCACCAAGGGTTCTCCGCCGCTCGCTCCAGACGTCGAACCTCGCCTCAACATGCCGCAACGATAGCATCCTTGATGGCTAGCTTCTTGGGAGTTCTCCGCTGCTGGTCAGGCGGCGGCTTCGGACTGTGCATTGATGCTCCTGTTTTTGATGCATTCATACTCCTGCGAATGATGGATTGTCTTCTTTTCGTTTGATACATTCGCTCTCACGAGCGAAGCTGACGGCGTGCCGGGGCGGCTGGCCCGCAAGCATCAGCCTCGGCACCGAGGCTGCTCAGGAGTACGCGAGGGCGTACCTCGAAGAAGTGTGCCGCGCTGACGTTCCCCAGCTCGGCACGACCCGCAGTACAGTTCGCCTGAGCCGCTTGCGAACAGCTATGGCTACCCTCCAAGCCGGCACAGCCGAGAACGCAGCCCTGCGCGAAGGCTACGAATCCGCCGTTGAGCGTCTGGCCTGGTATCCCGACGATGCGCCCGACTTCAACGAGGCAATCGAAGCGGCAAGATCTCTAACGCCGCCGACCTCTGGCATCTAGCTGACCAAGGCGTGATCGAAACCCTACCCGAACCTTCTACCCGAAGCCTCTGAGGGGCATCTCCGGGCCGCGTTGCAGCCAGTTGTCGGCCAAGTATTCGGCTTCGGCGTCAATCAGGTGCAAGGTGTAGGCATGGCGACTGACCTGCGAGGTGTTCGGTGCGCTCCAATGGGGGAGCGTGCCGTGCAAGGCGATGAGCGTGCCTTGATCGACCGGCACTGGCACTAGATCTTCGGTAGGCCAAGGCTTGGGATCGAGCACATCGGTTGTGGTGCTGACAGCACCCGGTGCGGTCAACCGGAAGCGGGTGCGCGCAGCTGAGCGATGGTGACCCGGGGCAACCCACATGCAGCCGTTTTCCAAGGTGGCGTCCTCAATGGCGAACCACAAGCCGATCACCGACTGAGGCTCGGTCCAAAGAAACGTGTGATCACAATGGCAGGTGACCTCGCCGCCGATACCGGGCTGTTTGAAGATGTACATCGACTGCAGCAGGAGCGGTTGCACGACCCCCAGATCAGCCGCCAACGCGGCAAGCTCGGGAGTCCTTGAGAAACGATCGAAATGCGGGTCGAGATCATGCATCGCGTGGCCCAGCTTGTTGACAGCCAGCTCAAGGGGCCGAGTCAACTCACCGTCCACCACTGCACCATCCTCCAAGAACCAGCGGATGGTGTCGCCGCTGGTGAGGAAGTACTCGTCCTGGGCATGATTCTGAGCGTTCGTGTCGAACACCGTGAGGCCTCCGTCGACCCGCGGATCCGCGACGCGCAGCAGACGCGTGACGTGATCCTTGAGGGCATCGCAGTCGTTCGGATCCGCAAAATCCTCCAGCACGAGGTAGCCGTCCCGATCCCATGCCGCGAGTTGAACGTCGGAGAGTATCGGCATCGGCGACTCCCGTCAGGTCTTTCCTCGGCGGTAGGGCTGCCCGTCGGCTGCGGGCATGCGCAGCCGTTGAGAGAAGAACGTCAACACCAGCAGCACGATCAACTGCGGCAGGATGTTGATGAACCAGCTGGGCACAGTTTCCGATCCCATGAACCAGCCGAACGCTGCGATGGCGATGAGGCCTCCCAAGAATGCGTCGATGCGTTTCCCGTGCCGGAAGTTGTTGAGCGACACCACTGCCAGCACCCCCGCTGCCACCACCAACAAGGCGTGCGTGTTGGCACCGTCGAGGTCCCTGAGCCCGAGCGCGAACGGATAACCGAAGAGCATGGCACCCGCCATTACGCCCGCGGGCCGCCAGTTGCCGATAATCAGCGCGGCCAAACCGATGAACCCTCGCTGGTTGACCGAGCCCTCCAAGTAGATGCCGTTCAGCTCCGGTGTGGCGATGAATGCGCCGGCGAAACCTGCCAACACCCCGCTGAAGATCACGCCGATGTACTTGTAGACGTAGATGTTGATTCCTTGCGACTCTCCCGCGGTGGGGTGCTCGCCGCAGATCCGCAACCGCAGACCGAACCGAGTGCGCCACAGAAGCCAGGCGGACAGCGGTACCAACGAGAAAGCGATAATGGTGAAAATGCTGAGGTTGAAAACGAAGCCGCGTGCGAATCCGGTCAGATCAGAGATGTACCACCAGTCTTTGTCCGTGAACCATCCGAGAATGTCGGGACTTCGCCAGTCGCCGATCCTGCCTCCCGCCAAGAACGGCAAGGTGAACTTTCCGGCGCCCGATAATCGCGGTGATTGAGTGATCGACCCACCGTCATGGTTGGCCAGAATCTCCAGGGACAAGAAGCGGGCGATTCCCGGTGCGGCGATAAGGATCGCCACGCCGGAAATGATGTGGTCGACGCCGAACGTGACCGTTGCGACGGCATGGATCAAACCGCCGAGCGCTCCGCCGAGAAGGCCGATCAGCAAGCCGATCCAGGGCCCGTAGTTGATGGTTCCCCACGCCCCGAACCACATTCCCAGAACCATGATCCCGTCCAGCGCGATGTTGACCACCCCGGCGCGCTCAGAGAACATCCCACCGAGACCGGCGAGCATCACCGGCACCGTCCAACGCAGCATGGCGCCGGAGGTCGTGGTTGTGGTCAGCTTCGAGGCGTCGGTGAACGACTGGACGATGACGAGTGCGAAGATCCCCAGAGCCGCATAGATCATCCAGCGAACCGGGGTCGACAGCTCGTTGAGTCGGCTCAGCAGGCTCATGAGGTCGCCTCCGCGAGCCGGGCGGCGGTCCGGGCGGCTTCTGTGCGCTCGCGCATGCGCCTGACTACTTCGTAACCGATCACAACCGTGAGCAGAATCACGCCGCGCATGATGTCGATGATCTCCTTGGGAGCGGTTTGAGTGACCTGCAGGATGTCTGAGGTGGCGTCAAGAAAAGCCCACAGCAGCGCGCCGACCGCGATCCCGGCCGGGTTGTTGCGTCCCAACAGCGCCACGGCGATGCCGTTGAACCCTAGGAACCCCACGAAGTTGGGGTCGTAGCGGGCCTTGTCGAAGATCTCGGCCATGCCGACGAGTCCCCCGACCGCACCAGACATGCACATCGCGGCGAGAGCCATCTTGCGAGGCGGCACGCCTCCCGCACGTGCTGCCAGGGGGTTGAGGCCGCTGGCTCGGAGGTCGTAGCCGAAGACCGTGCGATTCAACAGCAGGTAGTACGCGACACCGACGATGATGGCGATCACCAACACTCCGGTCAGTTCCTCGTTGGCGCGGAGATCGCCGAAGAGCTCAGGGATGAAGTTCAGGTTGGGCAGAATCCCGGACTCGTCGATGGGTTCGGTGCCCACGCCCACTGCGACGATGCTGCCCTCGGCCTGCCAGCGGCGCACCAGCCAGGCGATCACGCCCAGAGCCACACCGTTCAACATGATCGTGCCGATCACTTCGTTGACCCCGCGGTGGGTGTAGAGAATGCCGGCCAACCCGCCCCAGAGGCCGCCCACGACCATGGCTGTGACCAGGATAAGTCCGATATGCAGCACCGACGGCAGCGCTACGGCGCCTCCGACAAACGCCGCGAAGATCGCGGCCATGCGGTATTGACCCTCGACCCCGATGTTGAACAGGTTCATCTTGAAACCGATTGCCGCGGCCACCCCGGAAATGTAGAGCGGAGTAGCGCGATTGATCATCGAGACCTGCACCTCAAGTTTGCTCGCGTGTTCGAGCATGTCACGGCCAGCTTCGATGGGGTTGCTCCCGGCTGCAATCAAGACGACGGCGCTAGCGACCAGCGAGAACCCAAAAGCGCCGAGCGGCGCGGCCATCGAGATTACCGCTTGGCGCAGGCGTGATTCGGCGGCGGCTCTGGGTGGCCTCGTATCGGGAGTGTCCTCTGGCTCCTCGGTGACCGTCGTGTCGGTCATTGCAGCTCTCCCGGATCCTGGTCCGCGTCCTCGAACGCCGAGCCGTCGGCAAGTTCGGCGTCGCTGTCCTCGGAACCGGTCATGTAACTTCCGAGTTGGCGCGGAGTGACGCTCGCAGGGTCGAGAGTAGCCGTCAGTTGCCCCTTGTGAATCACCACGATGGTGTCGGACAGACCGATGAGCTCGTCAAGGTCAGCCGAAATCAACAAGGTGCCCATGCCCTCGGCGCGGGCCGCGCGAATGTCGTCCCAAACGGCTGCTTGAGCACCTACGTCAATACCTCGGGTCGGATGCGCAGCGATCAGCACGCGCGGTTCCGCGGCCATTTCACGCCCAACGATCAGCTTCTGCTGGTTGCCGCCAGAAAGCGAGTTCGCGGTGACTTCAATATCGGGAGTGCGCACATCGAACCAGCCGCGGATCGCCTCAGTCCGCTCGCGAGCGCCGAACCGGTCAAACCACCGCCCGTTGGCGAACGGCGGTTTCGACTGATGACCGAGCGCCGCGTTCTCCCAGAGCGGAGCGAACAGCAACAGACCCTCCTGTTGACGGTCCTGGGGCACGTAGCCGATACCGCAGTTCCGTCGATGCCTGACCGTGCTGTGCGCGATCTCCTCCCCGAGCAGCCGGATCGAACCGGCCTGCACCTCCTCAGTGCCGATGATGGCACCCACGAACTCGTTCTGACCGTTCCCCTCGACGCCTGCGAGCCCGACCACTTCGCCTCGGTGTACGTCAAGACTGACCGAGTCGAGCACTGCCCTGCCGTCGGCATCGAGCACGGTCAGGTCCTTTATCGACAGCGCAAGCTCGTCAGTAACGGTCGAGCGGGAGGTCTGCGGTGTCGGAAGCTCAGAACCGACCATCATCTCAGCCAGATCTCCGGTGCTGACCTCATCGGGTTTGACAGTCGCCACCGTCCGGCCCTGGCGCAGCACGGTGATCGTGTCGGCAATCCGCAGCACCTCATCAAGTTTGTGATCGATGAACAGGATCGTCTCGCCCGCGGCTTTGAGTTCAGCCATATTGCGGAAGAGTTCGTCAACCTCATGGGGCACGAGTACGGCGGTCGGTTCGTCGAGAATCAGGATCCTGGCACCTCGATAGAGAACCTTGATGATCTCGACTCGTTGCCGCTCACCCACCTCCAGACTCTCGATGAGGTCATGGGGGTCGACGTCGAGCCCGTAGGCCTCTCCCACCTCCCGCAGGTGCGCCTCGGCGGCTTTGAAATCGATTCGACCCAACCCGGCCACCGGCTCAGCACCGAGAATCACGTTTTCGAGCACGGTGAGTTGGGCCGCGAGCATGAAGTGCTGGTGGACCATGCCGATGCCCCGGTCGATCGCTTCGGCCGGTGAGGAGAACCGGACCTCTTCACCGTGAATGCGCATGGTGCCTTCATCGGGACTCTGCATGCCGAAGAGGATCTTCATCAACGTCGACTTGCCAGCGCCGTTCTCACCGCAGACCGCGTGTATCTCCCCGGTTTCGACCGACAGGTTCACATTGTCGTTGGCCACCACACCTGGGAAGCGCTTGGTGATGCCGGTTAGCTCAATGGCGAGCGTCAAGGTGCGTCCCCTCGATTCGACCGGACCAGAAAATTCTGGTTCAGGGAGAAAAAATAAGCAGGGCCGGGAGTATATCCCAGCCCTGCTTCTGCGTCATATGGCTACATTGCTGCGGTTCAACACAACGGCCACACTACGGTCAATGGCGTGAACTTATCCGCCGGCCTCGGCCGGATCGGTCGGAACCACGATCGAGCCGTCGATGATCTGCGCCTTGAGATCTTCGAGCTGGTCGATTATCCCGTCGCTCAAGAAGCCTCCTGAGGACGAATATCCAACACCGTCGACCGAGAGGTCGTAACGGGTCTCGCCGGGTCCGAAGGTCCCTTCGAGGTGGGCTTTGATGATCTCAAAGATCGCGCTGTCCACCCGCTTCAGCATTGAGGTCAGCACGTACTCCTGAACGTCAGCGTCGACGGTGTGATACTGGTCGGAGTCGACGCCGATCCCCCAGACCTTGGAGCCGCTCGATTCGCTGTGTTCTTTCGCTGCGGCGAATAGACCTGCACCCGTGCCGCCAGCGGCGTGATAGATCACATCGGCACCGGACTCGAAGATCGCCAGCGCGGTTTCACGCCCGCGGTCAGGTGCGTTGAACCCGTCGAAGTCCGGGAACTCAGTGATGTACTGGGAGATGATCTCAATATCGGGGTCGACATGGAGCGCTCCGGCCCGGAATCCAGCCTCGAACTTCTCAATGAGCCCGAAGCAGCAGACACCGCCAATGAAACCAACCGTCCCTGTCTCGCTGCTCAGTGCCGCAGCCGCCCCGACTAGGAACGATCCCTGCTCTTCGGAGAAGACGAGTCCGGCGATGTTGTCAGCATACGGTGTTGGTGGGTCGAAGGATTCGAGCATCGAAGAGTCGATGACCGCGAAATTGGTGTCGCTGTTGGCACCGCCCACCGCGGCTGCGTCTCCCTCGAACAGGAAGCCGACGGCGAGGACGATCTCGCTGGTGTCGGCTTGGAGTTGGAGCAGTTCGGCGCGATTGCTGCCGTCGTCGTTGGGTGAGACCTTGGTCGTAGTGATATTGAAGGTCTCTTCTGCTCGGGCCAACCCGGCGGCTGCCGAATCGTTGAATGACTGATCTCCTTCACCGCCGATGTCGAACACAAGACCGACGTGAACTGGTGCCTCGGCCATGTCGCCGTCATCGGCCATGCTCTCGCTGTCGTCGACCATGTCATCGTCATCGGACATGTCTTGGGTGCCTGACATGTCTTCATCGTCGTCGGCCATGTCGTGATCATCGTCATCGGACATGTCGTCGGCCATGTCATCACCAGTGTCTGACATGTCGTCGCCGGCGTCGCTACCGGTGTCGGTCGAGTCGTCGTCACCGCAGGCTGCGGCGATGAGCGTGAACGACAAGAAGATGCTCAATAAGAGCATTAGTTTGCGCATTGGTCCCTCCAGGGTCCTAATAGAAAAACTGGGTATCGGCGATGACAGTATCGCGAACTGCCGCCCCACGCGTAACTCAGCGGGGGCGGGTCTCGTTCGAGCCCCGCCTGCGAACTCTAGATTCCTCGGGCTTGTCTCCAACGAGCGTGGCGCACCAGCAGGTCGAGGGAGCGGATCGCTCTGGCCGCCGAGGCATGGCACATCAGACCGGCTGCTCTCATTGTGGCTGGACCAGGTGTTTCGGGCCGCGTGTTCGTCAATTCTGTGGCTACCAGCACAGGAGTGTTCGTGCGTTCGGCGACAGCGGCGGCGGCTCCGGCGTAGCGCGCGTCCTGAGTCTCGTGAAAGTTGGCGATTCGCTCCAACCCGTGGTCTGGGAAGAAAGGACCGTTGCGCATCATCACGGCGATGTTGGATTGGATTCCCAGTCCGAGGAACAGCACAGCATCGATTTCGCTGTGGCCGGCCACCATCTCAAGAATCCTCGGAACCGTGTCACGGGTTTCGCCCCCCGCCATGTCGATAGGGTTGTTCCTGCTCCAACGCGGCGGAAGCAACTCGTTGATCTCTGCTTTCAGATCTCCGGGTAGCGGGATCGGGTCGAGCAGAGTGCCGGCCATCGCGTCAACAGCCGCCACACCCCATCCGCCGACGGTTGTCACCACAACGACGCGGTTTCCGGTGGGCAACGGCTGTGTAGCGAGAGTCGCTGCGGCTTCGAATCCCTCTTCCAGGTCGCGGGCGCGGATCAGCCCTGCTTGGCGGCTCATACCGTCGAATACTGCGTCGTCGGTGGCCAGAGCGCCGGTATGGCTGGCGGCTGCGCGAGCGCCGGCGCTGGAAGCTCCTCCCTTTACCAGCACGATCGGTTTGTTTGTGGAAATGGCGCGAAGTCGTTCGAACATGGCGCGGCCGTCGTCCACCGACTCCATGTAGACGAGGCTCACCGAAGTCTCAGGATCTTGGTCGAACCATTCGAGATAGTCGGTGACCTCCAGTTGTGCGGCGTTGCCGGCGGAGACCGCGCGTGATATGCCGACTCCGCTCAGGTGAGCCATGTTCAACAACGACGATACGAAATTCCCGGACTGGCTGACGACGGCAATGTTGCCCGCCGGTGCGTAGGGTGCCACGATCTGGGCACACATGCTTGACGGAGTTGAGACGACGCCCTGCCCGTTCGGCCCTGCCAGCGCGATATTGAGTTCGTCGGCCACCGCAACGAGGCTCTGCTCTGCGTCGATACCGTCGGGCCCGGCTTCGCGGTAACCGGCCGCAGCGATGAAAGCGGCCTTCACTCCCTTGGACGCGGCGGCGCGCAGCAGGTGTTCGTTCAACGGCGGTGGTGTGCAGATGAACAACATGTCGGCCCTGCCGACGGGTACTTCGTCGATTGACCCCAGCACGCTTCGGCCCAGGACTTCGCCTGGTTCGCGGCCTACCGGGAAGATCTCACCGCGGTAACCGGCCGCCAGGAGATTGTGAAGACACACAAAACCGAATTTTCCCGGGTGGTTCGAAACGCCGGTGACGATGATGCCGCGAGGGTCGAAAAGGGCCGAGAGGTCGCGGGTCATTGTGTCAACTCCACCAGCGCGTCCACGGCCACTGGTCGGCCGTCGACGATGATCAATGGGTTCAAGTCGACCGAATGAACCTCGGGGTGGGCGGCGCCCAGCGAGCAGAGCGCCATGAGTACGTCGATCAGCTCTTGGCGGCGCAGTGCGGGTTCGCCGCGGAACTCACCGAGCAACCTCTGGGCGTTCAGGTCTTCGATCATCTCTGCAGCGTCGGTCTCGGTGATCGGAGCGAGGCGAAAGGCCACGTCACGGATGGCCTCGGCCAGCACCCCGCCGATACCGAGCATCACAACAAGTCCGAACTGCGGATCGTTGTGGAGGCCACAGATCAACTCACGGCTGCCCTTGACCATTGACGAGACCAGCAGTTCTACGTTCCCGTCGCTTGGTTCGGCTGCCGCCAGCAGTTCGTCGCATGCCGTTCGCAGGCTCTGTTGATCGTTGATCTGAAGTCGCAGGAGACCTCGCTCGCTCTTGTGGGCGATCTGGCGCCCGCACAGCTTGACTACGAGCGGATAGGTGACGGATTCGTCGGTCTTGAGAGCATCGAGGATCGTCTCGGTGGTTTCGCCGGTGACGAAGCCGGAGACAACCACTCCATGCTCGGAGACCAGGCGTCTCGATTCGGCTTCAGACAAGGTCACGCTCACGGCGTTGGGTTTACCACGAGCTTGCGCCGTTGCGTGTCAGCGGCGAGTAAATCGGTGTGCGTGCAGGTGAGGGCGATCGTCAGCGGTTCAGTTCGCAGGTGTCGCCAGGCAGCTTGTCTCGGTTTTGAGCTATCAAGGTGTACACGGGTTTGGCGATCCACGAGACAGGCGGACGCACCAGCACGGCGCCAATGAATCCCCAGCCTCCGCCCGCTTCCTTGAGTGCGTGTCCGATTGCCAGGTGACCGCGGTACTTTTCGCCGGTTTGATCGATCCACCAGGCCGCTTCGTCAACGTCGGCAACGGTCAGGTGCAATTCGGCCAGATCCAGTGTCTGCCAGGCCTCGACCCTTGCCCCCCGCGCTTCGATCCAGCGGGCCGAAGCCGTGCAGAATCCGCAGTCACCGTCAAAAACAAGCACGCCGCCAGTGTAGACCGGACGTTGGGAAGGTGGACCTAGACGTCAAGCGGGTTGCGCCAGCGAAGTCCGGCGAAGCGGGTGAAGTCTGTGTCGTTGGAGTGGACCTCGGCTTGATGCTCAATGGCGAGCGCTGCAATGTGTGCATCGGTGACGAGGTTGCCGCCCACTCCAGCTTGTGCGAGCGCGTTGCGGAAGATCCCAAGATGTTGTGTGCCCGGGTTCAGCGGCACGACGTTGGGCGAATCGAACCATCTCGTCACGTAGCCCACAGCTTGGTCGGAAGACGCGGGATGGTGCAACACGCTGGGATGTGTGAGCAACCGGACGAACCCCGTGGCGACCAGCCACGGCATTCCCACCCGCTCACTCCCGTTGACCAGCTCCTCCCACCATTGCCGGGCGGGTCGGTGCAATGGCGTCCCGTCGCTGTGCGCGTAGACGAGCAGGTTGAGGTCTGGGACGATCATCAGGCCTGTGTCGGCTCGGCATCGTTCGCTTCGAGAGCGTCGTTGAGCTGGTTGAGGCGTAGCGGGTCGACGCCGGGCCGTAAGCCGCTGCGATGTGGTGCGACCCGGTACGGCGTCCGCGGTTGCGGCGCGGCCGGGGACAGGCCGCGGCGCAACGCGTTGTTGACCACCTGCTTGAAGGGCTGGTCGAGTTGCCTGGCTTGGTCCTTCAAAGCCTCGGCCACATCGTCGTCTAGTGTCAGAGTCGTACGCATGGAGACATCTTGATGCTCTAGTCTGCTGATGTCAAGATGCTTCTCAGTTGAGCGAGCGCAAGAACAACCTAGTTTCGGCCCTGGTTGGGCTTGCGACCGTGGTTCGCCTTGGTGCGCCGGGCCTTGGCCTTCTTCTTCTGGGTGCGCTTGGACATGGCGGTCAGGTTATCGGCGGAATCTGAGACCATGCGCGGGTTGAACTCGTTGCTCCGGCATCCGTTGTTTCCCGCTCTTGCTCGCTGTGCTCACCGGGCCGCTCGGGCCACGGCCTCGCTCCGGCGCAGCCGATTCGGGATCAATCCGCTCGGCCTCGGAGCCTGACTCGGGTGATCAGGCTGCGGCGTGGCTTGCTGTCCAAGCGAGCAGGTCGTCGCAGTGCCAGGTGTTGATGATGTCATCGATCGGCACGCCGCAACGCGCTGCCTTGTCGGCTCCGTAGGGTTGCCACTCCAGTTGCCCGGTCGCATGCGCGTCGCTGTCGATGGCGATTTTGCATTCCCACTGCAGGGCGATGTCGAGCAGTTCCTCGGGGGGATCTTGACGTTCGGGACGGCAGTTGATCTCCACGGCGGTGTCGAACTGGGCGCACGCTGCAAAGACGATTTCCGGGTCGAAGTCGCTGGGCGGGCGGCCCGAACCCACCAGTTTCCGGTTGGTGAGGTGGCCCAGTACATCGGTGTGGGGATTGGCGATAGCGGCGACCATGCGTTTGGTCATCTGATCGGCGGGCAGCCGCATCTTCGAGTGCACGCTGGCGACTACCAGATCAAGGCGTGCGAGCATCTCGTCGGACAGGTCGAGCGCGCCGTCTTCGAATATGTCGACTTCCATTCCGGTCAGCACCCGAAACGGCGCTAGTTCGGTATTGAGCGCTTCGATCTCGGTGAGCTGTCGGGCCAGGCGCTCTTCGTTGAGGCCGTGGGCGATGGTGAGGCGGGCGCTGTGATCGGTGATGACCATCCACTCGTGTCCCAAGGCGATGGCCGTCTCGGCCATTTCGCGAAGCGTTGCACCCCCGTCTGAGGCGGTGGTGTGGGTGTGGCAGTCGCCGCGGATCGCGGCCATCACCTCGCCCCCTTCGCGCATCGGGACCCGGCTGCGCTCATCGAGGCGGGCCAGGTATCCGTCGGTCTCGTCGTTGAGCGCTTCGTCGATCACCGTGGCGGTCGACTTGCCGATGCCGGCTAGTTCGGTGAGCGTCCCGGCGGCCGCTCGTTGGCTGATCTCGGTCGCCCCGACCTGCTGCACGACCTCGATCGCGTTCTGGAACGCGCGAACTTTCTGCGCAGGCGCCAGTTCGCGGTCAAGGTAGTGAATCGCCTGTTGCAGCGCTTGAACCGGCTCCATAACCCTCACCATACCCCGCCCGGTTCATTCGTTTCGTGCGGGCGGGGTATGGGGCGCAGTCAACTGAGATTGGCGCTGTAATACATGTTTGACTCCTGAATTGGCGTTACAATCACAGGATGACAAGTATCCAAGTGAAGAACGTGCCCAGCGATGTGCATCAGACCCTGAGGCGGCGAGCTGTCGGAGCTGGACAGTCGTTGCAGGAGTACTTGCTTCACCTGCTGAGCGAGCAGGCCCGGAAGCCCACCCTTGGTGAAGTGCTGGAACGGGCCGGAGGTCGGGCAGGCGGCAACATCGGCGCGGCGGAGGCCGTGGCCGCGGTGCGCGCCGAGCGCGACTCACGTTGATCGTCTGCGATGCCAGTACGGTGGTGCTGGCCCTAGGTGACGACGGACCGGCAGGTGATGCCGCTCGTCAGCGTCTCAGCGGGGAGTTGCTCTCGGCGCCCGAACTGCTCGACGTCGAGGTCGTCTCGGCTTGGCGGCGGCACGAGGCCGCCGGTCTTCTTGATGCGAGGCGAGCGTCGTTGGCTCGCTCTGACCTGCGCGACCTGCCCGTGCAGCGCGTCACGCATCGCCTCATGATGGAACGCTGCTGGGAGTTGCGCGCCAACGTGACCGTCTACGACGCGGTCTACGTGGCCCTCGCAGAGTTGCTGGATGCCCCGCTGGTCACCGCAGACAGGAAACTCGCCAACGCGCCCAACCTCCCCTGCCGAGTCGAGGCTCTCTAACCGAGAGCAGCAACGAACCACCGGCCTTAACGGTGTGACCTAGGCCGGGATTGTCGCGCGGTTGTCCGCCCTCCACATCCACCGTAAGCCCGACGTTTACCCGTCACGAGGCTAGGCAGGATGTCATGACCGGACGCTTCAAGCGGGGCTGAGCCTTTGGTGCAGTTTGCTACGTGTCGCAGGGTTCCGAAGTATCTGAGGGCCAGGCCGTTCCTTGCGAGACGATCGGACCGCGGCCCATACTCTCGCGAGATGACTGATGGCCCGCGAAAGCGCCACCTGCTGTACGACCCCAACTTGCGGGCGCATTACAAAGTCGCCGGCGATCCTGACAGTCCACAGTGGCTTCTCGCTGAGTTAGCCTCCGGCGAGTATTCGGTCAGACGAATCGTCGCCGCCAACCCAAGGTGCCCCGAAGAAGCTATGTTGCGGCTCGCTGGAGACGAAACAGGAGAGGTGCGGGAAACAGCCGCTGCGAACCCGTCGTGTCCGCAGTGGTTGCTGGGCCAGCTGGCCGTCGGCACCGACGTGGATGCAAAGAGTGGAGTCGCGGCGAACCCGTCGTGCCCGCCCCTCTTGCTTGCACGTCTCGCCAACGCGTCGGGTCCGTTGTCCTGGAAGGTGCGCTGCGCGGCGGCGAAGAACCCGTCAACACCTGCCGACGCGGTCCTACTCCTAGCTGAAGACGAGGACTGGCGTGTGCGATGGGAGGTTGCCAACAATCCGAACTGCCCGCCCGAAGCGCTGACCATCCTCGCCGAAGACGATGACGTCGACCTCCGTGCTTATGCCGCTGGCTGGAACACGCGAAATACCTGGATGAGTCGAGCGGCAGCAACCCGCGATCTCTGATATTTGTAGCCGACGCGCGATAGGTGCTTCTGCGCGCGGTGCCCTTCGGCTCTAGAACCGTCTCCTCCCGGGCAGCCCGAGTCGCTGTTGTCCCTCGCCTGCTGGGTCGCACTCTCTCCGAGAGGGGGTTCTGACCAGCGGGCTTCCAGCCCGTCGGCTGTGTGGTCAAGCGCGGGGGAGGTGCCAGGACGCCGGGAAGCGGTGGAGTATCCGCTGTGGCAAGCGAGCGACCGCAGTCTCCTGGCCATCGCTGCTCACCTGTTCCCACACGACCCACACCTCGTCGAATATGCGGCAGTCGATCCCGTCAAGTTGGGTGAGCGGTTTTGTCGCCCTCAGCCTTGCACTGCTCAGAGGGACGGACGCCAAGCGTCATCATCAGGTCCATCCCGCCGGGCGAACTCACGACTGCTACCAGCCATTTCGGTTCTTCGTGCTTAGCGGCCTGGTCGTGCTCGGCCTTCTTGTCGATCATCTTCTGTACCTGGTTCGAGACATTGGATTCTGGGTTGAAGAAACCGCGGGGAGACAAGGAGGGATCTCTTGCGGACGCCGCTTCGGCTTCGGGGTCTGTGAGCCTCACGACTTCCACGCGGGCCTCGACCTCGCCACCGGGGCCGTAGAGGTCAATGTCATGCGACTTCGCATGGTCTTTCGCTGGGCGCACTTTGCACTTCAGCTCCGGCAGGACCTGCTCCAAGACACGCGCCGCGTACTCCTCGTCGGTTATTGTCCCGCCGTCGTCCCCGCCTTGGTCGCCCATCCAACGTATCATGGCATGCCTTCGAACGCGGACCCGCTCAGGCCAGCAGGCGACAGCGCTACCGACTCAGCAGTGTTGAGACAAGTACGGGACTCAGCAGTGTTGAGACAACTGCGCGGAAGAGCAGGACCGAGGTGCTGCGGGTGAACCGCACGTACCTGAGACACCGCCGTTCGGCTGTTTTTGCCATTGGCAAAGTGCGTCTTCGAGAACGTCGAATCCGACATTCAGGTAGCTTTCGAGTTCGATCAGCAGCCCGTCGAGATCGAGCGGCCTGCCTTTAGGGTGGCCGTACAGCAGCCGCGTTCCCTTGAGAGGGCCGGTTGAACCTTGCAGGTAGGCCCGGCGTGGTGTGAAGTCAATGATGTCAAGAGCTTCGAGGCGGCACAGCAGATCGAACTTGGCCAACCGCCCGAAGCGAAACACATCGTCCATTGAGCTGTAGAGCGCATCGAAGGGATCCGTTGTTTGACGGACGATCTCGATCCAGGCAGCGTGGGTTCCTTGTCGGTGGACCCAGTCTGCGTAGGTCTGGACAGTCCTGCCGAATCCGTTCTGGTCACCGAGCGATTCGTATTTCCGGTGATTGCCGAACTTGCACCCCTCAAATCGATGTTGGTTGTTTCGGAGCCACCGTCGAAATGCCTCAGTGTTGGACGAGACCGAGTCCCAGTCCCAGTTACCTAATTCGCCCTCTCTCCGATATGTCGCGCTTGTCATCGGCCATCCGTGTTCTGGTGACTCGCCGAAGGCAACGGTAAGGAAAATAATCCAGCAGGCATCCTCGACCTCACCGCAGCCACTGCGGGCAACGGCTTCGGTGAATGGATTGAAGCTGTCCGTGCCGAGATCCGGACTCGGACCGTCGTTGTGGTTCAGCGTCAACGCCCTCAACGAATCCGCGGTGTGCCCACTTCCGACGAGCTGATCCACGAACGACTCCCGAACAGTGGCATCAGTGATTCCCGGAAGCTCGCCGCGGGCAGACTCATACCGGACCAGCGCCTTTCGCAGCGACCGACGATCACGAGTTCGCGCAGATGGGCTCCCGCTCACGACGCCTTTCCGGAGTTGATAGTAGAGAACCTAGACAGTCCGCGTCGAAGCGCATGCTCGAATTATGCCGCTTCGACCTTGCGATTCCTCGGCTCGAAATCCGAATGAACAACACCACGGCGAGCATCCGATAATCTCAGCGACCGTGACGCAGAGTTCGCCTGTGATGATGTGTTTTCCGTTTCTGGCATTGAACGAGAGTTGCAGCATTGGGGGCTGGGAGCTCGTGCGCGCAGACAACGCGTTCGACGAAGGGGTTTGGGTATCGGAATCGTACAAACAGGACTCCCAGAACATGCTGAGGTGCTTCCGTTACGGGACGAGGCATTTTGAATTGATAAACCCGACCTTGGTGGCTCGAGCCGGGCGGTCTTTTACGGGTGAGCCTCCCACTCCCGAAGAACGGAACGCTCTGATCGACATGGTCGCGTTCGAGGCGCTTGATCGCAACACACCTCGAGTCAGAGCTTCCGATGAACCTCCGCAAGCATCGCCCTTGTCGTTTGGCTGGTTGGTAGCTGAGAACGTCGAATACTGGGAAATGCCAGTGTCAAACGACAACGCGCTCACGCTGTCGGTCGGTCGTAGGCACAAGACCAGAATGTTCGACACATGGGGAGAGGACAACCCGATCGTCGGACCGGCGGTGCTCGCCGATGTAAGTGGATGCCATGTCCGCATACACGGCGACATGGCAGAGAATCTGTACGGGGCACTCTTGTCCGACAGCGTGCAGTCGGCCAAGTTGGCAACGGCGATCAAGTTCTTCGTCGACTCATGGCGGAATCACTCAAGCGCGATCATCCCCGACTGGACGTTCGACCACGCAACAGTGATCTCCAGCCAACAGACAGCTCTCGAAGTTCTGTTTGGCAAGAATGACACGAGGTCAAAAGCGCACCACATTGTGGAGGGTTTGCGGGAATTGCTGAAGCGTTGCCATGAAGCTGTGGCTGACCCGGATGATGTCCCGAAGCTCGCGGAGCTTTGCGTCGTCTACATGTCCCTTCATAACGAGCGGAAGTTCTATGAGAGCCAGTGTTTCTGTGACTGGGCGCAGAAGTTCACGCAGATTCGCAACAAGACCGTCCATGAAGGTGCTCCCATGGCAGCCCCTTGCCTGTCTCGTCTCCCCGCAGAGCAGGATCGTCTCGAAGTGCTTGTTGAAGTCTCCGACACCGCAGACACGGTGATCCGCGACGCTATACGCCTGCATGCCTATCTCTTGGCGCAATCGCAGTAACCCAAGCCAAAGTGAACGACCCCCGGCTAGGTAGCGACATGGTCTCGGAGTCGCTCTGGGGCCTATCATCTCCGCTGGTGGCTCCGACTGATTCGTCTGAGTATCTGACGCCTGAAGCTCAGGCTCGGATGCGGATTGATGAGCAGCTCGCGGCTTGTGGGTGGCAGGTGCAGGACTACAGGAGCGCCGCGGTGGCCGCCGCGGAAGGCGTGGCAGTTCGTGAGGTCCCTACGGCGTCGGGTCCGGCCGATTACGTGCTCTACGTTGATGGACAGGCGGTCGGTGTCATTGAGGCCAAGAAGACAGGCAGCACGCTGACCGGAGTTGAGTTCCAGACCCGCAAGTACCAAAGCGCCTACCCCGATGAACTGCCGGCGTTTGAGGTCGATGGTGCACTGCCGTTCGGCTACGAATCGACTGGCTCCGAGACCCGGTTCACCAGCGCGCTGGATCCTGTGTCAGCCAGTCGACGCGTATTCACCTTCCATAGACCCGAGACGCTCGCCCGCTGGCGTGAGGACTTCATCAACGGCAGCGGTGCCGGTTTGCGCGCCGGTTTGCAGGTGCTGCCGGATTTGGCGTCCAAAGCGCATCGATTGTGGCCCGCGCAGGTCGAAGCGATTCACAATCTGGAGCAGTCGTTGAAGGAGAGCCGTCCTCGGGCTCTGATTCAGATGGCCACGGGTTCGGGTAAGACGTTCACGGCGGCGAATGTGTGTTATCGCCTGTTGAGGCACTCGGGTGCTTCGCGGGTTCTCTTTCTTGTTGATCGGGCGAATCTTGGCCGTCAGGCGCTGCGGGAGTTTCAGGGGTTCATTACGCCTGACGATGGCCGCAAGTTCACTGAGCTTTATAACGTCCGTCATCTAGCGTCGTCACGGCTTGATATGGCGAGTGAGATGGCCACGAAGGTTCATGTCTGCACGATCCAAAGGCTGTACTCAATCCTGCGTGGCGAGGATGAGTACGACGAGGCGCTTGACGAAAAGAGCGGTTTCGAGACCGTGCCGACGGTGCCTGTCGAGGTGGCCTACAACCCGGCGGTGCCGATCGAGTCCTATGACTTGATCATCATCGACGAGTGCCACCGCTCGATCTACGGCGTGTGGCGGCAGGTGCTCGAGTACTTCGACGCGTTCTTGGTGGGGTTGACGGCCACGCCGGGGATCCAGACATTCGGGTTCTTCGACCAGAACCTCGTCATGGAGTACGGGCATGCCCAGGCCGTGGCCGACCGGGTGAACGTGGACTTCGACGTGTTCTGGATCCGAACGGAGATCACCGAGTCCGGCGGCACGGTTCCTGCCGAGTTTGTGACTGAGTTCCGCGACCGCGAGACCCGACAGCTTCGTTTGGAGAGGGTTGACGAGGAGATCGACTACAACGCCTCAGAGTTGGATCGCAAGGTGGTGGCACCCGATCAGATCCGCACGGTCGTGCGCACGCTACGCGGTTCGCTGCCCGATATGTTCCCCGACCGTAAGCGCAGAGATGACGGCTTGTTGCAGCACATTCCCAAGACGTTGATCTTTGCCAAAGACGACAGTCATGCCGATGACATCGTGCAGGTTGTCCGGCAGGAGTTCGGACTAGGCAATGAGGGCGCGGTGAAGATCACTTACCGTTCCGGCGAGTCCGGCAACAAGCCAGAGGAGCTGTTGCAGAAGTTCCGCACCAGCTACCAGACCCGTATCGCGGTGACCGTGGACATGATCGCTACCGGTATCGATGTGAAGCCCATTGAGTGCGTCGTGTTCATGCGCATGGTGCGCAGCCGCAACTTCTTCGAGCAGATGAAGGGACGGGGCGTGCGGGTGATCGACAGCGACACGCTGCGCGCGGTCACGCCCGATGCTTCTGCCAAGGATCGCTTTGTGATCGTGGACGCTGTCGGGGTGACAGAGGCCGAGTTGCACGACACCGTTCCGATGGAGCGCCAGCGGACTGTGAGCTTCGACAAGCTGCTGAATCAGATCGGTTTGGGCGCGACTGATCCCGATGTAGTGTCGTCGGTGGCTTCGCGGCTCGCCCGGCTGAACCGGCGCATAACGGCAGAGGATCGCGCTGAGTTGGAGCAGGTGGCAGAAGTCGGGTTGACTGACTTGGTGCGCCACATGGTCGACGCGCTCGATGTCGATCGCCAGTACGGCTTGGCCGCAGCGGAAGCCGGCGGTGATCCCACGCCTGATCAGGTCAAAACTGCGGGCTCAGCGATGATCCGAGAGGCGCTGAAGCCGCTGGCGGGCAACTCAGAGTTTCGGGAGAAGCTGATCGACATCCGGCGCAGCTATGAACAGGTGATCGATACAGCGTCGAAGGACCGGGTGATCTCCGGTGAGTTCTCCAGGGAGGCGGCCGACCGTGCCCGGTCTCAGATCGAATCGTGGGAGCAGTTCATCGAAGACAACAGAGACGAGATCACCGCGCTGCAGATTCTGTACAGCCAGCCGTACGGTGGGGGTCTCAGCTACGACGACATCAAGGAACTGGCGAACGCGATTTCGCGGCCGCCGCACCGCTGGACCCCGGACGCGTTGTGGCAGGCGTACGAGACGCTCGACGCGTCGAAGGTGCGTGGTTCGGGCCACCGAGTCAACACCGACTTGGTCAGCCTCGTCCGCTACACGCTCGGCGAATCCGACGTGTTGGTGTCATACCCAGATCTAGTCAACGAGCGCTTCGAGGCGTGGCTGCTGCAGCAATCGAACGCAGGCCGCTCGTTCACTGAGGAGCAGGCGGCGTACCTGGAACTCATCAAGGACCGCATCGCCACCAACCTCGGCATCTCGCCCAGAGAACTGACGGCACCCCCCTTCAGCACCCAAGGCGGCCTTGGCAAAGCCCGCCAACTCTTCGGTGCCGAACTCGACAACCTGCTCGACGAACTCACGTCAGCCCTCGCCGCATGACCGGCTGGTTTGGAGTATCCGGGTGGGGAGTGCTGAAAATTAACGAAAGCCGCTTGGAGTTGATTGGCTGCCGCAGTTAGGATGAAGTCGGCGGGCGCCAGCACAGGGAGGCGATACCCGTGGCAATTGGGATTCGAAATGATCGCCAGGAAACAGGCCGGCGTGGCGAAGAGATCTACGAACGTGACATCAAACCTGCGCTAGACGACAGCAAGCATGGTCACTATGTCTCCATTGACGTGAACACTGGTTGCTGGACGATTGCCGAAACGCGGCGTGCTTCCATCGATGAACTATACGAACGGTGGCCGGACGCACGTGACGTGTGGATGTTGCGCGTCGGTCACCGCACTCTGATCAACCTCGGTGGCCGCCCGCTGCGGGACTCTGAGTGATCGAAGGCCGTGTCGACGCACGACTCGAAGCGACTCTGTCCCTCGATGTCCAACGGCCTGGAGGACGGCCGTGCACCATTGAGGCAGTAGTTGACACCGATTACAGCGAGTTTCTCACGCTGCCGCCTGACCGGGTGAGCGAGCTTGGCCTGACTCGCAAGCACCAAGGCAGTGCCAGGTTGGCGGATGGCAGTGAGATCGCCTTTGATGTCTACGATGCCGAACTTGTCTGGGACGGTCAGATGGTCGCTGTGCTCGTGGATGCAGCCGAGACCACGCCGCTCGTAGGCATGGCCTTGCTCGAAGGCCACGAGTTGCGGATCGAGGCGCGCACCGGCGGCCGTGTCCTCATCGACTCGCTACCCTCATGACCACCGACCTACCCCCCGGCTGGGTGATAGCTCATCTTGGCGATCTGTGTACTCCAAGAGTGGGCAAGGTCGTTCCGGCAGAGGATGACGCGCGCCCCTACCTCTCGCTCGATAACATCGCTGGTGAGGTAGGTCGTATCGACGGATGGGAATGCGCGAGCGACTACCGATCGCAATCGGTTGAACTGTCGCCCGGAGACATCGCCTACGCACGTTTGCGTCCGTACCTAAACAAGGTCGCTAGGGTCGACCGTGAAGCGCTCGGTTCGGCCGAGCTAATCGTCTTGCCGCCATCGCAGGCACTCGTGCCGAAATTCCTTCAGTACCAACTCTTGAGTTCGAGGTTTGTCAAGTTCGCTCAGAGGAGAAGCACAGGCGACCGGCCTCGCCTCAAGTGGCGTCAAATGCGCCACTATGCCCTGGAGGTGCCACCGCTCGCTGAGCAGGAACGAATAGTCGCCACAATCGAAGAGCACTTCTCCCACCTCGACGCGGCTGAGGATTCGATCTCAACCGCGTTAGACCGAATCGAGGTGACCCGGCGTAGCGTGCTGAACGCAGCGTTCACCGGCCAGCTTGTACGTCAAGACGCTGACGACGAGCCACACACACACACACACACACCGAGTGACCTCCCCCGAGGCTGGACCCTAACAACACTCGGCAAGATCTTCGAGATTGTGGGCGGCGCAACACCAAGGACCAAAGAGCCAGTTTTTTGGGGCGGTGAGATTCCATGGGTGACACCAGAAGACCTCTCTAATCATGACGGAGTCGAGATAGCGCGAGGGCGTCGCACAATCACCTTGACTGGTTACGAATCGACCTCCACACATCTATTGCCAAAGGGTGCGGTGCTGTTCTCATCGCGGGCGCCGATTGGCTATGCCGCGATCGCGGCTCAGCCTCTATGTACGAACCAAGGATTCAAGAGCCTTATCCCTCCCGAAGGGATCGGCTCACGGTATGTTTATTGGTATCTTCGTTACGCAACGCCTGCTATCCGTGAAATGGCCAGCGGAACGACGTTCAAGGAGATCTCGAAGAAACGAATGGCGAGTGTTCCGTTCGTGCTTGCGCCAAGCCGCGAACGAGAAAGGATCGTTTCGGCGATTGAGGAGCACTTCTCCCGGCTAGACGCGACTGATTATGTGCTCTCGACTGCGTTGGAACAGATCGAAACCACCCGGCGCAGTGTGCTCAACACAGCTTTCGCTGGCCAGCTTGCCGTCGCTCGGCGCCCCGAGTGATCAGCCAGCTTCGGATATGCTTCAACGCGTTTCGTAGCGGCCCGAGGTCCTCAAACCGCGGTCGGTAGCCGATTTGAGAGGAAGTTGTCGATGGAAGTCAGGTCGCGGCTAATGCGTGTCGCTTGGTGGTTGGTTGCTGTATTTGTAATCGCTATGGCACTCTTGCTCGTGTGGCGGGCCGGGTCCGAATGGAGTGAAGCGTTCGTTCAAGGGTTGGCTGCGTTGGGGGCGCTCTGGTATTGGGCCTACCGAAGTCGGCCGCAACTGACCCTGCGGATTTTGTGTCCAGATGCCTTCTACTTGGAGTTGATGAATGTCGGAAACCGGGTTGCGAAACAGGTCCGGGTCAAGTGCGCCCCACCCGTTCCGTTGAGCGAGCTTGGCATCGACTCCGACGAGTCGGTCGTGTTCGGGCCGGTTGAAGACTTCGGGGACATGGGTCCGGACCAGCGTTACGTTGTATTTTTGGGGGCTTATATACGAAAGTTGCGAACGTGTCGTGGCTCGATATGACAAAGACGAAGCGGCGGAGGCGCGTCTCGATCACGTTCCGCACCATCGCAGCTGACGGCGACGGATAGCCCTTGAACTCATCGGTGTTCCCCCGGAAGTTCAGACGACCCCAGAAGCTGGCAGCGCGGCGGGTGCGACGGTCAGTCGTTCGGCTACTGCTCCGGCGTGGAGACGCCGATCCCACACCGCGACCACGAGGTCGGCTGACTCAAGTGCCAGAGCGCTCGCGAGGTGGACGGCATCGGCGCCGCGCAGTCCGTGATGTCGGGCGAGTCGGCCGGCAGACTGTTCGACCTGCGCGTTGAGCTCGACTGGCCCGATACTGGCCCAGAACTGCTGCCAGCGGTACCGACATTCGACCAACTCTTCGGGACCGAGGTCGCCCCGGCGTCCTGCGGCAGCGAGCGAGGCGCAGACTTCGGGATAAGCGAGTCTGCTGGCGAAGGCAGCGTCGCATCCATCCCAGATCGCTGCGGCAACATCGCTGCCAGACTCGTTCACGAGCAGCTTCACGAGCGCGCTGGCATCGAAGTAGGCGATGGCCACAGTTCAGCGCCGTTGATCACTCACAAGTTCGGACAAGGGCACCCGGGGACGTGGAAGTTGCTGGTCGGCCGCTCGGGGTCGTTCGCTGCTCTTCGGAGCGGAGATCACCCCCTGCGCCGTCAGCCTCTCGATCATCGGCGTAGAGTCGATGCCCGAGAGCCTGGCGACAGGAACCCCGCGTTCGGTGATGACCACTTCTTCGCCGGCTCGGGCGCAATCCAGCCAATGACGCAACTGAGCTCGGAATTCAGTTGCCGCAACGTTCATGTTCGAACTGTAGCAGCCCTGCGGCAATGTACAAAAGCATATTTCTGATTTGTACGTAAGTGGTCTGTGCGAGATCGGCCGCTCATCGTGGAGCGACACGCAGTCAGAGCGGCGGGCCTTCGCGTGGCAACAGAAGGGGTGGATTGCGTCGGACGGCACAATCTGGCCTAGAGAAATGCCTGATTGTCGGCGATCACGGTTGATTGAAGAGTTCTCTGGACGCATAATGAAAGAGCCTCTCGGTACTGTTCCGTGAGGAAGCCGTATGCCCCGGAGGGCCAGTCCGAGGATCCGATTGGATCGCCTAGGACGGGAGCCGGGGCATACGCATGCATGGGTTGGTTCAGCCCAGATAGCGAACATCGGTCACGGTGCGAGTTCGCTGTAAGTAGTCGAACCTCGTTGAACGCCCGTTGATGATCTGTTCGCGTACGACACCGGCCATCGCGTCGGGATACCACAACAGCGGCTCGACTTTCGTCCGCCAGTCGTAGCTGAGGGTGGCAACCGATCGCTCGCGGAAACAGTTGAGGATCGTTGCGCGGTCGCGTCCGTCCTCGCGCGAACCGCGCGACTCAATCACAACATGCCTGACCCCGTCGTTGGCTAGTTCGGCAACGAGTTCGGTCAGGAGATTTGCACGTGTTGCGGTTTGTGCCTGACGACTCGCGCGTTGCACAAGGATTGAAGTCGCGATCGCGTGGGTAGCGATCAGTTCAACGGCCGCAGACCGGGCTGTCGGCCCTTCCCTGTGCCAGTGGAACCTCCGTGTCCGATCCGCAATCAGGTGCTGCGCATCTTGGCGAGCGGCGTAAGGCTCACCGAAGATAACAGCGGCAAGCACGTAGGTTATGCCACCTTGAAGCTCGGCAACGGCCTCGTCTACGGCCGCGACGAGGCCGTCGGGAATCGGTTGGTTATCGGATGGTACCGGGTTGTTCATTGCCGCCGTTTCTGGGTGGGACCTTCCTAGCGACCCCAAACGCCATTCCCACGAACTTTGCGCCAGTGGAAAGCCTGAAGGCACGCCGAGGCGGGCCTTCGCCCCAGCCGCCGAAGCGACTGTAGGGATGTACCGGGCATACTATCTCGACATGAGACAAGACAATCCGCTGCATGGATCGGATCAAGATTGGGCGGAACGGCGTTCCTTGCACCGCAGCGAGCTGGTGCCTAGACCTTGGTCGAACGCCAGCGCCACCTTCCCTGCGTTCATCCGGGGCGACTTCGGTCCGACATTGATGACATGATTGATCCGTCATTGTGAGCGTTCGCCGGTGACCTCTCAAGACCCGAATGCGATGGTGCAGAAGTTGTGGGACTTCTGTGATGTGCTGCGTGACGACGGCCTGTCCTACGGCGACTATCTGGAACAGCTCACGTACCTGCTGTTCTTGAAGATGGCCGATGAGCAGCACGAGATGCTCGGCGGTGAGCGCATCGTTCCCTCCGCGTACAGCTGGCAGTCGTTGTTGAACCGGTCGGGCGCGGAACTTGAAGCGCATTACAGCGATGCACTGGCCGCTCTGGGCGCCGGCGAGGACATGCTCGGGGTGGTCTTCCACAAGGCCCGCAACCGCATCCAGACGCCGGCCAAGCTGGAACAGCTCGTCAAGGAATTCATCGATCAGCACGAGTGGATGAGCTACGACGCCGACCTCAAAGGCGACGCCTACGAGGGCCTGATCGAGAAGACCGCCCAGGAGGGTGCTAGGGGAGCGGGCCAGTACTTCACGCCGCGGGCGCTGATCAACGCCATCGTCGATGTGATGTTGCCCGAGCCCGACCAGCAGATTTGTGACCCTGCCTGCGGTACCGGCGGGTTCTTCCTGGGCGTGTACCGGTCTATCGTCGAACGGTTCCCGCACTTGGAACCCGACCAGGTCGCCCACCTGCGCTCCGGGGCGTTCACCGGTTGGGAGATCGCCGACCTGCCGGCCCGGTTGTGTGCCATGAACATGCTGTTGCACGGAATAGAAAGCCCCGAGTCCGACTCGCCGATCATCGTGGACGACGCCTTGCGCGACCCCCCCGGGCAGCCGTTCGACATGGTGTTGACCAATCCGCCGTTCGGCCGGTCGTCCTCAGACAGCTACGAGCGGGAGGACTTCTGGGCGACGACCCGCAACAAACAACTCAACTTCGTCCAGCATGTGGTGAGCCTTCTCAAGATCGGTGGGGACGCAGCCGTGGTAATCCCCGACAACGTGCTGTTCGAGGCAGGCGCCGGCGAGACGATCCGCCGTCGGTTGCTGCACGATTGCGAGGTCCACACCTTGCTGCGGTTGCCGACCGGGATCTTCTACGCGCAGGGCGTGAAGGCCAACGTGTTGTTCTTCCGCCGCCGCGAGGGCGCCGGGGACCCGTGGACCCGAGAACTGTGGGTCTACGACCTGCGCACCAACACGCACTTCACACTCAAACAGAACCCGCTCACGAGAGCCGACTTGGACGACTTCGTGGCCTGCTACCGGTCAGACGCCCGCCACGAACGCACGGAGTCGGATCGGTTCAAGCGCTACAGCTACGACGAGTTGATCGCCCGCGACAAGACCAGCCTCGACATATTCTGGCTGCGAGACGAGAGCCTCGAAGACGCCGACAACCTGCCGCCACCGGAAGTCCTTGCCGCTGAGATCGCCGAAGACCTCCAATCCGCCCTCACCGAGATCCAAGCCCTCGCCGAGAGCCTGTCCGCTGGGGCTGAGCCGTCAGTTCGGCAAACCTGACCGATCGGGATACCGGCAGTCTCAGAGCGGGTGCGCCGCGGACTACCACGGTAGGGCCGTTTTCACCGCAAGCCGTCTTGCGGTTTCCGCGAAGGCGGGATCTTGCGGGTGGCGTCGGTACGCCTCAACGAGTTCGGCATCGGCGACCGCCCACTCCTCGGTTTCGGTCATTGCGTCTGAGCCTCTCCGTAGCTCTCGACGAGCATACCGCTTTGGGAACCTGGGGTTTACAGCTGGGTGAAGTCGATGGTCACCAGGATCACCAGCAGGACGATGATCGCTCCGTTGATCGTGATCAGGGGAACCTTCCAGCGATGGTCGGAACGATGAAATCTGCGGATGCTCACAAAGTTGGCCACAATCGCTGCCAAGCCCACTGGAATCCCGATCGCTGGACCCACTCCTGTGCCGAAGCCGACCAGTGGGAATACGAACGGAATCAGAACGTAGGTGAGGCTGCAGCGCACCCCGGAGATGAGAACCGAGCTGGAAAATGCGCGTTCGGCCGACTGGTCGTTGTCGGTTGTTGCGAGGCGACTCGGGGAGGTCACGTTCGTCATTGCCTTGACGGTACCCGACAGGGCGACCGATAGCGTTGCGGAGTGGAGCGATTCGGATTTGTCGGGCTGCCAAACGCGGGCAAAAGCTCGTTGTACAACGCGCTCGCGGGCGGGGGAGCGCACGCGGCTCCCTACGCATTTGCCACCACCGACCCCAACGTCGGTGTTGCCAAGGTGCCCGACTTGCGGCTCGGCCAGTTGGCGGAGATGAGCAACAGCCGCAGGGTCGTACCGGCGGCGGTCCAGTTCACTGACATCGGCGGTTTGGTAGAGGGTGCCAGCCAGGGCGAAGGTCTCGGCAACGCGTTCCTGTCGCATATTCGCGAGGTTGACGCCATCGTTTTCGTGTTGCGGGCTTTTCCCGACAGCGATGTGCCCGGCCTGGTAGATCCTCTCGAGCATCTGCGGATCGTTGAAATCGAGCTGGCCCTCGCTGATCTGGCGAGCGCTGAGAAAGCACTCGACCGCCACGCTCGGATGCTCAAGGGCGACAGTTCTCTGGGAGCTGCGGTTGCCTTGCTCAAGCGGTGCGTCGATCATTTGAGCGCGGGTGTGCCGTTGTATCGGGCAGATTTTGATGCCGACGCCAGACGGCAGCTCAGGGAGTTCTTCTTTCTCACCAACAAGCCAGTGCTGGCCGTACTCAACATCGGCGAAGGCCAAATCGGGCAAGAAGCCGAGATCGCTGCTCCGGTGGCGGCGGAAATGAACGGTGCGGAAGTCGTCGCTCTTTGCGTGCAACTCGAAGCCGAAGCCGCGCAACTCGGCACAGAAGACCGCAATGAGATGCTTGAAGCGCTCGGACTCGGCGAGGGCGCGGTGCCCCGTTTCCTTACCAGCGCTTATCACTTGCTTGGTTTGCGCACGTTTCTGACCACAGGCGAAAAAGAGAGCCGCGCCTGGACTTTTCGTGCCGGAGCGACTGCCCCAGAGTGCGCTGGTGTCATCCACAGCGACTTTCAGCGCGGCTTTATCAGAGCTGAGACGATCGCTTGGGACGAGCTTCTGCGTGCTGGGTCCTGGCTGGCAGCCAAAGACCTGGGCAAGGTTCGCTCGGAGGGCAAGGACTACGTCGCCAAGGACGGCGATGTGATGGAGTTCCGATTTGCAGTATAGTTTTGCCCGCTGCCTGCCTACTGTCAGGTAGGCTGAACGAATATGGTCATTCCTGCGGACAAACCGGTGCTTGCGGCGCTTGAAGCGACGGCGGAACGGTTGCTTGCGCGCCACCTGACGACCGCCAAGGAGTGGTTCCCACATACTCTGGTTCCCTGGGATCGCGCGGCTGGATTCGAAGGCGACTACGAGTGGTCGCCCGCCGAGGCCAACCTTCTGCCCGCGGTGCGCAGCGCGCTGTTCGTCAACGTCTTGACCGAAGACAACCTGCCCTACTATTTCCGCGATATTGAGCGGATGTTCGGGCGCGACGGTGCCTGGGGTGAGTGGGTTCGTCGCTGGACCGCCGAGGAAGGTCGCCACGGGTTCGTGATAAACGCATACCTGTTGGCTACCCGCTCAATAGACCCAGTGGAGTTGGAACGAGCGCGAATGGTCCAGGTTCAGACCGGTGCTGTCCCTGAACCCCCCAACGCTGCAGAGGGGCTTGCCTACGTTGCGCTCCAGGAGTTGGCGACCCGCATCTCGCACTTCAACACGGGTTCTCGGATCGACGATCCGGCCGGCCGGGCCGTCATGCGCCGAGTTGCGGCCGATGAGAACCTTCACTTCCTTTTCTACCGCGATGCGATGAGCGCGGTTTTCGAGATGGATTCCTCTGCTGCGGTGATAGCGACCGAGAAACAGGTGACCGGTTTTGCCATGCCCGGAGTGGGGATTCCCGGCTTCACTGCACACGCCAAAGCCATTGCGGACGCCGGGATCTATGACCTGGCAATCCACCACGATCAGATTTTGCAGCCGGTGGTGATTCGTGACTGGAAAGTGGCCGATCTCGAAGGGCTCAGTGGTGAAGCGGAACAGGCGCGAGAGCGTTTGATTCGGTATATCGGCCGGGTCGGCAAGGTGGGTCGACGCATTGCTGCTCGACGCGAAGAACGCTTGGCTGTGGCCGCGGAGCGCCAACCCGTCGGAGTCTGATTTCGCGGCTTACCGGTCGTCTCGGGGAGCGGAATAAGTCGTCGAGCCCTACATTGCGAGTTATGGCTTGGCTCCTAGTCGAGGATCAGGTGGTCGCCTCAGTAGAGGTCGCGGACACTCGTGGCGCTCGCCGCAAGGGACTCTTGGGGCGCCAAGGAATTGAGGGCGCGATGCTGTTGTCACCGACGAAGTCGGTTCACACGATCGGCATGAAGTTCGCGATCGACGTTGCTCATCTTGACTCGGATATGTGTGTGCTGGCGGTGACCACCATGAAACCCGGCCGGGTTGGTCGCTTCTGTTGGCGGACGCGGCATGTGCTGGAAGCGGAGGCGGGATCGTTGCAACGCTTCGGCATCAACCCCGGCGTCCAGATAGAAGTCAGATCGTGACCCCGGCGCTGGTGATCGTGGCGACACCGATCGGCAATCTGGCGGACCTGTCGCCCAGAGCGGTGGAAGAACTGGCGGGAGCTGAGCTTGTCTGTTGCGAGGACACTCGCCGAACCGGACGCCTGCTGAGCCACGCTGGTGTGCGAGCGAAGGCCCTGCGGCGAGTCGATGCTCACACTGAGGCCGCGGCGTCGACCGAGGTGGTTGGGCTGATTGCTGCGGGGCACAGGGTCGTGTTCGTGAGCGACTCGGGTACGCCCGGGGTCTGTGATCCTGGCCAACGTTTGGTCGCTGCTGTCGTGAATGCAGGCCATGAGGTCGTGGTTGTGCCAGGACCGAGCGCAGTTGTTGCAGCCCTGATGGGCAGCGGTTTTTTGACTGATCGCTTCGCGTTCGAGGGGTTCCTGCCGCGACGCGGCCGCGAGCGGGAGAGTCGCCTGGCGCAACTGTCGCTCGAGCAGCGGACCTGTGTGCTCTACGAATCGCCCAAGCGCATCGCCGCGACCTTGTCGGACCTCGCGAGGTGTTGCGGCACAGAGAGGCGGGCGGTGGTCGCCCGGGAGTTGACGAAGCTGCATGAGGAGTTTGTACGCGGCTCGCTCGCTGAGCTGGTTGCCTGGTCTGCCTCTGAGCCCAAAGGTGAGATCGTGGTGGTGCTCGAGGGAGCGCCTCCGGCTCCCGAACCCAATGACGAAGCAATTGTCGCCGCGCTAGATGCGGCTCTGGCGCGGGGCTTGAGTTCCAGGGATGCCGCTTCGCGGGCAGCTGTCGAACTGGGTGTTGCCAAGCGCAGGGTCTACGAGTTGTTGCACCGCGCCTGACCGCACGAACAGCCTGCTTCTGAGGGGTATCCCTATGAGTGTCACACCCCCTTCCTAATGTTGTGGCATGGATTCAATAGCCGTTATTTCATTGCTCGTTGCCGCTGTGTTGGTTGCATTCGTCTGCGGGGTGCTGCTCGCTCGGGCTCGCCGTGACCAGGAGTTCGAGGATCGCTATAAGGAGCGCGACGCCCGTGACCAGAAGCTGGTCGAGCGCGTCGTCGAATTGGTCGACCACCGTTTGAGCTCGGGCATGCAGGAGATGGACAACAAGGGGCAGATCACCGCCAAGGAGGTGATCAACGATGTCCGTGGAGTGATTTCTGAACTGCAACGGCAGAGCGCGCACCAGCACGGCGAAGTGAAACAGACGCTCGAAGGCGTTTCTGAGGGACACCACGTGCTGAGCAAGACCACAGGCGATCTCCGCGAAGCACTGGCGAGCAACCAGACGCGCGGGCAGTGGGGTGAACGTGCAGCCGAGGACGTGTTGCAGGCAGCCGGGATGAAGGCAGGTATCCAGTACCACAAGCAGGCCACCCTGGCAGATGGGTCCAGACCCGATTTCACGTTCCTGCTACCGGAGAACCTCAAGCTCCACATGGACGTCAAGTTCCCCTACAACAACTACATTAGGCACCTTGAGGCCGAGACAGACCACGAGCGCCAGGCAGCTAGAACGCAGTACATCAAGGATGTGAGAGCGCGGGTAAAAGAGGTAGCCAAACCTGCCTATATCGACAAGGACACGACAGTCGGTTACGCGCTGCTGTTCATTCCTGTGGAAAGCATCTATGGGTTCATCCACGAACACGATTCGACAGTGATCGACGATGCCATAAGGCAGGGTGTTGTGCTGTGCTCTCCCTACTCGCTGTTCGCACAGTTGGCGATGGTCCGCAAGGCAATCGACACGTTCGCGTTGGCACGCTCGACTGATGAGATCCTCAGCCACCTGACTTCCTTCGGAGACCAGTGGCAGAGGTACTCAGACGAGATCGACAGGGTCAAGAAGCAGCTTGGCACGGTCAGCAGCACCTTCGAATCGCTGTCTGGCACGAGGCGCAATCAACTCCAGAAAGAGATCGACAAGATAGACGAACTTCGCGGAAATGTGGGAGCGGAGGACACCGCGCCCACGCTGCGCGAAGTGGAGGCTGGTTAGGGCCTGCGCCGAATTGCCCCTTGGGGGCTCAGATGCTCCGGTAACCTCAGGCTGATGTCTGTTCCAGTTCTCGTAGCGGTTGCCTGGCCCTATGCCTCAGGTTCTCGTCACCTCGGGCACCTTGCGGGGGCTTACCTGCCGGCGGATGTCTTCGCCCGCCAACAGAGGATTGTGGGCAACGAAGTTCTGATGGTCAGCGGATCCGATGTCCACGGCACGCCGATCACGGTCAGAGCCGACGCCGAGGGAGTGACTCCCAGCGTGATCGTTGATCGCTACCACAACGAGTTTGTCCGCCAGTGGGAGGAGCTGGGATTCTCCTGGGACCTGTTCACCACCACCGGCACCGAGAATCATGCCCGAGTCACTCAGGAGATGTTCCTGGCGCAACTGCAGAACGGCCACATCGATCGTCGAGTCTCCGAACAGTACTACGACGCGACGGCTGACCGCTTCCTGCCCGACCGCTATATCGAAGGCACGTGTCCGCATTGTGGCTACACCGAGGCTCGGGGTGATCAATGCGACGATTGCGGTCAGACGCTCGATGCCCTCGACCTCGGCGACCCTCGATCCAAGATCAGCGGTGCGGTACCTGAGCGTCGTGAAACCGAGCACTTCTATTTCCGATACTCCGACTTCACCGAACAACTCGCCGAGATCTACAAGGACAAGTCGCACTGGCGCCCGCACGTTCTCAACTTCGTACTCGGCTACATAAGGGAGGGGTTGCTGGATCGGGCCATCACCCGCGACATCGAATGGGGCATTGAACTGCCGGTCGACGATCTCGGCCCCGGCAAGCGCATCTACGTCTGGTATGACGCGGTGATCGGCTATTTGTCTGCATCCAAGGAGTGGTCGGCCCAACAAGGTGACGATGAAGCTTGGCGCCACTGGTGGGAGAACGACGACAGCCGTCATGTCTATTTCATCGGCAAGGACAACATTCCCTTCCACTGCTTGTTCTGGCCGGCCCAGCTGATCGGTGCGGGAAACCTCCATCTGCCTGACGATGTGCCTGCGAATCAGTACGTCACGTTCAAGGGGGGAAAGGCATCGGCGAGCCGCGGTGTCGGTTTGACGATTGACGAAGGTCTGGCTCTGTTCGAGCCCGACGGCTTGCGTTATGCGTTGGCGGCGAATTTCCCCGAACAAGCCGATACCGAGGTATCGATTGAGTCAATCGCTCGCCGGATCAACGAAGAGTTGGTTGCCACCTGGGGGAACCTCGTCAATCGGGTGTTGTCGATGCTGCACAACAATCACGGCGTTCAACCGCCGTCCGAGGACCGCACAGCAGAGGACCAAGCGTTGCTGGACACGGTTGAAGAGACTCTTGCCGTCTGTGGTCAACTGTTCGAAAGGGTCGAACTTCGTGGCGCTCTGCGCACGGCAATGGCCGGTGCACAGGCGATCAATACCTATCTCAACGCGACTGAGCCATGGAAACTGGCCAAAAGTGACGCCCAGCGAAGCGCCACGGTGCTCGCTACGGCACTTGACGCAATCAACTGCATCCGGGTCGGTTTGGCGCCGTTCCTGCCGTTTTCGTCGGCCCGTCTCGATGAGATCCTGGGACCGCTTGATGGCTGGTCAACCAGACCAGTGCCGCCCGGTACGGAGATACCAAAGCCCACGCCGCTCTTCACGAAAGTCGATATCGACGCGATCCAGGTCTCCTGAGATGGCCTGGATAGACCAGCACTGCCATCTGCCCGCTGGAATCGAAGGCCACCGGCTTTCAGCCGAAGCGCGTGAGGCGGGGGTTGAACGGCTAGTCACTGTGGGCACTGGGGTTCAAGGATCCCTTGAGATGATCGCTCTGGCCCGCGAGATCGAAGGAGTGTGGGCGACCGCCGGGGTTCATCCCCACGACGCCGAGACAGGCATCGACGGGCTTGAAGCGCTGTTGTCGGAACCTGAAGTCGTGGCCGTCGGCGAGTGCGGACTCGACTATCACTACGACAACTCGCCGCGCAGCACTCAGGTTGACATGTTCGCCCGACAGATCGGCTTGGCCCACCGCCATGACCTTCCATTGATGATTCACACCCGGGATGCTTGGCCCGAGACGTTCGAGATCCTTGATCGGGAAGGAATCCCGAGCCGTCTTGTATTTCATTGTTTCACCGGTGGCGTAGCTGAACTGGAGCAGTGTCTGAAGCGTGGAGCTCTGGTTTCTTTCTCGGGAATCATCACCTTTGGGAGTGCTGACGAATTGCGTGAAGCCGTGGCCGCATGTCCGCTCGAGCGCTTGCTCGTGGAGACCGACAGCCCGTATCTGGCACCGGTACCTCATCGCGGAAAACCCAACCGCCCGGCGCTGGTCCCTTTGGTCGGAGCGGCAGTGGCGGCGGTCAAGGGTCTTCCTGTGGATGAAGTGGAGGCGATGGTGTGGAAAACATCGTCGGTGTTCTACGGTCTCGACGCGACTTGAGAGGTCACATGTGCAAACGCGACTCAGTCTGGTTCGCCGCGCTCAGAGCGCTTCTGCCGACAGCTGTTATTGCGGTTGTGTTACTACCTGCATTACAGTCGACTGCCTTACCAGGTTAGTCACCGTAGAGACGGCATAGCCAGAGGAAGGGAACGCAGTTCTGGACGCCATCCGAAACGGACGACGCAAGCTCGTCGCTGCCTCGGTGGCGGTTCCGATATTGCTGGGTCTGTACTTTTCCACAACCGTTGACGCGAATGTAGAGCCTCCTGTGGAGAGCCACTTGAACCCGCTGGCGTCGGTGGACTTGCGTTCGTTTTCCGATCGCGCCGCAGCCTGGACCGAAGCGCACCGCGAACACCGCGACGAGACCCGTGATCGAGCTATGTCTCTGGCTGCGACAGCCCGTGCGGCTGAAGAATCCCAAGCACTGTCTGCCGCCACGACAACCGCGGCCCCTGTCACGACGCCACCCGCGGCAACTGCGGCGCCAACAACCACCGCAGCTGCGGCCGAAGCGCCCATAACGACGACTGCAATCGACGACACGACCGTTTCGGACCCCGAGAATGAACCGGAGTCTTCGACTACCACGCCCCCGGTTGCGTCCAGCACCACCGTTGCCACTCCACCAGACCCGACAGAGGAACAGTGGGAGGCTCTTCGCCAATGCGAATCCAGCGGGAACTATCGCGCGATCAGCTTCAACCCTGTCGGCCGTTATCGAGGCGCCTACCAGTTCTCCCGCTCGACGTGGGACTGGGTCGCGCCCCAAATCGGTGCCGACTATCTCGTGGGCGTCGATCCTGCCGAGGCGTCACCGGCCGACCAGGACAGGATGGCGCTCGCCCTGTGGCGGATAAACGGTTGGGCCCCGTGGCCGGCTTGCTCGAAGAGACTCGGATATCTGTAGGGTGCGCGGACAGGGTAAGCAGCCGTGACGCACTCACCTCAGCAACTCCGTGAGATTCTGGATCGTCACGGCCTTGAGCCACGCCGCAGGTTGGGTCAGAACTTTGTCATCGACCCGAACACGGTGCGCCGCATCGCCAAGCTGTCGGGGGCGAGTCGCGGTGATCCGATTGTCGAGATCGGCGCCGGTTTGGGATCACTCACCCTGGCATTGGCGGAAACCGGCGCGGAGGTCACTGCGGTCGAGGTCGACGGTGATCTGGCGCGTGCTCTCCGAGAAGTTGTTGCCGACCACGATGTGCGGGTGGTCGAAGCCGACGCGCGAACCCTCGACTGGGCGGGCCTTCTCGCTGGTCGCGACGGCTGGCGGCTTGTGGCCAACCTCCCGTACAACATCGCTGCTTCTTTGATTGTTGATCTCTTGGGCAATGTGGCGGCCTTGGGATCGATGTTGGTGATGGTGCAACGTGAGGTGGGTGAGCGCTTGGCGGCAAAGCCGGGCGACAAGGCCGTGGGCATACCGTCGCTGCTGGTTGCCTATCACGGCACTGCAAAGGTGGTTGGTCGTGTCCCGGCGACGGTGTTCTACCCGAAACCCAAGGTTGAATCTGTGCTGGTACGGATTGATCGACACACCGCACCGCCGGTCGATCAGCCCCTGGAAGCGATCGAGATCCTAGTTCGAGCTGGGTTCAGTCAGCGCCGCAAAATGTTGCGGCGCTCACTCGCCGGTTTCGTCGATTCGGCCGGGTTCGCGCATGCTGGACTGGACAGCCGAGCGCGGCCGGAGACCCTGTCCCTGACAGATTGGTCTCGATTGGCTGCTGTGGCTGATATTCCCGCGACGACGAGTTGCTAATCAGTTGAGTCGCTAGTCGGTTGAGTTGGAAGCCTCGACGTGGGCTTTGATGCCGTCGACGACTCGGGTCATGTTGGCCCGGTGGGCGCGGAGGCGGTTGGCGATGAAACGGTGCTCTTTGTCGGGCGCTTGTTCGATGAACCCTGTCAAACCTGAAGGACCTGGTCCGAGCAGTAGGCGGAACAGCAAACGGGTACTGCCTCCCACTAGGGCCTGCATCTCGAAACGCCAACGCGCGCCGGGATTGGTGGGGTCGGAGGTGCACCAGCCGAAGGCGTTGGGTTCATCGCACACATCGACATAGCAGCGGGCTTCCCATTCACCCATCAATTCGTGTTGGTTACGCCCCCTGAAGGCCGCTCCCAGCGAAGGACCGTCGTGCCCGTCGTCCCAGGCGGCGGAGATGAACTCGTCTGAGAAGTTGGCGGGAAGGTTGATGTCGGTCGCCGCGGCCCACACCCGCTCGATCGGAGCGGCGATGTCGGATTCCACAACGACGCCTGGGCCGTCGGCCATGCTCACCGGAGTTCCAGGGCCTGATTCGTAGGTGCGGCCGTAGCCGTCGAAGAAGGTGATCTGGCGTGCGGGGGTCCGGGCAACAGGGTGAAAATCGGTGCCTTTGGTCCAAGCGACCGGCAGCATGGCGATCTCGGTGATCTCGGCTGGAATGCCGAGCAACTCTTTGAGTTCGGGGGCTTTGGCGAGAACCGCGGTGGTCCAGGCACTGCCCAAGCCGCGGGCCCGCAGCGCCACGCAGAAGCTCCACGCGCTTTGGATCACCGAATCGAACAGCCCGGGGGAACCGCTGCCGTCGTGGCGGCCAACGATGGTGGGAATGACGATCACCGGCACCTCGGCAAGGTGTTCTGCCAAGTAGGCCGCCGAGCGCATCGCTGGAGCGCTCGGATGGTCGGTGCCTTCCAAGCGATCACGCGCAGCGATCATGAAATCTCCCGCGGCGTCGCGGTACAGCCGAGCCAGCTCGGCTTTCAACTCGGGGTCGCGCACCACTATCCAGCGTCTGCTGGACTGGTTGCCTCCCGTGGGGGCCTGCTCGGCGATGTCGATGCAATCGAGGATGATCTGATCGTCGACCGGTCGCTCCAAATCCAGACGTCGCCGTACTGCTCTCGTGGTGGTCAGCGCTAGATCGACCGCCGCTGTGTCTATGTTCATGGCGCGCAGCATAGCTGTAGTCTCGACGGCTCTTCGCAAGCGAGGCTCGGCCTCCTAGCCTGTTCGTGTGGATGCGATTCTTGCGCCGGCGAAGCTGACGGTGTCGTTGCGCATCACGGGCGTTCGTGATGACGGGTATCACCTGATCGACGCGGAAATGGTCAGCCTCGACCTTTATGACACGCTCGAGCTGAGCGAAGGCGACGCGCTTGAGATCGTCGGCCCCAATCGTGCTCAATTGCTGGGCGACGAACACGAAAACCTGGTGCGACGGGCGCTTGAACTGTGCGGTCGCACCGCACAGGTTCGACTACACAAACAGATCCCTGCCGGAGCTGGTCTCGGCGGTGGTTCTGCAGACGCGGCCGCGGTGTTGCGATGGGCCGGATATACGGACTTGAACGGTGCGGCGGGAATTGGCGCAGACGTGGCGTTCTGTCTTTATGGGGGGCGTGCCCGGGTCACCGGCATGGGTGAAATTGTCGAGCCTCTGCCGTTCGTTGAACGTTCGGTGACGCTGCTGATCCCACCTGTGCACTGTTCCACCCGTGAGGTGTACGCGGCGTGGGACCGACTCGGTGGGCCGGTCGGCGACAACGGCAACGATCTCGAACCGGCAGCGCTAGCAGTCGCTCCGGAATTGGAGCGGTGGCGAGACCAGCTCGGTGACGCCTCGGGCCAACGCCCGCGGCTCGCGGGCAGTGGAAGCACATGGTGGGTGGATGGTGAGCACCCCGGCGAAGGTCTACTCGTGGCCCGTACCGTCCCCGCCGCCCGTCATCCCGGTTAGAAGTGGAGCCAATTGACCCGGGGGAGGGGTCACTTGCGGCGTTGGTGGCGCGTCCGTCGCATCATTTTCTTGTGTTTTTTCTTCCGCATTCGCTTGCGACGTTTTTTGATGAGTGAACCCACGACCGCCGACGCTACCGGAGTCCTCAGAAAAACCGCGCTCGGTGGAAATTGTGTGGTGCGGCGTATCGCGCGAACGGTACCGTAAGGCCGTCGCCAACGCGATGGCCCGTAGTTCAACTGGCAGAACGTCGGACTTTGGCTCCGGATGTTGCAGGTTCGAGTCCTGCCGGGCCAGCCAGCATCCACGGATGGAGCCGTCTGCCACATCTACACTGCCGGTACAGGGCCCCGAACTACCGTCTGGAACCGAATGCAACTGGTCAACAAGAAGAAACTACATATCGTGGCAGGCCGGGCGACTCAGTCGCTGGCCACCGACATTTGCAAGGAACTGGGCGTGCCACTGGGCACCCCCAACATCTCCGAGTTCGCCAACGGTGAGATCCATGTCAAGTACTTCGAGTCGATCCGCGGTGCTGATGTCTTCATCGTGCAGACCCACACCCCTTGGGACGGGCGCTCGATCAACGATGCGATCACCGAACAACTCATCATGGTCGATGCCGCAAAGCGTGCATCCGCCAAGCGCATCACAGCAGTAATCCCGTTCTACGGTTACAGCCGCCAGGACCGAAAGGCCTCTGGTCGCGAGCCGATAACCGCCCGTCTGCTGTCTGATCTCTTCAGTGCGGCCGGCGCTGACCGATTGGTGTCCGTCGACCTGCATTCGGGTCAGATCCAGGGCTTTTTCGACGGCCCGGTCGATCATCTCACCGCCATGCCGGTCCTCGTCGACTATCTGTCCAGAATCGAAGGCGACCTCGTTGTCGTGTCGCCCGACGCCGGCCGGATGAAGGTAGCGGAGCGGTACACGAACCTGCTGGGAGCCGATCTCGCCTACGTTCACAAGCGCCGTTCGACCGTTGAGGCCAACACGGTCGAGGCCAAAGAGATCATCGGCGAGGTCGAGGGCCGCGTCTGCGTGCTCATCGATGACATGATCGATACTGGCGGCACCATCTGCGCTGCCGCGGACCTGCTGGTAGCCAACGGTGCGGAAATGGTCATCGCGGCCGCAACCCACGGAGTCTTCTCAGAGCCGGCGATCGATCGCCTGAAGAACGCGGCCATCGAGACGGTGTTGATTACCGACACACTCCCGCTGGAGCCCGACAAACAGATAGACAAGATGGAAATCCTGTCGGTCGCGCCGGTAATCGCCAGAGCCGTCGCGGCGGTCTTCGCGGACACTTCTGTCAGCGAGATTTTCGCCGGCAACCATCTCGCCTGATCGGCTCTCTGACGACGATTGTGCCGAATTGAGGCGACTGCGACGAATCTGCCGATTCTGGCCGTACGAGCTTGGGGATCACCGCGCATCCCGGTAACCTGATCCGCCGGTTCGCACAGAACCTCCAGCTATTGTTTTCTATTGATTTTGCCGGTTCAGGAGCCCAAGTCTCATGTCTGACCAGTTGCTACTGAACGCCACGCTCGGCCGTGCAGCAGGCACCCGCGCGTCGCGTCGCCTACGGCGCGAGGGTCGCATCCCGGCCGTCGTCTACGGGCTCGACAATGAACCCGTCTCAGTAAGCGTCGCGTGGCCCGATCTGCGTGTCGCCCTCAACACCGACGCTGGTATCAACGCGTTGATAACCCTCGACATCGAGGGAGAGCAACAACTCTCGATCGTCAAGGATCTACAGCGTCATCCGGTGCGGCGCGATGTGATCCATGTTGACTTCCTGCGGGTCACCACCGATCAAGAGATCGAAGTCGACGTCCCGTTGGTGCTCGTGGGCGAAGCCGTCGAGGTGACCCGGGCCAACGGCATGGTCGACCAAACGCTCTACTCACTGACCGTTTCGGCCAAACCCGCGGATGTGCCCGACGAGATCGAAGTCGACATCAGCGAGCTCACCCTCGGTGATTCCATCAAGGTCGGCGAAGTCGTCCTCCCGCCCGGTGTCGTCACGGCCACCGATCCCGACGACTCAGTCGCAACCTCGCTGGTCACCCGCTCGACGCGTGAGGCGATGGCAGCGGCAGAAGCGGCAGAAGCGGCAAGCGCCGAAGCCGCCATCACCGATGAAGACGACGACGAAACCCCTGTCGACGACGCCGACGCCGACGACTCATAGCACCGCGGCGGCCGAGTGATGGTTCGCCTCTCCTCATCGAAGCGTTCAATAAAGCGCCGCGGCACGCCGGCCGATCTGCTCGTTGTCGGACTCGGCAATCCAACAGACGAGTACGCACAGACACGGCACAACGCGGGTGTCTGGGTAATCAACGAACTTGTCGAGCGCCACGGCGGTCGGCTCAGCGCCGGGCGTAGAGACCGAGCAGAAGCGGCGGAACTGCGAGTCGGCGACAAGCGCCTGGCGGTAGGGATCCCGAAGACCTTCATGAACAACTCGGGTTCGGCCGTCGCGCCGCTGGTGAGACGATACGGAATTGACGACCTGAGCAATCTGGTAGTCGTCCACGATGAGATCGACCTCCCGGTAGGGCGGATGAAGGTCAAGATTGGCGGTGGTCTGGCCGGTCACAACGGCTTGAAGTCGATTCGCTCCCACCTGCACTCCGTTGAGTTCACCCGTGTTCGGATCGGTGTCGGCAAACCGGTGCCGGGCACCATGAAGGGCCGCGACTACGTGTTGAAACGCCCCAAACGCAGCGAACGCCCAGAACTTGAGCGAGTTGTGGGTCGCGCCGCGGACGCCGTGGAGTTCCTGCTCAACAACGACCTCGACACCGCGATGAACCTCTTCAACCGGAGCTGATTGTCCGCATGCTGAACGCGGTCGGGAACCTTCGTCCACTGAGATCTCTGCTCGCTTCTGAGCCCTCCTTCGACTCGGCAATCGCGGGACGGGACGCCGTGCTCGTCGTCACTGAGGCAGCCAGGGCTCTCACCGTGGCGGGGTTGACCGAAGCGGCCGAGCGTCGCCCGATCCTGGTCGCCACGGCCACCCACAGCGAAGCGGTGAGACTGGCCAATGACGCGGCTGCGGTTCTGGGTGAGGATGAAGTGGCGCTCTTTGCTGCGTGGGGAACGCTGCCGTTCGAACGTGTGAGTCCCGCCATCGAAACGATGGGTCAGCGATTGCGCCTGCTGTCTCGCTTGAGCGACCCGGCGACGACACCCTCGGTGATCGTGGCTTCTGTGCGCGCGCTGGTGCAGCGACTCGACCCGCAAGCCGCAACGGACCCGATCATCTGCGGTGTTGGAGATGTGGTCGATTCGGTTGACCTGGTACAGCAGCTAGTCGAGTTCGGCTATCGGCGTGAACCTCAAGTTGAACACCGCGGAGAATTCGCGGTGAGAGGCTCGATCGTCGATGTTTTCCCAAGCACCGCGGACCGTCCCGTGAGGATCGACCTGTGGGGCGATGAGGTTGAGCGAATCACCGAGTTCTCCATTGCGGACCAGCGCGCCACGATCCCCGTCTCCGAAATCGAGATGTATCCGTGCCGCGAGCTTCGACCCAACGAGGACGCGCAGCAACGAGCCAGGCAGCTGCTTGCGGAGGAGCCCTGGGGTCGCGAGCAGTGGGATCGAGTCGTTGACGGGGAACTGTTCGACGGGATGGAGTCGTGGCTGCCGTGGCTGGTGAGCGACGATGTGGTCCTGCCGGATCTTCTTTCAGAGGACTCCTGGGTGATCTTGGTCGAACCGCGCCGTATTCGGGACAGGGCGGCCGACATCGAGGCTGAAGAGGCGGATCTGGCGGTTTCGTTGTCCAAGACCTGGGATGTCGATGCCGATGACCTGCACAGGCTGCATGTGCCCTATGGCCGTCTGTTGGCTCGCACTAACGTCCCGATACTGACAATGCTGGGTGTGGCGGACCGCCCGGATATTGCGACCGTGGAGGCGTCAGCTTGGGCGCCTGTTGTCGGTGATGTCGAACCTGCAGTCTCGCGAGTCCGTCAGTTGCTCAGCGACGGCTATTGCGTTGTGGTCGCCGCTGATAGTCCTGCGAGCGCTGATCGCTTGGCAGCTCTGCTGTCCGAGCACGGTGTGGAGGTCGATCCTGTGGGAGCGGACACAGATCTTTCGGTTCGGGGTGCGCATCTGGTTGCTGTTCCGCTCGAACGGGGAGCGGTGCTGCACCGAATCAAGCTGGCGGTGCTCTCCGAGAGCGACCTCACGGGACGTCGTCGAACCCATCGCCAGGCACGGACCCGCCGTAGAGATGCCCAGAAGTTCTTCGACGATCTTCGCGAGGGGTCATATGTGGTGCACGCCCATCACGGTGTTGCCCGCTTCGGTGGGATGGTTACCCGATCAATAAACGGCAGCGACCGGGACTATCTGCTGCTCGAGTACCGCGGCACAGACCGGCTGTACGTGCCGTCGGACCAGATCGACGCGATCCGAATCTACAGCGGTGGCGAAACTCCGAAATTGTCGAGGATGGGGGGCGCGGACTGGCGCGCGAGCAAGGCCAAGGTTCGTTCGGCGGTCTCAGAGATCGCCCAGGAGCTCGTGGTCCTGTACCAAACCCGGGTGACCACCCCCGGCCACGGGTTTGCACCCGACACGCCTTGGCAGCGTGAGTTCGAGAGCGCGTTCAGATATCAGGAGACGCCGGACCAGCTTCAGGCCATCATCGACGTCAAAGAAGACATGGAACGCCCGACACCGATGGATCGACTGGTGATCGGAGACGTCGGGTTCGGCAAGACCGAGGTGGCTTTGCGGGCTGTGTTCAAAGCGGTCCTCGACGGATCCCAAGCGGCTGTGCTGGTACCCACCACGCTGCTGGCTCAACAACACCACGCCACGTTTCGGGAGAGGCTCGCACCGTATCCGATGAGAGTCGAGGTCCTGAGCCGGTTTCTGAGCAACGCCCAAGCCAAGAAAGTCGTCGACGGGATACAGAGCGGAGAAGTCGATGTGGTGATCGGCACTCACCGCCTGCTCTCGGCCGACGTTGAGTTCAAGAATCTGGGTTTGCTGGTGATAGACGAGGAACAGCGCTTCGGTGTGCAGCACAAGGAGAGAATCAAGTCTCTGCGTTCTGCGGTCGATGTGTTGACACTGACCGCTACACCGATCCCGAGAACCATGGAGATGGGCCTCGCGGGGATCCGCGACATGTCTGTGCTGAACACCGCGCCCGCTGACCGTCAACCGATCTTGACCTACGTGGGCGAGTACTCCGAACGCGCTGTGGCAGAGGCGATCCGGCGTGAATTGTTGCGGGAGGGGCAGTTGTTCTTCGTCCACAACCGAGTGCGGGACATCGAGCATGTAGCGCATTCGCTGCGACTCCTGGTGCCCGAAGCGCGAATTGCAGTGGCGCACGGCCAGATGGACGAAGGCACGCTTGAACGGGTCGTGATCGACTTTTGGGAAGGCGAATACGACGTTCTGGTGTGTACCACCATCATCGAATCGGGCATCGATATGCCGACGGTCAACACTTTGGTGGTGGATCAAGCCGAACTGCTGGGTCTCGGGCAGCTTCACCAGCTTCGGGGTCGGGTCGGCCGGGCCGGCCAACGGGCATATGCGTACCTGTTCCACCCCAAGGATCGGGTGCTGAGCGAAGAGGCTTACGAACGACTCAGGACCATCGGCGAGGCCACCGAGCTTGGATCGGGGTTTCGAATCGCCATGCGGGATCTCGAACTGCGCGGCGCAGGCAACCTTCTGGGCACCGGTCAGTCCGGCCATATCGCGGCAGTCGGCTATGACCTGTATTGCCAGATGGTCACCGAAGCGGTGGCGAAACTGCGAGGTGAGAAACCCGCTGAGCCGTTGAGGATCACGATTGATGTTCCTGGCGACGCTCACCTCCCCGATGACTACGTGCTGAGCCAGACAAGCCGACTTGAGGCTTACCGGCGGTTGGTATCTGTGGAGACCCAGGAGATGCTCGATGATGTGCGTGCCGAGTGGTTGGATCGGTTCGGCCCGATACCTGCCGCGGCCGAGGCACTGTTGCAGGTGGGCCAGTTGAGGGTCGAATGTGTGCGCACGGGCGTGCGGGAGATCATTGTTGCCGAGGGCCCGGGCTTCGGTGGCCCCGACCATGTAGCGCGTCTGTCGCCTGTGGAGTTGCCCGACAGCAAGCAGGTGCGTCTGCAGCGTCTCTATTCCTCAAAGGGTGTCGGCAACACCGCGATCTACAAGGAAGCCAGCGCTGAATTGCGGCTTCCGCTGCACGCCGAACGTGGTCCGGTTGTCGAACAGATCGCAGAGATCATGGTCGACTTGTTGGCTGACGCGAGTCCATTGGTTTCCACCGAGTAGCCTGCACGACTTGTGAACGCGAACCATCCCCGTCTCTTTGCTGGTGCTCTGCTCGTTGCGTTCAGCTTGGCCGCGTCGGCGTGTGGGTCAGCCGGTGAGACAGCGGTTGCCACGACTGGCGCGGCGACTCTCAGCGAAGAAGATTTTGAAGCGATCCTTGAAGGCAACGGTGTCGAAGACACTTCGGTTGTCCCCTCGGAACTGGCTTCACGCCATGTCGGTGAGTGGATCTTCTTTGAGAGTTGGATCGACCTTGCCGAACAAGGCGGAACCGAGTTGAGCGGTTTGCACCTTGATCCGGCTCAGGTTGAACAAGAAGCAGCCCGGGCGGTAGATCCGACTGTTCCTGAGGTCGATACCCGATACGGGCGGATACAGCAGCGTTACCGGGCCGTTCCGCACCTGATAGCGGACCATGTGATCGCCATCGCAGGCGTGACAGCGTTGTGTTCGAGTCACCTGTTGGTTGAGACAGAAGCCGAAGCGGTCGCAGCGGTCTCTCGCCTCGACGCGGGGGAGGAGTTCGCCGCCTTGGCTGCGGAAATCTCAATTGGCCCCAGCGGCCCGAGGGGTGGCGATCTTGGTTGTGTCATGCCGGCTACTTTTGTGTCGGAATTCGTCGAAGGTGCCGCCGCGGTTGGCGGCCCCGGAATCTCTGATCCCGTTCAGAGCCAGTTTGGTTGGCATGTGATTCAGGTTCGTAGCTTCGGTCCATTGGTGCGCGGCCAACACCAGGAGTTGACCTCCGAAGAAATAACCTCGTTCGTGCTCGACGGCTACGGAGCCGAACTTCAGCAACTGCAGGCCGAGTTGTTCAACCGTGAAATCAACGTGGACCCCCGGTTCGGGGTGTTCGACCCGACCGCTGGAGTGGTCGTGTCCGGGTCGCCGGGGACCGACGCGATTACCCGGGCTGATACCTCACAAAGCTGAGTTCGGTCATGGGAACTATCACTGTCGTTGGTCTCGGCCCGGCAGACGAGGAGCTCCTCACGGCCCAGACACGCGCTGCTATCGCAGCTGCTCCGCGGTGCTTTTTGCGTACCCGCATGCACCCTGCCGCGCGGGTGCTGTCTGACGCGGTCGCTTTCGACGACGAATACGAAAAGGGCGAGTCTTTCGAGGCTGTTTATGAAGCGATCAGCGAGCGCTTGATTCTCGAATCTGCCGAAGGCGATCTGCTCTACGCCGTGCCGGGTTCTCCGTTGGTGCTTGAACGCACCGTGGAGTTGTTGCGGGACGCGGCGCAGTCAGGTCGGGTCACCGTCGAGATCTTGGCTGCGATGTCGTTCTTGGATGTTGCTTGGGCCCGGCTCGGGATCGACCCGGTGACCGACGGAACGCGCCTTGTTGACGGCCAAGACTTCGCATTCGCCGCGGCGGGTCAAACGGGACCGCTTCTGGTCGCTCACTGTCATTCCCGCCGGGTGCTGTCCGACATCAAGCTCGCGGTGGAGGACGGGCCTGAATCGGTGGTGGTCCTGCAGCGCCTGGGTTTGCCGGACGAATCCGTTTTCGAGGTCGCGTGGGATGACCTGGACAGGCAAGTTGAGCCCGATCATCTGACTTCGTTGTGGATCCCGGAGCTTGACACGCCGGTTGCGGCCGAATTCGTTCGGTTCGAAGAACTGGTGCGTGAACTGCGAGAGCGTTGCCCGTGGGATCGAGTCCAGACCCATGGATCGTTGCGCAAACACCTGCTCGAAGAAACCTATGAAGCTCTCGAAGCCCTTGACGCCAGATCTGAACTGGATGACAGAGAGGTAGAAGCCGAACTCGATGCGCATCTCGTCGAGGAACTGGGGGATCTGCTCTACCAGATCTTCTTCCACGCTCGGCTCGGTGCGGAACGCGGGTCGTTCACGGTCGCCGATGTTGCCCGCAGCGTGTACGACAAGTTGGTGGCGCGTCATCCGCACGTGTTCGGCGATGGCGCGGTCGATGGTGTGCGCGGGCCCGAAGACGCTGACGACATGGCGCGCAGATGGGAAGAGATCAAACGCGACGAAAAGGGCCGTGCCTCGGCGATGGACGGTGTTCCCATGACGCTTCCGGCGCTGATGCTGGCTGCCAAAGTCCAAGAACGGTCCGAGGGTGTTGGTTTGGGCGTTGACCGCGGGGGTCGAGCCGGTGTCGACGGCATTGGTGACGCTCTGGGGACCGCGGGTGCCAACCCGAGCGTTGAGAGCGTCGGAGAGATTCTGTTCGAGACGGTGGCGTTGGCCCGCAAGCTCGATATCGACCCCGAAACCGCGTTGCGTGGCGCATCGATCCGCTTCATGGAACAGATCCGCTCGACTGAGAGATAGCGCAACCCTTTCTATTCTTTCTATTTCACGTGCTTATCGAGTATTATTGAAGCCGCTTCGTGTATTCGCGGAGCAACGACTAGAGCTCCCCCGCCGTCGAGAGGTTGCCCGTGAGCATCATCGAACGTGTCCATGGCCGCGAGGTATTCGACTCCCGCGGCAACCCCACAGTCGAAGTGGAGGTCGAACTCGACACCGGAGCGCGTGGCCGGGCGATGGTCCCAAGCGGCGCTTCGACCGGTGCGTTTGAAGCGGTCGAGCTGCGCGACGGCGGCGACCGGCTGGGCGGCAAAGGAGTGCTCAACGCAGTCGGTTTTGTCAACACCGAACTCGCCGAAGCCGTGGTCGGCCGCGATGCGGTAGATCAACGTGGACTCGACGGGTCGATGATCGCGGTGGACGGCACCGACAACAAGGGCCGTGTTGGAGCCAATTCCATTCTTGGGATTTCTTTGGCCGCAGCGCGAGCTGCTGCTGCGGAACTGGAGATCCCGCTGTGGCGCCATGTCGGGGGCGCCAACGCCCATGTCTTGCCGGTGCCGATGATGAACGTGCTCAACGGCGGATCGCACGCCGACAACAGCGTCGACTACCAGGAGTTCATGCTGATGCCAGTGGGTGCGGCGTCGTTCAGTGAGGCGATGCGTTGGGGTGTCGAGGCTTACCACATACTGAAAAAAGTTCTGACTGAGCGGGGTTTGTCGACCGGTATCGGCGATGAAGGGGGCTTCGCTCCCGACTTGGCGAGCAACGAAGAAGCGGTGCAACTGCTCGTCGACACCATCGAGCGTCTCGGACTCACTCCCGGCGATGAGATGGCGATCGCGATGGACATCGCCTCCACCGAGTTCTACGAAGACGGGTTCTATGTCCTGGCCAGCGAGGACCGCCGGCTCAGCTCTGATGAAATGGTCGCCGAGCTCGTGTCTCTGACGCGCAAATACCCGATCGTGTCGATCGAGGACGGCATGGCCGAGGACGACTGGGACGGTTGGGCTGCTCTGACAGCACAAATCGGCTCCAGTTGTCAGCTCGTGGGCGACGATTTGTTTGTGACGAACTGTGAGCGGCTCGCACGGGGGATCGAGTCCGGGACCGCCAACTCGATCCTGGTGAAGGTCAACCAGATTGGATCGCTGACTGAAACGCTTGAGGCCGTCGATCTGGCCACCCGCAGCGGCTACACCTCGGTTATGTCGCACCGTTCAGGGGAAACCGAAGACACGACCATTGCGGACCTGGCGGTTGCGACCAACTGCGGGCAGATCAAGACGGGCGCGCCAGCCCGCTCAGACCGGGTGGCGAAATACAACCAACTTCTGAGGATCGAAGAGCAGCTCGGCGAAGCAGCCTTCTTTGGTCCTCGGGACCCGATAGGCGGAGCCGGTCCTGTCAACCCGATCGGTGGGGCAGAGCGGTGAAGCAGGTCTTGTTCCTGCTCGTCGTGGCGTTCGCGTTGTTGGCCGGTGTGCTCGTTGAGCCTTCAGTGAGCAGCTACCTGGAGCAGCGAAGCGAGTTGGAAGACGTCAAAGCCGAACGAGCGGCGCTCGAAGCTGAGATCGCAGAGATCAACGCCGACATTGAAGGCATCATTGACGACGAGGGCCTGCGTCATGAGGCTCGCTGTTATGGACCGTTCGTACAACCGGGCGAGGAGGTCTATTCGGTGCCCGGCCTGAACGGCTGCGTGGTCTCAAGCCCCAACTAACCTCGCGTCCCGTTAGCCTCTCATCTGGTTCGAACAACCAACGAGGGGCGCGCTAGATGACGATTATCGGGACGAGGGTTCTGCGCAAAGAAGATCCGCTGTTTCTCACCGTCGGAGCGACCTACACCGCTGATCTGGACGACCCGCGACTTGATGGCGCGCTGCACGCGACATTTGTCAGGTCGTTCGTGGCCAACGGCACGATCATCGACATTGACGCCGACGATGCTCGCGCCATGCCCGGCGTTGTGTTGGTACTCACCGGTGCGGAACTTGACTTGATTCTGCCTGGAAGCGTGCCGATGTTCCCTCCGGATCTGTTGAATCGCCCAGTGTTGGCTCGTGATCGTGTGCGTTTCGTCGGTGAACCAGTGGCCGTGATCCTCTCGGAGACTCGCTCGCAAGGCCAGGACGCGGCCGACCTGGTGTTCGTCGATATCGATCCGCTCGACGCGGTCACTGATCTTGAAGCCGCGGCCGCAGACACGGTCGTCGTACACGAAGGCCACGGAACCAACACGGCTCTCACGTTCTCTGATCTGGGGATGGCCACCGGGATAGGTGACGACTCGTTCTTCGCCGATTGTGAAGTAGTTGTCAGACAACGGGTTGTTCACCCCCGAATGTCCGCTGCTCCCCTCGAGGTCCGCTCGGCTGCGGCTTCCTGGACCGATGATCGGTTGTCGATGTTCATGTCGAGTCAGGGATCGCACCGCGTCAAAGAGACGCTGGTTCAGATGTATGGACTGGCCCCCGAAGACGTCCATGTAATCACTCCCGATGTTGGCGGCGGATTCGGGGCCAAAGTGGCTCCGACTCCTGAAGATGTACTCATCCCACATCTCTCACGGCTAGCGGGCCGCCCGGTTCGATGGTTCGAAACACGCACAGAGAACCTGATCGCAGCCGGGCCGGGAAGAGGCCAGGTTCATCACGCTGCTATTGGCGGAACCCGACAAGGTGATGTCACCCATTACCGACTCGATGTACTGATGGACGCGGGTGCGTATACCCGTGTCGGTGCATTTCTGCCCTTCTTCACGCTGCCGATGGCCCCGGGGACCTACGACATCGCGAACATCGAGACTCAGGCACGGTCGATAATCACCAACGCTGTGCCTACCGAAGCTTTCAGGGGCGCGGGCCGCCCTGAGGCGACGCTGACGATCGAGCGAATGTTCGACCTTTTCGCGGCAAAGACCGGGATCGACCCGATTGAACTCCGGCGCAAGAACCTCATCGCCGCGGACGCGTTTCCCGTGACCACTGCGGCAGGCAGTGAATACGACTCCGGTGACTACGAAGCGGCGCTCGACAGAGCCTTGGAAGCAGCGGGCTATGCCGCGCTGCGGTCAGAGCAGGCAGCTCGCCGAGCCTCAGCCGATCCCGTCCAGATCGGTATCGGAATCGCCAATTATGTCGAGATCACCGCTGGTCCCGCCACGGGGGGAAACGAATACGGCAAGGTCGAGATCACGCCGGAGGGCAAGGCACGCGTCTACTCGGGCGCTCTGTCGCATGGACAGGGCCATGCCACCACCTTCGCCATGATCGCCGCGGAGAAACTGGGACTCGACATTTCCGACATCGAGGTGATTCAGGGAGACACCGACAAGGTCGACCGGGGTGAAGGTACCGTGGCGAGCCGCTCGACCCAGCTCGGAGGTTCGGCGGTGCTGAACGCGGCGGAAACTGTTGCGGATGCTGCCAAAGAGATCGCGGCTGAGCTGTTGGAGGCTGCTGTTGAAGATGTCGTTCTCGACACCGACTCGGGCGTGTTCCATGTTTCGGGCACTCCGGCAGTGACCAGAACATGGGCAGAAGTAGCCGCCGCGGCAACTGACGAGCAACTTGTCGCCGACACCGACTTCAATGCCAAATGCACGTACCCGTTCGGCACCCACGTAGCGGTTGTGGAGGTTGACACCGAGACCGGGGGCGTTGAACTCAGGCGCATGGTGACGGTCGACGATGCGGGCACATTGATCAACCCGCTGATAGTGGAAGGCCAGCGACACGGGGGAATTGCACAAGGGGTCGCCCAAGCACTCCTTGAAGAGATCTGCTTCGACGAGGACGGCAACCCTGTGACCAGCAACTTCGCGGACTACTCGATCATCTCCGCTGCTGAACTGCCATCGTTTGAGCTAGTTCCGATGGAGACGCCCACCCCCAACAATCCCTTGGGGGCGAAAGGCATCGGCGAGTCTGGAGCGATCGGGTCGACCCCGGCTGTGCAGAGCGCAGTGATCGATGCGTTGAGTCACCTCGGTGTGAGACACATCGACATTCCCTTGTCTCCGCGAAAGGTCTGGTCGGCGATCTCTGAGGCCGGTTCGTGAGCTTGCCGGGTGGCAAACCGGATCAGGCGTCGCCATGAAACCTGTGGAAGCCGAGGGCCTGGTTCGGACCTTCGGTGACGTCACCGCGGTGGCCGGTATCGACTTGCAGGTCGACGAGGGTGAGATCTTCGGTTTTCTCGGTCCGAACGGCGCGGGCAAGTCCACCACGGTGCGAATGCTGGTGACACTGTTGCGGCCGACCGCCGGCAACGCTCGCGTGGCCGGATTCGATGTTGTCAAAGATGCCGACTCGGTGCGCCGTCTGATTGGTGTGGCGCTGCAGGACGCGGCTATCGACCCGCTGATGACCGGCAATGAGCTGTTGCGGCTGCAAGCGGTGCTGCACGGTCTCGGGCACCGCCGAGCTGCCAACCGAAGCGCCGAACTCCTTGAGCGGGTCGGGTTGACCGGAGCAGCGAACCGGCGCGTCGGCACCTACTCCGGCGGTATGCGGAGGCGTCTTGATTTGGCTTTGGCACTGATCCATCGCCCCGCAGTGTTGTTTCTCGATGAACCGACCACGGGTCTCGACCCCACCAGCCGGGTCGCGGTGTGGGAAGAAGTTCGTGCGCTCAACGACGATGGTACGACCGTTTTCTTGACCACTCAGTATCTGGAGGAAGCCGATGAGCTGGCGGGACGGATCGCCATCATCGACGGCGGCGTGATCGTCAGAGAGGGTGACCCGACAGTGCTCAAGGGCCGAGTCGGAGATCCCACGTTGCGGGTGGAAGTGGCCGATAACGCAACCATCGAGTTGGCCCGACGAGTTCTTGGTGCGTTCGGTGACGAGCGACCGGCGCGTGATGGTCGGGTGGCGATCGGATTGAGGGGCGGGGCCCCGAGACTGACCGAAGTGGTCAGGGCCCTGGATGAACAGGGTGTTCCGGTGGCCCACTTCGAGTTGGATTCACCGAGCCTCGACGATGTCTTCGCCGATGCGACAGGCAGGCGGTTGGAAGGTGCCGAGACTTGACCGCTGTCCAGAGTGCCCAGCGTGCACAAAGCGTCTCGCGGAACCGTCCCCGCTTGCTGGTCGGCTTGGAGCAGGCGTGGGTTCTGACGGTGCGATCGGTGTTCGCCACGGTGCGGAAAACCGACCGTTGGGCGCCGGGCTTGATCTTTCCTTTGGCGATGGCGGCGGTCTATTCGTCGCAGTTCGCCAGAACAACCGGCTTGCCCGGTTTCCCGGAAGTCGACTCATTCCTCCAGTTCATACTGCCCGCAACGATTCTCCAGGGGATTGCTTTCAGCGCTTCCAATGCCGGCACCGACATGGCTGCCGACATTGAGACCGGTTTTTTTGATCGTCTGGTCGTTTCTCCCGTGGCGCGACAGTCGATCTTTGTGGGCCGCGTCGGGGGCTCAGCCGCAGCTGCGGGCTTTCAGGCGGGCGCGCACATGGCGATCTTCTTCCTGTTGGGCGCGCCTATAGAGAGCGGCCCGGCAGGAGCCTTGGCTCTGATCTTGATCAGCGTGGTGTTGTCGGTGGGCATATCGGGGTTTGGTTTGGCCGTGGCCCTGAGAACTGGTAGCAGCGAGGCGACCCAGGCGATGTTCCCGCTGTTCTTCATGCTGGTGTTCGTGTCTTCCGCGTTCTTCCCGACTGAGTTGATGAAGGGTTGGTATCAGACGGCGGCCGAGAACAATCCATTCAGCTTGGTGGTGAACCCGACAAGACAACTGGTGATCTCCGGCTGGAGCTGGGGTGACTTGTCTGCAGCAGTCGGCTACAGCTTGCTGATCGCGGTGGTGTCATTGGGGTTGGCCTACGGTGCCTACGTTCAGCGATTGAAGCGCTCATGACTGCGGCGCTCGACACTGAACGGGACAGGTCGCGATCCCGTGTTTCGTCGCTGTTTCCGGTTGTCTGGATGTGTCACCGAAACCTCACGAGGTTCACGCGGCTGCCGGCGATTCTGGTGCCGTTGATCGTGATGCCGGTCTTCTTCTTGGTTGTCTTCACCTCCAGCTTCGACGGCATCACTCGGCTCGACGGCTACCCGACCGAGAATCTGATCAACTGGGTGGTGGCGTTCGCGCTGTTGCAGGGAGCCATGTTCTCAGGGGTCGGAACCGCAGGCACCGTCGCCAACGACATTGAGAACGGTTTCATGGACCGATTGCTGGTCAGCCCCGTACGGCGCGGGGCAATTATCGTTGCACCGCTGACCTACACCGCCATTCGTGCGTTGATCCCGCTCACTTTGGTGACCGTTCTGGCTTTTGCGATGAACGCCGATGTGCCCGGCGGGATATTGGGAATCGTTCTGGCTTACACCGGAGGAATCGGTGGCGCCCTGGTCATCGGCTGTTTCGGACTGGGGGTTGTGCTTCGGACGGGAGACGTCCGGGCGATGACGATCGTGCAGATGACCAGTTTCTTGGTGATCTTCCCGTCGATCGGGCAGGTCCCGATCGCCTTGCTCGACGGTTGGATGGAACAGGTCGCTCGTGTCAACCCGGCGACCAATCTTCTGCGCATGACCCGACAGGGATACCTTGGCGATGTGACCTGGGCCGACACTTGGCCGGGTTTGTTGGTAATCGCCTGTGGAATCGCCGTCTTTGGTCCCTGGGCACGAGCCGAACTGATCCGCCGAACACGCTGAGCGCACCTCGCTGAGTAGCATTGGGCGTTGACTAACGTTGACCACGTCAGTCGTTCAGCCGTTCGGAGGTCCGATAGATGGCCGACAGCAATGATCCTCGCAGCGTCTCATCAGTGGCGCAGGTCAGCGACGCTCTGCGCGAGAATCGCTATCTCCCCGATGACGGACTCGCTACAGCGGTCTATCTGGCGTTGCGTTTGCGCCGACCGCTGTTGCTTGAGGGAGAACCCGGTGTAGGCAAGACCGAAGTTGCCCGAGTGCTCGCGGACTGGATCGGCGGGCCGCTGTTACGGATCCAATGCTATGAGGGCATTGATGTCAACCAAGCCGTATATGAATGGGATTACGCCCGTCAACTGCTGTATCTGCGCACGGCCGAAGCAACCGGCGCAGCCAGAGCCGGCGAAGCCGAAGCGCTCACCGATGAGCTTTACGACGAACGTTTCTTGGTGCGCCGTCCTCTGCTCGAAGCCATCGCTCACAATTCCGGCCCGTCTCCGGTGCTGTTGATCGACGAGGTAGATCGCGCCGATGACGAGTTCGAGGCTTTCCTGCTCGAGGTGTTGGCCGACTATTCGATCACGATCCCAGAAATCGGCACCTTTTCTGCTGTCGACCCTCCGGTGGTGATCGTCACCTCGAACCGGACCCGTGACGTGCACGACGCCTTGAAACGACGGTGCCTCTACCACTGGGTCAAGCATCCCGAAATCGCTCGCGAGATCGAGATCATCAAGCTCCACGCCCCTTCGGTCAGCGAGCGTTTGGCTGCTCAGGTCGCGTCGGCGGCAGCGGCGGTGCGTCAAGTTGGCCTCTACAAGCCTCCGGGCGTGTCCGAAACCATCGATTGGGCTCGTGCCCTGGACCTGTTGGGTGCAAAAGAGCTTGCCGTTGAACAGGTGGAAGCGACTTTCCCGACGCTGCTGAAATACCGCGAAGATCTGGAGCGGGTCCAAGACCACGGTCTCGAAGCGCTCCTTGCCGCAGCCCGGGAGTGAATTCGATGCCTCAGGCAATGCGCAGCGAGGCGTGTCGATGACTGTCGCCGCGGCAGTCGGCTTTGTGGAATCGGTGCGCCGCGGCGGCATTGCCGTGTCGTTGGGATCTTCGCGTTTGTTCACCGAGGCGCTCGCCGAGATCGATCTCGGCAATCCAGATGAGGTTTATTGGACTGCCCGGGCGGTGTTGGTGCACAGGCCCGAGGACATTGAATTGTTCAACGGTCTGTTCGCCGCGTACTGGTGTGGTGTGGATTCCGGACTTGTTTGGCGCCCACCTCAGGAGCCCTCGCCGGTCACGTTGGCGCTCGACGATCCCGAGATCCCTGCCGACGGCCCTGACGAGGATGACAACCGCGACAAAAACGATGACAGCATCACCGTGCGTTACAGCACCACCGAGACACTGACCCAGAAGGACTTCGCCGATTACTCAGACGAGGAACTGGCTGAGTCCCGGCGGTTGATGGAGGAGATCTTGTTCATGGGGTCGTGTCGGCGGAGTCGTCGTCGTGTTCCCAGCCGCAGGGCGCGAGGCGCTCTCGACATTCGACGCACGGTGCGACAGGCCCTGCGATCCGCTGGTGAACCCGCCGAGATCGCCCGTGCGGTGCCTGGGAGCCAGCAGCGGCGCCTGGTGCTGTTGCTCGACGTGTCGGGGTCGATGGAGCCTTACGCGCGGGCTCTGATCGGATTCGTGCATGCCTCGGTGGCGAGTGGGGCGCGGGTGGAGGCGTTCACGTTGGGCACGCGGTTGACGAGACTCACGCGCGAGCTGTCGCAAAGGGACCCGGATCGGGCGCTGCAAGCCGCCTCGCGGGCGGTCAAGGACTGGTCCGGGGGTACCCGCCTCGGCGATGGCCTGGGTCGCTTCAATGATGAGTGGGGTTGTCGGGGGATGGCGCGGGGAGCCACGGTCGTGATTCTCTCTGATGGCTGGGACCGCGGCGAGCCCCAAGAAATGGAAATCCAGATGCAGCGCCTCGCTCGTGTTGCCCATCGGGTGGTCTGGGTCAATCCCTTGAAGGCCTCGCCGGGATATGAGCCCCTGGCTCGGGCGATGGCCGCGGCGTTGCCATTCGTGGACGACTTTGTTGAAGGTCACTGCCTCGACTCGCTTCACGAGCTTGCCCGACTCGTGCTCGGTGGCTCGGATGGGCGTTCGCCCGAACGGGACCTTGCGCTCAGCGGCGTAGGATCTCAGCGATGAAAGAACTGCTCGACGACTTGGACCGCTGGCGCAGCGCGGGAACTGCTGTGGCCATGGCCCGGGTCGTCGACCTCGAAGGGTCCGGGCCTCGGTCGGTGGGTGCGGCCATGGCAGTGACCGAAGACGGCGAAGTGTCCGGTTCTGTTTCGGGCGGTTGTGTCGAGGGAGCTGTTGTTGTCGAAGCCCTCGAAGTTCTCGCCACCGGCGACCGGCGCATGGTCAGCTTCGGTTACAGCGATGATGAGGCCTTTGAGGTGGGGTTGACGTGCGGAGGCACGATCCACCTGTTCATCGAACCTCTTGATTGGTAGACGCACGTGTCAACCTCGGCCGAACAGCCCACTATTAATCAGCCGCTGTTCGACCAATTGCGGGACGCCATCCGCGCGGAGTCGCCGGTGGCGCTGGCCACGGTCATCGAGGGTGAGTTCACCGGCGCCAAGCTGATCGTGCAGCCAGACGCGCAGTCTTCGGGAACGCTCGGCAATGCTGACCTCGACCGGGTCGTGACCCGCGATGCCCGCGGTGAACTGGCGGCTGGTCGAAGCGGTATCCGCCACTACGGCCTGCACGGCGAGGCCCGCGAGGGGGCGGTATCGGTGTTCATTGAGAGCTTCGCTCCACCGCCCAAGATGTTGATCTTCGGAGCGGTCGACTTCACCGCCGCTCTGGCTCGGGTGGCCAAAGTGCTGGGCTACAGAGTCACGGTTTGTGACGCTCGCGCGGTGTTCGCCACCGAGACTCGTTTTCCGATGGCAGACGAAGTTGTTGTCGAGTGGCCGAACCGACTGCTGGACGAAGTGGGGAGCGAACTGGGCGAACGCGATGCGATCTGCATTCTCACCCACGACGCCAAGTTCGATGTGCCCGCGGTCGTGTCTGCGCTGGCAACGAATGTCGGCTATATCGGCGTTATGGGGAGCCGGCGCACCCACGATGATCGCACCAAGCGCCTGATCGAAGCCGGCGTCGACGAAGGGGGTCTGGCTCGTCTGCGGTCGCCGATCGGCCTTGATATCGGAGCTCGAACCCCCGAGGAGACCGCCGTGTCGATCACCTCAGAGATCATCGCTCGTCGCACCGGCCGTGACGCCAAGTCGCTGACCGTCACCGAAGGACCCATACACGGCTGAATCCCGCTTGTCCTCGATACCGCTTCAACCGGACCGCGGTGGCGTGCTGGGAGAGCCGGTTTGTTTGGGAAGGCGGACGAAGAAGCTCTGACGCCAGTCTGAGTGGGTCGAGCCGTTGATCGACAGTTGCCAGGTGTAGCTCTTACCGGGCGTGACCGGAATCGTTGGGAAGTTGATCGCCAGCGGAACACACAGCGGCGTGCCCGGACGCAGACCTACCGGCCGCCCGGCCTCGAAGTTGCCCTGCACCACGAGCGGTCGTTCACCGATCAGCAGTGGATGCCCGTCTTCGTCGAGCAGATCAATTCGCCATTCGTGCGAAACGTTGGCCCGGTCCCACGGCACCTCAATGCGGATAGCCACTCCCATCGGCTGGGGACGTGGACCGACAGCGGTCAATCCTCCGCCGAGGATGTAGAGCTTGCCGTCGGCGACTTGGGCTGCGTCTGCGATCAACAGGTTGACCCGAACCAGGGGCTGGTCGGCGATGCTCGGCGACGAGGAGACATCGGATTCGGGGTCAACGGAATCACTCATTGGTGACACGCTAGGCGCATGGCTGCTCTTTAGTGCTGCCACACTGGAATAGTGACCACCCAAACTGGCTCCAGTCCCGACCGCGATGTGGTCACAACAGCAGCGGTCGTGCTCGCAGCCGGGGCAGGTTCACGGTTCTTGGGCGAGAACCACAAGCTCCTAACCGAGGTGCGAGGAAAGCCGATTGTGTGCCATGCCGTTGACGCCGCGCGGGCCGCTGGTTTCGATGAGGTGATCGTTGTTTCCGGGTGTGTGGACCTCACAGAGGTGCTGCCAGAAGATGTGACGATCATTCACAATGAGCATTGGGACCATGGCCAGGCAACCTCGCTGCGAGGCGCGGTCACCTATGCCGCCAACAGGGGACACAAGGCGGTCGTCGTTGGTTTAGGTGATCAACCCGGCGTTGGGGTGCGTGCTTGGCAAGCCGTCGGGGGCAGCGACGCGGACCTCGCGGCCGCGGATTTCGGTGCAGGTCTTCGTCCTCCGGTCCGCCTGGCCGCGGCGATGTGGGCGTCGCTTCCCGTGTCGGGAGATGAAGGAGCGCGCAGTCTTTGGCGTGAGCGGCCCGAGATGGTTGAGTCGATACCCTGTGATGGCGACTCAGCCGATGTCGACACGCTGGAGGATCTGCGACGATGGACCTGAACAATTCTTTTGAAGTGGCTCGGCCGATCGATGAAGCATGGGCTGTGCTCACCGACCTCGAACGCATCGCTCCCTGTCTCCCCGGAGCGCAGCTCACCGAAGTCGAGGGCGACGATTACCGCGGTTTCGTAAAGGTGAAGGTGGGGCCGATCACTGCCCAGTTCAAAGGCGCGGCGAACTTCGTGGAGCGCAACGACCAAGACCACAAGGCAGTGCTGAGCGGCAAGGGTCGAGACACTCGCGGTGCAGGAAACGCCAGTGCGTTGATCACTGCCAAGCTCGAAGAGGTGTCGGATTCGACCACCAGGGTCAACGTCGACACCGACATGAAGATCACGGGGAAGTTCGCCCAGTTCGGCCGCGGGGTGATGGCCGACGTGAGCGCCAACCTGATGGACCAGTTCGCGCAGAACCTCGCTGAGATGCTGGCTGAGGACGGCACCGACAGCGCCCAAGACCCGGGCGACGCTGCAATGGCCGAGGCCGCAGCCGTCGATGCGTCCAGCGACGCCGGCGATGCCGATACAGAGGCCGCTGGTGGGGAGGCCGCCAAACCTGACGGCGCGGCACGCAAAATTGAAATGCCCGAACCCGAAGCGATCGACCTGATCGATGCCGCGGCCGCTCCGGTGATGAAACGTGTGGCGACGCTGGCTGTCGTGGTTGTCGCGTTCTTGCTGTTGCGGCGGTTGCTGCGTCGCTCGCGGTGACAACGTCCGCAGAGCGCAAGCGGGTAGCCGAGCTGCTCGGGCGGGAACCGGAAGGACACTTTGAGATCGTTGTCGTCGACGACGCCGGCGATCCCGTGGTTCTCCGCAATGCGCCTCTGTTGAACGATGGTCGTCCGATGCCTACCCGCTACTGGCTCGTGGGCGAGGAACCCCGCCTTTTAGTCAGTCGACTGGAGTCGATGGGTGGAGTTCGACAAGCCGAGGCGGCTGTGGACGCCAGTGAATTGGCCGAAGCTCACGCCCGTTACGCGGCGGAGCGGGACACGGCGATCGAAGAGTCTCACCGCGGTCCTCGGCCCTCCGGTGGCGTGGGCGGGACACGCCGTGGCGTCAAGTGTCTCCACGCTCACTACGCCTGGTATCTCGCCGGGGGCGACGACCCGGTTGGTCGTTGGGTGGCCGAGCAGTTGACCACCGGGCCGGATGCCCAACTCCGTGAAGCCGGCGCATCGGAGTCGCTGTGACCTCGCGGGTGGCCGCGATCGACTGCGGTACCAACTCGACTCGCCTGCTGGTGCACGACGGTTCGGCCACCTTGGAACGGCACATGACAATCACCCAACTCGGCCAGGGAGTCGATGCCACAAAACGGCTTGCACCGGAGGCGATCGATCGCACGGTTGAGTGCCTAAAGGGCTATCGCCAAGTGATGGACCGCTATGACGTTGAGCGGGTTCGTATCACCGCGACCTCGGCGGCCCGCGACGCCGGCAACCGAGAGGAGTTCTTCGATGCGGCTGAATCGGTAGTCGGCACGCGCCCCGAACTGCTCTCGGGTTCAGAAGAAGGACAGCTGTCATTCGCGGGCGCTACCGCTGAACTGGACCCCGACGACGGGCCGTTCCTGGTCGTCGACATCGGCGGCGGCTCCACTGAGTTCGCCTACGGAGTGACCGAATGCGAAGCAGCGTTGTCGGTCGACATCGGGTGCGTCCGCTTGACCGAGAAGTACATCGAATCAGACCCTCCGGAACCGGAAGAGCTGTTGGCTTGCCTGTCGATTACCGAAGCCCATCTCGATGATGTCGCGCGCCTCATTCCTGCGTCTTTGCACGCCAAGACTTTCGTGGGATTGGCGGGCACGGTGTCGGCCGCCGCAGCCGTCGAGATCGGGCTGGCCGAATACGACCGCGAGCAGATCCATCATTTTGATCTCAGCAAGGAAGCAGCCGAGGACGTGTACCGCACGTTGGTCACTGAGTCGCGCGCCCAGCGCCGCCACAACCCGGGACTTGAAGAGGGCAGGGTGGATGTGATCGTGGGGGGTATGTGCATTCTTGTCAGGATCATGCGCTATTTCGGGTTCGACCGGTGCCTTGTTTCCGAAAGCGACATCCTCGACGGCCTGGCCTACTCGCTGCTGGAATAGCCAAACCATCGAACGGGTACGCGGCTCCGGTTGCGCCCGGCGTAGGCAACGTACCGCTCAGCCGCCGCGGCTCCGGCTGCGCCCGGCGTAGGCAACGCGGCCTACGATTCTGGCCGTGAGCAAACTGTTCGGCCGTCGGGTGCTGCTCCGGCCGCTCGAAGTGAACGACTTCGGCGGCTGGCAGGAGGTGCGTCGCCGCAACCAGGATTGGTTGACGCAATGGGAACCACAGCGTCTCAGCGGTGCGCCCGACGTCGTCGAGGACCGTGTGGCCTTCGCCAACCGCTGTTCAGCCCGCCAGCGTGAGCGGCAACGGGGTTCGGGTCACAGCTTCGGGATCTTCGTCGATCACATGTTCGCGGGCGAGATCAACCTCAACTCGATCCAGCGAGGCCCGTTCCAGTCTTGTTACGTGGGCTACTGGATCGACGAGGCGCTGGCCGGCAACGGCTACATGCCTGAAGCGCTCGTCGTGGTCGCCCGGTTCGCTTTCGAGGAGTTGCGGCTGCACCGGATCCAGGTGGCGATAGTGCCGCGCAATACGGCCAGCCGCAGGGTCGTCGAGAAGCTCGAACTGCGTGATGAGGGAACTGCGGTCAGATATCTAGAGATCAACGGCGTGTGGGAGGACCATGTTCGCTACGGGCTCACCGTCGAGGAATGGAACGAGCGCTCAGATGAGTTAGTCGGCGAGTGGATAAGCGGGCATCGGTAACTCGGATTTCAGGACTTTCCCCATGGAGTTGCGGGGAAGACGGTCAAGCACCGAGATGTGATCCGGGATCTTGTAGCGCGCCAAGCGATCAGCGAGGAACGCACGCAGCGCCGCCAGGTCGGGCTCAGCGGTTGCTGTCACGATCGCCGCGGCCACCCTCTCGCCGAGCCGCTCATCGTTGATGCCGTAGACCGCTGCCTCGAGCACCTCGGGGTGATCGAGCAAGACCTGTTCAACGTCGAAGGGAGACACGTTGGCTCCGCCTCGAAGGATCAACTCTGAGCGACGGCCGGTCACCGTGAGGCGCTTATTGCTGTCGAGCATGCCGATATCGCCGGTGTGCAGGACGTTGCCGCGGAGCAGTTCCCGGGTTGCGTCGGGGCGTCGCCAATAGCCCAGTGTCGGTGTCCAAGACTGAGCCCACGGACCCGCAGTTGTGGGACGCAGACAGATCTCACCGGTTTGGCCAGCAGGCAGTTCGTGGCCGTCTTCGTCAACGATCGCTACTTCGGCGAGGTCCAATGCGTAACCCGTAGCCGAGTCGTCGATCGCTTCGTGGATTGATTCGCGCACGATGCCGGTGGGCGCCTCAGAGAGCCCGTAGCCCATCAGGGCGCGGATATTGAACTTCTCGGCGAACGCGCGGCGGGTGTTCGCCGGAGTTGCCGCACCGCCGACGAGGATCGACTCAAGTGACTCCAGATCTCCGGGATCGACACCGTTGTGATGCACTAGATCATGGAGTTGCGCGGGTACGAGAGTGGTGCGAGTGAGTCGGTGGCGTTTCACCTCAGCACAGAACCCTTCGGGGTCGCCACGGTGCAGGACGACTCCGGTGGTGCCCCGCGTCCAAGCCGAGATCACTCCGAGGATCAACATGTTGAGGATTGTGTGTGCCAGTGGCGTGCCCTGGCGGTCGGTCGGCTTGGGTGGATGGGTGCTCAGAGTTATGAGGCCGGGCCACAACAGGTTGTGTTGACTGTGGACAGCGCCCTTGGGTGCGCCGGTCGTGCCCGATGTGTAGGCGATCGCGGCGGGTGCGTGGGGGTCTATATTCGGGTGGGGAGCGCTCGTGGGGTCTGCGGTTGAGACAGCATTGTTGTATTCGGACTCGCTGATCACCGTGCCTTTGAACGCCGTGCTGTTCGAGGCGGCGGTCGCATCGTCCGCGGTAATCCACAGGGATGCCTGGGAGTCGTTGAGAAGGTGAGTTCTTTCTGGGGGAGCGAGGTTCATGTTGATCCCGAGCCAAACCGCCGCGAGGCGTTGGGTGGCGAGGAACCCGATCGGCACTTCGGCGCAGTTCGGCAGCGACCACGCGACTCGGTCACCGGGGCCCACGCCCAGCGATGCCAGAGCCGCTGCAGCCTGCTCCACGCTGCGGTCCAGCTCTGAGAAGGACCACTGGCGATCGTTGTCGATCAGGCCGATCCGCTCAGGAAAGTGCCGGAGCGGCTCATCAAAGAGGCCGGCGAAAGTGGTAGGCCCGATCGGGTACGGGAGTGGAGAGCGGCGTTTGACGAGACCAGTCGTCTGGTCGACATCGATCTCAGCGTTGATCTCAGCTTCGACCTCCACGCCGGTTCAGTCCTTGGAGCTGATCTTCTTTTGAAGGTTCTCGACAAGGCTCCGAAACGCAGGTTCGCCCATTGACCAGAGTTGAGGGTGAAGTTCGTGTTCGACGGACTGGGCGGATTCGCTGATTGTGTCAAGCGTGAGGATTGTGGCTTTGGTCCGAGCCGTGAGATCTCTGGGTTGCGCCGCAGCGCGTGCCGCCAGCGTCAGGCATTCTTCAAGCAGATTCTCGTCGTCGGCGATCTTCCAGACGAGTCCCAGATCGAGAGCTTGTTCGCTGCGTATCACTTCACCGAACAAGACCATCGCCATAGCGGTCTGGCGGCTGGTGATGGATCGCAGACGCCAGGTGTGGCCCCCGCCGGGATGCAGCCCGATCTGCAAGAACCTGGAGTCGAAACGAGCCTTTTGGCGTGCGGCCACGACAATGTCGCAGGCCAGAACCATGTTGAGACCGGCCCCGACAGCTGCGCCGTTGACCGCGGCGATGGTTGGCAGCGGGCAATGTGCGATGCGTAGGAACCCCTCGTAGATGCGTCGCATGCCGTCTGGTCCCTGGTCAGCGAGCAGATCGTCGAGGTCCGCGCCTGCACAGAACGCTGGAGGGGCCCCGGTCACCACCACAGCGCCGATGCCGTCGTCCGTCTCCCACTCGTCGAGGGCGGCGGTGATTTCGTCGTTCATGGCCAAGGTGACGGCGTTGCGTTTTTGGGGATCGTTGAGCGTGAGCACGGCGACCCGGTCGTGAATCTCTGTGGTGACTAACGGCATGGCGCCCATTCTGGCAGGCCCTCAGCCCAGTCCACTGGTCGGTCCACGATTGGGGTTGCCGGTCGATGATCGGGGCAGCCGGGTCACGAATGAGATCGGGGTTCCCGTAGCCTTGCCGAATGCCCGACGGTGCCGATACGAGAGCCAGCGCCTTCGCAGCTCTTCGCTATCGCAACTATCGCCTGATGTGGATCTCGGCGATCATCTCCAGCTCTGGGCGCTGGTTTCAGGTCCTGGCGATTCCTCTCATTGTGTATGACCTCAGCGGCCAGAGTGCTGCGTGGGTCGGGCTGGCTGGGTTCACTCAGTTGCTGCCGGTTGCGATTCTCTGCCCGTTTGCCGGTGCGATCGCTGATCGTTATCCCCGCAGGACGATTCTGATTGTCACCCAGTCGACGCAGACCGTCGTGGCCGCTGTGTTCGTGACGATGTGGTTCGGCGGTGTCCGATCACCGGGCGCTTACGTTGCCGTGTCGATTCTGGCGGGGACGGCGAGCGGCTTGAATCTTCCTGCTTGGCAGGCGTTCGTCAGCGAACTGGTGCCGCGCGACACGCTGATGTCGGCTGTCACCCTCAACAGCGCACAGTTCAACATGGCCCGCATGTTGGGTCCGTCGATGGCTGGTGTCGTGATCGCGCAGTGGGGACCGGGCTGGGCGTTCGTGCTCAACGCCGTGTCGTACTTCGCGGTGATCGTCTCGCTTGCTTCGTTGCGGTTGCCGCGCCTGACGGCCGAGTCGAACGGACGCCTGCGGCCGTTGAGCGAGTTTGGCGAGGCGGTGGCATATACCCGGAAAAAGGCCGGAATCTCCACGGCGGTCTTCGTGGGCGCGGTGATCGGCTTCTTCGGAATCACTGCACAGCAGATGTCGATAGTGGTAGCGGAGGATGTCTTCGGCCAGGGCGAACGGGGCTTCGGCTGGATGCTCACGGCCTCGGGGGTCGGTGCCATCGTCGCCTCACCGATGGTGGCTGAGATGGCGCGCCGGTTCGATCGTTCGCGGATCCAGGAAGTAGCGCTGTTGTTGTACGGCAGCGGTGTCTGTGCGATGGCCGTGGCCCCGTGGTTTGTTGTGGCACTGGCCGGAATGTTCGCCACGGGTGCAGCCCACATTGCTTCTGCTTCAACGCTCAACACGGCAATTCAGTTGCAGGTGGACGAGCGGCTGCGGGCACGGGTGTTATCGGTGTATCTGACGGTGTTGTTGCTGTCGAGTCCGCTCGGGCAGCTCTTTATGGGGCAGGCCATCGAAGTGTTCGGCGTCCGAGAGACCTTCTTGGTGTTCGGCTTGCTGTTCTTTGCCCTAGCGGTGGGACTCGCGTCGACTCAACGGCTCCGAGCCCTCGACTCCGGCAGCGGGACCTACCAGCCCTCCGCGGCAGCCGAGGCCCACCCGAGCACTCCTGCTCCACCGCGCTAGCCTTCAGCTCAGCCCTCGGCTCAGCCTGCGACAACGCGAGATACCGGCCCTTCAAGCGACAGAGCGTAGAGTTCGCCGTCGGCGTCCTGGCCGAAAGAGGCGAGCGAGCCACCGGGCACCGCCACTCCAAAGTCCCGAAACACGACTTCGCCCGATGAGATCTGCACGGCCCAGAGCCGTGAGGTGCAGTAGTCGCCGAACAGATACGAACCGACCAACTCGTCGATCTCTGAGCCTCGGTACACGAAGCCGCCGGTCACGCTGCAGCCGTCGTCCTGGCCGTACTCCCACACCGGGTCGACATTGCCGGGAGGCTTGTCGCCGGTGAACTCGTGCAGTCCCTCCCGCAGACGCCAGCCGAGGTTGGCGCCGACGCCGCCACCGTTCGCGGCGAGCAGGACGGTCACCTCCTCGTAGAGGTCCTGTCCGACATCCGCGATCCAAAGGTCGCCCGTACCTGGGTCGAAAGAGAAGCGCCAGGGGTTGCGCACCCCGAACAAGAATACCTCCGGAGAACCGAGCGAGGCGTCGCCTTGGGTCCCTTGGGCAGAGGCGAAGGGATTGTCGGCTGGGACCGCGTACGGTTCAGTCGAGTCGGGTGTCGGCGTGATCCGCAGCATCGATCCCAGCCAAGTGGTGGGGTTCTGGCCGTGGTCCAAGGGGTCGCCGCCAGCGCCTCCGTCGCCGAATGCGACATAGAGGTGGCCGTCGGGGCCGATCGCGACCGCGCCTCCGTTGTGGTTTCTGTACGGCTGAGTCTGGCGCAGGATCGTGCGGCGTTCACCGCTCAGGGACGTGCCCTCCCGTTTGAAGGCCTCGAGTCGAGTGTTGCTGTTCTTGTCGGTGAAATTGGCATACAACCAGTCATCACTCACGGCGATGCCGAGCAGGCCCTGTTCACCCACCGCGATGGTCTCCGCCGAGAGGTCCAAGATCGTCTCGACCACCTCGCCTTTTGCCAGATCGACCCGCAGCACTCGACCACCCCGCTCGGCGATCCAGACCATCGGATCGCCGGGGGCTGTGGCCATGTCGATCGGTTCATCGAGCGAGATCACCTGCTCCAGGGCGATGTTGGCGTTGAGCACGTTTCCATCGGCGCGTACTGGCTGACCACGGCTGTCGGTTGTCCCGGTGTTGTCGGATTGCGTTTGGTTGTCGGTTGTCGTTGCGCTGTCGGTTGTCCCGGGGTTGTCGGATTGCGTTCGGTTGTCGGGCTGAACAGCGGTCGGCATCTCGTCGACGGGCGCGGTCGTGACCACCGGCACGGTCGGCCGAGGCTCGGCCAACTCGTCGTCCGTTGCACAAGCTCCGAGCACGACAAGGCCACCGGCAACCGCAATACCGAGTCGCCGGAGAGTGCTTGTCACCATGGGTGTATACCCCGACTGACCTTTGCCCGCTACCAGCCTGAGTCCTCGTCGTCCTCATCGAGGTGGCGCCTGCCGGTGTCGCAGTCATCGAGAACCGGGCACCAGCGACAGATCGGCCCGGCGAGGAGGTTGGGTTCGCGCTCGGAACCCAAGAGTTCGACAATCTTGGTGGTGCCGTCGATGAGACGTGCCGCGGCTGCGAAGAGAACATCCTCGGTCACGTCTTCGGGGACGAAACTGCCCTGGTCGAGGTAGTACGTCGCGATGCGCCTGGGCGGGGTGCCGAGCCGGATTGCCTCGATCAGCGCGTAGAAACGCATGTCTTCGAGGTGATGGGGTGAGAACCGACCGGTTTTCAGGTCGATCAGTACCTTGCCTGCCCGGTTTCCTTCGGGGTGGCCGAGGGTGAGGTCGACCTTGCCGCTGAACATGAAAAAGTCGTGAACCTCAAGGCGGAGGCGGCTCTCGGTGACCGGTCGCCATTGGGCCTTGAGCGGAGGAAAGCACTCCATGAACTTCACAACCCGGTCATTGCTCTCGGCTCTCAACTCGGCGCGCTCGGTCTCGCTGGTGGTCTGCAGCCAGTCGCCGAGGCTGTCGTCGCCCTCTGTGAGACGACTCAGGGCTTCGTCGACCAGCGCCAGTGGTTCGGGCTCGCGACGCCAATGGATCGACAGCTCGATCGCCTTGTGAGAGATCGAACCTCTGGCCAGGGGAACCGACCACTCGAATTGTGCTTCTTCTTCGGCCAGGTATTTCCGCTCGCAACCCATCACTTGGCCCAAAGCGTGTTTGGAGACCCAAATGGTGTCGTCGATTTTGGCGGCCCTCTCCAGCAGGGGCTCCAGGCCCTGCTCGACAGCGCTGCTCAGTTCGGTGCGCAGGGTTGTCTCGAACACGGGCCGCTCCGCGCGGCTCGCTCCCAGCATCTCGACAACTTCTTGCTGCGCGGGGTTCAACTCGACAGGAGTCTCCATGCATTGAACTTTGGCACAAGTTTCGCGCGTCGGGTGTCACACCCACCTGAGAGTATTGGATTCATGGAAGCGACATCGCTGAGGTTTGCGGCAGCGGCCCGTACGTTGGGTCAAGCCGCGAGACTGCGCGAACTTGTCGTGCCCTGTTTTCGCTCCCCGCCAGGAATCGAGGGTGTCCAACGCACCATCAAGCGCCGCCGCGGCGTGCCGACGGTGGCGGTCCGTCTTCGGGGACGGCCCTGGCCAGCCGTCGTATCCGACATGATCGAAGGGATCGTTGTGGCCAACGGACTCAGCGGCGCGCGAGCCGATCGAATCCGAGCCGCGCTGTGGTTGGCCATCGAGAGTCCGGCTGAACGAGCAACCGAGCGAGTCGAGCGATCCCAACCGGCTGATGTTGAGCACCGACGTGAGCAGCTGGTGGCAATCTGACCCTTGGCGTTACCGTATGGCTACGCCCGGGTGGCGGAATCGGTAGACGCAGGGGGCTTAAACCCCCCGGGAGGGAAACCTCCATGCGGGTTCAACTCCCGCCCCGGGCACAAAGACCGACTTCCTCCCGAATCCGGCTAAATATAAGTCAGGCTGATAAAAATGTGGGATGTTGAGTACACGGACCAGTTCGACGACTGGTACCAGACCTCACCGCGGAGGATCAAGACGCAGTGATCGCAAGGGTTGAACTGCTGGAGTTGGCAGGACCGGGCCTCGGGCGTCCGGCTGTAGACAACGTCCACCAATCACGCCATCCGAATATGAAAGAACTGCGGGTGGAACGGGCAATGCGAGTGCTGTTCGCTTTCGATCCTCGCCGGACCGCGATCCTTCTGATCGGCGGTGACAAAAGTCCCGACGATCCAAGAAGCGCGAACTGGAATGATTGGTACGACCGCTACACGTCTATCGCCGACGATCTCTACGACACACATCTCGACGAACTTCGACAGGAAGGACTCACCTGATGCCAAGCAGCAAGAACTTCAGCACGCTAGGAGACCGGGCGCGTCAGGACCCTGAACGCGCTCGTCGTATCGATGAGACCAAGCAACGGGTCGCCGGCGAGATTGTGAGTTGCCGTCTCGCGGAGCTTCGCAAAGCGCTCGGTGTCACCCAGGTAGAGCTAGCGGAGATGATCGGGAAGTCGCAGTCGGCCGTCTCGCAGATCGAACACGGCGAGATCGGTCTGTCACTCGACATGCTGCGCTCCATCGTGCATCAACTCGGCGGCGAGGTCGAGGTCGCTGCGGTGTTCGACGACCGGCGAGTCCTGATCCACACCTGATTCCCATAGATTCTCGCCGTGCCCTGTATTGAGCAGGTCAGGCGGGTGAGTTGTCAGGCCTCGTTGTCTAGGGCCTCTAGGAACTTCTCGTGTTCACCGTCGTGCATAGCGATGGTCTGGGCCGGGTAGGGGAAGTTCCCGGTGACCGACTCTTGGTGGAACTCCTTGAGAGCTGCGACACGCTCGGTATACATCTGCCGGTGGAGGCGACCCAGGTTCCCGAAGGCGTGGGCGTGCCGGGGCGGCGACGCTTCCTCGCTGTCCTCGCCGCAGACATCGGCCACGAACGACATGATGACATCGCCGGCTCTGCCCGAACCGAGCGAGAAGGTGACGATCGAGGTCTTGTCGTTGACCGCTTCGAGGACCTCCTCGGCAATGCACTCGGCCTCGACGGCGAACACCCCGACATCCTCCATCCGCTTGAGAGTTCGGAAGACCTCCATGGCTTCGTCTGCCGTGCGGCCGTAAGCGCGGAGTCCACCGGCCCAGTGGGCGAACGTCGGGATCAGTCCGATGTGGCTCTGGACGGGAATGCCCTCGTTGGCAAGGGTCTCCATCACATCGTAGGAGCGCAGTGTGTAGTACATGTCGCCGCCGCGGCCCATCAGGTCGATCGCATGATCAAGAATCTCGTCGGTCGTGCCGAACTGCTTCCAGGTGCTGCCGATCCCCATGAAGTGATGCGGCGCGATCTGGCGGGCCTCGTCGAGCTGCTCGTCCCAGACGACCAGCAGATCGATCCCGGCATCGACGCACGCCCGGATCTCGATCGGGTTCGCAGGGTTGCTCATGGACAGCTTGGTGCCGGTTCCCTTCAGGGCCTTGAGGTCGGCGACGGTGTAGTTGCGTTTTGCGGGTCTGCGCCCGAAGTCGTAAATCCGTTTCATTGCGTGGCCTTTCTGATAGCGGCACGTCGGGTCGCCATGTGGGCGTCGCCGTCGGCGGTTCCGTCATGGAACGTGTCCAACATTTCATCGAGCGGTGATTCCAGACCGCCGTAGTTGCACTCCAGGAAGCGGTGGTGGAGCTGGTGGTGGAAGTCCCCGACCCGGAACTTCAGACCGCCCGGAAGAATCACCGCGTCGTAGCCGGTATGGGACAACGGCGCGCCCAAACCGTGGTGCAACACCATGAAATAGAGGTGGATCGGATGCGACGGGACCAGGAACAGCAAGAAGATGTCGCCGAAGAGGACCAGGTGCTCGATCGGGTGCATGGCCAGCCCCGACCACGGTCCGACGTTGACGTTCTTGTGATGCCAGGAGTGGACCTTGCGATACGCCCCTGGAATGTGCAACAACCGGTGCCCCACGCCGAAGTACAGGACCGACCACCAAGGAATGATCAGGATGAACGCGAGGAACCAAACGGGATTGGAGTCGAATGACGTGAGCGAGAGCCACCCCCTGCCGTAGCCGTGGAGGACCAAGACCTCGGCCGCCGTCCAGACGAGCACGGCAGGCCCGAGGCTCAACGCCATGTTGTCGAGAACCTGATCTCGGAACAGGAAGATCCGTTTGTTCGTGGCTAGCGGTCGGGCGTCGTAGCGGAGTTCGTCGCCCTGTCGGCGGACCCGGTACAGCCAGAGGTGGAGCCCTCCGGCGACAATCAGCATCACGCTGAAATTCCGGGCCCAGACCGCCGCGATCCACCCCAACGACAGCGTTGCGGTGGTCTCGATCGAAGGGGAGAGCCAACGCCAGAAAATCAGCGCGAAAGCCAACATCGTCACTCGCGCCGTGAGGGGTCCCCAGCTGCGGAGCAGGTGGCGCAGCGTGGCACCGGGATCCAGCGGCCAGTGAAGGAAAGGCGCCGAACGTATCGGCAGGGGTGGGGTGTAGTTCCAGCGACTGCCCCGGCTGAGACTCATGCCGATCCACCATCCTTCTGCGCAGCTTGGGTCCAGCGTAAAGACGGTGACCGTCAGGTGCTAGCCCAAAGATCGGGCTCGAGACATAAGTACAGCTAATGTCTAACCATGGATCCCCACCCGCCGCTGCGCTTGTTGCATGCATTCCACTGCGTCGTGTCAGAGGGCAGCTTCACGAACGCGTCCACGGCGCTCGGCGTGTCCCAGCCAGCGGTCAGCCAGCAGATTCGAGAACTCGAGACCATCTGCGGAGTCCAGCTCTTTCGGCGGACGGGCCGTGGAGTCGAACCGACCAACGCAGGCCGGCAGCTCGCGTCGAGCACCCGCTCCCACATTGAGGCGATCCAACACAGCCTCGGCGCGATCCGAGCCCGCGCCAAAGACCACCACGTCGAGGTCCGCGTCAACTCCATGTTCGCGACCACCTGGCTCATCCCGCGATTGGCGAGCTTTCTCACCGCCAACCCTGACATCGAGATCGACCTGACCAGCAGCTACTGGGTCTACCCGACCGACCCCATCCACACCGCCGTCCAGATCGACTTCGGGCCCGTACCGAGTGGCGCAGAGCCGATCGGCGGAGACGAGATTGTGCTCGCGGTTGCAACGCCGAGCCTGGCAGATCGAATCCGCTCGACCGATGACCTGAGTAAACACCCGCTGCTCGACATCCGCGGGGGCGATGGATGGGCCGAGTTCTTCGCCGCGACCGCAGCAACGCCCCCGAAGACGCGGGTCCACACCTCGATGACGTATCTCCACACGCTCGCGCTGGCCAGACGCGGGCTCGGTGTGGCGCTTGCTCATCGTTTCCTGGCGACGGACGATCTGTGGCACAGCACGCTGGCCGTCGTGCCGGTCGGTACGGTGCCCGCTCGCGAGCAGTACTACCTCATCGCGCCCCGATCCGATATGGCGACCTCGGCCGCTGAACTGTTCACCACCTGGCTGCGTCGAGAACTTGCGAGACCCAGCGAAGTCTGACGCCTCGGCCGGTGCTGGACCAAAAAGCGCTCGTCAACCAGTCAGAACTGGTGGGTTCTTGTCCGTCGGGGCAGAGCGGTTAGCATGGCGGCCGTGAACGGCAACGGGCTTTCCGGATCGCCGAGCATGCTGCTTGACGGTTACGACGCGAGCCGGGTCTATGACGAGGTGTTCGACGCCAACGGAGCGGTCCGTGGTGCCTACAGCCGGATCGTAGAGCGGTTCAGCGAACTCGACGCCGCAGAACTGCAGCGCCTCGGGGAACTCGTCGCCGGCGAGTTCCGCCGTCAGGGCATCACCTTCACCGTCTACAGCGAGGACGAGGGAACTGAGCGGATCTGGCCAATGGACCTGTTCCCCAGATTGATCGCTGCCGCCGAGTGGGAGGAGTTGGCCCGCGGCCTCGCCCAACGGGTGGCCGCCCTGAATTGTTTCCTGGCCGACTTGTACAGCGGTGAAGCAGCGGTGCTGGCCGACGGGGTGGTGCCCGGCTGGTTGGCGGTGTCGTCGCGGGGCTTTGAACGCAACGCCATGGGAATCACCGTCCCCCATGGAGCGCACTGCAACATCGCCGGGATCGATGTCGTTCGCGGCGCCAGTGGGCGTTACCAGGTGTTGGAGGACAATCTGCGCAACCCGAGCGGCATCTCCTATGTGATCGAGAACCGGGCGGCCATGGCCAAGGTCTGCAGTTGGCTGTTCGACGACCACACCGTGCAGCCCACCGAGCAGTACGGACGGATGCTGCGCTCGACGCTGGAGTCGATGGCCCCGGGCGGGTCCGACCAGGCCCGCATCGTCGTGCTGACGCCGGGAATCTTCAACTCCGCCTACTTCGAGCACGCCTTCCTCGCCCGCTCGATGGGAGTGGAACTCGTGGAGGGCCGCGACCTCGTGGTCGAGGATCACACCGTCTACTCCCGCACCATTGAAGGGCTGGTGAAGGTCGACGTGATCTACCGGCGGATCGACGACGACTTTCTGGACCCGGTGGCATTTCGACCCGACTCGTCGCTGGGGGTGCCGGGGCTGTTAGGCGCGCTGCGCGCCGGGACCGTCACGGTGTGCAACGCACTGGGCAACGGCGTGGCCGACGACAAAGCCGTATACCCCTATGTGCCCGACCTGATCCGTTATTACCTGGGTGCTGAACCGATCATCGACAACGTCACCACCTACACGATGTGGGACGCGGAGCAGAGAGTCGAGGCGCTGGGGCGGCTGCACGAACTGGTTGCCAAGCCTGTGGGGGAGTCGGGGGGCTACGGCGTACTGATCGGCCCCCACGCGAGCGAACAGGAGCTGCAGGCGGCGCGAGCGGCGATCACCGCTGAGCCCCGCGAATGGATCGTGCAAGAACTCGTGCAGTTGTCGACGCTGCCGGCCTTGGCCGAGGACCGCTTGGAGCCTCGCCACCTGGATTTGCGCCCCTTCGTGCTTACTGCCGAGCGGACCGAGGTGTTTCCGGGCGGGCTGACCCGGGTGGCAATGCGGCGCGGTTCGCTGATTGTCAACTCCTCGCAGGGCGGCGGTTCCAAGGACACCTGGGTGCTGGCCCCGGATTCATCATGATCCTGGCCCGTCACGCCGAGGCGCTGCTTTGGGCGGGTCGTTATCTGGAGCGGGCCGAGAACACGTCCAGATGCCTGAACTACGCGGCCAACTCCATCACTCACCTGCGTGCCGAAGAGGCCCGCGTGGAGAGCGAGTTGCTGGTGAGGACTCTGGGTCTGACCGAGGAGCTGCAGGCGGCCGGTCCCCTCGAGAGCCGACCGCAGTTGATCGCTTTCTTGTTGTCGGACAGCGACAATCCCGGCTCGGTGGTGTCGTCGGTCAGTGCGGTGCGCGAGAACCTGCGCTCGGTCCGGGATCGGATTCCCATCGAACTTTGGGAGGAGGCCAACGGGCTGTATCTGAGGTTCCCGTTCCTCGGTCACGCCAACGACGCGCCCAAAGAGTTGCACGAGGTGCTGTTGATGGTGCGGCGAGCCTGTCTCGCGGTGTCCGGTGTGCTGAACGAAGGTATGCGGCGCGACGAGGGGCATGCCCTGATGGTGGTGGGCCGAATGCTGGAGCGGTCGATTTTCACGGTGAACCTGCTTGAGGCCTCCTACAGCGATCCTCGGGGAGCGTTGGACGCCAGCCGCATGCTGCGTCTCACCAGTTCCACGCAGGCGTATCACCGCCAGCACGGCAATGCGCCTGACTTCGAAGGAGTGGTGAGGTACCTGCTGCACGCTGCGGATCTTCCGCGGTCGGTGCGCTCGTGCCTGAGCCACGCTGAGGAGTCTCTCAACAGTCTGGCTTCGGGTGCCTCGGCGTTGGATCGCCCGCGTCAGAGGACCGCGTTGGTGCGCTCCCGTCTCGAGTTCGGAGACATCTCGGATGGTTTGTCGTCCGCGCCGGTGCAGACGCTGTCGGAATTGGCGCTGGAGTTGGCGGTGCTGGCAGGCGAGGTGCAGGCCGGTATCGTGCCGCCGCTGGCGCTCGCTGAGATTCACTCGCAGTATCTGCGTCCCGGCCCGGCGGATGGAGCAGCGTCGTGATGCCGGTGGCCGACCTTGGTTCGGGCGGGTGGCCACGATGAGGCTCTCAATCTCCTACCGGATGCATTTCCGCTACTCCGAGGCTGTTTCTGAGTCGCAGAACGAGGTGCGGGTGCGGCCCCGCAGCGATGAGCGCCAGCAGGTGCTGTCCTACCGTCTCAGTTCGCTCCCAGAATTGCCGGTGCTCTCGGTGATCGACTATTGGGGGACCTGCGTGGAGCACCTCGGCGTTCGTACGCCCCACACCGAACTGGAGTTGTTGGCCGAAGCTGCGGTGGAGACCGAGCCGAGCCCCGCGATGGAGGTCGCTCCCGCCGCGCAGACGTTGGTCGACGAGGGCTTCCGGTCCGAACACTACGAATATCTGGCACCGTCTGCGCACGTGTGCTGGGAACCCGGTGACGCGGTAGCGGGGCTTGCTGCGGTGGCCGTCGCCGATGCTGTATCGGTGCCCGAGATGGTTACAGCGGTGGTTGCTGAGGTTCGTTCTGCGCTGCGTTACCAGCAGGGATCCACCGACATCGGCGTCACCTTGCCGGAGCTGCTCGCGGGGGGCGAGGGCGTGTGCCAGGACTTCGCCCATTTGGCCGCGGGGATGCTGCGCAGTACGGGCGTTCCGACCCGCTACGTCTCGGGCTATCTGTTCGCGCTCGATGAGACAGCGCCCGTTGCGGGGGCTGTCGACGCCGTGGACAGCGCCCCCGAGGGTGCGGTCAGCGTGCAGACCCATGCCTGGATCGAGGCAGCTATTCCCGGTTGGGGTTGGTGGGCGCTCGACCCGACGAACGGGGGCGAGGTCGGCGAGCGCCACGTGGTGATCGGCTGCGGTCGCGACTATGGCGACGTGCCCCCGGTTCGGGGAGTGTTCGCGGGCTCGGGCACGCCGGAGGTTGACTCCGAGGTGGTGATCGGCAGGCAAGCCGACGACGGCCCCGAGAATCCCGCCGGCGCCTCCGCGAGGCCGCGCCCCGTGCGTGTCGTGGCACAAAACCCAAACCGGCGCGATCAACAGTCCGCCCAACAACAGTGACGCCCGGTTGCGACACCTGATGCAACTGATTGTAGTTGCGTTTTAGTTGCGCTACGGTAGTCGTATGGTTTCTACCGAAGAACTGCTTGAGGCAGACCTCGCCACTGCCTCGCGAGTGGTTTCCGAGACGATCCCAGACATTGTTGCCGCGCTCGACCAACTCGTTCCGCGGATCACCAGCGGAACGGACCGCACGATACTGCGCCGCTATGTTGTCTTTGTCGACGCTGCTGCGCAAGCGTTGACGGCTTTGCCTGTGCGTCGTTCTGAGCATTCCCCGTCGTCTGCGGTCGTGTATCGACTGCTTCGACGGGACAACGTCGAGTTGCCTTGGGTCGCTCCATCGCCGGATGGACTCGGTATCGTGACGGCGCTCGTTGATCGGCTGCGGGGTGTGGTCGCGGGCTTGCCCCAGCAGTGCGTACAAGCTCGACGCGATATTGACGACGATCAGTTCAACTGGTTCATGAAAGCCATCGCCGAAATTGAGTATGAACAAGAACTTGCGTCGCCGCTGCGGAGAGCCATGACGACGCTGGATCTTTCGAGCGCGGAAGTTGCCGACCTCATGGGTGTAACGCGTCAAGCGGTCGACAAGTGGCTGCTCTCGGGTCCGCCCGCTGAACGGATGGGCAAGATCGGGGTGATCGCCGAGATCTCCGATGTTCTGCGCTATCGCCTGCGTGCCGGAATGCCCGCTGTCGTGGCGCGCCGAGAGGCTGACGCCTACGGCGGCCGCTCAATGCTTGATCTGATCGCCGGAGACGAACACGAGTGGTTGCTTCAATCAATCAATGAGAGTTTCGACTTCGCGCGTGTGGCGTAGGCATGATCACGACTCCGATCGGCGGCGTGTACCTTCGCGTTGCTGATCCAGACTGGGTTGATCCTCTCGATCCGCAGTTCGCGTCGGGCTTTTCGGGGCAGCGGTGGAACCCGCCAAGTGTTCCGTGTCTGTACCTGAACGCGGATTTGGACACGGCGCGTGCCAATGTGCGGCGACTCTTCGACGGTCTTCCCTACGGGCCGCACGACCTTGACCCAGCAACGGCACCTTTGTTGCTCGGCGTTGAGGTCCCAGATGGAACAGCGGCTGACGCTTACACCGACGAAGGCCTTGTCGCCATGGGTTTGCCGATCACGTATCCCCACGACGACAACGGCGACCTGATCCCGCACGATGTCTGCCAACCGATCGGTCAAGCGACCTTTGAGGCGGGACTTGATGGCGTCGATTGCCGCTCTGCCGCCTTTGGAGGCGACCGTGAACTCGCCTGGTTCCCCCGCTCAGAAAAACCTCACGAAACCTCCAGACAAGCTTTCCAAGACTGGTGGTGAGCGCTGTTGCGAATCCATGTAGACGAGAGTTGTGTGATCTGATAACTTCACGGTATGGCAATTGCTGCGGAATTGATTCGCGAAGCTCGTTTGATGGCTGGTTTGACCATGACGGAGCTAGCCGAGCGCGCGGGAACTTCGAAGCCGACACTCTCGAGGTATGAGAACGGGTTGGTCGACCCAGGGGCCGAGACTCTGAATCGGCTTCTTCGGGCTTGTGGGCACGAGCTTCGGAGTCAACCAGTCGGGCTCCCGTCGTCGCTCGCTGAGATAGCAGACAGGTTCAAAGGACGGAGCGAGCCAACTGCGGAAGACGTGACCCGAGCGAACGATGGCAGAGAGCTGCGAACCGCCTCTGATCTTCAGGCATTCGCTGCCGAACTGCGCGAACAGGGGTTTCTCGTTACGTGAACAATCCGGCTGGCGACTACGGAGACCTTGACGAGACGAGGATCTTTCTGGCGCTCGAGGATCACCAGGTCGAATACGTTCTCGTTGGCGGGAGCGCCGCAATTTTGTGGGGTGCAGAACGAGCAACACGAGACGTGGACTGTGTTGCTCGCCAGACCACAGAGAACTATCGACGGCTATGCGGCGCCCTGAAGCAGATGGGCAACCCCCGTTTGCGAATACAGGGAGTCGATGACGAATTGGCAGCCGAGTTGTCGAGCGAGCTGCTCCATGAGGACTTCTTCGCTCGAACGGAGGCGTCGACTTGGAGGACCGATAGCGGCAGCATTGATGTCCTAAGCGAAATCCCCGGGGTTGACGGTCGTCCCGTTCACTACCAGGACCTCCGTGTCCGCGCCACGCTCGCCCCAATCACCGAGCTTCGAATCCCCGTAGCCTCACTCGACGACATCATCGCATCGAAGAAGAGCAGCAACCGGCCGAAGGACCGCGAAGCATTGCCGGAACTCGACCAACTCCGACAGCGTCTGCAAGGAGGAGACGGCGACCGATAGCTATGGGAAAGCGGCGGACGCTTACGCGGATGACGGTCTTGTGGCCATCGGTGTGCCGATCACGTATCCCCACGACGACAACGGCGACCTGATCCCGCACGATGTCTGCCAACCGATCGGTCAAGCGACCTTTGAGGCGGGACTTGATGGCGTCGATTGCCGCTCTGCCGCCTTTGGAGGCGACCGTGAACTCGCCTGGTTCCCCCGCTCAGAAAAACCTCACGAAACCTCCAGACGAGCCTTCCAAGACTGGTGGTGAGCGCGTCTAAGGATGGGTCAGCTGTCACACACCATGTCTATTGTGTGAGCGCAACGGGCAACGCCGTGTCTGGGAGTCGAAGGGGTGAGGAGCGAAAATGACTCGTGAACAAGAGTTTCGTCGTCGTTGGTACGAGGCGCACCGCGGCCGATTCGTCGCGGACGAACAGGAGTATCAACAGGCCAAGGCGAGGTCAGACACCTTCCCTGCAAGCGCGGCCGAGGCACTCGGGCTTCTCGCCGATCTGGCCCGAACGGGCGACCTCGAATCGTTCAAGAAGCGGACCCAAGCCTGGGCCGCGAAGCCCACAACGCTCGGATTCAACGGGACGATCGACCAGATGACACTGAACATCTTCGTTAATCGCGCTGACGAACCGGACCGCATCGCGAGACTGCTAGCTGAGTCGTTGCGCGTTCCCACATCTGACGATGAAGCTCACGCCAAGCTTGCTGCGCTCGCCGACTATTCAAAGAGCATCAAGAGAGGCTCGACTCCAGCACTTGTCAACGTAGCCTTCGTTGCATCGTATTTCTGGGGCTTGGCCGATCATGAACGCTGGCCGGTCATATGGCCGAGTGCTGTGGATTTCGTCCAGTTCTTGACTGGAGAGACACTGCCCTCCGAGCCACCTGAGCGGTACCAGGAGTTCCTCAATCGGGTCCGAGAGGTCGCCTCTGACAACCAAGAGTTCGAGATGACCGCCAAGTGGTGGGACACAGTATGGCCAGTGTTCTTCGACGAGGTGCTCTTGGAACGCGCGGTGTTCGGCCAAAACGCGGATGGGCCAGCCGAGGAGCTTGAAGTCAACGCTCGGGTCCTAGTGAGCGTTGCCGAGAATTGGGGCGAGAGTCTTGTTGAGGAGGTGTCAGAGGCTCTCGGGCATGAACTGGCCTACGCGACCCCCCAACTTGAATGGAAGCCGGGGCGTGCGCGAGGCGACGTTTGGGTCGACTGGTACAGCAAGCGGTTACGGGGCTTGGGGATGCGCGTCTGGATCAACAATCGAGGCGCCGCGGTAGCTTTGCGGCTCGGTTCGATCCGTAAAGGCTGGCGTAAGGAGGTAGCTCCACTCTTCGAGTCTGCCGACTACCTGGAGTGCCGCGTTCTTGGCGGGGTGTCCTCCATGATCGGTGACGATGTCGGGCTCGGCGGTACCAATTGGGCTGAATTCGTCTACGGGCGATGGTTCGAACGGGAGGAGTTCGCCGAAGTCGATCTCGCCGCAACGGTTGTGGAGGTCGCAGCCCTCTTGAAGCCGCTTTACGACGAGTTGTTGAGCCTGGGTCTAGGAGATGAGGCGGACTCGGATCCGCTGGAGCGGTTCGTTGAGCAGTATCTTGCCGAGAGCGGATACCCGACTCCAACCGACGAGAAACACAAGGCGAAACGTCAAGAGTTTAGGGCACTGCTAGCACGGGACGTGCCCTTCGAATTGAAGCGCCAAGGCCGCATTTGGAAGACGCCCGAATACGGCAACCCTGGGTCGATGCCGGAAATCAACCGCTCGTTCAAAGGAGCCGACAGAGAAGAACGTGAGCGGATGGTGGACGCGATCCACTACTTGTGCTGGGGAGAAGATCCCGATTCTGAGCGCATTGACCGGATGCTCACGGACCAAGACCGCCGAATCAGTGGACTCGGGGAGTCGGTCATCATGAAATTTCTTGCGATTACCGATCCTGAGACTTACTTGCCTGTATTTCCTTACAACGGCCCCAAGGGAAAGGGCAGGCTGATTCAACTCCTCGAGTTGGAAGAACCGACTGGTTCGAAAGGTGAGATCCAGGTCGCTTCCAACCAGGCGATCCGGGACCGCGTCGAGAAGTTCTTCCCGGATGACCCTTGGGGAATGTCGAGGTTCCTCTATTGGTACCTCGAACGAAACGACGAAGAGGCCGAAGATGACCGCGATGCGCTCGGTGAACTGGCCAAAGAACTACTGATCGATCGCAGCTTCTTTGAGGACATCCAAGCTCTCCTTGAGCAAAAACGTCAGTTGATCCTCTACGGCCCTCCCGGCACCGGCAAGACGTTCCTAGCCCGAGAGTTCGCAAAGACCCTGGCCCCGGAGCATTACGCCATCGTTCAGTTTCATCCCTCAAGTTCATATGAGGACTTCTTCGAGGGTTACCGTCCCGAAGAAGGAGCGGACGGTTCTTTGACCTATCGGCTGAAGCCCGGTCCGCTGGCGCGCATGGCAGACAAGGCGCGTGCCAATCCAGATCAGACCCACATCATGATCATCGATGAGATCAACCGCGCAAATCTGCCGAAGGTTCTCGGTGAACTGCTGTATCTGTTCGAGTACCGCGACGAACCGGTGCAGACCCTCTACCGACCAGACGACGGGTTCGTGCTGCCGCACAACCTCTGGTTCGTCGGGACCATGAACACCGCAGACCGTTCCATTGCGCTGGTTGACGCGGCGCTCCGGCGCCGGTTTCACTTCGTGCCGTTCTTCCCGAACCGGCCGCCGATCGAGGACTTGCTCGAACATTGGTTGGAAGCCAAGGGCGAGCCAGCATGGGTTGCGGAGTTGGTCGCGCAGGTGAACGATGAACTCAAAGACGAACTGGGCGGGTCACACCTGCTGTTGGGACCGAGCTACTTCATGCAACGAAACCTCGACGAGGAGGCGCTGCGTCGAATCTGGGAGTACAACATCGAGCCGTTCATCGAAGACCAGTTCTTCGGCGACCAAGAACAGATTGATATGTTCCGCTTCAACGAAGTGATAAAGCGCTATCGCGAGGAGTCCGTGGTCGAAGAGACCGCCGAGTCGGCCGTCGAAACGCAGGAGATTGCAGATTCTCTTAGTGAAACACCATTGAACGAGTGAGTGAGCCGATCGAACTCCGCGAGTACGAGTCGACGACAGTGCGGCTCTCGGTTAGTCAAGCGAGCCGACTCACTGCTGCTGGGCACGGCGCGGTTGCTGTCTCGCTGACCGACGAACCCGGTCTCTACTCGTTGACTGCTCAGAACATGGTCGGCACGCTCATCGTTGATGATCTCCGAATCCTGATCCGTCCCAAGATCCGGCCCGAGAACCTTTTCCTGTTGCTTGAAGTGGGACTCCCGAACAAGGCGTGGCGCCAGGAAGCCTTCGACTACGCCACCAGCGTTGACCTGTTGCCCTCAATAGTGGCTTTCTTCGCGCGGACCCTGCAGACGACGCTCGCCCGCGGTCTGCTGCGGTCGTACCGTCCCGAAGAAGAACGTCTAGTCGCGTTGCGCGGTCGAATCGACGTGGCGACCCAGTTCTGTCAGGCGGGTGTTCCGATGCCAGTCGCTTGCCGATATGACGAGTACACGCCCGACATCTTCGAGAACCGTTACGTGAAAGCGGCGGCCCGACTGGCCCTGCGTGTGCCGGGAGTCCAAGCCGAGGATCGCCGACGGTTGCTCCAACAGGTCGTTGCCCTCGAGGATGTATCCGATGACCCCGTTCGGCCTGACGATCTGGACCGGTTGCTGATCACACGCCTCAACGAGCACTACGAACCGGCGCTACGCCTTGCTCGGCTCCTGCTGGAGAACCTGACCCTCGTCGACCAAAGCGGCAATCGAAAGGCGTCATCGTTCCTCCTCGACATGGACAAGTTGTTCGAGGACTTCGTCACGCAGAGACTCCAGCACTCACTTCGCGGACGGCTCCAAGTCCTTAGCCAGGTTACGTATCACCTTGGGTTGAACAGGAAGGTCCAGATTCGCCCCGACCTTGTCTTCCGCAAACAGGGCAAGGAGGTATATGTCGCCGACATCAAGTACAAGCTGACCGCTGATGCCAGCGCGCGCAACAGCGACTACTACCAGCTTCTCGCCTACACCACCGCTCTCGATCTACCCGAAGGAGTCCTGATCTACTGTCTGGCCGAGGGCGGCCGTCCCGAACGCACTGTCACGGTTCGCCACGCCGGCAAGCTCCTCCACACCCGCGCTATCAACCTCTCAGGCCCGCCCGACTCCGTGACCGCCGAGATCAGTCAAACCGCCGACTGGATCGCGAGCCAAGCGAATCGTCTCACCATTCGCTGAAGGAAGGCACGCCGATGAACTGTGGGCACGAGCTTCGGAGTCGACCAGTCGGGCATCCCGTTATCGGGCTGCTGACCAAGTGCGGAGGGTTCAGAGGTGGAGGCCGCACTCTGTTCTTGCGGTTCCGCTCCAGCGCCCGCTTCGCGGGCCGTCGTCTTGAAGCGGTTTTGTAGTGCAGAGCGCGCAGCCGATCGACGGATAGCCCTGATCGATCAACGGATTGGTGATGACGTTGCGGGTCTGGATGTACTGGGAGACGTCCTCGTCGCTCCACTGGGCGAGCGGGGAGATCTTGGTTCTGTTGCGTCGATCCGTCGAAACCAGTTTGAGTTGAGCGCGGGTATCCGCTTCCGCCCTACGCGCTCCGGTGAGCCATGCTCGGCGGTCTTTGAGCACCTCGTCTAGAAGTGAGGGCTTGACGTCGCAGCACTCCCCCGAACGGAGAGGTTCCCGCCTCGCTGTCGTAGGCGGGCCGATCACCGTGACGGTGATGCCATAACGCTGTTCGACCATCGACAGCGTTTCCAGGGTCTCAGCAAAGTGGTAACCCGTGTCGAGAAAGAAGACATCGATTGCGGGCGACTCCTGCATAGCGAGATCGATCAGGACCGCATCCTGCATCGACGACAGCAGGCACAACTCGTCGCCAAACTCCTGTCGGGCCCAGTGCAACGTCGTTAGAGCGCTACTAGCAGCGAGGTCTGTATTGAGGATTTCCTGATCCATGACGATGGTCATGGGACGCAGTGTAGGCTGATTCCAATAAATTATGATCGGATTAGTCAGGTTTTAGAAAACTTGACTGATTCATCTCTAGCGGGGAGCGAAGTAGCGGACGCTGAGGAGAGAGCCGATCATGCCGCCGGCGGTCGACAGGGCAAGGTCGCCGACGGTGTCTTCGTAGGTCAACGAGAGTCCGCCTCCCGCTCCGGTCTCGGCCACGATCCACTCGGCGATCTCCCAACCAACGATGGCCAAGGCCCCGATGCCCGCACCCAAGAGCCAGGCGTCGGCTCTCGACATCTCGCTTGCAGAATCGACTCGGCGGAATCGCCAAGCGTGGAAGGCCGACACCAGCAGCACCCAGTTCAGGGTGTGCAGTACATCGTCAGTCGCGGCGAAGGTGTCGTAGAAACCCACGAGGTTGCCCAGCGTGTCGAGCAGGAACGGGGCCACCACCAGCACGTCTGCAGTCGCAGGATAAGGATCGAACCGTCGCCGCCAAGCCGCCGGAACCACCGCGGCTGAAAGCATGAAAAGGGGAAAGCGAAATCCCATCCCCTTGCCTTCGAGATGGTCCAGCGGAACCGTCAAAGCAACGACGAAAGCGAGTGCCAAAGCGACCTTCATTGCCACTGCGACACGAACACCCCAAGGCCCGCTATCAAGACGAGCTACTCGGCTGCTCATGCGCGTGACCCTCTTTTCTGATCGCTGATCGCCTAGGCGAGTTTGGTGGCTATGTCGCTGGCTGCTCGCAGTGCGGCGCCATCGCTTGCGGTGTTCCAAGAACCTGGATGCACGGGCTGATTCTCGGCTTCATGGAGCAGATCCGTGAGCAGTGTCGCTCGGTCCACTCCGACGGGGGACCACAAGTACATTCCGAACGCCCCAGGGATGGGATTTATTTCGTTCAACAAGACGGTGTTCTCGCCATCCCACAGAAAATCGATTCGCGGCGCCCCGGTTGTCTGCACAGCAGCGGCGAGTGTCTTTGCGGCGTTTTCGATCGTTTCGGTGATCGAAGGCGGTAGCTCGGCGGGCAGTTCGCGGGGAGCAGATTCCATGCCCTCTGCACCCGACAGATATTTCGTCGCATAGTCGTAGACACCGTCGGCGAAAGGTCTTTCGATCGCCGAAACCTGTAACTCCGGGAACCTGCGCACCGCGATGTTCAGATCGATCCAGCCGTCGAGGTATGGCTGAACCACGAGCCCGGAGCGCGCGGAAGCGACCTTTGACAGCGACTCGACGGTCGCAACATCGGCCACACCGACTTCGACGCCGATAGACGAGCCGCCGAACCTTGGTTTGACTGCCCATGGAGGATCGAACGGAGCGGCAAAATCGGTTCCGGGTTCGAACGGAACGCTCGGGATCGTGTCGATACCGACCGCGTCTGCGATTGCGGTCGTCGCCAATTTGTCCATCGAGGCCGCGCACGACCGCGCACCAGGACCGGTAACACGAATACCGGCTAGACGAAGCAACGAATCCAGGCTCCCGTCCTCGCCAGGACCCCCGTGGCAACAGTTCAAAACGATAGAGATGTCGAGCGGTCGGCTCTTCAAACGCCCTGGTTCGGCGAATCCCCCGGGAATCGTGAAATCCAGAGGCACGAAACCCTCTCGATCCGGTCCGGCAAAATCATTGGCCTCTGCATCAGCGGGCACACGTTCGAACCTCGCCTGCTTGGTCCAGTAGACGAGGCCCGTGTCGGTGCCCGCGTTGCGCAACACGCGCGCCGCTTGCAGGCCAGTCAGAATGCTGATGTCGTGCTCCGGCGACGGCCCCCCGAATACAACTGCGACCTTCAACTTGGCTCCTCGGTCTTACGGATAGTGGTCGGGCAGATCGTTCTCCCAGAGAACTCCGTCACCTGCGCTCAGATTGAGTCGAACCCACTCCCGCGCAGCATCACGGCTTGAGACCTCGATCACGATACCGTCAACCGCCGACGCGCCACGGCGAAGCGCCCGGCGGTTTGTCCGCCCGACGATGACGAGTTCACCCCCGGATTCAACGACCAACCGAGCGAATTCGGCATTCTCAGAGTCTTGCTGAGGTCCCAGTTCGACCATCCCGGGGGTGATGACCACTGAGCGGCCTTCGCGACTGTGCGTCAACAGCGTGGCCAGCGCGTCTTTCGCACCAGCGGGATTCGAGTTGAAAGTGTTGTCGATGATCGTCAATCCTGAATCCGTTACCGAAACACTTGCCCGGTGTTCACCGGTTTCGAGCCCTTCGACGAGCGCTCCGAGGCGACCAGGGGGCAGTCCGGCCTCCACGGCGAGAGCCGCCGCGACAGCAACGTTTGAAGTCTGAACCGAAGCCTGAAGCGGTCCGAGGGAGTACGACTCAGCGAAATAGTCAAGACGCAGATCCTCTCCGGTGTCGTCAGTTGATACCCGAACATCGGCAGCGCTGTCTCGTCTGCCCGAACAGCGGATCACCCGACGGGTGTCGGCGATCCGTTCGGCTTGGTCCGCCAGTTCCAGCGAGTCGACATTCAGCACAACGGTCGTGGCGTCCTCGACTATCTCCATTTTTGCCTTGACGATGTTGTCGATCGAACCCATCCGCTCCAGGTGGACCGGCCCGATCGCGGTGATCGCCACGATCTCCGGCTTGATCCAACCGCAGAGCCTTCGAATCTCGCCTGGGCCATACGTACCCATCTCAGCGATGAAGACTTCCGTGGATGGAGTCAGGTGCTCGTTGATCGCCCGTGACAATCCGGCTTGATTGTTCCAAGACGCAGGCGAAGCGACGGTGGGACGAATCGGCGCTATCAGCGCGGCCAAATGCTCCTTGGTTGAAGTTTTGCCGTAGGACCCGGTGAGAGCGATCACCAAAGGACGAACCGCGCGGAGCCGCTCTTCGGCGCTTGTTTGGAAACGCTTGGCAAGCCGTGTCTCCAAAGGAACGGCGACGGCTAAAGCGGCGTCAACCGCAACACATCCGAACAGTGAGCAGATCGCGGCGGCCGACGAAGTCGTCGCGAAGACGCTGAGCAGCCACAGCGCAGCTCCCCAAATGAGAATCGCCAGAACAGCGGTGGTCTTCATGCGCCGAGTGAATCGAAGCTTGGAAGTCCTGCCGCGCAGCGGGAACCCGACTGGTGTGACAGCGGAGATCACAACAACGGCGGCAGTTGACCAAAGCCTTGTTGAACCGTCCAACAGAACCGTGGCGACCGCCGATATCAGCCCGAGCACAGCGAGCCCCATATTGGGGACCGCGGTTGTCTCAAGCCAACGAAAAAGCGTTGCGTTGACCGATCCCGGCAGGTAGTGCTCGCGTTGAGCGACGCGCCACCACTTCGGCATCCAGATCATCGCGCCGGCCACAGCAAGAAGAATTGGGATCATTGCTGCACGAGCCGGTCGATCAACTCAACGAAGAGCGACGGATGTTGAAGATGAATGTCATGGCCACAATCCCGCTCCACGAGAATCGACCCCTCCACGATCTGCTGGGCTTGTCTGGCATCTTCGACCGGTGCGGCACTGTCGGCTCGACCCCACACAAACGCGGTCGGGCAACGAATCTGTGTCAACTCGGTCTCGTAGGACTCGTTCACGACCTTGATCAAGGTCTCTCGCATGACGCCAGAAGCGGCCAAGTAGTCGGCCGAACCGTGTTTCTTGCGGGAGGACTCGAGGCGCGCGTCGCTTGCGAGCCCCAGTTTGTGAAGTCTCCTTGCCACTCGATACGCCAGAGGCGGTCGCGTCGGTGATCCGGTCCGAAAGAGTGGAGTCCCGGCGATGATCAGGCCACGAACAGACTGTGGGGCAGTTGCCGCGATCTGCAGCGCGATCCGTCCACCGAACGAGTGACCGACAAGGAGAACGGTCTCGGAGTCCGTCCATTCGGTTACCGCTTCAAGAACCGCGGTTGCGTATTCGGCTGAGCCCATGGCAACCGGAGGTTGCGCCGATGAACCGAATCCGGGCAGATCCAGCAACATTCCGGGCCGCTGGTTCGCAACAGGAGCGAAGTCGTTCCGCGAGCGACCCCAGCCGTGCAGGTAGATGATCGGAACCAGCGGGGGAGCGGCTGGGATCTCTGTGATGAGTCCCAAGGTCCCAAATGTTGCTACAGGCATCTAGCGGTCGCTCTCGTCACCCCGCGATCCTAGCTACGCTCGCAACTCTGGTCGCGTAACGGGTTGCGGCGCGATGCGCCCGCGGATGGGGCACACTAAAGCGGTGAGCGTGGACTGGGACGCGGTCGTGGCCGCTGGACTCTATGACCCGGCGTCGTCGGACGCGGATACTCGCCGAGAACTGATTGAACTGTTGGCTTCGTACGGAGCCACGATCGAACAGATGGTCGGTGCGATACAGATCGGCGAGTTGTGGGAGTTGGCGATCGAGTTGGTGTATGGGAAAACGGCGGACATGTCGGCTCGCGAACTGGCCCAGCGAGTTGGGGTCGGTCTTGAAGTGATCGAGTCGATCTACAGGGTGGCCGGCGTGCCGGTCAAAGATCCTGATGAACGCCGGTTCGGCGAGCGGGATGTGGAACTGGTTCGGGGTCTGGGGAATGTGCTCGGAGGCAAGTTTTTCCAATACGAGGAGTTGGGCGAGGTGCTTCGGGTATTCGGAGAGTCTGTCGGCCGAATTGCCGATGCGGCGGTGGCTATGTACCAGCAGGGCGCCTACCAGAGGATGATGGTTTCGGAAGCCAACGAATTGGAGCGGGCCAAGCTCACCATCGACAGAGCTTCCGATGCCCTGGTCTTCCCCCAGTTGTTGACCGCGCTGATTCGACATCACATCTCCGACGCCGCTGAGCGCTTGCAGGCCACGCAGGTCCAGGGGAGTCCATCCGAGCGTCTGCTCGCGGTTGGATTCGTCGACATTGTGGGGTATTCCGCGCGTGCTTCTGAGGTATCGATGGGGGAGCTGTTCGACCTGGTGTCGGGTTTTGAGAACCGCTCGCTGGACATCGTGGCTGCCAGTGGAGGACACACCGTCAAGCATCTCGGTGACGAGGTGATGTTCGTGGCCAACGACGCGGCCGCGGCTGCGACGATCGCCATGGATCTGATCGACGCCTTTGACAACGAAGGAGACGTGACGCCCCATGGCGGAGTCACGTTCGGGCCGGTCGTCAACCGCCGAGGTGACTACTACGGGCCGGTGGTCAACCTGGCTTCGCGTATCGCGCGCCAGGCCGTGCCTGGTGAGATCCTGGTGTCGTCAGACATGGCCTCGCATCTTGTCGGTGTCGACGGTTTCGAGACTTTTCCCGCTGGCCGCCGGATGCTGCGGGGTTTCGCCGACCCGGTCAAGGTCCACACCCTCATTCGTCACTAGCAGGACCAAGTGGCTTGAGCCGGAAATAGTCCGTCGGTATATTTGCACCATGGCGATGAGCGCGGCCCAAGCACAAAGCTGGAACGATCGGGGTTTCTTCATCGAGCGAGGCTTCTACGCCCGTTCCGTCGTGGAAGAGATGATCGAGCGTGTTGTCGAACTCGTGAGAACGATCGACCAGGGAGCGCAACGGCCGGACCTGTGGCCAACCCCTGAGCGCAGGCTCGCTGATCAACCGGAACCTGAGGATCGACTGGCCAAGCTGTTTCGGGTCATGCGCACCGAAGAAGTGTTCCGCTCCAGCGCCACCGATCCCCGTTTGCTCTCGATACTTGCTGAGATGATCGGCCCTGATATCGATTGTTTCTTGTCCCAGTTCATCTTCAAGCATCCCGGTGCTTTGGGCCAGCCCTGGCATCAGGACGACTTCTACTTCCGGATGACACCGCTGCCCCAGGTCGGCGTGTGGATTGCCTGCACCGCAGCCACCCTCAAAAATGGGCCGCTGTGGGTAGTGCCCGGTTCTCACACCGAGGTCATTCATGACGCCGTGCGTGACACTCGTCCCGATGCTGGTCTGGCCTATGTGGAGATAGTCGACGCGGACACCAGCGCCGAGGAGGTAGTGCTCATGGAGCCCGGCGACACGCTTTTCTTCCACTCTCGCCTGCGCCACCGATCCACCGACAACAACTCGAACGACATGCGCGCGGCGATGGTGTTTCACTTCGCCCCTCCCGCCACCAAGGGCTTGCGGTCGCCCAACCAGGATTGGGTGGAGGTGCTGCGCGCCGGCGACGCGGTGTCGGCCTCCACTGAACCGCTGCCGATGGTGTGGTCCTGAGACTCAGGTCACTTCTGCGGTTGTGGTCACGATTGAGCGCCAGTCATATTCAGCGACGTCTCCACTGAGCGTGACCGTGGTTTCGCGCATTTCGGGGTCGAACGAGGACCGGCCGATGTGGAACGTGAAAGTGCCAGGCTCGGTGATGAGGTCCATATTGACGCCGTGGAACGCCAGGCGGCTCGGGTCGACCGTGAAGGTGACGGTTCGCGTGTCACCCGCGGCAATTCCGATCCGGGCGAACCCGATGAGTTCGCGCAACGGCCTCGCCACTGAGGCGACATCGTCTGTCACGTACAGCTGGACCACTTCGTCGCCGTCTCGGTCACCGGTGTTGGTGACCGCCACCGAGACGATGGTGGGGGATGTTGTCGAGCCTGCTTGCACCTCGGGTTCGCCGTAACTGAAGCTGGTGTAGGAGAGTCCGTGCCCGAACCAATAGAGGGCTGCGACGTCGCGATCAACATAATCGCCGTAAAACTCCGAGCGGTCGCCGCGATTGCGCATGTCGTGGTGCAGCGGCACCTGGCCGACATGTTTCGGCATCGTCACCGGCAAGCGGCCGGCGGGGTTCACGGCGCCCGTCAGTACGTCGGCGATGGCATTGCCACCTTCTTCACCGGGAAGGATCGACCACAAGACCGCGTTTGCGCTTTCGGCCTCGGCTTCGAGGGTGTGGACTCGGCCGCTTATCACCACTACAACCGTGGGGGTTCCGGTCGCCGCCACCTCGGCGACCAACTGGGATTGCACCCCGGGGAGATCGAGGTCGGTCACGTCGCGGGCTTCTCCGACGGTGGAGTCCATTACCAGGCCCGAACGGGCGCCCACGCAGACAACGGCGACATCGGCCGCGGCGGCGGCTTGTACAGCCGCGGCGATTCCGGAAGTGTCATCGCCTGAATCGGCACAGCCAAGCGAATAAGCAACCTCGGTTTCGCTGAGTGCGGAGCGCAACCCGGCGAGCGGGGTGACATGGGGTGTGTAGTGAGGACCCGGCGCAAAGGCTCCGCTGGCTTCTGGCAACTGATCTGTTCCTGTGCCGTCGCCTTGGGTTGGCGCACCGATGCCTGCGAGCTGTTCGGCGACCTCCGCGATCCGGCCCTGGTAGATGATCTCGAGATGTGCGGGATAGTGGTAGTCGCCCTGTAACAGCCGCTGATCATCGCAGTGAGGGCCGATCATCGCCACCCGCGCGACCGAAGGGTCAAGCGGCAAGACGCCGTCGTTCTTCAACAGCACCACACCTTCTGCGGCAGCACGGCGTGCCAGGCGGCGCTGCTCGGCAGTGTCGAATACAGTGAGCGCGGCGTCGGCATCCACATAGGGATTCTCGAACAGTCCCAACGAAAATTTCTGAGCCAATACGCGGGCGCAGGACTCATCGACCAGTGCCCCGTCGAACAGCCCCTCGCTCACCGCGGCACCGATGTGCTGGTAACAGTCGAGCGCCGGCAGTTCGATGTCCAACCCGGCGCCCAAAGCTGCAACCGCAGCTCCCTGTGCATCCGCGGAAGTCTTGTGGTTCAAGAACAGCTGCATGACTGCGAAGTAGTCCGCAACCACCGTGCCGTCGAAGCCGAGTTCGCCGCGGAGCAGATCGGTGAGAATCTCGCGGCTGGCGGCAACGGGTACGCCATCGATCGACGAGTAGCTGTTCATCATCGAGGCAAGGCCCGCTTCTCGAATGGCTGCGGCGAACGGCGCGGCGTACACCTCGCGTAGTTCTCGACCACCGAGATGGACCGGAGCGTGGTTGCGGCCGCCGAGCGAATATGCGTAACCCAAGAAGTGCTTGCCGGTGCAGACGACCCCGTCGGCGAGGTTGTCGGTTTGGATTGCCTTCACGTATGCCACACCCATCTGCCCGCAGAGTTCGGGCGATTCGCCGTAGGTCTCCTCCACGCGACCCCAGCGCGGGTCGCGGGCGACATCAAGCACCGGCGAGAGGTTGTGGCGAGCACCGACGGCGAGCATCTGGGTTCGGATCACCCGGGCTACCTCGGCGATCAGCGATGTGTTCCAGGTGGCCGCGAGACCAAGTCCCTGCGGGAACGTGGTCGCTCCGCGATGCAGAAATCCGCCGACGCCTTCTTCGTGGATCACTCCGGGGATGCCGAGGCGGGTGTTCTCAACGAGCACCTTCTGGATGGAGTTGGCCAGTTGGGCCGATTCGTTGGCCAACAACCCTGTGCTGGCGCCGATCCGGGTGACCTGTCCGATGCCGTCTGAGAGAACTTCGGCGGCTTGGTCGGGGTCGAAGCGTTCGTCCACCACCAGCGAGGTGACCCAGACAGCCCCAAGCTGGGCGACCTTCTCCTGAAGGGTCATCCGCTCGAGCAGGTCGGCGACTCGTTCGTTGATCGAGGCGGTCGGATCCTTGTAGGTCTCGGTCATGTGTCTCCTTGGCTGGGATCTTTACTGGGAAGACGGGACAGCGCTTCAAACATTGCAGACAGGGTCTTGCGCCACACCTCAACATCGGGCACGTCGCGGCCATGAGCTTCCTGAACTCCGATTCCTGACGATAGGGCGTTGATGACGAACACAACCGTGTCGGGGTCGGCATATTCCGAGAGCGTGTCGAGGATCCAGCGCGTTCGTTCAGCGAAGACTTCCTCAACGCCGTCCGCAACATCTGGATCGTGGCGAGCAGCCGCGGCCGCGTCGGTCTGCAACAGGCGAAGTTCACGGCTCCCGGGGCTGATGAACAGATCGAACAGCTTGTCCGGGTCCTGCGCGGCCTCGTCAAGGTCAAACAAGCTGTCGCGCTGGGCCAGTTCCGAGCGGATCACCTCGACGAGAAGTTGGCCCTTGGAACGGAAGTGCCCGTAGATCGCGCCCTTGGTGAGTCCGGCCGCATCAGCGATGTCGCGCAGCGATATCGCGGCATAGCCGTGCTCGATGAACATGTCCGCAGCCAGATCCAAAAGGAGCTTTCGGGTGGCGACGGACTTCGGGGTGAGCGGCGGGGTTGCTAGTGCTGTCATGTTGTGACTCCTGAATCGGATCGATCGATGGCACGTTGGTCGGTGCCGAGGTAGCTGGCGATGACATCTGGGTCGTCGCGAACCTGCTCTGGGGGTCCGACAGCGATGACCGAGCCTCGTTCGAGGCAGTAGATTCGATCGCTGATCGACATGATCAAGGGCATGTCGTGTTCAACGACGAGAACCGAGGCGTCGAGTTCTCGGCGAATCCCCTGAAGCAACGGCACCAGAGCTTCGGCTTCGCGTTGGGCTACGCCCGCGGTCGGTTCATCGAGGCACAACATTCGGTTGCCCCCGGCGACGAGGCAGGTGAGTTCGAGTATTCGGCGGGTGCCGGTGGAGAGTTCGGCTACGAAAGCGTTGGCGTAGTCGCCCAAGCCCAAGAAGTCGATCAGGTCATCGGCTGCTGCGGCTTGTCTGGTTTCGTGGCCTCGGCCATAGAACGGTACGGTCGAGGTGACGAAGCGGGTGCGTTGTGTGGCTTCGAGCGCGATTTGCACGGTCTCCCGCACGGTCAGGTCCGGGAACAGCGTGGCGGCCTGAAAGGTACGGCCGAGGTGCAGTGCGTGACGTCGATGAGGAGGCAGTTTGGCGACATCGGTACCGAAGATCTCTATGGAACCGGTGGCCGGCACGAATCCTGAGACGGCGTTCATGAAAGTCGTCTTGCCTGCCCCGTTGGTGCCGATGAGCCCGACGATCTCACCGTGGCGCACCTCAAGATCAATATTGTTGCAGGCGACTCGTGAGCCGAACTCGACCGTGACTTTGGTTGCGGCCAGAGCGACTTCGTGTGGGGGTGGGGCCACGCCGGCGGGTTCGGGGAGACGGCGTTTGGGAGGGTCGGGAGTTGGGAGCCGCGTGGCGTACCACGCAAAGAACGAATCGCGTGCAGCGAACCAGAGTTGAACGAAACCTCCGGGCGCGTACATCAACAGAATGAGGATGCCGAGGCTGCTGGTGAGGAGCGGCACGATCGCCGAGTCGGGCCAAAACGCAGGCATGCCGACAACCCAGAGCGAACCCAGCACGGGTCCAGCCACCGAACCGACACCACCGATTACCGAGATGGCGAGGATTCGGACCGAGGTTTCCACAGCGAAGAAGGCGAAGAGCACCGTGACATAGAGTCCTCCGAGCAACCCTCCGGCGAATCCGGCTACCCCCCCGCTGAGCGCGAAGGCTGTGAGCTTGGAACTGGTGGGCCACACTGTGGCGGAGGCTGCAGCGTCGGAGTTCTCGCGCACGGCGATGATTCGCCGCCCGATCCCACTGGCGCGGATTCTCGCAACGAAGAGGACTGCCAGCACTAGGGCCAGCAGGGCCAGGTAGTAGTAGGTGCGTTGCGGTTTGAGGTCGAAAGGCCCGATAGCGGCTCGCTCAAGCAACGCTGAGGTGGTGCTCCCACCGCTGAGGAAGGGCCGGCGGAAGAAGAACTTCTCCGCGCTCACCGCCAACGCGAGAGTGACAACCGCTAGGAGCAAGCCCCGCACCCGCAAAGCGCCGAGTCCTATCAATGCCGCCACCAGCGCGGTTGCGGCGGTGGCCCAGGCCAGCGCCCATAGGAAATGGAGTTCGGGCAGTGGCAGGGTCCAGTCGAATCCGAACGCTCCGAGGCCCAAGTCGTTGCCGTTCACAAGAGCCGCGGTGATGAGCGCGCCGAGCCCGGCGAACGCACCCTGGCCGAGAGAAATCTGACCGCTCCAGCCCACCAGTATCACCAGCGACAGGGCTGCGAGAGCCATGAGGAGAATCTCGCTGTAACGGAATGTGCGGCTCGCTGTGGTGACAAACACCGGCACAGCAATTGCGACGAGAATAGCCAGCGTTCCAAGAATTTTCGTGTGGTGTCGTACCCACCACACATCGCGCAGAGCAGGTGGTATCGGCCGTACCCTCGGTGCAAAGCTGAACGACTCGCGCTCGTCGCTGGTGGCACGGCGAGTGGTCACGAAGACTCCGGCAATCGCCGACACCAACAGCAGAGCTTCGAACCGACCAAGGTCGAGCGGATAGTTGAGCCTCACCAGAGCTTCCACCACGCCGAGCAAGATGCCTGAAACCACCGCCCTCGGAAACGATATGAACGAAGCGATGACGGCCACCACCAACACCCTGGTCATCAGTGATGGCCCCGGACTTGACAGCAGAAAGGCTCGGCTGCTGCCTGCTTCCTGGAGCACGGCAACCATGCCCGCGAACGCGCCCGTGAGAGCCCAGACGATCGTCGACACGGTTTCCGGGTTGATTCCGACGAGACGCGCTCGGTCAGGTTCGGCCGCCGAGGCGCGGATCGCGCGGCCCCAGGCCGAATAACTCATCCACAGTGCCAGCGCAGTCACCGCGACTGCGGACACAACGAACAAGAGCAGTTCGCCGCCCTCGATCCGGATACCGAACCACTCGAACTCTTGTGCCCACGGCGTTGGATAGTCGTTGCGGTTGTCTTCTGCAGATGGCTCTGGAAGAGCGAACATCAGGGCTTGGGCCAACTGCGCCAGACCGATCGTGGCCACCAGCAGGATTACCCGCGGCGCGGTGAAGAGGCGACGCACGACCGTGAGTTCTGCGACTCCAAGGAAAGCTGCTCCGGCCAATACTGAGACCACAAACCCAACCCAGTAAGGGGTGTTGTAACGGATCACGAGATGCGACATCACTTGGCCGGCGAGCACTCCTGTGGCGCCGACCGCAAAGTTGATGACGCGGCTGGAGCGATAGACCAGGATTACACCGAGAGCGAGCAGCGCGTAAGCAAGCCCGTGCACTGCGCCGATGAAGACGAACTGGCGTCCGAATTCGAGTCCGAGTATCACGGCGTGTCGGGGTTTTGATCGGGATCCGGGGTTTCGTCGTCGCTGTCTGAGGTTGAATCTCTCGCGGTACCCAAGAACACCGCGCGGGCGATATCGCCCCTCGCGGCGAGCTCGCGAATGGGTCCGTCGAAACGCACATGACCCTTCTCGATGAACACGGCACGATCCGCAATCGCCGCGGCCACGTTGAGGGACTGCTCGACGATGATCATCGTCTGGCCTTGTTCGCGAAGCTGTTCCACGACTTCGAGCAGATCGGCGACAACCGTGGGTGCGAGGCCCAGCGACAGTTCGTCGATGAGCAGGATCTCGGGTTTGTGGATCAGCACCATGGCAAGCGCCAGCATCTGTTGCTGTCCACCAGAGAGTTCGTTGGCCGGTTCGTCGAGCCGCTCGGCGAGCATCGGGAACGTTTTGAGCACTTCGGCGATGCGATCGGCTAGGACGGTTCCGTCTTTGCGCAGGCTCCACCCCGCGGTGCGGAGATTGTCGTGGATCGACATCGGACCGAAGACCGCGTTCCCTCCGGGGAGTTGCGCAATGCCCAGGCCGACGCGTGTCTGGGGCGATGTGAGGGTGATGTCTCGGCCGCCGAGTTCGACGATTCCCCGCGATGGAACGGCGAGGCCGCTGATGACCCGCAGGATGGTCGACTTGCCGGCACCGTTGGTGCCGAGCAGGGCCAGCGTCTCGCCCGGTTCGATTCGCAGGTCCACCCCGAAAAGAACCTGTACGGGTCCATAGGAGAAGTCGATGTCGCGCAGCGAGACGGCGGGAATGTCATCTGGATGAGCTGTGCGCCAATCGAGTTCGGCCTTGTCTTTTTCGATCTCGTCAACCACCAGAGACAGGTCGTGGCGGATATGGCGAGCGCCCCAGATGAGCAGTATCCCGCCGAGGATCTTGAACGGGATCGCCACGATGAGTATCGCGGTGCGTTCTGAAGTGGCGTCCGACAGCAGGCCGGCGACGATCGGACCGAGAACGCCACCACCCAGGAAGATGACCATGATCGACAGCGCGGTGGCTTGGGCGCGCAACCGATACGGCACGACACCGACCAGGAGCGGCGAGATCATCCCGAAGACCACAACTGCGAGCACCGACGGAATGATGCCTACGATCGCAAAAAGCACAGGGTGGGGCATGTAGAACTGGATCGGTATGGCGGCTGCCATCGGGAAGAACAACGCGCCGACCCAGGCGAGCGCCTTGGCCGGGCTCTGTTGGTACAGGTCGTCATAGCGGCTCGCGGCCCACGGAGCGGCCGCGAAGGCGAGCATTCCAGGAACGAACCCGATCATCGCTCGTGCAAAAGGCGAGAGCCCCCAACGGTCCTCGAGGTAGAGGTTGACCAGGAAGCTCTGCCCGATTATCGAGAACACGATGATGCTGAATGAGATCCAGGCCAGCTTCAGCGTGCGAATCGCCATCAATCGGTGCCACACCGCGCTCACCGAAACCTTGGGTTGGTCGGGGTCTTCTTCCATCACTTCGCCGATGGTCGCAAGCTGTTCGTATTTTCCGCGGGGTGGATCGGGAACGAAGAGGGCCCAGATCCCCAGCGCGACTATCGGCCAGGCGAACACCCAGTACGCCCACCGCCAATTGTTGTCGACGAGGAGCATGAGAGCACCGACCAGCAAAGGCGCGATGCGTTCTCCGGCCCGGCCCAGTACGTTCTTCACCGCGTAGATTCGGCCTCGGGTCTGGATCGGGTAGGCATCAGCGAGCACCGCGCCCTGTACAGGGAAGGTGTTCGATGTCCCGATTCCCATGACCAGGCCGATCAGGAAGAAGCCGAGAGCGGTGGCTTGAAAGCCGCGAGCGAACATCGCCAAGCTCCAAAAGAGCGTGGCCCACCCCACAAGCTTCATCCGGTCGATGCGGTCCGCTAGCCGCCCCATCGGTACGGCGAACAGGGTGGAGCTGATCAACCCGCCGATACTGACCACGGCGAGCCCGGCGTCGGACACTCCCAAACTGGCTTGGATTTCCGGTCCGAGCAGGCGAGGAATGGCGATCTGCAGCGCATCGGTTGCATCGAGGGTGCCGAGCACGGCGATCACTCCGACACCACCTGCGGCTACGCCCTCTCGAAACGACAGCGGCTCGTCGCCGACCCCGGGGAGTTCTTCGTCGGGCCGAATCTCAGTCGCGTCGGCTTGCGCAGCGGCGGATTCACGAGCGGTTTGCTCGGCGAGCACAGCCTGGGTCAACTCCGCGAACCCGGACGGTTCTCGGTCAGTAGTGGGCTGGTCCGGGTCCTGGGTGGTCACTGATGGCGGCGATGAGAGCGTGGGCTGGGTCGGGTTGTGCCGCTCACGGAGTGAGGTCGACGGGGTCGCCGAGGGGGATGAGTTCGCCGTCCTCGTCCGCGTCGGCATCGAACATCACCAGCCGCAATGTGTCACCACCGTTGTATTTGCCCGGCGCGAACGAGACGAACGGGATCTGTGGCAGCGATGTGTTGCTGAGCGACTCGATTCCGGCTCTGAAGCTGTCGTTGGTGGGGTTGACCCCGGCCGCGGCAGCAGCCTGGACGAACAGGTAGAGGTCTCGGCAAGCGAGCACGGTGTAGGGCCAATAGTTGGGGTCGTCGGCGTTGTTGACCACACCTGGACCTGGCCGTTCGAAGCGAACGTCACTAATGGCGGCTTGGGCATCATCGAGGCACTGCTGGGTGGCGGCATCAATGGGGTCTGATGCCAGGCTGATGCGGTCAGTCGTGGCGATTGTGCCGTCTAGGTGGGCAGGATCGATTCCTGCGTTGATGGCTGTTGTGAAGTTGTTGGAATCGACAGCGGCGAGATCCACATCGAGTTCGCCATAGGTGATGAGACCGGTTGCCGCGGGCCCGAAAATGATAATCCGGTCGAGGTCCGCGGATCGGGCCTGCTCGCGCATGATGTCGGTCTGCGATTCGAGTGTGTCTTCGTCGAGCACGAGATCGTCGATGTTGAGGACCAATTCCAGATCGAGGTCTAGATCACGCATTGCTTGTGCGACTTCGTCTGCGAGCCGGTCAGCAATTGCATCACCGGGGTAGTGGACTCCGATGGACTGGGCACCGTCGAACCATCCGATTGCTTCCAGCTCTGCGATGAAGGAGCTCTCGCGCACGTTGCCGGCGGAGAAGAATCCGGCGATCGGTGCTCTGGCTCGTTCAAGAGCTTCGCCCTCGGCGCTGACTTGGGAACCGAGGTGGATCGTTTCGTGCTGTTCGGAGACGCAGTAGTTGGCATCGCCGCGCATTCCTCCGAGGACGGCGAATACCTGCGCGTCTTCGGTCAGGGCGATGCAGGCGCCGAGCATCTGTTCGTTGGAGGCAGGGTTGAAACCGGCAACTGTGTATTCGAGGTTTCTGCCGTTGACTCCTCCTCTGGCGTTGACGGCGTCGATGAGTGCGGACCAGACCAAGTCGGGATCGCCGAAGAAGCCGAAGCCGAAGACACTGGTGTCCCAAAACCCGACGCCGATGTGGATCGTGTCCTCGGTTATGCCCCTGAAACTGGCGGTACGGGGTTCTTCAACCACTGGCTCGGGTTCCGGTTCGGGCTCGGGTTCGGGTGCGTCGGGCTCGTCGGGTTCATCGGATTCGGGCTGGGGTTCGGGTGCGTCGGGTTCTGGTTCGTTGTCGGGCGCGGCGGTCGTCGTGGTGGTTGCGTCAGCGACATCGTCGCTGACGTCTGCACTGTCGCCTGTGGTGCAGGCGGCAATGATCGTGGCGAGCGCTATAAGCGCGCTCGTGATTCGGAGCATTCGTTTGCTGGATTTCATGGTCTTTCCCCCATAGTGACACCGGTCACTTGGGAGAGATAATATACCGATGGTAGGAAATGTCCAGTGGGAAAGAGCATTCGTGTCTGACGAACTATCGCTGCGTCAAATCTTGGAAAGAACCGCCCGGAAGATCAACGAGGGCGACAGCGATATCACTGCCACCTACCAGTTCGTGGTCGAGAGGCCAGATGGACGCGATGTCCACCGGTTGGTGATCGTCGATGGCGAGTGTGAGCTGCTCCCAGATGAAGGTGAGGCGACATCGACCGTCGTTGTCTCACAAGAGGACGCGCCTCTCATCTTCTCCGGTCGGTTCGACTCCATGAAGGCGTTTATGGAGGGGCGAATGCGCATCGAAGGAGACCTGATGGCGATGTCGGTCCTGAGTTCGTTCATGTCGCTGAGCGAGTCTTCGGCGGCTGTAGCCAGCCAGCCTCAGTCGTTGGGTTTTCTGAGTCCGCTTGACTCGCCGTCGTTGGCAGGCTGGGAGGCTCGTTTGGCCGATCGCCTGACAATGCCGCAAAGCCTGCGCGAAGTGGCTCAAGTGCGCGACTTCTACATTGGTGCCGCGATATCGGCACCGACAGGCCCGCACGCAGAGCTTGTGAGCCGAGAATTCAATGGAATCGGTGCCGAGAACGCCTTCAAGTGGAACCGCCTGGCGAAATTCGTGGGCGACTACGACTTCACGTTGACCGATGCTTTCGCCGAGTACGCCGAGCGGCACGACATGCGCCTTCGCGGCCATGCCCTTGTCTGGGGACGCGGTGGTCGGCCACACAACCTCGAATCGACCCTTCGCGCCAGCAGCGATCAGCGAAAGACCCTGCTCAGGCTCATGCGGGAGCACATCTCCACGGTTGCTGCCCGCTACCGGGGCAAGGTGGCGGTCTGGGATGTGGTCAACGAGCCAATGGCCTACAGCGGCACAGGACTCGACAAGAACGTTTTCTTTGAGACTCTCGGCGAGGAGTATGTGGTTGAGTCGTTCCGCCTCGCCCGAGCAGCCGACCCCGAAGCTGAATTAGTCCTCAACGAACAGATCTCCTGGAATGAATACGACGGCCGGAGCGCCTCGGAATTCGTTGACTTCGTGCGAAGACTCCTTGATGTCGAAACGCCGATCGATGGCATCGGGCTGCAGGGGCACATGCTCATGGGGACCCCCGATCCAGTCGCATTGGACCGATTTCTGCGTCGCATAGAGGATCTTGGGCTGTTCATCGAGATCACGGAGATGGATATGAGAATCGGTCTTTTCGCTGACGAACAGGACCCTCTCGGTGCGCAAGCCGACTCTTACAACATGCTGGCAGAGGTCTTTGCCGCGGTGCCGGCCGTCCGCGGCGTTATGTTCTGGGGCGCGGCCGACAGTCACACCTGGCTTGATAGCTTTCCTCCCTTCGACGCTGCTAGCCCGAACCAACCCCTGCTGTTCGACCGAGACCTCAAACCCAAACCGGCGTACTACGCCTTCATGGCCGGCCTGGCGTCTCGTCAACCAATAGGAGCAACACCATGACCGACATCGAGGCGTTGATTGCGCAGATGACGCTGGAAGAGAAGTGCACCATGGTGGTGGGGGAGACCGCCTGGATCGTGAAGGGCTGTGAACGTCTTCAGATTCCGGAGTGGTGTCTCAGCGACGGCCCTGTCGGCGTCCGAGGCAGAGCCATGGGGCCAGGCCTGCTGATCCCAGGTCCGTCAGCGATCGCCGCCACATGGGACCCCAGCCTCGTGGAAGAGATAGGTGTCGCGCTCGGGATGGAAGCCAAGGATCGCAAGGTGGATGTGCTGCTGGCTCCGACCGTGAACCTCCATCGGTCGCCTCGCGGCGGGCGCCACTTCGAGTCCTACAGCGAGGATCCGGAGCTCAGCTCGGCGATGGCAGTCTCTTATATCACCGGTGTCCAGAGTCAGGGCGTCGGCGCTTGCGTCAAACATTTTGTTGCCAACGACCAGGAGTTCGAGCGTCACACCATCAACGTGGAAGTCGACGAGCGAAGCCTTCGCGAGATCTATCTGCCTCCCTTCGAGGCAGCGGTGAAAGAGGCCGGTGTTCGCAGCGTGATGGGTGCCTACAACTTCGTGAACGGCAACCATGCCTGTGCACATCCGGATTTCTTGGTCGAACTCCTGAAGAACGAGTGGGGATTCGCTGGTTTTGTGGTGTCGGACTGGGGAGCAATCAAACAGACCGTGGGCCCCGCTCGGCACGGCCTCGATCTTGAGATGCCAGGACCCGGAAGGTTTTGGGGCAGAGGGTTGCTTCAGGCGGCCGTGGAATCGGGCGAAGTGGCTGAGCACCTGATCGACGACAAGGTGCGGCGCATTATTGGTTTTCTTGACTGGGCCGGTCGGATCGGGTCTCCGACTGACCACACCGAACAGCACATTGAACGGCCCGAGCATCGTGTGTTGGCGCGGCGAGCGGCTACGGAGTCGATGGTCTTGCTGCGCAACGACGGCGGTCTTCTGCCGCTCGCGGGTGACGGCACGGTCGCGCTTATTGGACCCGGCGTGAACGACACCGCCATGCTCGGCGGAGGATCTGCCAGTTTGGAGCCGCACCGCGCCACCACGGTGGCCGAGGCGATGAAGGAGCGCATGGGTGACCGGATAGTCGGCGTTGCACCCGGAATCGACATGCGTCGCCGGGCCTCAGCGATTGCTCCGGAGTGGATCGATGACGGCGAGGTGAGCTTTGAATTGTTCGAGGGAGTCGGTTTTGACGGCGAGCCGTTCGCAGTCGAGATCGGAACTTCCCCGTTCAACGTGTGGTTCGGTGAGCGCTGGCCCGACGGGATCGAAACGATGTCGGTGCGACTCTCCTTCACCATGACTCCGACGACCACCGGCCGCCACCGGTTCTGCGCACTCGGTTTCGCGCACGCGGTGCTGTTTGTCGACGACGAGCTTGTGGCTGACAACGCCGTCAGCACATTCAGCGCGGGACTGGGGTTGCATGGCGGCGATGGCTTCGCCGATCTCGAGGCGGGTCGCAGTTACCGGATCCGCTTGGACCATCTGCCCCGTGAAGCGGGAAATTGGGTTTGCATTATGGATCTTGGCGTTGAGCTGGCTGATCTTGAGCCTGAGGTGGGCCTCGATCAAGCTGCGACTCTTGCTGCCCAAGCCGATACCGCGGTGGTCGTGGTGGGTTCGAACGCTGAGTGGGAATCGGAGGGAGGGGACCGCGACTCGATTGATCTGCCCAACCAGCAGGACGAACTCGTCCGGAGGGTCATTGCGGCCAACCCGAACACTGTGGTGGTCCTCAATTGCGGTGCGCCCATGTCGTTGCCGTGGTTCGACGACGTCTCGGCGGCGCTATTGGTCTGGTATCCAGGGCAGGAAGCGGGCAACGCGATCACAGACGTGCTGCTGGGTGATGCCGAACCGGCGGGGCGCATGCCCACCACCTGGGCTCGCGACGAGCGCGACACACCCGCGTTCTTGAACTATCCGGGTGAGGCGGGAGTGGTCCGTTACGGCGAGGGGATATTCGTCGGTTACCGCTCATATGACGCTCGCGGCGTCAAACCGATGATTCCGTTCGGTCATGGCGGGTCCTACACCACGTTCGAGTGGGGCAGACCCTCCGTTCGTGGCGCAGGCACGGACTTGACCGTCGAGATGCCGGTCACGAACATCGGGCAACGTTCGGGCAGCGAGGTTGTACAGGCCTATGTCGCGCCCGCTCATGCTGTTGTGGCTCGGCCCATAAAGGAACTCGCCGGCTTTGCGAAGCTGGAACTGGCTCCAGGTGCGACCGGGATCGCCCGCATCAAGTTGAAGGATCGTTCCTTTGCTCGCTGGGATCCAGAGGTGCACGATTGGGTGGTCGACCCGGGTTGCTATTCGATCATTCTGGCCGCATCGGCGGTCAATTCCCGCTTCAACCTCAACGTGGTTCTGTAGGCCCGATCACCCTGCGCAAGCTGGGATTGGAGCGAGGCGTGAATTGACGATCTCGTGAAGTTCAACGACTGGGTCTGCACCCCGCCAATACTGTGAATCGCCGATGGCGAACACACGGTGCGGCGGGCCGTCTCCGAAGGACCGCGCTGTACCAGCCACGACGCCGTCCACCACGATCGCGAACGCGATCGGATCACCGGTGGGCGGGGCGTCGATCAGCCCGAACACATAGCCAATCGACCCGTCAGCTTCGGGAATCGACGTGGGCCGTTCATAGACCCAGCAATGTGCTGACGATTCAGTGGCATTGTCCAGCGCCCGAGTTCCGATCAAGTGATGTGCCCCGCCGAGTCCGTAAAGGCTGCCCGAGTGGCCGTCACCGAACACTTCGTGCATGTCTGCCGCCAGTTCGTCGGTGATCGTCGTGAAATTCTCCGGCACCTTCACCGAGCCGCCAGTTCCGCCTACCGCACGGTCCGGGGCCGCCTGAGGGCGGAACATGTCCTGCCCCGCGACTGCCCATGGCACTTCAACTTCGAGCAGCGCTGCGATTGTGGGCACGATGTCGACAAGCCGCACAGGTTGGGCTTGAACCGTCCCAGTCCTCTGTCCCGGTTCTTTGAACAGCAGCGGTACACCCGCTATTCCACCCACGTTGACCTCGTTCACGCCCCTTGATCGTTCGCCCGCTACAAAGGACACTCCGTGGTCCGCGGTGACGATCAACATTGCGCGATCGAGGTCTCCGATTGCTTCGAGGCGATCCAGGTATTCTCCGAGGAGGTGGTCGGCGAAGCCGAGTTGCAGCAGGTGGCGTTGCTGTCCGAATAGCGCTTTGACGCGGTCGTTGTCCCATTTCGAGAAATACCCCGGAAGACCGATGTCGGCATAGCTCGAGCCGTCGGGCCTCAGCCGCCAAGGCACATGGGGCAACAACGCATGGAGGTAGTGCAGGCGGGGGAGATCAAGTGGCCCGATCGCCGCAACCTCTCTTCGAAAATCGAAGACCCGCGTGTCCAGGGAGATCAGGCTGTCGAGAAACGCGGTTCGTTCCGCGGCTATGCGCTCAGGGTCTACGGGATCTGTGCCGGCGGTGACCTCCGCCTCGGTGGCGATATCGAGTGCGCTCTTGGTCTGGCTCGTGTCCGAAGAAAGCGAAGTGCTTGTCGTGGCCGTGGTCTGAGTAGTTCTCGGCGTGGTTCCTGTAGTGGGCGTTGATTCTTGGGCAGTCGTCGTGGTGGTCGTGGTTGTGCTGGTGGTCGCGGTCGGGGCGGTCGTGGTCAACCCCCTTCCGAAATTGCCCCATCCGGCTCCGATTGAGGGCAGCCCCAGGTCCATACCTTCCGGCGCTACGAGATGCCCGAACACGATCGCGGCGTCTTGGAGCAACAGCGACAACGAACCATTGTTGCGACCTCCGGTTTCGTCGTCTGGCAGCTCAGGCAGAGGTGCAGGTGTCGAAGTTGTGGCAACTCTGGTTGGCGATGTCGGATTTGTCGCTGGACTGGCCGAGACGGTGATCGCCGGAGCCACAGTCGTGGTGGCGGAATCAGTCGTGTCGAGCGCGAGCAGTTCAAGAACCCGCTCCGGCGCCGAGCCGTTGCACACAGAGTCGGGGCAGAGATCGACAAGAGGATCCCAAGACGAGACGTCGTACACCCCGCCCAGCAAGGTGAACAGGTTGTCGGGATACATCGAATAAACCGGCGCGGCCCGAGGCTCCAGCGTGCTGGACAGCAAGGCAGGCACCGCCAACTCGGTGGTGAATCCATCCGTCGTCGCGTTGTTGAAGACATGTGAAGTTTCGCCCAGTCGAGCGAAATTGGGATAACGGACCGAGTCGATCTGACCTGCTTCGTCGAGCAGTGAATGCCATGGCAACTCGTCGAACACGAGCAGATAGATCGGCGGAAACCGGTTGTTCAGTCGCTCGACCAGCGAGACCTGCTCGGTGGTGTCCGGGCTGTCCGCAGCGTTGGCGGATTCGTCTTGGCTCGTGCTGCCATCGGCTGGGGCGACCTGGTCTGTGACTGCGCTCTCGCGTCGGTCTTGATCTGACGGACCGGAGAGGTCGTCCAGGTCTGCGCCGAGCAGCGTTTCAAGCGTTACCGCCTCAACCTCGTCTGGGAAGACGACGCTGTTGGCAGGGGAGACAAACAAGAAATAGGCGACGACGACAGGCGGCAGCACAGCCAACACCGATACCGCTGAGCGCACCCGTTCGTGTCTTACATAGAGCGTCATCAGGCCGTACGTGCAGGCAATAGCGACAGCAAATACGAGCCAAGCCAATCCACCGATCACATCCACGACCTGGATGACGAACAAGAAGGTCAGCGCCGTCATTGCGCCCTGAAAGATGTGCTGACCGAAACGCTCCGAGCGGGCGTGGCCGGCGAGCATTGCCGCGCTGAGCAAGACAGCAGGCGCGAGCGCAGTGATGACCGCGAAGACAACGATCTGACCCGGCGAGCTTGAATGCGCAGTGAAGAAAGTCGGGTTCTCGCCGAGGATGCCCAGCAACGGTTGGCTGATCGCCAAGGTTGCCAGCACCAGCAAATGCACCATTCGCCACAGCAACGTCTTCACACGAGAAGTGTGACCCACGAGCGCCGCTACCGCACAGAAACCAGCGCCTTGACCCGGCTATTGAGCGATCAATCCCATTGGGGTACGGCGTCGATGAACTCAAGGGCGGCGTCGATGAAACCGAACTGTTTGGGCAATCCGAAGTGGTCGATGCCCGGGAGTATTTTGACCGCGGCGTCGGGTAGCGCATCGGCGAGAGGCTCTGGTGGCCCGGAGAAGTCCTCGCTCCCGACGACGATCAAGCAAGGTGCCTGAACCGTCCCCAACTGTTCAACAGTGAAAGGCCGTCGTTCTCGTGTGAGGCAGGCTCGCAGCGCGGCGGGGTCGTTGCCCGGAGCGGCTATCAACGCTTCGAACCGCGCTTCCACGTTGCCTTCCACCACGTTGCCTTCCAGAGGAGTGCTGTCGCCGAAATCGACCACGTTGCGTCCGATCGCGGCGAGGACCAACCGGTTCACGCGTTCTGGATGCGACATGGCGATACCCAGCGCTGTGTGAGCCCCGAGCGAGTAGCCGATCACGTCGGCGGGTGCGTTGGGGAACTTCTCCAGCACAGGTGTCACGAGGTCGTCATAGGCCTCGGGGTCGGTGGGTTTGGGCGCGTCGCCGTGGCCCAACAGGTCGATGCCGATGGCACGACGACGGGCGTCTTTGAGCAGGTCGAACCAACCAGGTTCCCGCCAGGTCCGTTCGGTGGAAGTCGCGAACCCGTGGATCAAAACGACAGGCGGAGCCATCAACGCACCCCAAGCCGACACACGACGTGGCCGACAGCCCGGCGTTCCTTGGGATTCATGTCCGATACCTTTCCACCGCCACGCGTGACCATCCAAGACGAAGCGCGAGGTCGAGTTGACAATGGCGCTTGCTTTCGTGCTCCTGTTAGGGTTCCGGGAACCAAAATGGGGGTGAAATACCGATGAACAGCGCTTATCTGGACCCGGCATCTGGCAGCGCGATCATCGGCGCGGTGGCAGCAGGCGGCGCCGGTATCGCGGTTGCGGGCAGAGCCGTGCTGTCCAAGTTGGGGTTCGGCAAGAGCAAATCCTCAAAAGAAACCCCGATTTACGAAGAAACAGACGGCTCTGAAGGAGTCGGCGGGCCCGACGAAATCGCCCAGTGATGACCCCGGGTAGCGGCCCGGAGGCGGTTAGCTACGACAGCGGATCGTTTCGGGATCCAGACTCGCGGGTGTGGCGCGACGGCAGCCGCGTGCTGCGAGGTCTCAACGAGGCCGCGTCAGCCGATTTCGCCGCATTGAGCGCGACGAGTTTCTATCGAGGCGCATGCACGGCCGGCGATCTGGTCAAAAGCGAGCCGGTTGAAGCGACCTCCCCGGATGGGTCCGAGTGGGCTTTGGTGCTCGAACATGAACCCGTTGAGGTGATCACATACGCCCACGAATGGTCGTTCTCCATGCTGCAGGACGCGGCGAATCTCACCCTCAAGCTGGTGCGAGCAGCGATCGACGAGGACATGACCAGCAAGGACGCCACGCCGTACAACGTCCAGTTTGTCGGCGCGAAGCCGACTTTCATCGACCTCAGCTCATTTGAGCGCTACAGAGCAGGCGAGCCTTGGTGGGGCTACCGGCAGTTCTGTCAGATGTTCCTATACCCGTTGATGTTCACGGCTTACAAGGATCTCCCACACCAGCCATGGATGCGGGGCGCGGTCGACGGCATCACCCCAGAACAGGCTCGAAGGGTGCTCCAAGGCCGCCGCCACGCCAGCAAAGGCCTGATCCCTCATGTGTGGTTGCACGCCAAGGCTGACAGACGATTCAGCGGAGGATCTGCGGGCACCGTCGACGATTTGAAAAAGGCCGGGTACAACAAGAAGATCTACGTCGGCTTGGTCGACCGGCTCCGCAAGTTGGTCGACAACCTGAGTTGGAATCGTTCCGATTCGGCATGGGCTGACTACTCGCAGCGAAGCCACTACCCATCGAGTGACCTGCAGAGCAAAGCCGACTTCGTCGGTGAAGTCGTGGTGCAACGCCATCGGTCTCATGTCTGGGACATCGGTGCCAACGACGGCATGTTCAGTCGGATCGCAGCTGAGAACGCCGAACTTGTGCTGGCCATGGATGCCGATGCGCTGGTCGTAGACCGCCTGTACCGCACACTTCGCGAAGACGGTACCGAAGGCGTCATTCCGCTGGTGGTCAACTTTGCGGACCCGACCCCCGGCATCGGTTGGCGGGGCGTGGAGCGTCCTGCCCTCACCGAGCGTTCAAGACCAGAATTGGTGCTCGCTCTCGCGGTCATTCACCACCTGGCGCTCACCCACAACGTGCCAACCGCGGCGATTCTCGATTTTCTCTATGAACTCAGCGCTGAGGTGGTCTTGGAGGTGCCGACAGAATCAGACTGGATGGTGAAAGAACTGAAGAGCCACAAGCGCGCGGGCACCCATGACGCTTACACGCTCGCCGTCATAGAGACGCAGATCAACGAGCGCTTCGACGTTCGCCGACGATCAGAACTCAAGGGGGGAACCCGGGTGCTTTTCGATTTGGTCCCGAAAACCTGACCTGGTTCTACTGGGTCTCAGCTGAGAACGGGAACGCTGCTCAAGGACGCGGCGATGGCCTCATCGGAGAGGTCGAAATCGCTCACGGCACCAGAGATGTAGGACTCATAGGCCGAGAGGTCGAGGTGTCCGTGGCCGCACATCGCGGTGAGGATCGTCCTGGACTCTCCTGACTCCTTGCACGTCAGAGCCTCGCGGATGGTCGCGGCGAGGGCGTGGGTGGGTTCAGGAGCGGGCACGATGCCCTCGGTGCGCGCAAACTGCAATCCGGCTGCGAAGCACTCGCTCTGGGGAATTGCGACGGCCTCGGTGAGGCCCAGGTCGTGAATGTGCGACACCAGAGGCGACATGCCGTGGTACCTCAACCCTCCTGCGTGGATGGCTGCGGGGATGAATCCGTGCCCCAATGTGTGCATCTTGAACAGGGGAGTGGAACAGGCGGTGTCGCCGAAGTCGTAGCGGTATTCGCCCTTGGTCAAAGTCGGGCACGAAGCAGGCTCGACACAGCGGATTGTCGGCGCCATGTTGCCGGCGAGCTTCTCTCGCAGGAACGGCAGAGCCAGTCCACCGAAGTTGGAGCCGCCGCCGGTGCAGCCCACAAGCAGGTCTGGGGTTTCGCCCACCATGGCCAGCTGACGAAGGGCCTCTTCGCCGATGACTGTCTGGTGCATCAGCACATGATTCAAGACGCTGCCGAGCGAGTAGCGAACCGCAGGGTCCGCGGCCGCCACCGACACAGCTTCGGAGATGGCGATGCCGAGCGAACCGGGATGGTCGGGGTCCGCCGCCAACAACTCTCGACCGAAATCGGTGACCGGCGAGGGGCTGGAGTGCACCTTCGCGCCCCACAGTTCCATCATGGTCTTGCGATACGGCTTCTGGCAGTAGGAGGCAGCCACTTGCCACACTTCGCATTCCATGCCGTATTGCGAACAGGCGAAAGCCAAGGCGCTGCCCCATTGCCCTGCCCCGGTCTCGGTTGTGAGCTTGGTAACGCCCTCGGCGTTGTTGTAGTAGGCCTGAGGGACCGCGGTGTTGGGTTTGTGGGAACCAGCAGGACTGACCCCTTCGTACTTGTAGAAGATCTTTGCGGGCGTATCGAGCGCTTTTTCAAGTCGCCGCGCGCGGAACAGCGGACTGGGTCGCCAGAGACGCAGCACATCGAGCACCCCGCCTGGGATGTCGATGTAGGAGTCGCTGCTGACCTCCTGGAGTATCAGCGCCATGGGGAACAGCGGGGCGAGATCTTCAGGTCCAGCGGGTTCCAGAGTGCCGGGATGCAGCGGCGGCGGTGGAGGTGCGGGCAGATCCGGGATCACGTTGTACCACTGGGTCGGGAGTTCCGACTCCGGCAAGTTCACCCGGTAATAGTCGTCTGCCATGGCCTGATTCCTTTCGTTGCGATCATCGTCGGTCAGCGCTGGACAATATCCCAAGAGGTCTCTACACGGCGAGTTCCATCCGCAGTGATCGGATGGACGGTGTCTCGCTTGACTGAACGCAATAAGGTCCTTGTCATGGATCGACCTACTCGCGTGGACTTCCACTTCGATGTCATGTGCCCGTACGCCTACCAGACTTCACGCTGGATACGGGCCGTCCGCGAGCAGACCGACCTCACGATCAACTGGCGGTTCTTCAGCCTCGAGGAGATCAACAGGGTCGAGGGCAAGAAGCATCCGTGGGAACGTGAATGGTCTTATGGCTGGTCGATGATGCGCATCGGTGCGGCGCTGCGGCGAACAGACATGGCCCATCTCGACGCTTGGTACGCAGCGGCGGGCAAAGCGTTGCACGAAGACGGCAACAAACCGCACGAACCCGACGTGGCCCGGCACCTGCTGTCCCAGATCGGGCTTGACCCGGGCATTGTCGACGCGGCGATTGCCGACCCGACCACCCACGACGAAGTGAAAGCCGAACACGACAAGGTTGTCGCCGCGTCGGGATACGGGGTCCCGACCTTGTTCTTCGACAACGACGACGGCAGCGAGCAGACGATCTTCGGCCCGGTGTTGGTGGATCCGCCCCTCGACGACGCGGCGCTGCGCCTCTGGGACACTGTCTGCGGCTGGCTCGAGTTCCCGCATCTCTATGAGATCCAGCGTCCCAAGACCAAGGCCGACGAACTGGCCATCGCCAGCACTTTCCGCCCCTATCTTGAGGCCCGCGACTGGATTTCAATCAACCGCGGCGTCGAAGTCGGTTTCGGCGAAGACGGCTTCACCGTCGTGGGCGCCGTCAACTAGACGTTGTACCTAGAAGATTCGACAAAATACGGGACTTGCCTTGCCTCGGGCGGGTATCAATCGTCTAGCCTCAGAATCGTCATTCACCACTAATCGACAGAGGAATCATCTAATGGCAACTTCGCAGCCCGCGATCCTCATGGATCTTCAGAAGTACCAGTGGTACGTGCACATGAGCCGTACCGAAAACGCCGATCTCGGTCTCATCAAGAGCGCAATCAAGGACAGTCTTGCCGACGCCGCGGCACAGGGGGTCAACCTTTGCGTTCTCGTCGGTCCGACCCTCGCTGACGACCTCGGAATCGAAACCGACGACTTCCAGGCATACCCCGGATACGAATCACCGGACGGTTCCCGCGTCGCCAAGGGAACCCAGGAGGAACTCCTCATGTGGCTCCATCACGCCGACAAGGATCTGATCTGGGAGGTGCAGCACACCTTCCGCAAGGCGGTGGCGGGGCACCTCGAGGTGGCACGTGAGACCCCGACGTTCATCTACAAGAACAGTCTCGACTTGACTGGTCACATCGACGGCACCGGCAATCCAGAGCCCGAAGACCAGAAAGACCGCGGCATCGTCGACGACGGCCAGCCGGGCGAAGGTGGCAGCTACTGCATCGCTCAGCGTTGGGTGCACGACATGGACTACTGGGCCACGCTCTCACTTGAAGAGGAGGAGAACACCTTCGGTCGCACGAAACCCGACTCGGTCAAGCTCGACACTCAGGTCCCCACTTCGCATCTGTCCCACGTCGAACTCCGTGAAGGCGCCACCGCTGATGAGTCAACCCCCAAGCGGGGCGAGATGGTTCGCCGCTCCACCCCCTATGCGTTTCACGAGGGCACCGTCGGCCTCTATTTCATGGGCTTCTGCAAGACTCAGGCGCCGATGCGTGAGCGCATGGAGGCCATGTACGGAATAAATGGCCAGGCACTCGACGCCATAACCGCTTACTCCACCCCAGCCTCTGGTTCGTTCTACTTCGCTCCTTCTGTAGAAGCGCTCGAAGCAGCACTCGCCTAGGTTCGCGGCACAGACCGCAGATGAGCGACACGCCGCGCATTGCGGGACTGGAACCCACTTTCACCAACATCGACGATGGTGACATTCCCTTCATCGCGGTGCGCAGCCAGCGCAACGCCGATGGTTCGGAGTCCCATGTCTGGGAGAAATGGGTGGCTTTCTCGGTAGATCCGCTCTACCTGGCATTGTTCGCGCGTTGGGATCCGGGCATGATCGTGCGCCATCACGGGCACTACAGCCCGCACACACTCACTGTCTTGTCTGGGTCCTTTACCTGCGGCGATGTGGAACTCGGGCCAGGCGGCCATATTGAACTGCCGCTTGGAGCTTCATTCGGTCCGTTCGTCGCGGGCCCCGAAGGCGTTGAGCTCTACGAGGTGATGATGGGCGACCCGCGTTCCTGGAGCGACGATATGGATTCCATGGCGCGCTGGCTCACCGATCGCGGCGTCGAACAGTTGCCTGACCCTCCGATCGAACTCCCCGCCGGTCTCGAAGATCTGCGAGCGGTCTTCTCAAAAGGCAAGCAGAGCTCGGAGGGTTGACTCAGATGCCAGACCCCAAAATCGTCACCGTCCTAGAACCTGAAGACGAATACACCCACGAACCTGATCCGGTTTCGAACTACAACGAGTCGATGTATCTCAACGGCTTCGACCTCAAGAGAGAACTGGGCGCATGGTTCAGGATCGGCAACCGCGTCAACGAGGGGTACGCCGAGATGACGGTGTGCATCTATCTGCCCGACGGCCGGGTCGGCTTCATGTACGGACGGCCTGAAATCTCCAACAACGACGAGATGCGCGCCGGCGGGCTCGAGATCAAGGTTGAAACACCGTTTGAGCATTTGACCGTCGATTACGACGGCAAGGTGTGTCTGCTCGACGAACCCCGCCAGATGGCGAACCCTCGTGTGGCGTTTCGCGACAATCCCTTCGTTGACTGCTCAGTGCATCTTGATGTGACCGGGGTATCGCCGATGTATGGGGGGATGCCCCAATACGAAGACGGCAGTCCGCTCAAGACCGACTCCACCAAGAGCTTTGCCAAGGCGCACTACGAACAGCACACCGCGGTTGTCGGAACGATCCAGGTCGGCACCGAGACGATCGCACTCGACGGCTTGGGATTGCGAGACAAGTCATGGGGTCCCCGCTATTGGCAAGCGCTGCGCTGGTATCGCTGGTTGCCGATGATCTTCGGCCCCGACTTCGCCATGATGCTGTCGATCGTCGACCGCGACGGCACCCCTGCCGGCAGCGGGATGGTGCTCACAGACGGCGAGTACTCGCTGATCCGAGACTGCAGGATCGAATCCGAGTGGGACTCCGAGCACTACCAGACTGCGATGCGCGCCTGGGCCGCCACGGACGACAACGAGTATGAGATAACCGGCCGGGTGCTATCGATGATTCCTCTGCGCAACCGTCGCACCACCGACGACGGGCAACAACTGCACACCCGCATCACCGAGGCGATGACCCGCTATGAGTGCAACGGCCGCGTCGGGATGGGGATGAGCGAGTACCTCGATCAGATCGTCGATGGCCGCCCCATCGGCACCGACATGAGACTAGAGGCCGAGCGGATTGACCTCAATATCGCTGCCGCGCAACGAGGCCGTGGCCCGAGCGGCCCGTGAGCGCAGCGAACAAGAGCGGGAAACAACCGGTATCGGCGCAACGTCCTGCCCAACCCGCGCACGTTCTTATGAGAGGCATCAGGCGCTGATGAGCGCTGAGTTGGCGAACGCACTTGCCGTCTCGCTCCAAGGTGCACTCGGCGACGTCAAGATCCAAGGCCTGAAGCGCTTGTCCGCAGGTGCCAGCCGTGAAACGTGGTCGTTCGATGCGGTTGCCTCAGACGAATCTCACGAGTTGATCCTGCAGCGCCACCGGTCTGCGGCCTCGCAGCTCCGAGGGGGACTTGACGAGCCAGAGTTGCTTCGTTGTGCCCTTGCAGGGGGTGTGAGGGTGCCGCAAATAGTGGCGTCGGACACCAGTGGCGAGAACTCGATCGGTGCGCCGTTCATGGTCAGTCGACGAATCCAAGGAGAGTCGATTCCGCGCAAGATTCTGCGTGACGATTCCTTCGCGGGGGCCCGCCGAGGTTTGGTCGCTGATTTTGGGCGGGAGTTGGCGGCTATACATCGCCTGGAGATGGACTCCGGTGATCAGATCACGGCCATCGACGACCCGCTGGCGGTGCAACGGATGCTGTACGAGGCTTTTGACGACCCGCACCCGGTCTTCGATCTGGCTTTTCGTTGGCTCGACCAGTGTCGCCCGCAGACCAGGCAGCCGTGTGTCGTTCACGGCGATTTTAGGATGGGCAACATTTTGGTCGATAGCGGGGGAGTCGCGGCGGTCCTGGACTGGGAACTTGCATACATAGGCAATCCCGCCTTCGATCTGGGTTGGCTCGTAGCGCGAGCCTGGCGGTTCGGCGAAGTCGGAGAGGTTGGAGGAGTCGGCACGAGAAGCGAACTGCTCGACGCGTATCGGGCGAACGGAGGCGCAGCCGTCACCCTCGAAGAGCTGCGTTGGTGGGAGATGCTGGCCTGCCTTCGCTGGGGGGTGGTGACCATGGCGATGGTTGCCGATCATCGTCAGGGTCGTAGCAGCTCCATGGAGCAGGCTGTGATCGGGCGTCGAGTCGTGGAGACTGAATACGACGTGATGCTCCTGTTGAGGCCGGAAGTACTTGGCAAGGCATTGGCATGAGCACCGACCAAGAACTTGCGAGGAACTGGCCTCACGATCTGCCCGATGCGGAGGAACTGCTCGAGGTTGTGCGCGCATATCTGGCCGACGATCTGGGTCCGCGAGCCGAAGGCCGCGACAAGTGGTTGTTGCGGATAGCCGCCAACGCTCTCAGCATCGTGGCCAGAGAAATGCGTTCGGGCGCCACCGACCGCGCTGCTCACACCGCGAGACTCGCGTCGCTCGGCGCCGACAGCGAGTCGCAGTTGGCCGAGGCGATCCGCAACGGCGCGTTCGACGACCGCCAAGGTGAACTCGCAGAAGCACTTTGGCAAACCACGCTCGACAAGCTCGCGGTTGCCAACCCCTCCTATAGCGAGGAATCAGGTGTCAGCTGATCGCTAATTGAGGCAATGCCCGGTGGGGTTGACGGGTTGACGTACAGTGCCTATGCTCACCCAATGAGAACAGATGCGGATAAGTCCGCTGAACGTGTCGGTCGCCAATGGGTGTTTCACGGCCCTAGTGGTGCCGTTCGGCACCGTGGGGATTCGGGCCGGTTGGAGTCTGAGTCGCGTGCGAGCCGCGGGGAGTTCTCCGTGATGGCTGCCGCTGTTGTCGAAGGAGTTGTCGCTGAGCTGGAGCAGTGTCAGGAGCAAATCGCGGAGTTGACCGAACAGGAGGCGAATGAACTGGGGCACAGTGCTGGGGAACAGATTGCCGCAGCGGTGGCGTGGTCGCGTATTGTTGGAGACCGTCTCGACACCTCAGAGGTAGCACGGATGCTGGGCGTTACTCGTCAGGCGCTCGCGAAGCGTCAACGAAGCGGATCCTTGCTGGGGCTGCGGGGTCGAGCAACGACATGGTTCCCGGTGTGGCAGTTCGATACCCGAGAACGCTGCGTGCGACCTGTCACTGCCGATTTGATCGCCGCTTTTCGAGAGCATCTCGGTGACGTCGATCCCGTACTTGTGGCTTCTTGGGCGACAACGGCCCAAGACGAGGACCTCGGCGGTGCGACTCCGTCAGAGTGGATCGAGTCGCGGCCTGACCATCGGCGACTGATCGAATCGGCGCATCGGGCAACAGCCCGATTGGCTCAGTGACAGATTGGGGAAGCTTCCCTAGCTGTGTCCTACAGTCCGGGGAAGACCTTTATCGAATTCACCGGCGCGAACACACCCCGGAACGTTTGAGTCGCAGCGGTCATCAACGCTTCGATCTGTTTCTCGAGGTCGGTGATGCGGTCGGTCTGCAGTGAGCGCCGGGATGTCTCCACACCAAGCGTTCCCCGGATGTACCGATCGAACCTCGGACTATGAGGAGACCCGTCCCCCCAAGTCTGGCGCTCCAACTGGCTCTTGGAGATTCCGTTGCTGTTGTCCCACTGGGCAAGAATACTGCGAGCAAGCTCAAATTCAGGGAATCGATAACGGCGGGGGCTACGCAGCACGTCTTCCGCCTGGCTGCACGGGTGGTGTTGGCGGCAGTAGAGATGCAATCGACTGAACCGGGCTGAACTGGGCTGCTGGGCGGGCAGAATGAGGTGACTGAGAGGAAGGGGCAGCGTGGGGACAGATCTTGGTGAGCTTCATGGCAAGCTGTGGGAGGTGGAGGACCAGCTTCGGGCGAACTCGGGTTATAGTGCGGGCATGGGTCAACCTGCGGCTCAGCTTCCACTTGAGTGTTGGTTGGATGCTGCGCTTGCGGGGGCGTCCACCGAGGAAGTCCGCGGCGACGATGGAGTCCTCGTAGGGTGGTGGGCCGAGAACCCCGAGTGCAAGGGTGCATCTGCCTTTGGTGCCACACCCGACGAAGCCCGCAGCAAGCTCAGGCAGGTGCTCGCCGGTTGGGTCGAGCTCGGCCGGCAACTCGGACATCCCATCCCCTCATTTCACAACGGCATCGTCGCTGCCCCTGTATGAGCAAGCGGGTCTCTCCAACCACCCGCCGTGAACTCATCAAGTTCTTGACACAACGAGGCTGGCTCGGACCTCTGCCCGGCGGAAATCACGAGTACATGGTCAGAGAGTCCCACAGACAGGTAATCCCCAGCGACAGCGAGATCACAGGACCCTTTCTGCTGCGGCTGCTCAAGCAAGCCGGATACACACGAGACGATTGGCTGAACCGCTAGACCTCGAACAGGTTCCGATGACTGACCCCCGCCATCGCGGTGACCGGGAAGGAGCTGGCACCGGCTTAACTGGGCTGCGTTGTGAACCGGGGTTGCTGGGCGGGCAGAATGAGGTGACTGAGAGGAAGGGGCAGCGTGGCGACAGATCTTGGGGAATTGCAGAGCAAGCTGTGGGAGGCGGCGGACCAGTTGCGGGCCAATTCTTCGCTCAAGTCGTCTGAGTACGCGTCGCCGGTGCTGGGGCTCATCTTCTTGCGGTACGCCGATCAACGGTTCACCGAAGCTGCGGAGGCCGTCGGGTCGGGGTCTGAGCGGCGGCCCATCGGACCGGAGGACTACCAGGCGGCTGGGGCGCTATATCTGCCGGAAGAGTCGCGGTTCGAGACGCTGCTCAACCTGCCCGAGGGCGTCGACGTCGGCAAGGCCATCAATCAGGCCATGGAAGGTGTTGAGGATTACAACATCGACCTCCGCGGTGTGCTGCCGAAGGACTATTCACGTATCCCCAACGACATCCTGGGCGAACTGCTGCGGGAACTCAAAACGCTGCCTGAGGCTATTGAGGGCGACGGGTTTGGGCTGATCTACGAGTACTTCTTGGGAAACTTCGCTTTCGCGGAGGGCCAGAAGGGTGGCGAGTTCTTTACACCAACCTCGATTGTGCGGCTCATCGTTGAGATCATCGAACCGTTTCACGGCAAGATCTACGACCCCGCCTGCGGCTCCGGGGGCATGTTCGTCCAGTCGGCCCACTTTGTGGAGCGGCACCACAATGATCCGGGCAAGGAACTTTCGATCTACGGTCAGGAGAAGACCGGCGACTCCGTCAAGCTCGCCAAGATGAACCTCGCGGTCCACGGTCTGGGCGGTGATATCCGGGAGGGCAACACCTACTACGAGGACCTTCACGACTCGGTCGGCAAGTTCGACTTCGTGATGGCCAATCCGCCCTTCAACGTCAATCAGATCGACAAGACCAAGCTTGAGGACGATCCCCGGTTCCCGTTCGGACTCCCCAAGCCCGACAACGGCAACTACATCTGGATCCAAACCTTCTACTCAGCTCTCAACGACGACGGGCGAGCCGGTTTTGTGATGGCCAACTCCGCCTCGGACGCCGGGCACAGTGAGCGCGATATTCGTCGCAAGCTGATTGAGGACCGCAGCGTCGATGTGATCATCGCGGTCGGTACGAACATGTTCTATACCGTCACCCTTCCGGTGACGCTCTGGTTCCTTGATCGTGGCAAGCGTGGCACTGACCGGGAAGACCAAGTGCTGTTCATCGACGCCCGAGAGATCTACAACCAGATCGACCGCGCCCACCGCGACTGGACGCCCCAGCAGGTCGAGTTCCTCGCCAACATTGTCCGACTCTGGCGAGGCGAAGCTCCTGAGTTGGATTCGGGCAGCGAGAATCTACTGGTGGCGACGTTTCCCGATCGGACCTATCTGGATGTCGCGGGTCTATGCGCGGTAGCGACGATCAATCAGGTTGAGCGACAGAGTTGGAGCCTAAACCCTGGCAGATACGTAGGCGTCGAGTCGAGCGATGACCCGTTGGATGACACCATCCATAGACTGAGAGCCCTAGCGCATGAGTTCAGATCTCTTAACGACGGTGCGCAGACCCTTTCCGCCGCCGTCGAACGAGCCATGAGTGTCTCGTGACTGTATCGACACGAGTGTTGAAGATCTCCGAAATCGCTGTCGACCGACAATACGCCGTCGTGGGAGGACCGTTCGGTAGCAAACTTGGTCGAAAAGACTACACCACGGAAGGAGTACCGGTTCTTCGGGGATCGAATCTCCCGTTCGAGAAGCGAATCGACTTGACAGATCTCGTCTTCGTCTCGGCCGAGAAGGTCGAGAAGGATCTGCTCGGTAACCTTGCTCATCCAGGAGACATCGTCGTTACTCAGAGAGACACACTCGGCCAAGTTGGCTTCATACCCACGAACTCGGTCTTCGAACGTTTTGTTGTATCCCAAAGCCAGATGAAGCTCACGGTAGATCCAGCGAAGGCCGATCCGCGTTTCCTCTATTACTATCTCAGGTCCCCAGGGACGGTAAAGCGACTCATCGACCGAGCTTCATCATCTGGCGTACCTCACATTAATCTCGAGGTATTTCGCAACTTCGATGTCGAATTACCTGACCTGAATAGGCAACGATCTGTTGCAGATGTCCTGACTGTTCTCGATGATCTGATTGAGAACAATCGGCGGCGGATTGAGATTTTGGAGGAGATGGCTCGGTTGTTGTATCGGGAGTGGTTTGTGCACTTCCGGTTCCCGGGGCATGAGGATGTCAAGCTGGTCGACTCAGACCTCGGCCCAATCCCCGAGGGGTGGAATACAGTTTCGTTCTCCGACCTCGCCGAGTTTGTCAATGGCTTCGCGTTCAAGCCCGATCACTGGCTCGACGAGGGTTTGCCAATCGTCAAGATCAAGGAACTCAAGAACGGCGTCACTGCTGACACTCCTCGGTACCACGGTTCCGATATCCAAAAGAAGTACTTCGTCGACGATGGAGCAGTCCTCTTCAGTTGGTCGGCCGATCTCAAAGCGTACGTATGGGCTTCCGGACCAGCGTTGTTGAACCAGCATCTGTTTGATGTCCGGCCTTATGAGGTTACACCTCTGTTCGTTTTCCATTCGTTGAGTGGGCGGATGGATGAGTTCCGAGCAAGGGCACAGGGGACAACCATGAAACACATCAAACGCTCAGCCCTCGGTGAGGTCAAGCTCGCTCTGCCGCCCATAGAGCTTCGGGACGAGTTTGAGTGTGTGGCTAGGCCAATGCTTGATCTGCAACTGAATTTGTCGAAGCAGATTCGGGCTTTGCGAGAAGCGAGGGATCTGCTGCTTCCGCGGTTGGTCTCGGGGGAACTGGACGTGTCGGAACTTGATTTCGGGTGGGAGGCCGCGGGGGTGTGAACGCGGGGCGTCTGACCGAGGACGAGCTGGTCGAGCAACCGGCCCTTGGAGTGCTGTCCGACTTAGGCTGGACGGTTACTTCTGGCTTCGACGAAATCCTGGGCGCAGGCGGCACGCTCGGTCGAGACTCTCAGTCGGAACCGGTACTTGGTCATCGGCTTCGTGACGCGCTGCGTTCCCTGAATCCGGGGTTCCCTGATTCGACTCTGGGTGAGGCTGTTGAACAGCTGGTCAAGGACCGGTCGGCAATGGACCCGGTTCGGGCGAACCGGCAGGTCTACGGCCTTCTCCGTGACGGCGCGAAAGTCGAGACCACCGAGGCCGACGGGGAGCGCCGGACGGTCACCGTGCAATTCATCGACTGGAACCGCGCCGACGAGAACGACTGGCTGGCCGTCTCCCGGTTCTGGATCGCCGGCGACATGTGCAAGCGGCGGGCCGACATTGTGTTGTTCGTCAACGGCATCCCGCTCGTTTTCATCGAACTCAAGGTGTCGCACAAGAACGTCCGCAGCGCTTTCGACGACAACCTGCGTGACTATCGCGACACGGTGCCGCACATGTTCTGGTTCAACGTCTTCGTCGTGCTCTCCAACGGCGCGGACACCCGAGTCGGCTCCACCTTCGCCCCGTGGGGACACTTCGCCGAATGGAAACGGATCAACTCCGAAGGCGAACAGGGTGTGGTCTCGCTGGAGACGGCTCTGCGGGGCACATGTGACCCCTACCGGCTGCTTGATCTGGTCGAGAACTTCGTCGCCTACACCGAGCAACCTGGGGGTTTGGTCAAGGCCCTGGCCAAGAACCACCAGCACCTCGGGGTGAACAACTCGCTCGAAGCGCTGCGAGAGCTGCAACAGCGCGAAGGCCGGCTCGGCGTGTTCTGGCACACGCAGGGTTCGGGCAAGTCGCTCTCAATGCTGTGGTTCACCCAGAAGGTGCTCCGCAAGGAACCCGGCAACTGGACGTTCGTTCTGGTCACCGACCGCAAAGAGCTCGACGAGCAGCTCTACGAGTCATTCGCCGATTCAGGGGTAATCACGGCCGGCCAACAAGTGCATGCCAAAGACTCGGCCCATCTGCGGGAACTGCTGGGCCAGGACCACCGCTACGTGTTCACGTTGATCCACAAGTTCATCCCGCCCGAGCAGGGTCAGCCCATGCCGGTGCTGTCCGAACGTGACGACATCATCGTCATCACTGACGAGGCTCACCGCACCCAATACGACACGTTGGCTGCGAACATGCGCTTGGCGCTGCCCAACGCCTCCTATCTCGGGTTCACTGGCACCCCGTTGATCGTCGGCGAGGAGGAGACGCGGCGGGTCTTCGGCGACTACGTGTCGATCTACAACTTCCGGGACTCGATAGCCGACGGCGCGACCGTGCCGCTGTACTACGAGAACCGCACGCCCGAACTACAGCTAACCAACGACCAATTCGACGAGGAACTTGAAGATCTACTCGAGGCGGCCGAACTCGACGACACCCAGGAGCGAGCCGTCGCCCGCAAGTTCGGGCAGCAGTACCAGCTGATTACTCGACCAAACCGCCTAGAGGAACTGGCGGCCGACCTCGTGCACCACTTCGTCAACCGGGGATTCCGCGGCAAGGCCATGTACGTGGCCATCGACAAGGCCACCGCTGTGCGCATGTTCGATCTGGTCGAAGCCGAGTGGGTCCGCTACCTGGCGGAACTGGAGTCAGAGTTGGCGGGCACCCCTGAGTTGGAACGCCCGCACCTGGAGTCGCGCATCGAGTTCATGCGCAGCACCGACATGGCGGTGGTGGTGTCGCAGGAACAGAACGAAGTGGCCGACATGGCAAAAGCAGGCCTCGACATCGCCAAGCACCGCAAGCGAATGGTCGACGAAGACCTCGACTCGAAGTTCAAGAACCCTGACGACCCGTTCCGGCTGGTGTTCGTGTGCGCCATGTGGCTCACCGGCTTCGATTCACCCTCGACATCAACGGTGTACCTCGACAAACCAATGCGCAACCACGTGCTGATGCAGACCATCGCCCGAGCCAACCGAGTCTTCCCCGAAAAGGACAACGGCCTCATCGTCGACTACGTAGGCGTCTTTCGGAATCTGGAGCGGGCGCTTGCGATCTATGCGTCGGGGCCCACCGGGCCGGGGTCAGACGTGGATTCGCCGATCCGGCCGAAGGACGAGCTGATTGCAGCGCTCGATGCCGCGCTCAATGACATCATCGAGTTCTGCGACGAGCACGATGTCGATCTTCACGACTTGGAATCGGCGCAGGGCTTCGAGTTCATTGCGCTGCAGAAAGCCGCGGTCGAAGCGCTGCTGGTCGACGAGCAGACCCGCCGCCGCTACATCGCTCTGGCCAGGCTGGTGCGTTCGACGTTCAAGGCTCTTTTGCCCGACCCCGAGGCGATGGCGGTCACGCATCGAGTGGCGGTGATTCGCTCAATCGCATCGAAGATCGAATCGACGTCGGAGGCTCCCGACATCAGCGAAGTGATGGACTCAGTATCAGAACTGCTCGACCGCTCCGTGGCCGGCAACGAGTACATCATCCGCTCTGCCGGCGGTGCTGACCCGCTCATCGACTTGAACCGACTCGACTTCGAACAGCTCATCGAGGGTTTCGAGGGCCGCAAGCGAACCGCTGCCAAGGCCATCCGAGACAACATCGAAGAACGCCTCGACAACGCCGTGCGCGAGAACCCCACCCGAGGCGACCTCGCCGAGCGGCTCCGACGGCTCATCGACGAATACAACGCCGGAACCCACAACCTCGAGGAGTTCCTACGACGGCTCAAGTCCATCAACGACGAACTCACCGATGAAGAACAACGAGCCGTTCGAGAGGACTTGAGCGAGGCGGAGTTGGCGATCTACGACCTGCTCACCAGACCCGAGCCGGAACTGACCAGGGCAGAAGCCCGCATAGTCAAGGTTGCGGCGCGAAAGCTGCTGAAGCATGTCGAGGACAAATTCGTCCTCGACTGGAAACGCAAACAGCAGACCCGATCAGCCGTCAGAGTCGCGGTCCGCGGAACACTCGACGACGAACTCCCCGACATCTACGGGCCCGAGCTCTTCGACCGCAAAGTCGACGCTGTCTATGACCACATCTACACCAGCTACCACAACGACGGCACCGGCGTCTACGACATGGTCGACTGATTCCCCACTGATGCGCTGGTCTCGGATGCAGGGAGGACTCAGGTGTCCAGTAGCGGGCGCAGGACTGGAGCGATCGGGTCGAGGTAGACGGTTTGGTCTGCATCGAGTAGGCCTCGGTCGACCCAGCGGTTCATGATCCGCACGACTATTGCCGCATAACGCGCGGCCGCGAACAAGACCCAGGGACCGATGTCGGCGACCTCATGCTTGCTCACCTTCACGTAGTGCTCAACCTGGAGTTCTGTGCTCGGAATGCCCGGTAGCATTTCGATGCCGGCGAGCGCGTGGGACCACTGTTCAAACATCAAACACCAACCGAGGTCCATCTCGGGCGGCGCCAAAGCAGCGGCTTCGAAGTCGGTCAGACACGCAGGTCGGAAGTCCTGCCAGATCACGTTGCCGAGTCGCGCGTCTCCCCAGGTAAGTACGGTCGTGTCAGTCTTGGGCAGTTCATCGGCGACACGGTCGAATGCCGCCATCATCAAGTCGTGAGGTCGCCCGTCGAGTTCCCGCTCCGCGTAGTCCCGCCAGATCTTGAGCTGGCGATGTCCGTCGTTGATGTCGCTGTCTGACAGCCAACCCAGATCAGCCGTCTCTATGTCGACTGCATGCACTCCAGCCATGACGTCAATGCATCTGGTGGCCATGAGTTCGCGCGCGGCCGGGTCAGCGTCTGCATAGAAACCCGCGAGCACGTAGGCAGGGTCTTCGCGCGGTATGTCTCCGCCGATGAAGTCCATCACGAAGAACGGCGAGCCGAGCACCTCGGCGTCAGTCTCGTATCCGAGCAGCGGGGCGATCGGGACGTCGGCATGGGTGGCCAGCGCTGACATGACCCGCCACTGGATCTCTATCTCGTTGTCGACGGCAACCTGGACCGGGTACACGGGAGGTTCGGGCATCTCCCGGCGCAGCACAATCGTTCGATCTTCGGTTGATGCAGGCGTCGTCACCGTTATCGGCACGATCAGGGTCTCCGCGGAGTACCCGCCGCTCGGCCGGTCGAATGCGCCGACCTCGACGTGGCTGACGCCGTCAAATCGCTCGGCCAACCATGCCGCCAGCGGCGTCGCCATGTCGCTGTATTCATCTCCTTCGGGTTCGGTCACAACGATAGATTTGCCGCGTCGTGAGCGGCTGTCGAACCGGACTACCCTGCCACTCCATGAACCGACGATGGCTCCCACCGTTGATTGCGGCACCGTTGATCGTGGGTGTGTCGGTGTTGGGCGTGGCGCTGCCGGCGTCGGCACACGGCACCGGGAGCCGCACCGATCTGCCGTTGCCGGCATGGCAGATGGCCTGGGCTGCCGCATTCTCGGTGATAGTTTCGTTCGTTGCGCTCGGAACCTTCTGGGACAAACCACGGCTGGCTGCAGCAGCAGCGGGTCGTCGTCTGGTTTCGCTGGCGTCATCGCCCGCGAAGGCCCTGGAGGTTGTCTGCAAAGTCATTGGAGTCGCCCTGTTCGGTGTGGTGATCTTTGCAGCTTGGTGGGGTAAGGCCGGCCCTGCGACGAACATTGCGCCGACCGCGTTCTTGATCTGGTTCTGGGTCGGACTGCAACTGGTGTCGGTGCTCGTGGGCGATGTTTGGAGCGCATTCAATCCGTTCACGACGATCGCTGACACCGCGGCGTCTCTGACGGCCAGACTCCGGAGGACGCCGCTGTCATCGGTAACCGACGACAGTGATGGGACCGGCGGCTGGGTCGCGGTCGGTTTGATCGCGGCCTATCTGTGGTACGAACTCGCCTACCACAGCACCGACTCGCCCCGGTCTGTCGCAGTCTTTTTGACTGCGTACTCAGTAGTGATGCTTGGTGGCGCGGCTGTGTTCGGTCGTGGTTGGGCCCGTTCTGCCGACGGTTTTGCGGTGTTGTTCAGAAAGATCTCGCTGATCGCTCCGCTGTATCGTGACCAAGCCCGAGATCTTCGATTGAGGACTCCGCTATCGGGACTCACAACCTTGCGTGGCGGCGTTTACACGGTCGCTTTCATCTTGACGGTGCTGGGGTCCACGACGTTCGACGGGTTCACCCGCAGCTCGATTTGGCTCGATCTGGCCGGTGACCTCACCGGCTGGGAAGCCACGTTGGTCAGCACTTTGGGTCTGGGCGTGATTATTGCTTTCGTCGCACTGCTCTACACGCTGGCTGTCAAAGTGATGGCTGTCGTCACTAGCGACTCAACCCGAGAACTGGCCATTGAGTTCGCCCCGACGCTCGTGCCGATAGTGGTGGCCTATGCGGCGGCGCACTACTTCAGCGCCCTCCTGCTGGACGGGCAGCTGTTGATCAACCTGCTGTCGGACCCCTTCGGTCACGGCTGGGACCTGTTCGGTACTCGTGACTATGCGATCAACTGGACCCTGGTCAGTCCCTCTGAGATTGCCTGGGTTCAGGCCGTTGCGATCGCCGTTGGGCATGTGCTTGCGGTGGCCGCAGCACACGACCGGGCAATCGACCGGTATCCGCGTGAAACTGCGTTGCGCTCCCAGTATCCGATGCTGCTGGTGATGGTCGCCTACACCGTCATCGGCCTGCTGCTGTTGCTTGGTACCTGATGCGCTCCGCTACCAGTGCCTTGATTGTCGCCTCGGGGGCACTTCAACACGCCGTTGAGCGCGCTCCGCGATCGGACCTCGTGATAGCAGCCGACGCCGGGTTGGAAGTGTTGCTGGCCGCGGACCGGCCTGTAGATCTGGTGGTCGGCGACCTCGACTCTGTCTCCGCGGAAGCTCTTTCGGCGGCTACTGCGGCTGGTTCGGAGATCGCGCGACATCCGCGTGACAAGGACGAGTCGGATCTTGAACTCGCCTTGTCTGCCGCGATCGACAGCGGGGTTCAACGGATCCATGCAGTGTTGCGCGACGGAGGTCGTCTCGATCATCAACTGGCGAATCTGTTGGTGCTCGCGTCGCCGCGTTGGCGATCCGCCGACATTGACGCGGTTGTGGGGGAGCATCGGGTCTGGGTTGTGCACGGTGAACGAACGATTCCGCTGGTTGCGGGAGAACAGCTGGCGCTTCACGCCGTCGGCGGAACAGCTACGGGAGTGACCACCACGAATTTGAAGTACCCCCTCGTTGATGAGGATCTGCCCGGCTTGGTGGCGCTGGGGATTTCCAATGAGGCCGTGGCAGCCTCGCCGACGGTCAGGATCGAAACGGGAGTAGTGATAGCGATCAGTTCGTCCTAGCGGTCCAACGCCCGTTCCGTTGTTCGATCGTCAACCGCAGGCCGAAACAGGCGCTGAGCAGTTCGTCGGTGAGCACCTCGCTGAGCGCACCCTGAGCGAGAGTTCGACCGTCACGAAGCAGCAGGCAATGGGTGAAGCGGTCTGGAATCTCTTCAACATGATGGGTTACCAGCACCATCGGAGGGTTGGCGGGATCTGAAGCCAGGTCGTTGAGCATCGAGATGAACTGTTCACGGCCGGCCAAGTCGAGCGCGGCCGTTGGTTCGTCCAGCAGAACCAGCACGGGATCGGTCATCAACGAACGCGCCACCAGCACCCGCTGCCGTTCGCCATCAGAGCACGTGCCGAACCGTCTCTGGGCGAGGTGGCCCGCTCCGACCCGGTCCAGGACTCGCTGGGCGTTTGCGCGGTCCTCATCACGGTATTCGTGCCACCAAGGTTCCAGAGCGGCGTTCAACGCGGTCATCACCACATCGGACACCTGTATGTGCGGACGCAGCATCTTTGCCAGAGCAGCGCTCGTGAACCCGATGCGGGAGCGCAGCGTTCGGACGTCGGTGTGCCCGAGTCGCTGTCCGAGCACGGCCACTTCGCCTGATGAGGGATGAAGCCACATCGAGGCGATCTGCATCAGCGTTGTCTTCCCTGAACCGTTGGGACCCAGAACGACCCAGTGCTGCTGGGGCTCGACGCGCCAATGAATGTCACGCAGAACCTCCACGCCGTCGATAGTGCGCTGCACTTCGCGCAGCTCCAGCACAGCGCCGGCTGCGAGTGCTTCGCCCGTTGTTGAATCAGCGCCCATCAGCTGAACACCCGCACCAGCAGAGCGATGGCAGCTACGGTTGCCCCGATCAGCACGATCGGAGCCAGACTGCGGGCATCGACATGCTTTCGCAGCGGTCCAGAAGCTGCGAATCCAGCGATAGCGCCTGGGACGAGAGCCGCTCCGACAAGCAACTCGTCAATTCCGAGGCGGCCCGCGAGCGCAATTCCGGGGACCACCATGAACAGGCCGACGGTGAAGTACATGCCCATCGTCGACCGGAACTGAGGTCCGGGACGGTGCTGCAACACCAACGCCATCGGCGGCCCGCCGAAACCCACGGACGTGGCGCTGAACCCCGAGAAACCGCCCGCTCCCAGCAGGGTCGAGGCGTTGGCCGGGACCTTGAGCGGACCGATCGACAAGGCCACAGCCACCAGGATGATCACCGCCACCAGCAGTTGCAGGCTCGTGTCGGTCACCTTGGCCAGCACCAGCGAACCCGCGATGGTTCCGGGAAGGCGACCCGCGGTTCCCCAGCGGACCGCCGACCAGTCGATGTCTTGACGTTCGCGGAGCGCCGTGGACGTCGTGAGCACAGCGTTGCCAACGAAGATCGGTCCTGGAACCAAGTCGGGGTCGAGCAGGGCGAACAGCGGTATAGCCAGCAAACCGCAGCCGAAACCAATCGAACCCTGCACACATGAAGCCACGGCCATGATCACCACGGCGGCAACAATGATCTCGGGTTCGACGTTCATGGCTTGATCTCGCGGTTCATCTCGCGGTTCATTGGTTAAACCTCATCGTGCCCCGCCGTGAGCGACCCAGGTTGCATACATCTCGGCGTATCGGCCGTCCAGGGCCACCAATTCGTCATGTGAACCCAACTCGACGATTTCGCCGTCGTGAACCACCGCGATCCGGTCGGCCCGACGAGCAGTGGCCAAACGATGGGCGATGATCACCGCCGTACGGCTCTCGAGCACGACATCAAGGGCCACCTCAACGCGCGATTCCGAGACGAGGTCGAGGTTGCTGGTGGCTTCATCAAGAATCAGCACCCGGGGCCGCGCAACCAGGGCGCGTGCCAGTGCCAAGAGTTGTCGCTCACCGGCCGACAACGATGCCCCCCGTTCATGGACCACCGCGTCCAATCCACCCAGTCGTTCCACCAGATCGTCGATGCCGACAGCCTGCAACGCCGCCCAAAGCGTGAGGTCGCTCGCATCGCGCTGAGCGAAGGCGAGGTTGTCACGCACCACGCCCGCGAACAGAAACGGCTCCTGAGGAACCACCCCGAGTTGGGACCGCAGGCTGGCGATCTCGACCGAGCGCAGATCATGACCGTCGATAAGCAGCGAACCCTCCTGAGGATCGTAGAACCGCATCAACAGTTGCGCGACCGTCGACTTGCCCGCACCGGTCTCGCCCACGAAAGCAACCGTTTCTCCAGGCGCGATGCGAAGCGAGACGTTGTGAAGCACCGGACGCTCGTCGGCATACCCGAACGTCACGTTGCGAAGCTCGATCTCACCCTCGATCGGAGGCAACCGATAAGCATCAGGCGCTTGAGCCACCGACGGCTCGGTGCCGAGCAGCTCCCGCAGCTTGACGATGGCCGCACCGCCCTGCTGATAGGAGTTGTACAACTGGACGAGAGTCTGGATCGGGGCGAAGAACGAGGTAAGGAACAGCAGGAAGGCGGTCATTTCGCCGATGCTGATGCGTCCGTTGACAACCATCGCACCGCCCACTCCGAGCAACGCGGCCTGAGTACAAATGCCGACGAATTCAGTAGCCGGCGCGTAGATCGAGTTTGCTTTGGCAGCCGCCACAGCGGCATCGCGGTGTTCGCCGACCAGATCGCTGTGCATCGCCATGTTGGTCGACCTGCGGTTGTGAGCGGCGATCACGCGAATGCCGGCGAGCGACTCCGACAGGTTGGAGAGCAACGCGGCTATGCGCTCCCGCACAACCAGATAAGAACGGGCCGAAACATCCCGGAACCACAGCGAGGTGATCAACGTTGGCGGCACCGCCACCGCCAGCGTGATCACGGCCAACAGAGGGTCATAGAAGAACAGCGCGGCAGTGATCACCAGCAAGGTGAAGACCTGCACGAGCAAGTTCACGATGCCCTCCTGGAACAGAACGGCCAGGGCCTCGATGTCTGAGGTCATTCGGGTGATCAGAACGCCGGCCTTCTGCTCGTTGTAGTAGGCGATGCTCTGGCGTTGCATGTGGCCGAAGACCCGAATCCGCAGACTGTCATTGAGGTGCTCTCCCAAACGCCCCGTGTAGGACACGCGGGCATTGCTGAGCACGCCGGAAAGGACCACCGTTGCGACGTAGACCAAAGCGGCCGTGACCAGCACGTCTCGTCGATCGGCGCGCACACCGTCGTCGATGCCGATCTGGGTGAGGACTGGCCCCATCTGCAAGGCGATCGTCTCGATGAGCACCAGCGCGATCGCGGCTGCCAGACGGAATCGATGGGGCCACAAGAATCGTAAGAGGGTGAACGGGCGTCGGTCCCATTTGTCGCGTCGCCAATGAACCTGGGGGTATGCGTGCTCGGGCTCGTGTTCAAGGACCTTGACGACCTTTTCGCGCAGATCCCCAGGTACCTCGGCGTGAGGCAGACCCGCCGCAGCGTTGGCCTCCAACGATGTCGGGCCACCGCCGCGGGGACTGAATCCGCCACCGAGCGCGAACATCATCGAACCCCGCTGGCATCTGGGCCACTCTCAGCAGCCGAGGCGAAGTCTGAGGTGGTGTCGGCGAGAATCGAGGCGTAGCGCGGGTTGTTCTCCAACAGCTCATAATGATCACCCGCTGCCACGATCTGCCCTTCGTCGAAGAGCAGCACACGATCGGCGAGGGCGATGGTCGACAGCCGATGAGCGATCAGAATTGTGGTGCGATTCGAGCGACGCCGCGTGACCGCATCGTGGATTCGCTGCTCCACGTTCACGTCGACAGCGCTGGTGGCGTCGTCTAGCACCAATACCGTCGGATCGGCGAGCAGCCCTCTTGCCAGGGCGAGGCGTTGGCGTTGACCACCCGAGAGTGTGGCGCCGCGCTCGCCAATCTCGGTCAACACTCCCTGGGGAAGATCGACCACGAAATCGACTGCGGCAGCGTCAGCAATGGCGGCGTCGACCTCGTGGGGTTCAGCGGCCGGACGGGCAAAGGCGACGTTGTCGTACACGCTGGTGTCGAACAGGAAGGGATCGTCGGTCACCACGCTGACGGCGTTGCGCAGGTCACTCAACGACAATGTGTTGACGTCATGGCCGTCAACACGGACGGCGCCGGAATCGGTGTCGTAGAAACGGGGCAGCAGGCGAGCGATGGTTGATTTGCCGCTCCCGGTCGGGCCCACGATGGCGACCGTCTCGCCCGGTTCGATCGTGAAGCTCACCTGATCGAGCACTACTGAACCATCGGAGCTCGGATAGGAGAACCCGACGTCTTCGAATTCGATCCGACCCCGCGGGTCGATGAGACGGACCGGATTGTCGGGTTCAACCACCTCAGGTTGTTCATCCAGAATCTCAAACACGCGCAAAGCGGCCGCGGCCGCACGTTGCCATTGCAACAGCATGAATCCGACCATCCGGAAGGGAGTCGCGAGCAGCACCACATATGTGCTGAAGGCGACGAGATCACCGATTTGGATGTCGCCGTTGATCGTCTGAACGCCGCCGTACCAGAGCACCAGCGCCAGACCCATCCGCGGGAAAGCCTCCATGGCGGGCGCATAGCGAGCTCGCGTGTCGGCCACGGCGGTGCCGACCCAACGCAGGCGGTGCGAAGCTTCGGCCAGAACCTGAAGCTGAGCCTCCTCCTGGGCGAAGGCTTTGACGACACGAGCGCCCTGGATGTTCTCGTCGACGATCGTGGCCACCTCGGCCTGTCGTGACTGAGCCACCCAGGAGAGCGGGAATATGCGTTTTCGCAGGCTCACCCCGAGCACGAACACCATCGGCAGGCCGGCCAGGGCCACCACCGTGAGCGCCACGTCCGTTATCAGCATCACGACGAGGGCCATTGTCAGCAGCACCAATTGCATGGCGATCAGCGGCCCGAAGGCAAAAAGCAGCTGAATCGACCTGATGTCGGTGTTTGCACGACTGATGATCTGGCCGCTCTGCACCCGATCCCAATAGCTGAACGACAATTCGGTGAGCCGCGCGAAGATCAGATTCCGCAGATCGTTCTCAATCCGATGTGCGGCCCTGAACAAACTGAAGCGATACCCGAACCCGAATACGAATCGCATGACTGCAAGAACTACGAGAGCGATAACGAACGGGGTTGGAGTGTCGCCGTTGGTGATGGCGTCGATACCGCGCCCCACAGCCAGCGGTACTAGTACCGTGGCGACCGTGGCCAGCAGCCCGAATCCAATGCCGCTGACGAAAATGAACTTCTGCGTCCACACCACGGGCCACACGCGGCGAAGCCAGCCTTTGGATTCGTCAGGATCAACACTGCGAGACGGTTCGGGGTATCGACTCTTCAGCGGAGGGCGTGTAGATCGTGACGCAATCTTCGAGAGTCCCACAGACTCAGAGGCAGAACGCACGGCAGGCATCGTCACAACCTACGGCTACATTCTGAGATTGTGATCCCCACCGCCCTACGGCTGCTCGCCGCGCTGGGCTTGATTGTTGCCAACGCCGGCTTCGTAGCCGTCGAATTCGCGCTGGTTTCGGTCGACCGCACGAAGGTCGACGAGCGAGCCAAGCACGGCAGCGGGTCTGCGCGGCAGGTGCAGCGCCTGTTGAGCCGGCTCTCCTATCATTTGTCGGGCGCGCAACTCGGCATCACCGTGACCTCGCTGCTGCTGGGGGCAGTGGCCGAACCGGCGGTCGCGTCTGCGATCGAACCGGCACTTGAACAGGTTTCAGGGGTGGATTCGCAAGCTTGGTCGATCGCGCTGGCCCTGTTGATCGCCACGGTCGTGCAGATGGTGCTGGGCGAGCTGGTTCCGAAGTCGCTGGCGACGAGCCATCCGCTCCAAGCGTCATCACTGCTCGCCCGGCCGACGGCGGTGTACGGCATCCTGGCCCGACCCGTTGTGGCGTTGCTCGACGGGCTGGCCGTCCGCCTGACTCGCGCGCTGGGGGTAGAACCGACCGATGAACTCGAACCGATTCGCGACCGCGAAGAGATCGAGTCGATAATCCGCTCGTCGGGCGAGAAGGGCACGCTCGACGCGGGTGAGGTTGAGTTGCTGACACGGTCGATCCGTTTGGCGGGGAAATCCGCGGACGATGCCATGGTTCCGAGAGTTCGCATGGTGACGATCGACAAGACCGCAACCATCGATTCGCTGGTTTCGTTGGCGATCGAAACGGGACACTCGCGATTTCCGGTGATGGGGGACGGCCTCGATGATGTTGTCGGCGTCGTCCATGTGAAGTCGGTTCACACCGTCGCACTCAAGGACCGCGAGACAACCCAGGTCGTGGCGTTGATGGCACCGGTTCTTGCGGTTCCCGAAGCCCGGGCGCTCGACGATCTGCTTGTCGATCTACGCGAAGGCGGCCAACAACTGGCGGTGGTGATCGACGAACACGGTGGCACCGCCGGGATCATCACCTTGGAAGATGTGCTTGAAGAGATCGTCGGAGAGATCGACGACGAATACGACCACCGCTCGGCCGCTCTGACCAAAGTGGAAGCGATCGGCTCGACGGTCGTCCCGGCCTCGTTGCACCCCGACGAAGTTCGCGACGCGACCGGTTTTGTGATGCCCGAAGGGGAATACGAAACGCTTGGGGGGCTGGTGCTTGACCGCCTTGGGCACATTCCCGATCCGGGCGAGATGTGCACCGTGGATGGTTGGCGCCTCGAAGTGGTGGCGATGGAACGCCTACGCGTCGCCTCGGTACGGGTTGTGGCACCGGCGAAAGGCACGTCATGACTGTTGGCCTCCTGGCGGTCTCTGTCCTGCTGATCGCTGTCAACGGTTTCTTCGTCGCGGCCGAATTCGCCCTGCTAGCGAGTCGGGTAACGAGGCTGGAACCGATGGCGGAGGGCGGAGATGACGCCGGTGCTTCCGCTGCTCTCGAAGCCGTCCAGGACCTGCAACCGCAGCTCGTGGGCGCTCAGCTTGGGATCACCATGGCGTCGTTGGGTCTTGGATTTGTGGCCGAACCCGTGGTGGCCTCGCTGATCGAGTCAGCGGTCGAGTCGTTCGTAGAGCTGCCCGGCGGAGTGCTCCACACGATCTCGTTCGTAGTGTCGATGGGACTCGTCGTCACCGCACACATGGTTGTGGGGGAGATGCTCCCCAAGAATCTGGCGATCTCCAACCCAGAACGCGTCGCCCGGGTGATCGCCCCGATCCATGCCTTCTATCTGTTGGTGTTGAGGCCGGTGGTGTGGACCCTCAACGCCGTCTCCAACGGGATCGTGCGGATGCTGGGCACCGAACCGGTGGATGAGATCAACACGGCGCTCACGGTCAACGAGTTCCACACCCTTTTCGACGGTGTCCTCGAGGAGGGCAAGATCGAGGACACCGAGCATGATCTGCTGGCCGGAGCGCTCGCGTTCAGAGATCGCACGGCCGGGTCCATCATGGTGCCGGCCCATCAAATGGTGTCGGTGCCGCGCTCCACGTCGGTCAATCAGATCGAGGAAATCGTTGCCACCTCGGGTCACAGTCGGATTCCCATGGAGGGCACCCGACCCGACAACATCGTTGGATTCGTCCACTCGAAGGACCTGCTGCGCCTCGGTGACCTCAACGGCGACGACGCTTCGCATCTGGATCAGGTTCCGTTGGAGATGATCCGCCGGATGCTCATAGTCGGCCCTGATCAGCCGGTGCGCGACCTCATGTGGTCGATGCGCCTGCATCGTTGCCACGCAGCCCTGGTGCAGACACCGCAAGGCCTCCTGCTCGGCATGGTCACTCTTGAAGATGTTCTGGAGGCCCTGGTAGGCGACATCCGCGACGAAACCGACCGGGAGGATTAGTCGCGGCTGTTTCAGGCGCCGATGACGTGGAAGCCGCCGTCGACATGGATTATCGAACCGGTGGTGGAGCGGAACCAGTCTGACAGCAAAGCGACTGTCGTCTCCGCTACAGCGCTCGAATCTCCCACATCCCAGCCGAGCGGTGCACGGTCGTCCCACACCTCTTCGAAAGCCGAGAATCCAGGGATTGATTTGGCGGCCATCGTCCGAATCGGTCCTGCGGCCACCAGATTGCAGCGGATCTGATCCGGCCCGAGTTCACGGGCGAGATATCGATTCGTGGACTCGAGGGCGGCCTTGGCGACTCCCATCCAGTTGTAGGCCGTCCAAGTGACGGTTGCGTCGAAGTCGAGCGCGACAATCGAACCTCCGTTGGTCATGAGTGGCGCCACGGCGTCAGCTAGCAGCTTCAACGAATAGGTCGATATCTCGATGGCGACCTTCACGTCATCCCAGGTGGCCCCCATGAAATCCTCACCCAGACAGGCTTCAGGTGCGAAACCGATGGCATGAAGGGCACCGTCCACCCGTCCCCATTTCGCCTCAAGAGCCTGGCGCAGGCTCTGTGCATGGCTGGGCTCAGTTACATCAAACTCAAGGACTTCGGCCTCGGCCGGCAATTTGCGGGCGGTGCGTTGGGTTAGGCGCAAGCCGCGGCCTGCGCCGGTGAGCACGATCTCGGCACCCTCCTGTTGGGCTCGGGTCGCTACGCCGAAGGCCAACGAAGCGTCGGTGAGGACGCCCGTTATCACTATTCGTTTTCCGTCCAAAAGACCCACGATTCTCCCTTGCTGTGCCGGAGTCTGCAACGACACCGTACCCTCACTGTGATGCACATCGGATTACTGGGCGCTACAGGTCCCGCCGGGACGGCATTGGCGGCGCGACTGGCTTCGGTTGGGCATGAGGTCACCATCGGGTCCCGTTCCAAGTATCGCGCCATGGAAGTGCGTGATTCGATCATCGAAAAATGGCCGCGAGCGGAGCTGCACATCAACAGCGCCGACAACCTCGGAGCGGCGGAGGGAGAAGTGGTGGTGATCGCCACGCCGTGGAACGCTGCCACCGAAACCGCTCACAGTGTGCGTCCGAAACTCCGCGGGAAGGTGGTCGTTTGCATGAGCAACGCACTTTCGAAGGTAGGCCGTGAATTTCAGCCGCTGGTTCCGCCGCGGGGATCGGTCAGCGCCAGCGTCCAAGCCGAACTGCGCGACTCCTATGTTGCCGCCGCTTTCCACCATGTGCCCGCTACCGAACTCGGACGCATCGACTGCCCTGTCGTGTCGGAGATCCTGATCTGTTCAGACCATCAGCGGGCAACCGTCACGATCTCTGATCTCTGCTCCCAGATTCCTGGTATGCGTCCCCTCGACGCAGGCGAATTGTCCAACGCCACGGCCATCGAGGCGTTCACCGCGGTGTTGTTGCAGTTGAATGTTCGCTACCAGACTCGGGTCGCGTTGCAACTAGCGGGTATCGACGATGATCCCCGCGCCTAGCAGTCGTTGAGCGCCCTGATGGCGCCGATGCAGCTCTACGACACTCACCAGGGTGCGACCGTCGAGTTCTCGCCCGGCGGGGTAGTCACGATGTACGTGTGCGGCATTACGCCATACGACGCCACGCACCTCGGCCATGCTGCCACATACGTCACCTACGACGTGCTGCAGCGCAGGCTGCGCGACCTGGGGCACGAGACCCGCTGTGTTCGCAACATCACCGATGTCGACGATGACATCCTTGCCGCTGCACAACAACGCGGAGTCCACTATCTCGATCTGGCGTTCGGTGAGACAGCTCGTTTCGACGACGACATGGAGGCCCTCAACGTTCTCCCGGCTTGGTCGGCGCCGAGGGCCACCGGCGCTATTCCCGATATCAGAGGGGTTATCGAAACGATTCTGGAGCGTCGAATGGCCTACGTCGTCAACGGCACCGTGTATTTCGACACTCGCGCTGGGGGAGACTTCGGGTCGCTCGGTTCGTTGGGCCGCGAGCGAATGCAACGGCTCGGCTTGGAATGGCGCGAGGATCCCAACGACCCCCAGAAACGCGATCCCTTGGACTTTCTGATGTGGCGTCCGTCCGGACCCGGTGAGCCTGCGTGGGAATCGCGCTGGGGCCCCGGTCGTCCCGGCTGGCACATTGAATGCACTGCGCTGGCCCTGCGCGAGCTCGGACCGTCAATCGACCTCCACGGGGGCGGTATAGATCTGCTGTACCCGCACCACGAGTGCGTCAGGGCTCAGAGCGAAGCGGCCACCGGTGAGCCGTTTGTCAAGCACTGGTTGCACCAGTCGATGGTGTATCTCAACGGGCGCAAGATGTCGAAGTCGACTCAGAACCTGGTGTTCGTCCATGAGCTTCGATCTCAATACGACCCGATGGCCATCCGTTTGGCATTGAGCGCTCATCACTATCGCCGCCCCTGGAATTGGAGCGATCAGCTGATGTCGGATGCTGCTGAGCGCCTTGAGCAGTGGCGTAGCGCAGGCACCGGAGACGGCGCGATCCACGAAGTGCGGGCGCACCTCGATGATGACCTCGATGTGCCGGCTGCGCTGAAAGTGATTGACGAAGCTGTGGCGCAAGGACAGGGAGTGAGCGCCACGGCTGCACTTATCGGCGTCGTCCTATAATGCTCAGGCCATGAGCCGGGATCAGGGACAGTTGCAGACCGCCGCGAAGATCGTCCTGCGTCCGGTATTCTCCGCTCTTTGGCGGATCACCGCGGTGGGGCTCGACAATGTACCTGTTGACGGTCCTGCAATCTTGGCGCCGAATCATGCGTCGGTGATTGACAGCTTCTTCTTGCCGGCCACACTGCCGCGTCGGATCACCTTCGTGGGCAAGTCGGAGTATCTCGACGACTGGAAGACTCGTCGCTTGTTCCCGGCGCTCGGAATGATCCCGATTGACCGCGGGGGCGGAAATGCCTCGGCTCGCGCGCTCGATACTGCCGCCCGACTGCTCGAGGACGGGGAACTGTTCGGCATCTACCCGGAGGGGACCAGGGCGCGTGACGGTCTGCTGCACAAAGGGCACACGGGCGCGGCACGACTCGCGATGCGGACGGGTGCGCCGATCATCCCGGTGGGGATTCTTGGGACCCGTGCGGTGCAGCCGCCCGATGCCAAAGCCCCGAAGCCGTTTCGTCCGATCGAGGTTCGGTTCGGTGAACCGATGCATGGAGCGCCCGGTGGAACCGGAGCGGATCAGCGGCTTCGTTTGCGCCAGTTCACCGACGAGTTGATGTTCGAGATCGGCAACCTGACTGGGCAGGACTACGTCGATGAGTACGCGACCAAGGGTCCCGCGAAGTCGGCTGAGCGAACGCAGGCGGGTACCGATTTGGAGATGTTGCCGCGGCGGTCGTCAACTGAGGTGTTGAAGACGACTGCTCTGGCGAGTTGATCTGCGGCCAGATGCTCTAGGTCGGTAGGCGAATAATGCGACCTGCGGCCCACGCAGCGCCGGTATCGTTGCGGTCTATGGGTGATTTGATCTCCGTGGAACTGCTCGACGGGTCCAAGCGAAAACTCGGCGTCGGGTCGTCTGCTGCTGATCTGGCTGCGTCGATCAGCCCTCGACTCGCTTCTGAAGCGCTGATAGCGGTTGTAGACGGCGTGGAACAGGATCTCAACGTTGCGTTGAGTGACGGGTCGAGAGTCGAGATCGTGACACCGCAGTCCGAAACCGGTCTTCGCACCATCCGGCATTCAACGGCGCACGTGTTGGCCCAGGCAATCCTCGACTTGTATCCCGGGACCCAGCTTGCGATCGGTCCACCGATCGAACACGGCTTCTACTACGACGTCGAGCTGCCCGACGGTCAGGCTCTGTCTGAGAGTGATCTGGAGCGGATCGAGGCGCGCATGGCCGAGATCGTTGCGGAGGATCAACCTTTCGTGCGCCACGAGCTAGCCGCCGAAGAAGCGAAGGCCTTTTTCGCCGATGATCTCTACAAGGCCGAGATCATCGAGCGTGTCGTGTCGGGCTCGGCGACAGGCGAAGATGCGGGCGAGGTCGCTGATGCCTCCTCGATCAGCTATTACGCCAACGGTGACATCAACAGCGCCGGCACTTTCCGCGACATGTGCACTGGTCCTCATGTGCCGAGCACGGGCAGGCTCGGGGCTTTCAAGCTCCAGTCTGTTGCGGGCGCATATTGGCGGGGCGATGTCTCGCGTCCGATGCTTCAGCGGGTGTACGGCACCGCCTGGTCGTCGCGCAAGGAACTCAAATCCCATCTGCAGATGCTGGCCGAGGCAGCCAAGCGAGATCATCGTCGCCTAGCGGTCGATCTAGACCTTCTCAGTTGGCCCGAGGATCTGGGCCCCGGTTTGGCGGTGTGGCATCCGAAGGGCGCTCTGGTCCGCAAGCTGATGGAGGACTACAGCCGCGAGCGTCACGAACAAGACGGCTATGACTTCGTCTTCACCCCGCATCTGGCCAAGTCGGTGCTGTGGGAGACATCTGGACATCTCGATTTCTATGCCGATTCGATGTATCCGCCTATGGAACTCGACGGCACGTCGTACTACCCGAAACCGATGAACTGTCCGTTCCACGTGATGATTTATCGTTCCGGTCAACGCAGCTACCGTGAGTTGCCCCTGCGCCTTTTCGAGTTGGGTGCGGTGTATCGCTATGAACTGTCAGGAGCGGTTCATGGTTTGATGCGAAGCCGTGGATTCACAGTGGATGACAGCCACATCTTCTGCGCTCAAGAAGACATTGAGGCCGAGTTGGCTTCGCTGCTCGATTTCGTGCTCAGCGTGCTTCGTGCTTTCGGGTTCGACGACTTCGTCGCCAAACTCTCGACCCGCCCGCCCGAAAAGTCGGTTGGTGAGGACGAACTCTGGTCCCAAGCCACCGAGGGCCTGCGCGACGCCCTGGAGGCCTGCGGTTTGGACTATGTGGTGGATGAGGGCGGAGGAGCGTTTTATGGTCCCAAGATCGATGTTGATGTAGGTGACGCGATCGGGCGTTCGTGGCAGCTCTCGACGGTGCAACTCGACTTCAACCTTCCGGAGCGCTTCGACTTGGAGTACATCGCTGCGGACGGTTCCCGCAAGCGTCCGGTGATGATCCATCGGGCCTTGTTCGGATCGGTGGAACGGTTCTTCGGGGTATTGCTCGAGCACTATGCCGGCGCGTTTCCCACTTGGTTGGCGCCAACTCAGGTAAGTGTCCTACCGGTGGCCGCGGTCCACAACGATTACGCCCATTCGGTTGCAGCCCGCTTGCGTGACGCGGGGGCTCGCGTTGAAGTGACTGATGCCGTTGAGCCACTCGGCAAACGTGTTCGCAACGGCAAGGTCGAAAAGATCCCCTACATCCTCGTGGTGGGTGATGACGATGTGCGCAACGACACCGTCGGAGTCAACCGCCGGGGCGAGAACGCGCCGCAACGCGATGTACCGGTAGCTGAATTCGCTGACCAGCTTGCGCCAGAAGCCGCTGGTCCGGTTTGATCCCAGGTGCCTGATCTCAAGATGGTCGTGAGCCGCCATGGTTGAGCGCCTCTGGGCCGGGTGGCGTATTCCCACTGCTGAGGCCAACGTTGACACCGAGTTGGTGGTGCCACAGGGCAAGACGCTGTTCGAGGCCCTACTCGACAGCGGACTTCCTGATGCGCAGACCCACATTGTTTGGCGGGGCAGACTCTGCTTCGCGGTGCTCAACATCTATCCGTACGCGCGAGGCCATCTGATGGTGGTGCCCAATCGGCCGGTCACCGCACTCGGGGACTTGACTGCCGATGAGCACAGCGAACTCTGGGACGCGGTGCGCAGTGCCACCCTTGCGGTTACGGCCGCCTATCAACCCCACGGCATCAACGTCGGCGCGAATCTCGGGCGAGGCTCGGGGGCGGGTGTGCCGGATCATCTCCATGTTCACGTCGTCCCGCGCTTTCGTGGCGACACCAACTTCATGACATCGGTAGCCAACGTGCGGGTGATGCCCGAAACGCTCTCAGACACCTGGCACCAAATAGTCGCCGCCTGGCCCGTGGTCGGCAGTCCTTAGCCCGAAATTACCGCTGGGTTGGCTCTGGCGGGTGAATTTGTCTGTCCGTGGAAATTCCAGCCCCAGCACCCGATGGTGGTGTCTGAGCGCATCGCACAGGAATGGAACGCTCCGGTCGTGACGTTTTGGAACGTTCCTGTTGGTGCGTTCGTTTGCCCATAGGCGTTCCAGCCCCAGCAGGCGATGGTGTTGTCGTCTCGCA
>VXYK01000046.1:27777-28420 GCA_009845995.1 Acidimicrobiaceae bacterium | reverse complement strand
TTCGTTTGCCCATAGGCGTTCCAGCCCCAGCAGGCGATGGTGTTGTCGTCTCGCAGCCCGCACGAATGCTCGTAGCCGGCGCTGACGGTCAGGAACTCTCCGGCGGGTGCATCGGTTTGGCCTCTGCGGTTGTCGCCCCAGCACGCGATTGCGTTGTCTGTGCCTATAGCGCAAGAGTGGCTCGCGCCGGCGCTGACCATCAGGTATGCCCCGGCCGGCGCGTCCGCTTCACCGTGCTCGTTGTCGCCCCAGCAGGCGATGGTGTCGTCTGTGCCTATAGCGCAGGAGTGGCTAGCGCCCGCGCTGACGACTAGGAACTCTCCGGCGGGTGCGTCAGCTTGACCTCTGTGGTTGTTCCCCCAACAGGTGATGGTGTTGTTTGTGCGAATCGCGCAAGAGTGGCTTGCGCCGGTGGAAACCAGTTGGAACACTCCCGACGGCGCATATGTCTGCCCCCAATAGTCGTCGCCCCAGCAGGCGATGACATCGTCGGTGCGCACCCCACACGAATGCAATCCGCCGGCGGCAACGGCTTTGAACGAAGTGGGGTCGCAAATGGGGGAGTCCGGGTCTACCGTGACATCGGGTTCGCCCTGATAGCGGTACAGAAACGTGAGCAGGTCGGCGCGTGTCAGGGTCTTGT
>VXYK01000046.1:0-27767 GCA_009845995.1 Acidimicrobiaceae bacterium | reverse complement strand
TCGGCGCGTGTCAGGGTCTTGTCGGGTGAGAAGGTGGTTTGTGAGGTTCCGGTGGTGATACCAGCAGCTGCCATCCAGGAAACAGCATCATCTTGGGCCTGGACGCGGATGTCGCGAAACGAATGAGCCGCAGCAGAGGGTTGGCCTTCCGCGTTCCAGAAATACACCGCGGTTTCCCCGCGCGACACCGGAGCGTCCGGCGCGAAGCAATTCCCGGAAATGTCAGTTATGTCGTTGTCGACTGACCACTGAACCGGCTCGGTGTAGTAGCGATCCTCGGCTACGTCGCCGTAACCAGCGACCGCGCCGGCGGGCGACGACGCCAATAGCGAAATCGGTGCCAAACACAGAATCAACCCACACCAACCCACCAACCGAACCCGCATCACCACCGTCGGCGAACTCAAACCGAATCGCACCGCCAAACAATAGCCCCAACACCGTTACTACCTGAGCATCAATGAAAGCAGGCTAAAGCTAGGCTCGGATCGGTGAACGACGATCACGCCAACCACGTTGCGGGCGAAACAGAACGAGATGATGAAGTTCGCGATTCGCTTCCAGAGGATCTTGACCCCAGCGCGGTCACCGAACCGTATCTTTTCCCGAACAACAGCAGGCGTCGTATTCCTGCGGTGCTGTACGTGTTGATCGGCGCCGTCTGTATCCTGGCGAGCGTCCTGATCGGCGAAGACACGCCCGTTGTCAAGGGCTCGTTTGTCAACAACGGAGTGCTCGTAGCTGGGCTTGTTCTGATCCTGGTAGGTCTCTACCACGCCCAGGCCGGTTGGGATCTGTCCTTTGACGAAGAGCAGGCGTTGCAGGCAGCGGCGCGCGATGTCGGCTTCCCGGTTGGTCACGCGTCGGCGCAGCTCGGTTGGCGAGGTCTGCGTAGTCGGCCCACCTGGAGGGTGCTTCTCTACAGCAACGAACCTTCCCCGGCACATCGGGGACTGGTGCTGGTGGACGGCATCGACGGTGAGATCATCGACAGATTCGTCGAGGAGAACCCTGAAGACTGGACCGACTCCCGCAACTGAGCCTGCTCCCACAATTGAGTTCGTGCTGCTATCGTGAATTCGTCCCCGCGAGGAGCGTTTCATGTTCGATGGAAACTGGCGCACGGCAGTTGACCGCAGCCTTACCCCTATTGGTCACAGTTTGCGTCGCACCGGCGTCACCCCTGACGTCATAACAATCGTCGGGATAGTCATGGCGACTGTCGCAGCAGTGACGATCGGTGCGGGCTATCTCCGAGTCGGCTTGCTTTTCCTGCTGATAACAGGCATTTCAGACGCTCTCGACGGAGCGGTGGCGCGTGCGGCTGACTCCGGCTCCGACAGGGGCGCATATTTTGACTCTGTCTCTGACCGGCTGACGGATGCTCTCTTGTTCGGTGGGGTCGCCTGGCATCTGGCCAGCACCGAACCGGGTCGAATCATGATGTTGCCGGTAGCCATCATGGGTTTGGCGATGTTCGTCTCGTACCAACGGGCCAAAGCCGAGTCGCTCGGTTATGAGGCCAAGGGCGGGATCATGGAACGGGCCGAGCGCGTCATCATGCTCGCCTTGGCACTGCTGTTCCCCGAGGTGCTCATACCGATCCTGTGGATCATGCTCGCCCTCACGGGTGTCACCGCGTTGCAGCGCTTCGTCAAAGTATGGCGTCAGGCGTCGGTGGACAGACCCCTTCCGGCCCGTCGGCCTCGGCGCCAGCCTCGCCAAGGTTCGCGCAGGCGCAACGAGTCGGCCTGGGCTCAGCGAATGCGTGAACGTCGGGCACTGCGCGAAGGCTGACCGTGGCATCGGTCTCCGCCTATCGGGCGGGGTCTCTGCTGGCCCGTCATGTTCCGGTTGTCGCCCAAAACGCCGTGGCGCGTGCTGTCGGGGCGGCTTCGGCCAACACCGGGCAGAAGCGGCTGGTCGCGGCTCGCAACCTTGAGCGTGCGCTCGGGCGCCGCATGTCTTCTTCAGAGACGCGTCGTCGGGTCGCCAAGACCTTCGAGTGGTACACCCGCTACTACGCCGAGAGTTTCCGTTTACCCAGTGTGCCGGTAACCGAAATAGACAGGGGATTCGGTTTTGAGGGGTTCGGTGAGATAGCCGCAGCGGTCGAACGCGGTCAGGGACCTATTTTGGCTCTGCCCCATCTCGGAACCTGGGAGTGGGCGGCATGGTGGCTGGCCTTGGTACCTGAATTCAAGGTTACTGCGGTGGTTGAACCGCTGGAACCGCCAGAATTGTTTGAGTGGTTTGTCGGGTTCCGCGAGTCGTTGGGCATGAATATCGTGCCCCTCGGGCCCGACGCCGCGAAGACCAGCATCCAAGCTCTGAAACAGGGTCAAGTGTTGTGTCTATTAGCGGACCGGGACATTCAGGGCAATGGCATCCCGGTTGAGTTCTTCGGTGAGAAAACTACTCTGCCCGCCGGACCCGCAACCTTGGCTCTCAGGACTGGGTCGCCGCTTATTCCCTCGGCGGTGTATTGGCGCGACAACACCCGCCACGCCATTTCCACACCGCCGCTCGACACGACACGACGCGGCAAGCTCCGTTCGGACATCGCCCGTGTGACGCAGGACTTGGCGAGAGATTTTGAATATCTGATATCACAGGCGCCCGAGCAATGGCACATGCTGTCTCCCAACTGGCCCAGTGACTACGAACTGCTCGGCCTGCCGACGCCCGAGCACTTGCGGGAACTCTGATGCGCATTGGATTGATCTGCCCCTACAGCTTGACCATGCCCGGTGGGGTTCAGTCGCAAGTCTTGGCGCTGGCCAGGGCGTTGCGGCGTCGTGGTCACGCCGTGCGGGTGTTGGCTCCTTGCGATGGGCCGCCACCAGACGCGGGCGTTACACCCCTGGGTCTGAGCTTGCCGGCTTCAGCCAACGGATCGGTCGCCCCGGTCGCCCCGGATCCCTCAGCTCAGCTCCGGGTCATCCGAGCGATGCGCGATGAAGCTTTCGACGTCATTCATTTGCATGAACCGTTAGCTCCAGGTCCGACGATGACTGCTTTGCTGACCCACCCAGCGCCGTTGATCGGCACGTTCCATGCCGCGGGCCGATCGCTGTCATATGAACTGATGCCCAAAGCGGTGCGCTACCTGGCTCGGCGGCTCGACGATCGTGTGGTGGTTTCCGAAGATGCTCGCAAGCTCGCAATGGAACATCTAGGTGGTGAGTACCACATTCTGTTCAACGGAGTTGAGGTCAGCCGCTATCGGAAGAGTTCGGCATACGCCACTGATCGTCCAACGGTGTTGTTCATCGGTCGACACGAACAACGCAAGGGACTGCAGGTTCTGCTTGAGGCGGTGAAGCTGCTTCCGTCTGATACCCGCGTCTGGATCGCCGGCAGCGGCCCTGAGACGCAGAAACTCAAGACACAGTACGGCGCCGACTTGAGGTTGGAGTGGCTGGGGTCGATTGACGAAACCGAGAAGATTGCCCGACTCCGCGGCGCCGACGTCTTCTGCGCGCCTTCCTTGTTCGGCGAATCTTTCGGGCTGGTGCTGCTTGAGGGTATGGCTGCGGGGACGCCGGTTGTTGCCTCTGACCTGGGTGGCTATGCCAACGCGGCCCGGAATGGACGTGATGCGCTGTTGTTTCCCGCCGGTGACCACAAAGCGTTGGCGGGTGTCATCGGCGAGTTGCTGCGAGACAAGAACAGGGCGGCTGCACTTGTCGCCTCAGCTAATGAAAGAGCCGATGAGTTCTCCATGGCCCGGTTGGCTGATCTCTACCTAGAACGTTACAGGGCGCTACTGCGTTAAGACCGCGCTGAGTGGGGTGAGCGCCGGTATTCTGAGGCGCACGACGAACCGACTCGCGGCCCGCATTAGCGCGGACTGATATATCTTGCGGAGAGTACCCCTTATGCCCAATGCGGCACCCCGATTGGTTTTTTTGATCCCGGCAGTTGTTGCCGGTGTGGTCGTTGCCGTGGGTTTTTTGTTGTTGGAGCACTTTGACCTGAGGATTGTTGTCGGTGCGGCAGCAGGCTTGGCGACCGCGGTCGGGGTGGTGATCTTGTTGGATAGACGCGCCTCGCGAGCGGTCCTGTCGACAATGGGCGCCCAGCAGATTGACGCGGGAACCGAGCCCCGCCTTGAGAGTCTTGTGGCAAGCATGTGTGCAAGCCACGGAATCGCAGAGCCGAGCCTGCATCTGGTCGATTCCCAAGCGCTCGACGCGGCGGTGGTCGGCCGAGGCAGTGAAACGCAATTGGTGATCACGACAGGAGCGTTGCGCCAACTGGATCGACTGGAACTTGAAGCGGTGGTAGCGCGCCAGCTAGCTCAGTCAGGTGCCGGTGTTCATGCCGCGACGACTTTGGCATCGGTCGGCCCGCTGCTCGGTCCGTTGGCGAAGCTGGTGCGCCGGGTTCAATTGGACAGTCAGCGTCTGGCGCTCGCCGATGTGCAGGGCGTGCTGATGACCAGATACCCACCCGCATTAGCTGGAGCTTTTGAGAAGGCGGCACTTGGCGGTGGCGTTGCGGGAACTCGCTCCACCCGGCATCTGTGGATGATTGGACCGCTGGACGGCACGACAGGAGTGCAGCCACCGCTGCAGGATCGTATTGATGCTCTGAGAGAGTTGTGATGGACCCGAGATTCGGGTTGTTGGCGCTGACTGTGTTGCTCGCGCTGTTTGCAGGTGCGTGCCTTGGGAATGGAAATGGGGTTGAGGTCGTTCCGCCTGAAGTTGAGCCAACGGTTGATACTCAGGCCGTCACGGCTTCCACCACGACGCCCGCAGATGCTGTCGTCACCACAACCACTGTTCTGGAGGGTCCCGTCGCTCCCTTCACCGGGCTTCTGGCCGCAAGTGAATCTGCCGCTACCGCTTCGGCAGTTGTAGTGAAGATCGGCAACAACAACGATCAGTCGCGGCCTCAGGCGGGATTGACTGAAGCCGACATCGTCTATGAAGAGTTGATCGAAGGTCTCAAGACGCGTTTCGCGGCTGTCTTTCAATCTGAGGTACCTCTTGTGGCCGGGCCAGTTCGGTCGGCCCGAACCACCGACGTTGAGTTGCTAGCCGGTCTCGGGACTCCAGCGTTTGTGTTCTCCGGTGCGAACACCCCGACACTTGCGGAACTGCGAGAGGCAGCGAACAGGGGAGTGTTTGTGGACGCGGGAGCGCTGCGCCGTCTGGATCCGTATTTTCGGCTGGGTTCTCGCAACGCGCCCTACAACCTGTGGGTTGATCTGGAGATGATCGATTACGCCGGTTCTGGCGTACCCAGTGCAGTGCTGAGCTACGGCGAACTCCCCGAGGGTATGGGGACTGAAATCGGCGGCGTGGAGATCACCTACCAGGCCAGTTTCGGACGGCAGGTCACCCACCTGTGGGATCCGGCTGTGGGCGGCTGGGTGCGAGTGCAGGACGGAAGTCTTCACACCGCGCTGAGAGGCGACGAAGAGGTGGAGATCGCTCCCGCGAATGTGGTGGTCCTGCACGTAATCTACGAAGTCTCCCCAGCCGACCCCGCATCGCCTGAAGCCCAGTCTTTTGACGGCGGTACGGTGCAGGTGTTTACGCGTGGTCGGGTCGTGGAGGGCACTTGGACTCGATCTCAACAAGACCCGGTGTGGAACTTGACTGACCACAACGGAGAGGTGATCAGTTTGAAGGCTGGTGCGACATGGTTCATCCTCGCCGCGGCTGACGGTTCCCGCTTCCCTGCCGCCCACATCGCCACATTTGATCCCGCCGAGGCCACAGCGCGCCTCAACACAGCCCGCGGCTAGCCCCAGCCCAGCGGCCCGCCCGCGGCCCGAGCGGCTCGCCCGTGGCCCGAGCGGCCCGGTGAGTGCAGCGAACATGAGCGGGAGGTGGAGCGCAGCGAACATGAGCGAAAAGCAACGCAATCTTCTGCGTCGTAAAGACGCGACGGTCATAGGATGGTCAGCATGGGACAGAACAACAAACGCGAGACTGGCACAACTCTCGTGAAGCGGGGCTTGGCTGAGATGCTCAAGGGCGGCGTCATTATGGATGTCGTAAACCCAGATCACGCAAAGATTGCAGAAGACGCGGGTGCAGTCGCGGTGATGGCCCTTGAGCGAGTGCCCTCCGACATCCGCAAAGACGGCGGAGTTTCTCGCATGTCCGACCCGGAGATGATCCATGGCATTCAGGCAGCGGTGTCAATTCCGGTCATGGCCAAAGCCCGTATCGGCCATTTTGCCGAAGCCCAGATGCTCGAGGCCATAGGTGTCGACTACATCGACGAGTCAGAGGTGCTTACGCCGGCCGACGAAGCTCACCACATCGACAAGTGGGCCTTCACGATTCCGTTCGTGTGCGGTGCTACAAATCTGGGCGAGGCGTTGCGGCGCATCAGCGAAGGGGCGGCCATGATCCGCTCGAAAGGCGAGGCTGGGACCGGCAACGTGGTTGAAGCGGTACGTCATCTCCGTTCGATCGTCGGCGACATCGGCAAAATCACCCAGGCAGACTCCGCAGAACTGTTCGACTGGGCGAAGCAACTCCAAGCTCCGCTCCCGCTGATTCAAGAGATTGCCGATACCGGGCAGCTCCCAGTGCCGATGTTCTGCGCCGGAGGCATCGCCACCCCCGCCGATGCATCATTGGTGATGCAACTCGGGGCTCAGGCGGTTTTTGTCGGGTCTGGCATTTTCAAGAGCAGCAGCCCCGCGAAAATGGCATCGGCAATTGTGGAGGCCGCCACTCATTACCAGGATCCAGCAATCCTGGTCAAGGTTTCTGCGGGCCTCGGCGACGCCATGGCCGGTCTGGAGATCTCCGGACTCGACATGAAGTTGGCTGAACGGGGTTGGTAGCACCAACCGTTGGAGTCCTGGCCCTTCAGGGCGCATTCGCCGCACACGCGGTGATCCTTGAGTCATTGGGATGTGCGACCCGACAGATTCGCACACCCGATCAGCTGGCGGCGGTTGACGCGCTCGTGGTGCCGGGTGGTGAATCAACGACGATGTCAATGTTGCTGGAACGGTCGCAGTTGCTGGACCCGCTGCGGGAACGGGCGGAACAGGGTCTGCCGATATTCGGAACCTGCGCCGGCATGATTTTGATGGCCTCTGAGATTTGCGACGGGAGAGATGACCAACACTCCTTGGGAGTGCTTGACATGACTGTGGCGCGCAACGGTTATGGTCGCCAGATCGACAGTTTCGAAACCGACATCGAGATCGTAGGGCTGGACACGCCGTTTCATGCGGTGTTCATTCGATCTCCGGTCGTTACCCGGCTCGGTCCCGAAATCGAGTCGCTCGCCGAAGTTGACGGCTTCCCGGTCCTGTGTCGTAAAGGACCGGTCACGGTTGCAGCCTTTCATCCGGAACTATCCGGCGATGACCGCCTCCACCGCCGTTGGTTGTCACAATCAGGTATTTGCTACAGCCGCGCCAGCGGACCGAAGGAGTAGATTTCACCCATGAGTGGTCATTCCAAGTGGGCGACGATCAAGCACCGCAAGGGTGCCGCAGACGCCAAACGGGGGAAGTTGTTCGCCAAGTTGATCAAACAGGTAGAGGTTGCCGCGCGCACTGGCGGAGGAGATCTGGACGCGAATCCGACTCTGCGAACGATGTACCAGAAGGCACGCGACAACTCAGTGCCTCTTGACACGATCGAGCGAGCGGTAAAGCGGGGAACCGGCGAGCTTGAAGGTGTCAACTATGAGCAAATCACCTATGAGGGCTATGCGCCGGGGGGAATTGCGCTGCTGATCGAATGCTTGACTGACAACCGCAATCGCACGTCCAGCGAAGTCCGCTCCACGCTGACCAAACACGGTGGTTCGTTGGCCGAACCCGGAGCGGTGTCTTGGCAATTCGAACGCAAAGGTGTGGTACTCGTGCCGACTTCGGTCGACGAAGAAGATCTGATGATGCTCACCGTTGACGCCGGAGCTGAAGACATCGTAGATGAAGGGGAGATGTGGCGGATCATCACTGCGCCGAGTGATCTCAATGAGGTGCGTGATGCGCTCGACGAAGCCGAAGTCTCCGTTGAATTCGCGGATCTCACGATGTTGCCCACATCTACAGTCGAGATGACTGATGTCAGTGATCTCAAGAAGTTGCTGAACCTGATTGACGTGCTTGATGATCTCGATGATGTTCAGGATGTTCAGGACAATTCAGAGGCTGCTGCGGAGCTCGTGGAGTCCGTCCGAGCAGGCTGAGCCTTCTAGGCGGTCTCGCTGGTACGCAGCCGTTGGCCTATGCCGCGCTTGAGCCGACACCGGCGGCTAGGGTCGTACGTATGTTCGTACTAGGGATCGATCCTGGTTTGTCGCGCTGTGGCTACGGTTGTGTCGAACACGGCCGCAAACCCCGAGCAGTCGCGGCAGGTGTGATCCGCACAGACTCGAGTGTCGAGCGTCCCTTGCGGTTGGCAGAGATTCAACGAGAGATCCGGACTTTGATCGGCGAACTCAAACCCCAGGTGGTGGCCATCGAACGAGTCTTGTTCCAACAAAACGCCACTACAGCCATGTCGGTCGGTATGGTCAGCGGCATCATCATGGTCGAAGCGGTTTCAGCAGGGTGCGCGGTGGTTGAGTACTCGCCCAATGAGGTCAAGCTGGCTGTGGCTGGTTGGGGAGGCGCCGGCAAGGACGAGGTCGGCCAGATGGTGCAGACCTTGTTGGGTTTGCCGAAACGTCTGAAGCCCGCGGACGTCGCTGATGCTGTGGCAGTGGCGCTCTGTCATGTCGCTCATATGCCCGCGAGTCGTGCCGCTGGAGCGTTGCGATGATCGGATCGTTGCGGGGGCAGCTGCTTGAACGCTCCTCAGAAGCGGAGCTGTTGATTGAGGTCGGCGGACTTGGTTATCGCGTTCAGGTGACTCCGTCGACCTCGGTGTCTCTGGGTGCAGTGGGCCAGGAGGTGTTCGTGCACACGCACCACGCTGTGCGCGAAGACAGCGACACTCTCTACGGTTTCTCGACCATCGACGAGCGGCGCATCTTTGAATCGCTGATCAGTGCTCACGGAGTTGGTCCAGCTCTAGGACTCGCCATCTTGTCGGTACACGGACCGACTGCCTTGCGCACAGCGGTCGCCCACGACGATTTGGCTGCCCTTTGTCTGGTACCTGGAGTAGGGCGCAAGACAGCCGCACGCCTGGTCATGGAGCTCAAGAGCAAACTCGACCTCCCCACCGACGACTCGATCGGGGTGACTGGCGAAACAGCGGAAGCCTCATCGCAGCGCGGGACCCAGAACGATGTGCGAGCCGCGCTCGAGAGCCTTGGCTACGGCCCCGAAGAGATCCACGCCGTACTTGTAGAAATGCCCGCAGACGGCGACACGAGCGAGTTGTTGAGAGACGCTCTGAGGCGCCTGGCGTCGGGAGTTTGAGCGATGCGCGAGGAGTTGCTCAACGACACCGGGTCCGATGAAGACCTGCTCTCGCCCGACGAGACCTCCGCGGATGCCGAACTGCTTGCTGATCATGGGCTTCGGCCGCGGACCCTGGCAGAGTTCGTCGGCCAAACGGAACTGAAGAGCCATCTTCGAGTGATTCTCGGTGCTGCGTCGAAACGCCGTGATGCGGTTGACCATTTGTTGTTTGCGGGGCCTCCGGGACTTGGCAAAACAACTCTCGCGTACATCATCGCCGCCGAGATGGGGTCACACCTGTCGGTCACCTCAGGTCCGGCATTGGAGCGGGCCGGCGACCTCGCCTCGATTCTGTCGAAGCTCGAAGACGGAGACGTCCTGTTCATCGACGAGATCCATCGCTTGCCGCGGCCAGTTGAGGAAGTCCTCTACCCGGCGATGGAGGACTTCAAGATCGACATTGTTCTGGGCAAGGGTCCTGCAGCTCGTTCGATTCCCCTTGATCTGGCCCGCTTCACGCTGGTGGGCGCCACAACTCGAACTGGTCTGATCACCGGTCCGCTTCGGGATCGCTTCGGACTCGTCGCTCGCCTGGATTTTTACGATGTAGACGATCTTCAGGCCATTGCCTTGCGGACCGCCGGGATATTCGGTGTTGACATCACCGAGACGGGTGCATGGGAAATCGCCCGCCGTGCCAGAGGAACGCCCCGCATCGCCAACCGGTTGTTGCGTCAAGTGCGCGACTACTCAGAGGTTGAACGTGACGGTCACATCGATGCAGACATCGCAGCAGCCGGTTTGCAGTTCTTCGGCGTTGACGAACTCGGTCTTGATAAAGCCAGCCGAGCGGTGCTCGACGCCCTGTGCAGGCGTTTCGGAGGGGGGCCAGTCGGCTTGTCCACGCTGGCCATAGCCGTGAGTGAACCCGCTGAAACCGTCGAGGATGTTTACGAGCCGTATCTCATTCAACAGGGTCTGCTGATGCGCACGCCACGCGGCCGCGTCGCAACACCGGCCGCCTTCGAGCATCTGAACATGGCTGTTCCGAACCTGGGGCCGCCAGCCGCTCCCGTTTTGTTCGACGCCACTGAACCAGACACCTTGGATTAGATGCGGCGCGGATCAGATGCGGCGCGGATCAGGGGTGGCGCGACCTAGTGGATCCGCCGCCGCAGACCCTCGACGACATTCGCTATGAGCTGCCGGTCACCTCGATAGCCCAAACGCCGCTGAAGCGGCGAGACGAGTCGCGTCTACTGGTTGACGACGGCACCGAGATCAGCCATAGCCGTGTCTCGGCGTTGCCGGAGGTTCTTCGAAAAGGCGACCTGGTTGTGGTCAACAACACCCGAGTGCTCAAGGCCCGTGTTCAGTTGCGTCGGTCCACCGGCGGCGCTGCGGAGGTGCTGTTGTTGGAACAGTTGGACGACCGGCGCTGGGAGGCGCTGGTGCGACCGTCGCGCAAGCTCAAGGTGGGCGCGGTCCTGCGCAATGACGCAATGTCCTTTGTGATCGGCGAAGACCTTGGCGAGGGACGGCGCATTGTCGAACCGGAGGTGGGCAGTCGCCGACTTCTCGACGTGTTGGAAGAAGTCGGCTTGCCGCCGTTGCCTCCGTATATCGAACAGCAGATTTCCGACCCGGAGCGCTACCAAACCGTGTTTGGTCAACGTCGGGTGTCGGCCGCGGCGCCGACTGCCGGACTGCACCTGACCGAGTCGGTGTTCGCCGGCTTGGAAGCCAAAGGGGTGCAGGTTGGCACGGTCGAGTTGGCGGTGGGTCTCGACACGTTCAGGCCCTTGACGGTGGACCGTCTCGACGACCATGTGATGCACAGCGAGTGGTATTCGATCCCTGAGGCCACTCAACAACTGATCAATACGGCGCAACGTGTTGTGGCCATCGGCACCACGACAGTCAGGGCGCTCGAAACCTGGGGGCACGGTGCGCCCGCCGAGGGCCGTAGCAGCCTGTTCATAAGACGCCCCTTCGATTGGTCGGTGGTGGAGGTGATGATGACCAATTTTCATCTTCCGGCGTCGACTCTGCTGTGCATGATCGACGCCTTCGTCGGCCCCCGTTGGCGAGAGATCTACGCCGAGGCGCTTGCGCAGGGCTACCGGTTCTTGAGTTTCGGTGATGCCATGCTGGTCGAGCGCCGCGTGTGAGCGAGTGCCCGGCACTGCGGGCGAGCGCTGCTCGCCTGGTGATCCCCAGCGTTCGACCCGGCAAACGTCCTCGGCGTGGCCCTGGGACTGATCGCTATAGGCTGGCTGCAAGCCAAAGCGGGGAAGCCTGAAGCCGATGAGCTTGAAAGCCGTAGCTGCAAGGACGAGGCCGCTTGCGGTGTGTGGGTCCGTTTTGTGCCTAGTGGTCGGGTTGTTGTCGGCAGCTCCGCCTGCGGGTGCGGTCGGCGGATACGGCGACGTCGACCCAGACGCCTACTTCGCGCCTGCCGTTCAGTGGTCGGTAGACAACGGCATCTTGACTGGCGACGACGCCTGTTTTTTGCCACACGCCCCGATCACGCGCGCTGAAGCGGCGGTGAGTCTCTGGGATATACAGGGCCGCCCCGCGGCCCCGCGGCATCTGTTCATAGATGTCGGGTCCGACAAGAGTCTGAACGGAGCGGTGTCCTGGATGACAGCATCAGGCATCACCACCGGGACCTCTAGACGCACCTTCTCTCCCGATGCGCTGATCACCCGCGCGCAGATTGGCGCGTTCTTGCACCGTCTTGAGGGCAGTCCGCCCGCCCCGCCGCACAGGTTCACCGACGTTCCCTCCGAGTGGATGCACGCACCGGTGTCCTGGATGACAGCCGAAGGGATCACAACCGGAGTCTCAGCCGCGCAGTTCGCGCCGCGTCAGACTCTGACACGCGCCCAGTTGGCTACGTTTCTGTACCGCTACCAGGGCCAGCCCGATGTGACCGTTGATCCGACGACCGAGCAATGCTGCCTGCGCACATCTGCCGACACCGACCCGTGCGGACTTGCCGCCGAACTCGACTGGCTTGTGCGCCTGGCCGAAGACTGGGACAGCACCGTTGAAATCGCGGTCTCGGTGATTCTGCACGACGGCTCGGAGTACAGCGAGAACGCGGATGAACACGTGCCCTCGGCGAGTTCGGTCAAACCCGTCTGGACGGCTGCGGCCATCGACGTTGCCGGGCTCGAGGCAGTGGCGCCTCTCGCGCCAGCGGCCCTGGTGCGCTCCGACAACTACGTTGCGGGCAACATAATCGACCTTGCCGGTGGTATAGATGCCGTTAACGCTTGGTCCAAAAACGTCGCGGGCATGCAGAGCACCCACCTGGCGCACTGGAGATACGGGACGACGCTGGCGCCGCGTTTCACCACCGGGTGGCCGCGCACCACAACGAACGATCTCGCGCAGTTCTATGCGCGCTTACACTCTGGTGAGCTCTTGGCGCCGGAGGCGACCGCCCAGCTCGCTGATTGGCTGAGAGCGACCCCCCGCAGACTTGCATATGTCCAAGGCGCCATCCTCGACCGTCTGCCCGAATCAGCGAGCACGGAGGCACTTCAGAAGCTGGGATGGCTGCCGGGGGGTGCCGACTTGGCAAGCCACACCAACGCGATCACAGGCGGTGCTCTGGTGCCCCTCCCCGACGGAGAATGGTTCGCTATCGCCTTGTCCACCACGAACAGTGCGCACTACCGTCGATCGATCATATGGCTCGGCTTCGCAGCGTGCCGCGTCTATGTCCTGCTCGTCGGCGGATCGACCAACGACTGTGTACGACCCGGCGACCCGCCGCTTCAGTAGTCGCAGATAGAAGGGTCGGGGTCAGGCACCAGAATTCCGTTCTCGTCGATTCGTCCTCCGACGGTTCGCTCAGACACCTCCGAGAACACCAGCTTCGCGATATCAGCGTCCGCCGGCGCAGCCACGCCTCCTGGCAAAACCGTGGGGATCAAGCGGATCTGTTCGATTTGATCGCTGATCGTGATCTCGAACACGGCTGAGCGGGCTCTGCGAAACCCGCCGTTCTGGAACGCCAAGTTTCCAGTCGACCACAAGACGGCAGCCCCGTCGATCACTTCCACGCCCTGCAGTTGATGAGGATGGGTGATCGAGATGATGTCTGCCCCGATGTCGATCCAGAAGTCGATGATCTCTCGTTGCCGAGCAGTAGGGCAATCCGTGAGCTCCCATCCAGAATGGAGCATCACGACGGCGATGTCGGAGTTGGTCGCCGCGGTGTGTATGGCCGCGAGCGTTTGGATGGCGAAGCGGTCGCATGCCCAGGCCACCCCGATCCGCTCGGCTGTGGGCGAGTTGGCCCATTCGCAGGGAAGAGTCGTCAGCGAAACGACGCCGATCACCCGGACAGCGACCTCGACGTACACAGGCGCGTACGCCTGCTCGGGTGTCGCACCGGCGCCAGTGCCGATCAACATCGAATCGTCGACGAGCCTGCGTGTGGACGCCGCCCCGCGGGGGCCGAAGTCCCAAGTGTGGTTGTTGGCCATCCCCAACACATCGATCCCTGACGCCACGATCTGGTCTATGGCCTCGGGCGGCGACAGGAAGTTGAACGCCTTGTTGATCGGCGCAGGACCGACCTCGCTGGGAGTCCCCACCACCGTCTCGAGGTTGGCGAACATCAGGTCGGGTCCAGAGAGGATGTCGGTGATGGCCACCAGCATTCCCCAGGGTGCCTGATAGTCCAGTATCTGCAGATCACCGCCGAATCCGAGCACCAGCGGCGACGGCGGATCCGCGGACGGGCTCGGCGTTGTGGGCGTCGTGGGTGCTGTTGGCGTGGTCGGTGTTGTCGGGGAGCTTTGGCGATTCGCGAAGCCGTGAATGAACGCCGCCGCCTCCCCGCGCGTGGCCGCGGCCGCTGGTTCGAACCGAGGAAGAGTGCTGGGTTGTGGCGAACCAACTGAACCACCGGTCACGGCGGCATCAATACCGCTCTCGGCGGCCCACGCAACCGCCTTGGCGAAGAAGCTCGCAGGCGAGACATCAGAGAACGGCGGGATTCTTGAGCGAGGTTCGGGCCTGTTGGCCATGCGCCACAAGAAGGTGATGAACTCGGCCCGAGAAATCAGTCTGTCGGGGTCGAAATGCGTTGCTGAGACCCCGGTTGTAAGACTTCTCGCAAACATCCACTGCGCTGCTTGGGAATAGTACGAGCCGGTTGGCACATCGACGAACGGGAACTCGGATTGCGTCTCTGGCTTCCCCGAGTAGCGCCAGAGCAGGGTAGCGGCTTGGGCACGCGTCAGATTCCCGTGTATGCAGAAGCGATTCGAGCCGCATCCGGTCGTTATTCCTTGTGCCGCCAGCCAGTTGACATCCGCTTGGAAAGCTGAACCGACAGTGTCGCAGAATCTGTTCTCGGCGCTGGGCTCGAAGTCTCCGCAGATGATGTTGGTGGTTCCAACCCAGACGAACTCCCAGGGTTCGGGGTTCGGACCGATCGGCGCGCTGCTGCCGAACGGATAGCTCGGGACGAATCCATGGGCTTTGGCAATCGCGAAATTATCGGCGGCGAGCCAGGCATAGACGCGCGAGTTGCCAAATGCGTTGTGGTCGCCTCCGGAATCAGCAAGATCGATTGCGTAACCGGTGTGGTGTTTCGAGTAACCCGGGACCGCTACCACCCGCAGTCCCCGGTCGATGGCAGCATCTGAGGTGCCTGTTACCTTCCTGCGGTAGAGAGCTGCCTGTTGTGCTTCGCTGCGAAATGCTGAAACTAGTGTGACCGTGAACCCGGCATTTTGCGCCGAGACCCTGAGCGCCTGCCAAGCCTCTGCCGCCTCTGGTTGCAGCAGATGGCCGCCGACCCGGGTGAGTTCCCGATTCGGCAGGGCGCGGCGCTGATAGCCCCGCTGTTCGCCGATGGCCCTGATACGAGCGTCCAATTCGGCATTCCCTGTGATCGCCGGCGCCGGGCCGATTTCGCCGAGACCGGGCAGCTCGGCATTGTCGAAGAGACTGAGAAACTCATCGGGCGACAGCTCTGTGGCAGCGACCGCCGAAGCGACCGCGCCGGTTTGATCGGCGGCAGCAGGAGTCGGCGCCGCGCCCAGTGCGCTTGCGGCAACGAGCAGAGCCACGCTGACAGAGGTGAACTTCACGGCACGACCAGCGAACTCCCGATGGGTTGAGGGCATCGTCGGAGTATAGGTAGATCGGCTCAGCCGATGGTTGCGGTGCGCAGTCTGGCAATGCGTAGTCTGGCGCTGTGAAAACGACTTTTGATGAGACCGCAAGTGACGGGGGGGCTCGAACGGGTGTCGTAACGACGGCCCGGGGACAGTTCACCACGCCCCGGTTCATGCCGGTCGGAACCCGAGGCGCGGTTCGCCATCTGACATCGGCTGACCTGGAGGCTCTCGGAGCCGAGGTGATATTGGCCAACACCTACCACCTGATGCTGCGACCGGGTGCTGAGATCATCTCTGAGCTGGGCGGAATACACAGTTTCGTTGACTTCAACAACCATGTCCTGACGGACTCCGGTGGCTACCAGATCTTCTCGTTGAAGCCTCGGATCGACGACGATGGCGCCACTTTCAAGTCGACCTACGACGGTTCCGAACACCGGCTCACGCCTGAGAAAGCGGTCAATGTGCAGGCTCTTATCGGGGCCGACATCCAGATGGTGCTCGATGTCTGCCCTTCAGCCGTCGCGGAACGCGAGGTCTTGCGCTCCGCAGTCGAGCGTACGGCGCTCTGGGCGACGCGGGGACGCCGGGCGTTCTTGGAGCATCCGTCCGCGGCGCGGCACCAGAGCCAGTTCGGGATAGTCCAGGGTGGGGCGGACGAAGCGTTGCGGGTCGAGTCGGCGGAACGGACCGTGGCGCTGGGCTTCGATGGTTACGCGGTGGGAGGGCTGTCGGTGGGAGAGGATCGCGAGCAGATGCTGGCAGGTCTTGAAGCCTGTATCGATCTGCTGCCGCGCGATCAGCCGCGATACTTCATGGGCCTGGGGGATCCCGTAGGCATAGTCGAATCTGTGGCACGCGGTGTCGACATGTTCGACTGCGTTCTTCCCACGCGGCTCGCCCGTCACGGCACGGTCCTGACCGACGAGGGCAAGTACAATCTGCGCCGCGCGGAATTTGCCGACAGCGATGAGCCGCTCGACAGGTCCTGGTCGGAGAGTCCCGCCAATCGCTGGTCCCGGGGATACCTACGGCACCTTCTCGCGACCAAGGAACCCACGGCAGCCCGAATACTGACGCTGCACAACCTTGCCTGGCTGCTTCGATTCATGGAGCAGATGTCGCTTGCGATCAACGCTTCCGACTTTGAGATCTTCCGGCACCGCGTTCATGACGCTTGGGGGCGATAGCCTTGCGTCAGTTCGCCCAAGACCTTCGGAAGTACCCATGGATGCGCTTATCTTTCCCCTCTTAATCGTCGGCTTTCTCTACTTCTTCATGATCGCCCCTCAGCGGCGCAAGATGAAAGCCCATCGTCAACTGCTCAGCTCGTTGAACGAGGGAGACGAGGTGTTAACCAACGCCGGCATCTACGGTGCGGTCGCGGAGGTTGAGGACAGCGTGATCTGGCTGGAAGTGGCACCTGAGGTTGAACTGAAGGTTCAGAAAGCGTCGATCGCCCAGGTTGTCTCCCAAGTCGGCGATTCAGCAGACGACGACGCCGATTCCGCTGATGACACCGACGGTTCCAACTGACGCCTGCTAGATGCGTCGGCAACTCACGTTCGCGATCGGCATCATAATTGTCGCCCTTGCGGGCGTCATCTACACGATCACGTCTGGGAACGAACCGCTGCTGGGGCTCGACCTCCAGGGAGGAGCCTCGGTGGTGCTTGAGCCCGAGCCCAACGAGGACGGCTCTGAGATCTCTGACGAAGTGCTTGATCAAGCCGTGGACATCATTCGCAACCGCGTCGATGGTCTCGGTGTGCGCGAACCGGAGATCAGCCGCCAGGGTTCGACGATACTGGTGCAGATCCCCGGTGTTGAGGATCAACAGCGGGCCATTGAACTGGTGGGCCAGACAGCCGAACTTCGGTTCCGTCCGCTGTTGCAAGAGAGTGTCGCCGGCAGTCCCTTCGCCGCCGCGAACATCGCTTTGTGCGCTCCCGAATCAGCCGGCGACGAAGAAGCCCTGGCTGGGCTGTATACCGAGCCGACCCCAGACGCTGACGCCGATGAGTGCATGGTCGCAGTCGACCGGGCTGGTCTGGGTATCCAGTACCTGCTCGGCCCTGCGCCCCTTCTTGTGGATCAGCAGGCAAACCCCGGCGCTCGCCTGACAGGTGAAGTGCTTGAGACCGCTGCAGCCCGACTCCAACTTGCCGAATGGGTCGTGAACATCTCCTTCAGGTCCGGTTCACCCGGCATCGACGATTTCAACGCCCTCGCCTCGGAATGCAGCAGGGGCACACAGGTGTGCCCACCGACAGGCACCTCGCCAGCTACCGGGGCTTTCGTCGGTCGAGTTGCAGTAGAAATCGACGGAATCGTGGAGAGCGCGCCGACCGTCGGCATCTCCAATTTTGAGCGCGGCCAGGTGGTTATCTCCGGTGGCGCGATGACTGAGCGGGTAGCCAAAGACTTGGCATTGGTGTTGAGGTTTGGTTCGCTGCCAGTTGAATTGACCCCTCAGGAAAGCCGGATTGTCTCGTCGACTCTGGGCGAAGACGCTCTCGACGCCGGAATCGTCGCCGGGATCATCGGCTTGGCACTGGTCTCTGTCTACCTGCTTGTGTACTACCGGTTCTTGGGTGTGGTTGCGATCGCCAGCCTGGCAGTCTCGGGGGCGCTGCTGTGGACCATGATCTCCTGGCTCGGCGAATCACAGGGGTTGGCGCTGACACTTGCCGGTGTAACCGGGTTGATTGTCTCGATCGGTGTCTCGGTTGACTCCAATGTCGTTTATTTCGAGCATTTGAAGGAAGACGTCCGCTCGGGCCGAACGGTGCGCTCGGCTGTGGAACGAGCTTTCCCGATTGCCTTTTCGACGATCGTGAAAGCCGATGTGGCGAGCTTGATCGCGGCGGTGGTGCTGTACTTCTTGACTGTGGGTCAGGTCAAGGGCTTCGCGCTGTTCTTAGGCTTGGCCACGGTTCTCGACCTGATCGCGACCTACTTCTTCATGGGTCCGGTTATCAGGGGGATGGCTCGGCGGGAGTCGATGAGCAGTCACCCGAAGCGATTCGGCATTCCTTTTGTTGATGCCCAAACCTCGCAGGTGAGTTCATGAGCATCGTGGGCCGCTTGTACCGCGGAGAACAGCAGTTCGACTTTCCGGCATTGTGGAAGAGAGCTCTCATCGGGTCTGCCGTGCTGGTGCTGGTGGGCCTGGGTTCTCTGGCATTTCGTGGGTTGAACCTGGGAATTGAGTTCGAGGGAGGCACTTCCTGGGAAGTGATCGCGCCCGACACCTCGGTGGCGCAGACCCGAGATGCACTCGCGGGTACCGGGGCCGTCGCCGGAAAGATCCAGACCGTCGGTACCGACAGCATTCGCGTTCGCGCCGATATCGATGACGCGGCAGGCGCCGCAGAAGTCACGCAGGCTCTGGCCGCGCTGGCAGATGTCAGTATCGGCGAAGTCTCCGTCACAACTGTCGGCCCGTCATGGGGGGATCAGATCACCAACAAGGCCCGCAACGCCCTCATCTGGTTCTTCGTCATCATCGCGGTCTATATAGCGATAAGGCTCGAGTGGAGGATGTCGCTGGGTGCGCTGGTCGCGGTCGCGCACGACATCATCATCTCGGTCGGTCTCTATTCTGTCTTCCAGTTCGAGGTCACGCCGGCAACGGTGATCGCTTTCCTGACGATCATGGGCTACTCGCTCTACGACACGATTGTCGTCTACGACAAGGTTCGCGAGATTGGGCGCAGGTTGGGCCCGACCGAGCGCTACACCTATACCGAGATGATGAATCTGGCCCTCAACCAAGTGCTGATGCGGTCGATCAATACATCGATCACCTCGGTTCTGCCCGTGCTCTCGATGCTGCTCGTGGGTTCGTTCTTCCTTGGCGCGTTGACTCTCCAAGAATTTGCGCTGGCTTTGCTGATCGGCATCGTCGTTGGTTCGTATTCGTCCATATTCGTGGCTTCTGTAATCGTCGCGTGGATGAAGGAACGCGAGGCGCACTATGTGGCGCTTGCACGCAAGGTGCATCTGCGGTCCGGTGGCAGCGAAGGCACGCGCATGGTTGCGTCAGAAGACGCGGCTCTCGGCGCGATCAAAACCCGACCTACTGCGGACCGGGTGCGGCCGGCCCATGCACCCCCTCGACCGAGGAAGAAAAAGAAGAAGCGCTGAGGCGGCTACGGTGACAGGTATGGATGTCATCTGCGACCTGATTCGTGACGTTGAAGACTTTCCTGAGCCTGGGATCGTCTTCAAGGACATCACGCCGTTGTTGTCGGGTCCGGATGCCTTTGAGACGGCGATTGACGCCATGGTCGCTCCCTGGCTTACTGCCGAGCCGGGCAGTGAGATCACCAAGGTCGTCGGCATCGAGTCGCGCGGGTTCATTTTCGGCGTGCCGATCGCCCAGCGCCTCTCAGTTGGGTTCGTGCCGATCCGCAAGAAGGGCAAGTTGCCTTTCGATTCCATCGCGCAGAGTTACAACCGGGAGTACGGCCCCGACACGATAGAGATTCACACCGACGCAGTCGGACCCGGCGACCGAGTGTTGATTGTCGACGACGTGCTGGCAACGGCCGGCACTGCGCTCGCCGCGGCAACGCTCATCGGTGCCACCGGCGCCACAGTTGCTGGATTCTCGATACTCATCGAGCTGGAGTTTTTAGCTCCTCGCAGCCTCTTGGGTGATTTCACGGTCGAGTCCGTGGTCGTGTTCGGAGGGGACTGAGTTGGTAACCGTTACTCGAGTCTTGCCGTGGCGACGTTCAGCCAATCGCCCGAGTTCGGCGGAGATCACGCAACTCCTGAGCGTTTACCGCGCTCATCACCCCAAAGCGGACACGGATCTGATCGAGCGAGCCTTCGAATTGGCCCATGCAGCCCATGAGGGACAGAACCGGAAATCCGGGGAGCCCTACATTCGCCACCCGGTTGCTGTTGCGACCATCGTAGCTCACCAGGGGATTGACGATGTGACCGTGGCAGGTGCTCTGCTTCACGACGCGGTGGAAGACACTTCCGTAGGGTTACGACAGCTTGAGGAGGAATTCGGTGTAGACCTCGCCGACATCGTCGATGGGGTGACCAAGCTCGACCGCGTCAAGTACGACACCAAAGAGCAGCAACAGGCTGCAACCATGCGCAAAATGATTGTCGCGATCGCCTCGGATCTGCGGGTGTTGATCATCAAGCTCGCAGATCGCCTCCACAACCTCAGGACGGTGGCGGCGCTACCGGAGTTCAAACAGGAGCGGATCGCCCGAGAAACGCTTGATGTGTACGCACCGTTGGCTCATCGGCTCGGTATGGCGGAACTGAAGCAGCAACTCGAGGATCTGTCGTTTGCTGCCCTCCATCCGCGTCGTTACGCCGAAATCGATCAGATGTTGGCGCAGCGAGCCCCAGAGCGCGACCTGTACTTGGCTCAAGTTCTCGGAAATGTGCAAGCTCGTTTGGCCGAACTCGGGATCGTGGCTGACATTGATGGACGCCCGAAACACCTGTGGTCGATCTACGAGAAGATGGTGGTCAAGGGCCGGACCTTCGAAGAGATCTTCGATCTTGTGGGCATCCGGGTGATCGTGGATTCGGTGCGGGACTGTTACGCGGCCCTGGGTTCGATACATGCAACCTGGCGACCTGTCCAGGGGCGATTCAAGGACTACATCGCAATGCCGAAATTCAACCTCTACCAGTCGTTGCACACGACGGTGGTAGGTCCTCAGGGCAAGTCGATCGAGGTGCAGATTCGCACCAAAGAGATGCACCAACGGGCTGAGTTCGGGGTCGCGGCGCACTGGGATTACAAGACCGAGGAACCTGGCAGTGAGATGGCATGGTTGAGTCGCATCGTTGAGTGGCAATCGGAGACCTCAGATCCGTCGGAGTTCATGTCCAACCTGAAGCTCGATCTCGACCAGGACGAGGTATACGTATTCACACCCAAAGGGAAGGTGATCGAACTGCCGGTCGGGGCCACGCCGGTTGATTTCGCCTACGCGATCCACACCGATGTCGGGCACAGCTGTGTCGGTTCGAAAATCAATGGTCGGCTGATGCCCCTCGATACCCGTCTCGGGTCTGGTGACTCAGTTGAGATCTTCACGTCGAAAGTTGAAGGGGCGGGTCCCAGTCGAGACTGGTTGACCTTCGTTGCCAGTCGGCGCGCCGCCAACCGGATCAAGCAGTGGTATACCCGCGAGCGCCGATCCGACGCGATCGAGCAAGGCCGCGACGATCTGCTTCAGGCATTGCGTCGAGAGGGTTTGCCGGCGCAACGGATCCTCAAAGAACCGGTATTCCTTGAGGTTGCCGAGCAGATGAACTATGCCGACGAGGATCTGCTCTTCGCGGCGATCGGCGAAGGACATGTGGCCGCCCGGACAGTGGCGGATCGCCTTGCCCGGGAGATGCGAGGCGAAGACGCTCCCGAAAAGGGACAGCCTCGGTTGCCGACCACTGTCAGCCGACGAGTCGGAGGCAAGCGCCGCGCCGCGGGCTCAGCGGGAGTTCATGTCGAGGGTCTCGACGACATCATGATTCGTATCTCGAGGTGCTGTTCTCCGGTTCCTCCCGACGAGATCGTGGGGTTTGTGACCCGCGGACGCGGCGTCTCGGTTCATCGCACGGACTGCCTCAACGCCACCACCTTGCAGGAGGGTCAACCTGATCGGCTCATCGAAGTCGAGTGGGACTCCGAGCACGAGGGTCAATTCACCACGACCATCGAAGTTCACGCACTGGATCGCGCGGAGTTGTTGGTTGATGTCTCCAAGGTGCTTTCCGCCCACAGCCTCAATGTCACCGCGGTAGAAGCGGAAACTGGCGACGACGCCATTGCCAAGATGCAGTTCGAGTTTGAACTCGCTGATCTGAGCCAGCTCGATTCGGTGCTGTCGTCGCTGCTGGTGGTTGAAGCGGTCTATGACGCATTCCGCGTTGTCCCCAGAGCGGCGCCCGCTCAAAGTGGACCGACACCCGTCTGAGAAAAGCCCGGTGCCTTTGAAGAAAAGCAACGGCGGAACGCACGGGTAGCCTGAGGGGCTGTGGCAGAGCCGACGTTTCGTGCCCCCAAAGGCACTCGCGACATCCTTGCTCCCGACTCGACCCGTCTCCGCGCGCTCGTGGACGAGTTCGCATTGCAGGCCTCTCAGAGTGGATTCGGGGAGATCATCTCCCCAATCTTTGAGGATCTCGGAGTCTTCAAGAGGCTCGGTGAATCCACCGATGTCGTCACCAAAGAGATGTTCGATTTCTTCGACAAGGGAGATCCTCCCCAGCAACTCGCGCTTCGTCCGGAACTGACAGCCAGCATCTGCCGGGCCTATGCAGAGCATCGGCCCACCCCGCCCTGGAAAGTGTGGTACGAGGGACCCCAGTTTCGCTATGAGCAGCCCCAAGCCGGTCGTTATCGACAGTTCACGCAGGTCGGGGTGGAGGTACTCGGCACCGATGACCCGCAGGCGGATATCGATGTGATCGTGTTGGGTGCCCGCTTCTTTGAGTCGTTGGGTTTGCGCCAAGTCGAATTAGCCCTCAACAGTCTTGGCAGCCCTGGTGATCTCGGTAGTCGCCAAGCCTATGAGCAGGCGCTTATCGAACACTTGGAACAGAACCGCTCAAACCTGTCGTCTCAAGCGCTCGTGACCTTGGAACGCAACCCGCTGCGGGTGCTCGACTCCAAACGTGAACAGGATTCCTCGGTGATCGCCCAAGCCCCGGCGATGGTCGATTTCCTAGACGACGAATCTGCCGCTCATTTTGCTGCGGTACGAGCTGGACTCGACGCAGTTGGAATCACATATGAGATTTCTCCGCGTCTGGTACGGGGGCTCGACTACTACACCCGCACGACCTTCGAGTTTGCGTCCGCGTCTTTGCCGGGCGCGCAGAACGCGGTCGGCGGTGGTGGTCGCTACGACGGTCTTGTGGAAGATCTGGGCGGTCCGGCGACGCCTGGGATCGGTTTCGCCCTCGGCGTTGATCGGATCCTGTTGGCCTGTGATTCAGAGGGTGTCTTTGCGAGCCCCCGGAGCGCTGTCGATGCGTTTGTGGTGGATGTCACCGGAGGAACAGAGGCGCTCAAGGTCTGTGACCTTCTGCGCAGGGCGGGTATCGCCGCGGATCGAAGTTATGGAGGGCGATCCATGAAGGCCCAGATGAAGGTCGCCGACCGTTCCGGTGCCTCGTTCGCGGTGATTATCGGTGAAGATGAAGTTGCTGCGGGGGAGGTCACTCTGCGCGATATGGGTGACGGCAGTCAGCGTCGGGTCGCGCAGAGCTTGCTTGCCCGCGAATTGACCGAGAAACGGACACGGTGATGGATCTCTCAACCTCGATGCGCACCCATATGTGCGGATCCCTCGACAGCTCTGATATCGGCAGTGTTGTCACTGTTTGCGGATGGGTCGACCGTCGTCGTGAGCATGGTGAGCACCTGGTGTTCATTGATCTGCGTGACCACAGCGGTGTTGTGCAGTGTGTCGTGGACGGCAGTCACGATCTGCGCAGTGAGTATGTGGTGCAGTTGACGGGCGAAGTCCGCAGGCGTCCCACCGACACCGCGAATCCTGATCTGGCAACCGGTGAAATCGAGATCGAAGTCTCCGAAGTCGAGGTGCTGTCGATCGCTGAACCACCGCCGTTCCCGCTTGATGAGCGCACCGAGGTTGATGAGACGATCAGGCTTCGTCATCGTTACGTCGATTTGCGCAAGGCTCGCATGCAGCGAAATTTGCGGATCCGCTCGCAAGTGAACAGCGCTATTCGCCGCGGCATGGAGTCTCAAGGGTTCGTTGAGGTTGAGACGCCGATGTTGATGGCGTCTTCGCCCGAGGGGGCGCGCGACTTCGTGGTTCCGTCACGCAAGGAGCCCGGGAGTTTTTACGCGCTGCCGCAGAGCCCCCAGCTTTATAAACAGCTCTGCATGGTTGGCGGTGTCGATCGCTATTACCAGATTGCTCGCTGCCTGCGCGATGAAGATCTGCGGGCTGACCGCCAGTTCGAGTTCATGCAACTCGATGCTGAGGCGAGCTTTGTCGGCCAAGAAGATGTTTTCGGGTTCATCTCCCATGCCATTGCCGAGGCAACTGAAGTGGTGACGGGTGTCCGGCCAACGGACTTTCCCCGAATCAGTTGGCTTGATGCCATGGAGCGTTATGGATCCGATAAACCTGATGTTCGCTTCGGGATGGAACTCGTCGAACTGACTCCGGTCTTTGCCCGCACCGAAGCCCGGGTCTTCCAAGCACCCTGCGTGAAGGGGATCTGCATGCCTGGAGGCGTTGATGCGCTCAGCCGCAATCAGATCGATGCCTTGGTTGAGACCTGTCAGCGCTGGGGGGCCAAGGGCCTGGCCTGGATGAAGGTTGTAGAACGCGACTCTTCGGTCGTCCTCGACGCGGGAGTCGCCAAGTTTTTGACCGCCGAAGAGTCCACCGCGGTCATTTCGGCGCTGGGGGCTGGGGTTGGTGACATGGTGTTCCTTGTTGCTGATGACCGTCGCCTGGTTCGTCATGTGTTGGGACTGTTGCGACTTGAACTTGGTCGACCCCCGGTCAACGAAGGCGGTTTGCACTACCTGTGGGTCGTCGATTTCCCACTCTTCGAGGGTTTCGCTGACGACGGTTCTCCGCTGCCGGCCCATCACCCGTTCACCATGCCCCATCCCGACGACTTGGAGTTGCTCGAGATCGGTGGCGACGCGCTCGCAGATGTTCGTTCCCAAGCCTATGACCTGGTGCTGAATGGCTGGGAGCTTGGTTCTGGCAGTGTGCGGATCCATCGCCGCGATATCCAGAATCAGATATTCACCTGTTTGGGAATCGAACCCGCGGAGGCGCAACGAAAGTTCGGCTTCTTGCTCGACGCTTTCGGTTACGGCGCGCCGCCGCACGCCGGTTTCGCTTTCGGCATTGATCGGCTCGTGGCGCTGCTGGCAGGCGAAGCCAACATCCGTGAAGTTATCGCTTTCCCGAAAACCCAGTCAGGAGCAGACCCCCTCACCAACGCCCCGTCCCCGATCGACAGCGCTCATCTCACAGAGTTGGGCCTGCGCGTCCCGCGGTGAGTGATGACCTGTTCTCCGAGGCGGCCCGAGAGCATCTGAAGAGTCGTTCGCCGCTGGCCGCTCGGCTGCGACCACGCAACCTTGACGATGTCGTCGGCCAAGAACATCTGCTGGCCCCTGGCCGCCCGTTACGGGCATTGATCGAGTCAGATCGGCTTTCGTCGGTCATCTTGTGGGGTCCTCCGGGGACGGGCAAGACTTCAGTCGCTCGTCTGGTGGCGACGAGCACCAATAAGCGTTTTGAGGAACTCTCGGCCGTGGCCGCTTCGGTCAAGGATGTTCGTGAGATCATCGCCGCGGCCCGCCGGCGGCTCGGTGAACAGGAGATGGGCACCATTCTGTTTCTTGACGAGGTCCATCGCTTCAACAAGGCCCAACAGGACACGCTGCTGCCGGCGGTTGAAGAAGGGCTGATAGTGCTGATCGGGGCGACCACGGAGAATCCCCATTTCGAGGTCAACCCACCGCTGATGTCGAGATCGACTCTGTTCCGGCTCCATGCGTTGGACGAGCCGGCTGTCGCCGAGCTCATCAAACGGGGGCTTGAGATCGAATCGGCGACTGCCGATGGAGACGCCATTGCCCATCTTGCGGCGCGCAGCGGGGGCGATGGCCGGCACGCCCTGACCGGTGTCGAAGTGGCGGTCGCGTTGGCAGCTGATCGTGGTCGTCCGATCCACGTTGTGCTCGCCGACGCCGAGGCTGCCGTTGATTCAAAAGCCGTGCGCTATGGCCGTGACGGGCACTACGACGTGATCAGCGCCTTCATCAAGTCGATTCGGGGGAGCGATGCCGACTCGGGGTTGTACTGGCTTGCTCGCATGCTCGAAGCGGGGGAGGACGCCCGTTTCATTGCTCGGCGGCTGGTTATCCTGGCCTCGGAAGACATCGGGATGGCCGACCCGCAATCGCTGCTCGTTGCAAATGCCGCGGCCCACGCGGTTGAGTTTGTCGGCTTGCCGGAAGCTCAACTCAACCTGGCTCATGCCGTGGTGCATCTGGCCACCGCCCCGAAATCGAACCGGGTCACTACCGCTTTGGGTGCTGCTCGTGAGGCCGCGAGGCGGTCGGGGACAGGTGAAGTTCCGGTCCATTTGCGAGACGCCCATTATTCGGGCGCCGCAAGCCTCGGCCATGGAGACGGATACGTCTACCCCCACAACGATCCGTCCGGTTGGGCACCCCAGGAATATCGGCCTTCCGAGGTCGCGGACCTGGTGTTCTACAGACCCACCGACCACGGACGTGAAGCCCGCCTCAAAGAGTTCTGGCCCGGCCACCAACCAGAACCCGACGATCATCAAGAAAGCTGATTAGCCAATCAATCGCTGCCCAGCAGAGGACTGTCGGCAATGTCAAAGCAGTCGTCGCGCCCGTGCATGTAGTAGTCGTCGTTACCGGGATCCAACATCAGGTTGTCCCAGTCTCGCCCCTCGGGACCGTTGTACAGCACGTCCCGCCTGTCGTCGTCGACATGCCAGGTGCCGTCATAGTTCGGAGCGCAGGGAGGGACCGCGCCGAGTAGGTGAGTGAGTTCGTGCCCCAGCAAATAGGTCCCACCTCGGGGCCATACCGCGTTGCGCAACGGCCTGATTGAGCAGTTGTCTATTGGGATCACAACCACACGTCTGGAAGCCCAACCACACGCGTCCGTCGCTGTGCCCAACCTGCCTTCCACGACCAGCAAGAGGGGCTGGTCCGCGGCCGCTCCGATTTCGTCTAGTATCCGCGCGACCGTGTCGAACTGTTCTAGTGAGCCGGGCAGACGGACTGTTGTCACCGAGATCGAGTCCCCGTCGCGGGCGAACACCGGGTGTGTGCCTCCCGTTTGGGCGCGGAACCACGACTGCACCACTTCTATCTCGTGGGCGATCGCCGCGTCTTGGCCTTCCAAGGGATTCTTATCCGACGGAACGACGTACACCGCCTGGATCACGTTGGGACCGCTAGCTGGCACCGACGTGGCCTGTGGCGCTGTGCCTGATGGCTCGTAGCTGGGCGGGGGCTCAGCACGACCGTTGCTGTTGGCCCCCCAGCATTCGATGGTGCCGTTGGTGCGGACACCGCACGAATGGTGGCCGCCCGCTGAGACTGTGGCGAACTCACCGGCTGGCGCGTCAGCCCGCCCGTTCCAGTGGTATGGCCAGCACTCGGCTTGATTGCTGGTGCTAATTGCGCATGAATGGTGGGGTCCGACGGAGACTGTGGTGAATTCGCCGTCAGGCGC
>VXYK01000039.1:95690-167032 GCA_009845995.1 Acidimicrobiaceae bacterium | reverse complement strand
GAGCAACCAGCCCCAACGATGCCACGCCAAGACCACCCAACAAAGTAAAGGGGGGCGTATCAGCGAGATCAGGCAGATCGGAACCGTCAAAACGCGGATGACGCTTCATTTTGCGCCAGACGCGGAACGCTGGTCGAGTAGGGATCTGGGGAAACGCGGCAGTGTTCGACCAACGGGTGAACTCTGATACCGGGACCTGCTCCGGTTTTCCGTCCACCAACTCGCGATAGTGAGCAAGCGAACTTGCTGGACCGGGAAATATAGAAACAAACGGTTCGTCCGGGTCGCCGTCAAAGCCACCCCCAAGGTTCGCTGCTAGGACTGACCTTTCGGACGGCGATGAGCGCGACCGTGTAGCGACCGTCGACACCATCGAAGGCCCATTGCTTGGTGTTGAGACAGGTGACGACGGAGAGGAGCGGGTGACCGCTATCAGCGCGACGGTGTAGGAGTTGTGAACCCCCTCGAACACCCAGCCCTTGTGATTGATGACCGTCGCCACTGAGATCCGCAACGTGGCTGGATCTCTCTCTTTCCTCTCTCTTTCCTCTCTCTCTCTCTCTCTCCGACGACGCGGGTTCGCCAGTTGGCCATCCCGGCATCGGATACCGCGGAACGCGGCAAGACTAAGCCGATCTTCCCGCCCTCCCTGCACAAGCCCAGATTGGCCCAAGCGAATGCCTTGTAGAGATCGGTTTGGCCTGAGCCGAGGTGAGGAAAGGTCGCGCGGATCACTTGCTTCAGCGCCTCAGCACTCTGCTTCTCGTCTTCAAACTCATTTGCCAGATCCGGCCTCGCACTCTCAAGGGCGTCGATGCGGGCTCTGCGTTGCGCCACCGGAAGGGAACGAACCCCCGGCAAGTGGATGCCCCACCAAACCTCGCGATCTACCACCACCTTCTCCCAAGGCGGGTTGCCTAGAAGACAGTCGAATCCGCTTCGGCCCTCGCGAGCGAAGACCTCCGGCCAGACGGTCGGATAGTGAACCGGGATCAGGCGCGCAACGGCGTCACTCACCGATGGTTGGTTCGCCAGTTCAGCTATTTCCTCAGGGGTAAAACCGAAATCACTGTGAAGCTCGATGTCTCCCGCGCGAACCGCGGTCGCAACATTGAACACAGCCTCAACCTGCGCAACCGCCTCGCGAGCATCACTGTGGGCAGCACGGGCTGCTTCGATCTCGGACTTTGTTGCATCGTTGATACGGCCGAGTCGAGCGAGCGGTTCTTTGCAGTCGTCCAACCAGCTTTGCAGTTGATAAACGAACAGCGATTCTCCCGCGTCGGAACCCTTGGGAGTCACCGCAGAGGTCGCCTCGTCAACTGATGCCACACCGGTGATGCTGTCGCCTTGGACGAGATTGTGGTCAAGGAATGACAGGGGGAGGCCGGGGACGAAGGTATGGACCCAGATGGCCAAGCGAGCGAGTTCCACTGCGACTCGGTTCTTGTCCACGCCGTAAATGCAGTGACGCGCGACCTGTCGACGCAGCAAAGAAGCGGTTTCGATTTCCACACCGTCAGCGAGATCGCCTAACGCTTCTAGCGCCGTGCTGCGCAGCCGTTGGAGTTCTGCTGTGACTGTCGGGACGGGATGCAGGGTGAGCCAAGCTGACAAGCGGGTCTCGATTCGGTCGACCGCAGCCACCAGAAAGTGCGCTGATCCCATGGCAATGTCAGCGCAACGGAAATCGAAGAACGCCTCAGCCACAGCGGCGTCGTCTCCTTGTTGTCGCAAAGCCTCCAGCCTGTCGATGTGGTCGTCGAGCGCTGGTTCTAAGGCGTGATCGAGAAGATGATCAACCGCGAAAGGCTTGGTGAAGTAGGAACCGGTTGCCTTGCGAACACCGGAGCGGTTGTGGAAGTACACCTCCCCGGATGCGACCTCTACGGTTTCTTCGGCGGAAGCGGGAACGTACTGCTCTTTGCCCTTGATCCTCTTGACCGTGAGGTCGTCTTGAGCCACTGACAGCTTCGATTCGAGCAGCCCTTCATAGATAGTGCCGAACTCCCGTACCGAAAGGGAGCGGAAGTCCACCGGCCCGGGTCCCTCGGGGCTCTTGTCGATAAGGATTGCGGCCAAAGCGGGTCCGAACTCCGCATTTGTCAATGAGAGACCGGCCAGTGCTGCGCCGGAAGCGCTGATTTTCGGATCGCTTGAGAACAGGCCACCGTTGTAGGCCGGGACACCCCAATCGGAATTACCGGAATTGACTGCATCCCAAAGTTGGTTGATGTCGTCCCACAGGCTGGTGGCCCATTCGTCGTATTGTTCTCGCCCCGACCGCCGGTCTTCGGTCAAACGTTGAGCCTTCAACGATAAGGAGTGATCGGCGTAGCGCCCGTTGCTCCTGTAGGGCAACAGGTCTTTGTCTTCGGCGTAAGCCACGAACAGGAGACGGAACAGGATCACCATGACCTGCTCGTAGGCGTCGGCTAGATCCGTCTCAGCCAAATCGATCCGATTTGGATCACTTGAGAGCCGGGTAGCCACCGCACGGGCCAAAGCAGGCACGGCCTCGTGGTACACGCGTTCGCGCAACCGCACCGCCAATTCAGCGGCGAAATCAGCAGAACGATCGAGGATCTCTGTCAACGTTCCCTCGTCATTCAGAGCATCGGCAGAGAACAACAGATGGAGGTAACCGGCCGACTCAGAAGGCAGTAGCGACAGGTTCAATTCCACAAAGGTTTCGGTCCGGCCCTTACGGCCAACTCCGGCGTTGACCCGAGCTGAGTACAGACGAATCTCCGAAGACCGCGTGAGAAGAACCCAATCGACGTTCTCCTGGTCGGCAAGAGCCAACGCTTGGGAGACAGGTGATGCGTTGTCAAAACGGCGAGATGCCGTCTCGAAAGACTCGCCCTCGTCGCAGAACACGGCCACTGCGTGCTTTCGGCCATTGATAGTCAGCATCGAAGCGTTGGTAGCCAAGGTGTGGACTTGAAACCCCAGTTTTTCGACCAATTTGCGACCTCGGAGTGCCAGCAAGGGTTGTGCTTTGCGGGTGGCCGAAACCCAGTCGGGCCTAGCGGGCACGCCAGCTCTGAGTTCCTGGGTAGCGAGGAGGCCGACATTGCGAAGACCGGGGAAGGGGGAGTCCAACTCTGGCAAGGCGGTGAGCAAGAAGCGGGTCGCTGCATGGTGGCTGGGTTCGTTCAGCGCCACATCAACCAGCCGCTCGGCCTGCGACAGCTCGATGTTATGATGAACTACTGGTTGTTCCCCCACCGGACCACAGAGTGAGACCCGGTCGCCTTCGCCATGGGGATAGAAAGCCAGAAGAAGCACTGGACTCGCCCTGCCCGCTCTTCGTTTCTCCCATCCCTGACGTAAATCACCAACTGTGGGCTTTCGGGCCGCTCGCACCAGAGCGACTTCTAGACCGCTAGGCGCCTCCTGGACGAACACTCCAGCTGGCTTGAGAGTCGTCGGAAAGCCCTTGGGAGGTGCCCAGTTCGTCGGCTCCCGATCTAGGAGGAAGTCATCCACAAGACCGAGACTGTAGTCAACACATTTACCTCATGTAGAAGTCGCACCCCGGAATACGGAGCCGCGCAACCTATCAACGCCCGTACTCAGAGCTGGGTTGTGATGGAGTGTCGCCGCGCTACTAGGCACTGTGGTATCTCGGTGATACTTTTTGCCGGATGGCTATGGCACTCACGCTGACTGAAGAGGAGCAGGCCGCTCTGCGCGAACGGGCGGCGCTTGAGGGAGTGTCGATGCAAGAAGTAGCGCGACGAGCGGTACGCGAGTACATAGCCAGGCGTGAACATAGCGACCGTGTTGCGGCCGCGGCAGAACTCATCACGCAAAGCCATCCCAACGCATTGCGACGCCTCGGCGAGTGAGTTCCAATATCGAATGCCTCGACGCTGAGTTCTTGTGGAACTCGCTCATCGCCTGCTAGGCGAGCCACTGACTCATAGATGTCAGTCCACGTGTGGCCGCCGTGGGGCCGTTCTCAGCCGTAGTGAAGGGCCATGTTCTCGGGATAGCTGCGGGAGAAATAGTTCCAGAGCTGCTCGCCGTAGGTCGAGGGACGGTAGTTGCTGGCGATGTCGCCGACGCCGGCCTCAGTCTCCTCCTTGCGGGCCATGAAGCCGGCGCTCGTGTGGTGGGGACTGGCCGCCACCGCTGCGGCGAACCGGTCATCGAGAGGCAGTGGGGCCAGAGAAGCGTCGAGCGAAGGACCATGGAAGTAGCCCGCCGAGTAGCGTTCGCAGGTGGTGATCACCCGGTGAGCCGTGGCCACCAGATAGTTGCCGGTCATGGTCTGGAGCATCTCTCCGAGATTGATCACAAACGACCCCTCGACGCAGGGAACATCGATCCACTCCGCAGCCTGGTTCTGAACTTGAAGGCCCGCGGTGGGACCGGGTGCGAGCACAGTCAAGAAGCCGGTGTCGTGGTGTGCGTTGACCCCGGCCGCGCCATCAGGCGTGGGTGGATAATGGATGAACTTGGACAGCGACATCGGCCGCTCCCCGAAGTAGTGCTTCATGTGGTCCCCAGACAGCCCGAGCCCCAATGACAACGCGCTCAGCAGGCGGTCGGCCAGACTGCCCAGCTCGTCGAACCACTGCTTGGCAAGCTCCCGCTGCCCGGACAAGACCTCCTCGGGCAGCCATTGGTTGGGCCCGAGCAAACGCAGATAGACAGGTTCGACGTCGCCGGCGTGGGCGGGCCACTCGGTCCACCAGTCGATCTGCTCGCGGATATCTGGGCGATTGTTGGTGTACTCGGCCCCCACCGGTTCCCAGCCTCGAAAATGCCGGGAGTTGACCTTGTCGATCAACGCCTTCTGCTCGTCGGGGAGTGCAAAAAACTGGTGCATCATGTCGAACACGTCATCGCACAGTCCGTCGCTGACGCCGTGGTTCACAACCAAGAAGAAGCCGACCTCGTGGCAGATTCGGCACAGTTCCTCCGCCAACTCCTGACGCTGGTCCAGAGCCGCCGAAGGTTCCACCAACGGCCCCAGATCCACCACGGGAATCTGATCGAACAGCGCTTCGGCCATGACCCCAGCCTACGGTCTCGGATTTGCTACAGCCAGACCGCCGAAGCGCGGCTAGTCGAAAACGATCACACCGCGGATGTTCTTGTCATCGCGCATGTCCTGGTAGCCCTCGTTGATCTCGTCGAGGGAATAGGTCCTGGTCACCAGCTCATCGAGCTTGAGCTGGCCGGCCTGATACATCGACAGGAGGTGGGGCACGGCCCGGCGGGGACTGTCCGAACCGTAAATCGTGCCCCGCAGCTGCTTGTTCATCATGGCGAACTCGAACAGGTTCAGTTGCACATCCATCTGCGTCATCGGGGCCAAACCTGTGACCACGATCGTGCCGCCCTTGCGTGCCAGGAACTGGGCAGGCGCTATGAGGTCGCCCGTCACCACGCCCGGCGACAGAATCACGCTGTCGGCCATCACCCCATGCGTCAAGCCCCCGACCAACTCCATTGCCTCTTCCATCGATGCAGACGTGTGGGTCGCGCCGAACTCAGACGCTTTCTCCCGCTTGAACTCCGCGGGGTCGACAGCCACGATCGTCTTTGCGCCCGCAGCCTTCGCGCCCTGCAAGGCGTTTGAGCCGATACCCCCGCAGCCAACCACGACCACAGTGTCACCGGCCGAAACCTCGGCACGGTTGACGGCAGAACCGTACCCAGTGGCTACGCCGCAGCTGACGAGTGCCGCGGCCATCAACGGCACGTCCTTGTCGACCTTGATCACCGAGTCCTGACTGAGCAGCATGTGCTCGGCGAAGGTGCCGAGCTTGGCCATGGCGTTGATCGTCTCCCCGTCGGGGCCTCTGTGAGCACTTCGGCCGTCGGTGACCATACCCGGGCCGAGGGTGCCCGCCCCGAGGTCACACAGGTTCTGTTGCCCCGAGGCACACCAGCGGCACTTCCCACAGGCGGGCACGAACGACACCGCAACGTGATCGCCCACTTCCAATTCGGTGACTTCGGGTCCGACCTCGATCACCACGCCGGATCCTTCGTGCCCGCCGATGACCGGCAACAATGAGGAGCCGCCCGGTGCATCGGCTGAGCCGAGATCACCTGTGACCATGTGCTCATCGGAGTGGCAGAGGCCGGCCGCGTGGGTCTTGACCAAGATCTCTTGTCGCCGAGGATCATCGAGATCCACTTCTTTGACTTGCCATTTCTGGTGTGCTCCATAGAGCACCGCGGCGCGGGTCTTCATCGTTGTGTTCTCCCAGCCTCGTCGGATCAAGTGGGTCTGTCGGCACAGTAGTGAGAGCCGGCTCGGCGTGAGAAATCCGTTCGCCGCTGCGTTATGTGCGACTATGGCTCGATGAAGATGAGCGGTGGCGAGGCTCTCGTCAGGTCGTTGCTCCAAGAGGGCGTCGAGGTGGTGTTCGGAATCCCCAGCGTGCAGATGTACGCGGTCTCCGCCGCGCTGCGAGACGAACCCGGTATCAGGATGATCACCACCCGTCATGAACAGGCCAGCACATACATGGCCGACGGCTACGCCCGGGCGTCGGGGAAACCCGGTGTGGCGCTGATGGTTCCCGGTGTGGGCGTGTACAACGCAGCCTCCGGTCTGGCCACGGCCTATGCCCGCTCCTCGCCGGTGCTGTTGATTGCCGGCCAAATCCCGAGACAGCAGATCGGGAAGAATCTCGGCGGAGTTCACGAGATCCTGGACCAGGCCGAAGTGATTCGGCCGGTGACCAAGTGGCGAAAACAGGTGCTGACCCCAAGGGCAGTCCCCGATGCGGTTGCCGAAGCGTTCAGGCAGATGCGCACCGGCCGTCCCCGCCCCGTATATCTCGAATTGCCGCCGGAAGCCACGGTCGAAACAGATGAAGTCACGTTGCGGAAACCGGCACCGGTATCGGAGATAGTCCCCAGCCCGGGTCAACTCGAAGAAGTCGCGCAGGTCATTGCCAACGCCCAACTGCCGCTGATCTTCGCCGGCGGTGGAGTGCCTCGCTCAAACGCCGAACGAGCCCTGGTTGAGCTTGTCGAAGCGACCAACATTCCGGTCATCACTTCGGGAGGTGGGAAAGGCGCCATTCCCGACAGCCATCCACTGTGTTACGGCTCATGTGTAACCCCCGCCGGGGAGATTCAAGAGATGAACCAACTCTTCGAGGTGATGCAGGCCGCTGATGTGGTCATCGGGATCGGCACGCGCTTCTCATTGGGCAATCCGGCCGGCGAAGCGTCCACGCTGATCAATATCAACATCGATGACAGCGATCTGACACGGATCCAGGCAAACACGATCCCGCTGCATGGCGACGCCCGAGCAACCATCGAAGCGCTGATCCCGCATCTCGTCGATGCTGGAGCTGCGGAGCGCCCGTCGCCGGCCGAAGCGGTCGCGGCCGCTCGTCGTCTGATCGCCTATTTCGACATCAGGGAGAAGGAACCGCAGTATCCGATTCTTGAGGCCCTCCAGCATGGCGCGCCGGAGGATGCCTTCATCGTCTGGGGAGTCACCCAGTTCGGTTACTACGCCCGGACGCATTTCCAGGTGAACCAACCGAGGACTTTCATCGACTCCGGATACTCGTTCAACCTCGGCTACTCGTTCCCAACCGCTCTGGGCGTGAAGGTGGCGCAACCCGATAGGCCGGTGCTGTGCGTCGTCGGCGACGGCGGCTTCATGTTCAATGCTTCTGAGTTGTCCACGGCCGTGAAATACGGCATCAACGTCGTGACGATTGTGTTCAACAACGACTCCTACGGGAACGTGGCCCGAGATTTGGACGAGTTTTTCGAGGGGACCTATGAGACGGACCTGGTCAACCCTGACTTTGTGGAGTTTGCGGAGTCTTTTGGTGCCGTGGGGATGCGGGCCAACGATCCCTTGGAACTCGAGACGCTCATTCCGGCGGCACTGGAGCAACAGGCACCGGTGATTATCGATGTCCCGATCGGCGATGTTGCGCTCCCTCGCGCCAGGCTGATCGCCCATGTCTCGAAGCTGCCATGGACCAGACCCCAGGAGGGGTTGATTTCTCCCTGACGCCGATGCTGGTTTGGCCTAGAGGGTGCTGGTCATGCCGCCGTCGACCGGCACCACGGTTCCAGTGACCGCAGCGGCGTCCGCCGAGCAGAGCCAGCAGATCGCAGCGGCAACCTCGCTGGGTTCTACGAGTCGTCCCAGAGGGCGTTGATGTGCAGCAAATTCGTTGATGTCAGTATCGAACGCCGCGGCCGAAGCCTCCAGGATCGCGGTGCGGGTCGAACCCGGTGCAACTGCATTTGACGTAATCCCTGTGCCCGCCAGATCGACAGCCAGCGCCTTCACTAAACCGATGACCCCGTGTTTGGCGGCGACGTAGGGCGCCATCTTCGACAGCCCGATTGTGCCCGCTGATGACGACACGGCCACAAAGCGGCCTCGTCGAGGTTCTGCTGACACCAGAATCCGCGATATCGCGGCGCGAGCTGTCTGAAAAACCCCGGTCAGGTCGATATCGGTGATGGTGTTCCACTCCGTGTCGCTTACCTCCCAAAGCGGTGTGCGGGCTTTGAAGACGCCGGCCGCCGCAACGGCAGCGTCGAGACGTCCGAAATGCTCGACGGCTGCCTCGGCCGCGTCTTCCAACTCGACTTGACTCCGCACGTCGGCGTTCATCGTCATGACATGGCCACCGCCTGCCGTTCCAACCGCTGCAAGCTCATCGGGCGAGGCGAGAGAGTATTCGATAGTCGGAACGTCGGCGCAGATATCGACGGCAACAACTGACCAACCGTCGGCGACCAGGTGTGCGACGGTGGCCGCGCCGATCCCACGAGCGGCTCCGGTAACGAGGGCGACAGGTCGGTTCATGGCAACTTGTCTAGCTTGTCCGACCACGATTACCAGAAAGTTCCGTACCAGTTGTTGGTCAACCGCTGGTGAGTTGGTTGACGGCGTCGTCGATCAAAGCAGCGAGCAGCCTGGTTCCCTCAGCAGGATTGGCGCCGCTGGGATCGCCTAGAACGCCGTTGGCCGATACCTCGCGAACGCCAGCCTCGAATATCTTGGGAAGCAGCTCGTCGAGCGGTTCCACCGCGCCGGCCTCGGCTAGATCGAGTCGAACCAGGTCCTCGGCGATCGCCAACATCAGCGACGTCTCGGTCCGGCCAGCATGCGCGTCGGCACCGGGAAGTCGTACCGACCACACTTCGAGAGCCTGGCCTCGTGCCTTGCACACCTCAGTAGCGGCGCGGAGCGCGTAGGCGTTTCCACCGTGACCGTTGATGGCCACGATGCGACCGAACTCGGGACCAGCGTTGCCGACGATCTCGATGAGCATCTCCGACAGCACCCGGGTCCCTACCGAGAGGGTTCCGGCGAAACCGCGGTGCTCATCAGAGGCGGTGATGCTTATCGGGGGCGCCACCCGAACCGAATCGAGACGAAGGGCGACTCCGTCAGCAACCGCTTGAGCAATGCGCGTGTCGGTGTCGAGAGGAAGGTGCGGACCGTGTTGCTCGGTGGAACCCAGTGGAAGCAGCAGGGTCAGCGGGGCGGTCTCGGAGCCGGTGGCGTCTATTTCTACGGAGGTGCATGAACCGAGGCTGCCCATGCGTGCAGCGTAGCTTTGCCGCGCCCCGGTCCGTTCTCGGCTCCCACCGTTCCCGTTCAAACCAACCTGGGAGGAGAGAAGTCTCTTGGCACGACCACATCGGCGGGCGTCAGTTCTGCGATCGACGCCTTGCCTATGCCGCGCAGCGTCGCCTTGATGCCGGCGTTGAGTATGTCGAGCACGTTCTCCACGCCTGCTGCGCCGTTGGCTGCCAGACCCCAGAGATAGGCCCTGCCGATCAGCACCGCGTCGGCGCCGAGGGCGCATGCCTTGACCACGTCGCTGCCCCGACGGATTCCGCCGTCAAGCACGATTTCTATGTCGTTGCCGACCGCCGCGGCGACCTCGGCGAGCACGCGAATCGAGGCGGGGGCGCTGTCGACATTGTTGCCTCCGTGGTTCGACACCGAGATTGTTGTGGCACCAGCGTCGACTGCTCGACGGGCTTCATCGGCTCTGGCGATTCCCTTGACCATGAACGGGCCGTCCCACTGAGAGCGCAACCAGGCAACGTCTTCCCAGGTCGGCGGGGGTGTGGTCATCCAAGTGCCGTAGGCCTCGAAGAACAACGGCGCCTGCTCGTCGACGCCAGCAAAATTCGGGACCCGAAGGCGAGGAATTGTGCCCTCGCGCAGCCATGACCAGCACCATGCCGGTTTTGTCAACACCTCGAATGCATGCGGCAGTATTTCTTTGGGCGCGAATGATTGGGGAATGTGCGGGCTGCCCCAGTCGCGGCCATGAGAGAAAGACCAGTCGAGGGTGAGGATCAAACCGACCGCTCCCGCAGCCTTTGCCCGGTCCATGCGGGCGAGCATGAAGTCACGGTCACCGGCCCAGTAGATCTGAAAGAAGGTTTGCGGGTTGGCAGCCACCACTTCCTCGATTGGTTTGCCCCCGAAGGAACTGAGTCCCATTGGGACACCCCTGTTCGCCGCCGCTCGGGCGACTGCCACTTCGCCTTGGGGATGAACCGCTTGCACGCCCGTGGGGGAGATCAACACCGGCATCGCGCAGGGTTGGCCCATGATGTTCACGGCGATCTGGGGGTCCGCTGTTTGGCCCGCGGTCACCGGCCGAAAGCCCAGTTCATCGAACGCGGCCACATTGTCGCGCATCGATACGCCAGCTTCCGCTCCCGCTACCAGGGCGCCGTAAACCGACTTGGGTATGCGTTTGCGGGCCCGCTGCTCGGCGATGGCGACGGTCTCAAACCACTTGTTGCTCACGGATTGGACCGTACCGCCCGCTGGTCCCAACTCCATCAACCAGCCCGCGAGTACTGCTAGCCAGTGATTCTCGAATACTCCACCGAAATCTGCGCGTTCAGCCACGTCCGATGTAGCTGAACGCGCAGATTTGGCGAAGCGCGAATACAGTTGTTGGTGATTATTCTGGCCCGGGAAGACCAGGGCCTGAACACCTTCAGGGGAGTTTCTGCGATGTCCTCTTTCGACCTTGACCTTCGACCAGTTGTCGACCTCGACGCCGACACACGAGGCGATTTCGTGGTCCGTGTCTACCAACACCTGCTCGGTGCGATCGCTGCTTTCGCGGGCATTGAAGCGCTGCTCCTCAACACTGGCTTTGCCGAAGCGATGTACAACTGGATTTCGGGTGGTACCTGGCTGTTGATTCTGGGTCTGTTCATAGTCGGACAGTGGATCGTCGCGAACGCGGCAGCGGACCTGCTCAACCCTCAAAAGCAGTATGCGGCTCTGTTTGGATCGGCAGCGCTGTACGCAGTGTTGTTCGCACCGCTGCTGCACTACTTCTTTCGAGTGGCAGACGACGGCGCTACCTCTGTAGCGGCAGCCGGTCTCATCACCGCCTTGGCCTTCGCGGGCCTCACGGTCGTGGGCTTCGTCACCCGCAAGGACCTGTCGTTCATCCGCCCGATCATCATGTACGGCTGCGTTGCCGCGGCGGTTCTCATCGTGGGAGCGATCTTGTTCGGGTTTTCGCTTGGAATCTGGTTCTCGGTCGCCATGATCGCCCTGTCAGGCGCGGCGATCCTGTACCAGACCCAGACGATTATCCGGAAGTACCCTCAACAGGCCCATGTGGCCGCGGCGCTGGGACTGTTCAGTTCGGTGATGACGATGTTCTGGTACGTGCTCCGCCTAGTAGGCCAACTCCGCCGCTAACCCCGCTCTGACGATTTCTCGTCAGGACACCACAGTCGTCGGGGTCTCGCCGATCTCTTTCGCTTCGACGGACCGGAAGGTGCCGGCGTCTTGGCGAACAAAGAACTGTGATCCAGCAAAGAAGTTCTCATCTGCGACCGATTCGATAACGACCTCCCGGTGTTCTGACTTCTCGCGGACGCTAAGGTTGGCCAGCAACTCTGGAGCATTCTCCGCGCTCGCTCGGTCGTTGATGTGGGAGTCCTTGCTAACTACTAGATGCGCTACCCGATGTTTGTAGTTTGTAGATTAGCATTCAGTGAGTATATGCTAATTGTCCAATAACAAATATAGGAGGCGGAGCGTGAATGTTGGGTGGCAACCACAACCGAGTGACTACCAAAGAGTGTTCAGTGAGCAGAATTCCTGGCAGTCGTCCGGTGCTGTGCCAGAGGCACTCGCGCCATCCACCGAGCGGTCCCTGGCGAGCGTCCTGTGGCAGCGGCTAATCCGCAACGATCCTCGAAGGCACCAAGTGATCCTGGGACCTCGCAGGGTGGGAAAGACGACAGTTCTGTACCAGACCGTCCAACACCTGATCGAGAATAGTATCGACCCGAAGAGGATCTGGTGGCTGAGGATGGACCATCCGCTGCTGATCGAGGTCAGCCTCGGCGACTTGGTGCGTTCAATGCTCAACGGGTCGGACGCTGACGATGACAACCCACTCTTTGTGATGCTTGACGAGGTGGTCTACGCCCGAGATTGGGACTTGTGGCTTAAGACTTTCTACGACGAGAACTGGCCGGTGCGGATCGCGGCCACCTCCAGCGCCACGGCGGGTCTGCGCAAACAACGCCGCGAGAGCGGGGTGGGTCGCTGGGAGGAACATCAACTCATGCCTTGCCAGTTAGACGAGTTTTTGAACCTGCTTGGGCTAGCCGAAGAGCCCGAAGCGTTCGGAACGCTGGCCGAGCGGCTAGGCGCTCCGGGGTTTGAGCTTCCGATGGATCCAGTAACGGGACTACGCACTGCCCTCCTGCTGGTCGGCGGCTTCCCCGAACTGCTGTTGAAGCCCTTCGATCCCGACAAATTAGAGTTGCATGTGCTCGAGTCTCAGCGGGTGCTCCGCAGCGACGCTGTCGAGCGAGCCGTCTACAAGGACATCCCGCAGACCTCCGGCGTGGACAACCCGCTGATGTTGGAGCGGCTCTTGTACGCATTGGCCGGCCAAGTGACCGGAATCTTGTCGCCGACTGGAATCGGGAAGGACCTCGGCATCGCTCAACCGACTTTCGACCGATACCTCTCGTACCTCGAGCAGGCCTACCTAATCTTCCCGCTCACTAACTACTCGGGCTCAGAGCAAAACGTTCAACGGCGGGGTCGCAAGCTCTACTTTGTGGACAGCGCAGTGCGCAACGCCGCGCTGCACCGCGGCCTCGCCCCCTTGAGCGATCCGGTGGAGCAGGGTCTGCTGCTTGAGAACCTTGTGGCCTCGGCGGTCAACACGCTTGCTGCTCATGCGGGTGTTCGGCTCCACCACTGGCGAGACGGCAACCGTGAAGTGGACCTGATTTATGACGACCCTCGGCAACCGCTCGCATTCGAAATAGCATCTTCGCCGAGTCACGGCCGCAGCGGACTCGCGGCTCTGATCGAGCGCCAGCCGCATTTCCGCGGTCACAGCTACCTGATCGCGCCTCAGGCCGGGGTGATCCACCCCGACGAAGAAGCTTCTGGAATCGGCACGCTGCCTGTTGACACGTTCCTGCTGGCCGTGGGCGCGCAGTCGCACCAGGCCATGCTCAACCGCCTCGGAGTTACCGCCTGAGCGTCGTGTCGTCAGGGTTTTGGTGCAGGAAGGTGACGGGGGTGGGGCGGGAGTGGTCGAGTGCGGGTGAGGGACGGGCGGCGCTGGCGGAGTTGACTAGTGGTTCGCCGTGGCCCAACACGCATTCGGGATCGGGCCCGTCCAGAGGGATGCCCGTGAAGAACTTGGCGGCCATGCAACCTCCCTGGCAGGCATCGAAGTGGCCACACGAGGCACATGCTCCGGCCGATTGCGGTTCGCGAAGCTCGGCGAAGAGTTCGCTGTCTTGCCAAACCCTCTGAAAGCCACCGTTATCGCGGACGCTGCCCGCCCGGAACTCGTCGTGGAGAACGAAAGGACAGGCATAGACATCACCGATCGGATCGATCAGGCAAACTACCCGACCCGCCCCGCAGAGGTTCAGACCCGGCAGTGGTTCGCCGAGGGCGGAGAGATGAAAGAACGAGTCGCCGGTGAGCACCTCGGGTCGGTCCAGCAACCAGCGGTACAGCTGGCGCTGCTGAGCATCGGTGGGATGAAGTTCGTGCCAGCTGTCGGCGCCTCGCCCGGAAGGACGGAAGCGGGTGAGCCGCAACTCCGCGTTGAATCTGCGGGCCATCGCTTCGAGCTCGTCGACTTGCCCGATGTTGTGACGGGTCATCACCACAGAGATCTTGAAGCCGCTGAAACCGGCATCGTGCAGGTGTTTCATGGCCTGTTGAGCCACGTCGAACGAGCCTTCGCCGCGCACCGCGTCGTTGGTCGCCGCGTCTGCGCCGTCGATCGAAATCTGCACATCGACGTAGTCGGATGCAGCAAGTTCGCGAGCAACGGCAGCATCGATGCGGGAGCCGTTCGTGGAGAACTTCACGCCGACTCCATGATCGGTGGCGTAGTTGACGAGATGCCAGAAGTCACTGCGGATGGTCGGTTCGCCACCGCCGATATTGATGTAGAAGACCTGCATCCGCTGAAGTTCGTCGATCACGGCTTCGGCTTCTGAGGTGGTGAGCTCGCGAGGGTCGCGTCTGCCCGACGAGCTGAGGCAGTGGATGCACTGCAGGTTGCAGGCGTACGTCAGTTCCCAGGTCAGACAGATGGGGGCATCGAGCCCCGCTTTCATCTGATCCGCAAGGCCACTGCGTTTGACTGGCGACAAAACTAGGTTGTCGGGCGCAGGTGTGCCGGCGAACGCCAACGGCGAAGTAACAGTGGCAGTCATATCGCGACCAGAAAATCGGAGGCCGCCAGCGACGCCAGGGCCTTCTCGAAAGACGGCCAGCGGCGATCTTCGAGACCAGCTGACACAAAGGCCTCGCGCACGCTCTCATGCTCGCCGAGGCTCGACACGAGCGTCACGAGTTCGGGAGCCCTGAGAAAATTCAGGCGGCGGTTGTCGTAGTGGTAGGCGAGCGCGCCGAACGGTTCCGGCCGAAGAGCTACGCGTTCATGCAGCCGGTAGCGGCCGTTCGGGTTGAACTCAGCAGCGTCGAACTCCACGGACTAGTAGACCCCGCACATGCCGTCGATCGAGATCTCCTCTACCAACAGCTCCTCTTCGACGAGTTCTGCGCGGACGTCGGACTCAGTTTCGGTTTCGGCTGGTGCGGGTGTATTGAGGGGCTTCACGGATGACTCCTTGTCGCGCGGGTAGCTGGGCTTGAGTGACCCGTTCAGGACGACGTAATCACACGTGTCAGCCTAGGGGATAGCGCCTGGATGGTTCCATACGCCGACGGTGACCTACCTTTGAGGGCGGTTGACGAACAGGGAGGTACTGTGAAACTCGACATCATGTCTGGGGCGCTCGAGTTGCGAGCCATGCAACGACACGCCCGGGCCGTTGAGAAGGCCGGTTTTCACACGATGTGGTTGACGGAGTCGGGCCGGACCGCGTATCTCTCGGCTGCTGCGGCAGGGCTGGCCACCGAAAAGCTGCGGCTCGGAACGGCCGTGGCCGTGGCCTTTCCGCGCAGTCCAATGGTCACCGCCTCGGTTGCCTGGGAGTTGGCCGAAGCGACCGAGGGTCGTTTCACGCTCGGCTTGGGAACGCAGGTCAAAGCCCATATCGAACGCCGCTACTCCAGCAGTTACGCGCCTCCGGGTCCCCGGATGAAAGAGTATGTCCAGGCGTTGCAGGCGATCTTTCGGGCCTTTCGGGGCGAGGAGAAGCTGTCATTCGACGGCGACTACTACTCGTTTTCTTTGTTGCCGCCGCAGTGGTCGCCCGGACCGATCGCGGTTGCGGGATCCGCCGATCTACGTGTCTGCGGTACTGGGTTGGATGTCGCGAATGGCGGGGGAGGTGTGTGACGGGATCCATATTCATCCGTTCAACTCCGCCGCTTATGTACGCGATGTGCAACGGCCCCGGGTGCAGGAGGGCGTGGACCGCGCCGGGCGCGAGCTAGCCGATGTGACCTTTGAGATTCCGGTGATGACCCCGGTGGGCGACACCGAGGAGGAGCTGGCGGAGTCTCGTGAACACGCCCGGCAGATGATCGCTTTCTATGGCTCGACCAGGACTTATTCACCTGTCTTTGAGACTCACGGTTTCTTTGGTCTCTCCGATGAACTCCATCAGTTGCAACGCAGGGGCGATATCACGGCGATGGTTGCGCTGATCAGCGATGACGTTCTCGACCACTACACCGTGTCGGGCACCTGGTCGAACCTGGGGGCGAACCTGATTGAGCGCTACCGCGACGTTGCGCCGAACATCTCGTTGATGACCTACACCGCGTCGAGCCAGCTCCGACGCCACCCCGACATCCTCGACCGCTGGTCCGACGTAGTCCGCGACGTAGCGGCGGCCTCGTGACGGTGCCGGTCGTCCGAAGAAGCGGCCACTGAAACGGTCTTTTCTGAGGTCACGCGATTTCTTGAACTTTGACCGCAACCTCGGACGAGTCGATTCCACCGCGGTCGTCATCCTGAGTGACGATCAACATGGCGACGTCGCCACCACCCTCTTCGACACCGTTGTCCGCGTACCACCGCTTCTTTCTTTGCCAGGCATCGGCGTATCCGGGATCGGTCAGCATCCCCAAGTGCTCCCAGATGTAGGTTTCTCCGGTCGCGGCGTCCTCAATGGTGAAGTCCGGGATCCGAATTGTGTCGTCGCGCCCCTTGAATTCCTTCTCATACGCGAACTCGACACCGGCTGCTGTCAACGCGTCGGCGACGATCACCTCGCTCTTGGATCGCACGAGGGTGCCGTTTGACGTTCGGTGGATGAGGTTCGCTTCAAGAAAGCGCCCGTCACCGACGTCTTGAGGCTTGGGATTCCGCATCAGGTTCGTGAACCTGCGCGCAGTCTCGGAGTGACGAACCGAAGAGTACGAGAGCAACTCAGACAGCGGCCCCTCGTGCAGCACGATGACTCGGTCTTTGTGTCGGGTTAGCGCCGTGTATAACAGTTCCCGCGACAACACACGGCAAGGGTTAGGGACGACGACGACAGTCGTACCGAACTCCGACCCCTGCGACTTGTGAATCGTTATCGCGTACGCAAGCTCCAAATCGGGAGTGTCAGCCTCGTTTGCGATTCTGAACGCGTACTTGGCACCGAGCTGCGTTGAGAACTCGACTTCCAGTTTGTTGAGCGGAAAATTCTGGCCTTTCCGCCGGAACTGGCCTACCACCATCCCGATCTCGCCGTTGGCCACGAACTTGTCCGGTCCACTGAACTCGCTCCCCTTGGCGAATTCTTTGGGCCAGACATACGGATGCCGGTGATTTCGGACGTTCATTACCTTGTCGCCGTAGACAATGCCTTCGGGCCCCATAGGTTTTGGGGTCTTCCAGAATTTGCGTCGGGCCGACTCGATGAGATCCTCCCGGAAGTGGTAATGAACCGATCGGTTCAATTCCGCGACTCCCGCACCAGTTGCATGGATCGGAGCGATAACTTGCCGGTGCTCGGCGGCCTTGCCAGCACCTTGTCGTCCGTCATTGCTGTGGTTGAAGTAGACGTGACCGTGACTGTCGACTCCTCCGAGCGACTTGCCGAACCCGACTTGGTCATTGATGTCTGCGATTTCGTCTATCTCGTCGACTAACAGCTGCTGCAGCAACTTGAAGACCTCGGTGGGTGAGTCCCACTGCACGAACCGCACATGTTCGCTTTGCGATCCTGACAGCACTTCGCTCCACGCCTCATCCGCGGAGGCGCTGGGAGTTTCCCCGCCGAACCACTGACCCAGCGCGAGGTCGTGACGAGAGGCGTGTTCTGCTTCGCTGGAACGCTGCCGCATCTGAACCGTGAGTTCGGCATACGACGATCCGACCTTAGGCCAGCGTCCTTCTGCGCCGCCATTCAAGTGTTCGACGATGTCGACGAAGGGGCGGCCTGCGCCTATGGGCGGCAACTGGCGCGGGTCGCCAACGAGGATCAGTCTTTCTGCCCCGCTGATGTTGTCAAGTACAGCATCGAGTTGCTCCTCGGTGATCATCGAAGCTTCATCAATAATCACCGTGCCTCCGGTGACAGCTTTGGGTTCGCTGGATCGTTGGTAACGACCGGTGTCGGGATCGTATCGACGCGACTTGAGCAGGAACCCGGCGATTGTAGTGGCGCGCACACCTCCGATGTTTCGCAGTCCACGCTCCAGTTGGACACGCGCTTTACCGGTGGGCGCGAGTAGAGTCACGCCTGCGCCGATTCTGGCCAGATGGCTACACAGGGCTTCGAGCAGAGTCGTTTTGCCAGCACCGGCTGGACCGACCAGCACAGACATCCTGGCTTCTGCTAGCTCCTTGAGCGCAGCCACCTTCTCGTTCCGGGCCCGGTCCTCTGCCGTATCAGCTTCGGACCCGCGTTTGAGCAGGTCACCCAGGATCGCATTCCAATCGGCCTCAACGACATGCCGCCTCGCCTTACTGCGTTTGCGAACCTCATTACTGATTCGGTTGCGAGCCTCGGCGAGACGATCAAGTTGTAAGCCCGGTGTTCCGCCAGAGAACTCAGCGGGTCGCACGGTTGGCTCCAGTTCGTCGTCAATTACTGCCAGAAGGTCGCCGTCGATGAGACATGGTGGAACCAGAGGCATGTCGCGCACCTCGGTCACAAGTTGATCCTGTGGCAGCAGCGTGTGTCCCAAGTCGGCTGCACGTTCGAGCGCCGAGACCAACAACGCCCGCACCCTTCGCGGGTCCTGCGGCTCGGTCATCGCGGACGGACTCGGGATTGGCGAACTTAATTCAGCGTCGCGCGGCGGGTACAGACCTCGGTCCACGACCGTTACTGATACAGGGGTCGCGTTGACTCTGTCCGCTTCGTACAGGAGGTACGGATTCTCAAGAAGATCAGTGTCATCAAGCGAGATCCCAGCCTTCTTCCGCTCCTCTGCCTTGAAGAAACGCTTAGAGCGCGCGCAAATAGGTGACAAGAATCTCAACGGATTTTGCTGCAACTGTGGCCGCTCCAAGCAAAGCCGCAGGTCAAGATGCCGAAGCTTCAGTCGGAGATTCAGGCATTTCTGCAGATCAGCGCCTATTTGCGGGGCCTCTTAGCCTGTTCGTTTGTGAGATCGAAGCGCGCGAGCAAGTGCAAAAGCTCACGCCGTTCGTCTTTCAACCGAGCGAGTTTCTTGGCTGTCGGCTCACCAACCCGTCCTGTCCATTCGGGACCTAACGATGACGGATCATCGAGCGCCGCTTGAACGGCTGGCCATGGATCTTCGGCCTCCGTCAAGCCCTGTGTGATCCGGTACGCCAGAAGGTGTCCGTGGCGAATGTCGAAGGCAGTGAGCGCAGCGCCCAGCCCAGGGTACGTGCCGCGTTGTTTCCACAGCTCACCAAGTCGCTCTTGAGCCCATGCGATCTCTGAGGTGTAGCTGGTGTCGAGCGACCGTTCGGCGCGTTCAAGCCCTTTGATCATCGCGAGCAGAGAAGCGATCGCCTGGTCATGTGAAACGTGTTCGGAGGCGTAGGAGAACTGATCGAACGCTTCGTCGGGAGCGAACACGACGACATCTTCAAGGTCAACACTCGGATCGTCCACGGCTCTCGCCATAGCCCGGTGGTATGGAAGCAAGAAGCCGCCCTGGGGGTTGCTTGGGCGAATGGAGTGACTGATCGCGCGTTCCCAGATCATGGACCGGCCCAGATGTTGGGAGTTGGGCTCGTAGTCGTACTCGATCCCCGGCCCGCAGTTTGTGATCCAACCGACGCCGATGAGCACTCGGCCCCGTCGTTCAGTATGGGGAACTGCCTTAGCGTAGAAGAAAGCAAGCGACTGTTCGGGCTCGACTGCGGAGAAGAACGTGTCAAGCATCCGTGCTTGATTGCCGATGTCCTGAATCCAGTTAGACCTGAATCCCATCGCCTGCCGGGCCTTCTCCTCATCGTCGTTATGGAAGACGATGTCGAACTCGTCGGCGATGCTCTCGGCGTTCTCGCGCAACGTCCACCGATACGGCAAGGCTTGGGCGCTGAAAGGCGGGAGTTCGACCGGGGTTGGCAGGTAGTGCTTGTGTGCATCAGAAAATTCCGAGTACGGATGTCGAATCCGGCGTTTGATCGGAAAGTCCGCCATGAACGTTGCGCGCTCTGAGATGCACGCTGGTTGCTGCTCAGGGAGGAGCTCGTCCAGCCGACGACCGCGAAGTTGCACCTCGACAGTGTCGTCGCGCCGTTCGTGGATGTTGCGAAGCCTCAAACACGACGCGTTGTTCGTCGGATCATTGCAAACCTTGCCGTTCCAGCACGCGTCGTGCCACGGGACCCGGATCGAGAGGTGCTGAAGCGGAAGGTCCGTCATCGAATCCTTCTTGGGAATATGAGCCGAGCACAGATTCGCCAGGTCCGAGCGATAGAAAACATCCGAGGAGCATAACGTTCGCGCCGCAATTTGGCGGGCGGGTTCTCGACCGCTGGTCCGATGTCGCCCGCGATGTTTCAACGGTGCTGTAGTTGACCGATACGTTGGGAGGGTCAACCCTCGGTCGCGGCTCCTTAGCCAGCGAGCACGCGCATACTTTCAGTCGAAGACCTCAAGGCGACCGCTCTGAGTGAGGCGTTCTGCGGCGACCAGCACGCTTCGAGCTGTGTCGAGCGCCCAGCGGGCATCGTCGGCGTTCACTGCGGGCGAATCGGGGTCGGGGTACTCGGTGCGGTTGCGCCGTCTGCGCAACGCGTGCAGGCGACCGAAAATCTCCATTCCTCCTCGGTCGTTGAACTGGGCTCGGACGGCATCGATCAGCGCGATGTGCCCACCTCTCGTTGTTGCGCGCAGGCCTTGGATTGTGAGCAGCGCGGTCGCTGCTTTGCGACTGGCGTCGTAGGACAGTTGAAGCGCGCCTTCTGGATCAGCTTCGGTGCCCTTTGATGCAAGTTCAATATGCGCGGCAGCCGCTGTCAACAAGCGTCGTGCAAGATCCGCGCTGCTGGGCACTTGTTCGAGTTCTCCGTCGTTTATCAACCGCAAGACAACTTCACGGCCCCGTTTCCAACTCAACGCGAATCACCGAGCCCTGTCTCAGCTTCTCCGAACGCGGCGCCGGACCACTCTTCGCTGTCTCCGAGCACGAACAAAAGGGGCCGTGACTTCACTTGCTGCACAAAGGTCTCGTTCTCGGAGCCCCACTGGGAACAGGTCCGCACCGTTGCGGTTACAGGCTTGCCGATGCGCCGCTCGGCTCGCTCGGCAGCTTCCTCAACCTCGTCACGGTCAACATCGCCGATCACCAGCACATCGATGTCGTTGGGTTCGCGGCCTGGCTCACCGAGATAACGCGCCGCCCACGAACCGAACAGCATGGTTGCGCGGGCTCCGGTGATTCTCGCAAATTCCTCGGCTACAACAATCGGGGGCCCATAAGTAGCCAGGATGATCCGCCGTACTGCGTCGTAGAGCGGATGATCGACCCTGGCCTTGACGTTGCGGACGGGTCCGATCTTCTTGGAGGTGACCAGCCCGGCTTGCTCGGCCCTGCGAACCTCACGTGTCACCGTGGGCATACTTGTTTCTGACCATGTGACTAGGTCTGAAAAGCTGTGGCTGGCTTCGGGATCCAAAAGCAGCCGCGCCAGAATCCGGCCTTGCGCATCAGAGCGAAGGATCGGAGCGAGAGACGGAGCAGTAACTTTCATAAAACGTATAACAGTATACGTTTAAAGGAAATAAAACCCCATAGTCTCAGCAAATCCGCTTTACTTGCGGGGTGAGCTTCATCGGTCTGTGAGGACATCGAATTCCGCGGCCGTCGCGTGGTACCCTTCCGCTGACTGAAACTGGGGAGTACAGCATGAATGCGACTCGACGACTTGCTGCTTTCGCCTTGACCGTCACCCTCGCGGCGACCGCCTGCGGTGCTGACGACGCCGACACCGGCGGTTATTCCGCCGACAATCTGGGGACAACGGCCAACGCCTCGATCATCGGCACAGACGGTGCCCAGATGGGAACGGCGTCGTTCCGGCAAGGGCCCACCGGTGTGCTTATCACGGTAAACGTGTCGGGCCTTGCGCCCGGCGGTCACGGAATCCATCTGCATGCGGTGGGCACGTGTGCGCCAGACTTCAAGGCATCCGGCGGCCACATCAACCCCAGCGGAGAGGAGGGACTGCACGGGCTGCTCGGATCCGGCCCCACCGATGACGGTCAGGACCACGGCGATCTGCCCAACATCTACGCTGCTGCAGACGGCGAGGCTGTCGCCGAGTTCTTCACAACGTTCGTCACCGTGGACGGCGGGTCCATGCCGGCGCTCCTCGACGACGACGGCTCCGCTTTGGTGATCCACGAGAACCCTGACGACCACGTCACGCAACCGATAGGTGGTGCCGGCGGGCGCGTCGCCTGCGGGGTCATCAACTAGTTGTCGCTGCTTGCTGAGGCGCGTCTAGACTTTCGGGCCGTTCGGGCCGTCGCCGTATCGGTACTCAGAGAGCAGGAATCCCGCCATGTCGCACCAGGAGTTGTCGAGCTTGCTTCAACTGGGCGACTTCGACACGCTCTTTCGCAAGATGGGTTGGGACAACCCAGAGCAGCGTGGGCCTGTAGTCGTACCCGAAAGCTCCCTCCGGCCGTTGCCGGTTGCGGACAAGCGTGGCGTGACCGCATGGCGGGTGGACTGCCCGAACGGCTTGCCCAAGCGTTCCGAGCAGCATCGCGTGGTGCGTTGCCTGAAGCGGCTGAGCCGTGACCAGCTTGTCGTGTTCGCCGCCCCAGACCGGCACTTATGGCAGTGGCCCGAACAGCGTCAGAGCGGGGTTGGCTACCGGTTGGTGGATCATGAGTATCCAGCGAACGCCCCGACTGAAGCTCTGCTCCAGAGGCTGTCTCAGGCGACGTTCAAGATCACCGAAGAAAACGTACTCACCTCCAGCGCCGTGCTGACCAGAGTGCGACGCTCTTTCAACGCAGACAAGGTCACCAAGTCCTTCTACCGAGAGTTCCAGAAACACCACAAGGACTTCGCCGACCAGATTGAAGGGGTAGCGACCACTGAGAACCAGCGTTGGTACGCATCGGTGCTGCTCAACAGACTCATGTTCATCTACTTCATTCAGAAGAAGGGGTTCTTGGACAGCAGCCAGAACTATCTCCGCGTACGGCTGGGGATTGTGCGAGAGCACTACGGCGCCGACCAGTTCTACGCGTTCTACAAGCAGTTCCTTCTGCCTCTGTTCCACGAGGGCTTGGGTTCGTCTGACCCCAGGTACGCCGATCCTGAGATCGAATCGATCATCGGCTCGGTTCCCTACGTGAACGGCGGGATTTTCGAGCCGCATGAGCTGGAGCAGACCTATGACATCCAAATCTCCGATGAAGCGTTCGAGACCCTTTTCGACTTCTTCGATGCTTGGCGCTGGCACCTAGACGAGACGCCGTCGGGCGATCCGAGGGAGATCAATCCCGACATTCTCGGATACATCTTCGAGCATTACATCAACTTCACTGAGAAGGGCCAGAAGGAGAAGGGCGCGTACTACACCAAGCCGGACGTGACCGGTTACATGGCCGCTTCCACGATTCTGCCGGCGCTTGCGGCCCGTTTCGTTTCTGCAGGTCTGGATGATCCCGCTGTGCTCTTGTCCGGCTCAGGTGACGCCTATATCCACGACAGCATCTTGCACGGTGTGGATCAAGCGTTGCCGGACGCAGACCAAGAGTTGCCGAAGGAATCTCTCTCTCTCTCTCTCTCTCTCTGCTAAACCGCCACCGGATGAGTTGGCTCTTCCGGGCGAAAGGTGGTGTGAGGTCACCCACCGCCGCGATAGGTGCGCGAACCTTCGCGAGCTGCTGACTGACAGCGAGCGTGAGTGGTCGATTGACGACGCCATAACCGAGAACCTGGATCTCAGAGAATTGCTGGCGGACTACCTCGCGGCGCTTTCGACGGCCGATGAGTGTGACACTGCCTTCAACGTTCTGAGGAACCTCACCGTGTGCGACCCGACGGTCGGCTCGGGCGCTTTCCTGTTCGCGGCTCTCGAGGTGCTCGACCCTCTCTATGAGTGGGTGTTGGACAGGGCTGCTGAGATTCACGACCGGGGAGGACACGAGGCGGCGTGCCTACAAGAAGGTCGGAGGCATCACAGTGATCGTTACTGGATGTTGAAGACGATCTGTCTCCACAATCTGTTCGGCGTAGACCTGATGGCAGAGGCCCCTGAGATCGCCAAGCTTCGCTTGTTCTTGAAGCTTGCCGCACAGATCGACGACGTCAACCATCTCGAACCGCTCCCAGACCTGGACTTCAACATCAAGTCCGGCAACCTGCTCGTCGGCATCGCCGACAAGGAAGACGCAGAGAACCGCTTGGGCGCCGGGCAGCTGGACCTCGGCGGGGAGATCGAAGAGATCGTCGCCATCGCAGACCGGTTGGCTGACGCCTGCACTCAATTCGCTCAGCTACAGGCGAGTGATGTCGAGAGCGACCACCTGTCGGAGAAGCAAGCCCTAGCCGCTCGCCAGCTTTCAGCGAGACGATTGGCCGACGAACTCTTGTATCGCAAGCGGGAAGAAACGGAAACCTTCGACGATTGGTGCGAGTCGCACAGGCCGTTCCACTGGTTCGTCGAGTTCCCTCACGTTTGGAGCAACGGCGGCTTCGATGTGGTGGTAGGAAACCCGCCATACATCCAAAAGAAGAACGTCACCGGCTATCGATGGATTAGCTACGAGACCCAGAACTGTCCCGACCTGTACGCCGTCTGCATGGAACGCGCCTCCACTCTGCTCAACGACCAGGGCCGCTTCGCCATGATCGTTATGCACTCCCTCTGCTTCAGCTGGAAGTTCGAGGCTCTCCGTCGGAACCTTCGCAGCCGGTTCTCAGTGCTGTGGGTATCCAGCTACTGGTCGGGTCGAATGGGTTTGTTCTCGGGCGCAAACCCTCGAAACTCAATCGTGATTGGTCGAAGGAGTTCGTCCAGTCTATCTTCGCAGGAAAGCAAACGGTGGGCGACTCGTTGCAATCGGTGGTTGAGTGAGTCGCGTGACACCTTGTTTGAAGGTCTTCGATACAGCCATGTTCCAGCGCTTGTCGACGATGCATGTTTGCGTGGTCAGTGGGCTTTCGTCGATTGGACGCTCTCGCACTCGATTGAACGCCTAGTTGAACGCTGCAAGCCGCTAAGGAACACTCTCGCAAAGTCATCCGAATTCGCTCTGGGGTACAAAACGACAGCGCTGTACCAACTGGGGATCTATGCACAGGAACCCCCGACGGTTGACCCAGGAACGGGAGCACCGGCAGAAACCAATAGTGCCAGGTCAGGTTGGTTGTACTTTCGATCCGAGGCTGAGAGAGACTTGGCGCTGGTCGCGCTAGCGGGCAGGTGGGGTTATCTGTGGTGGTTGACATACTCAGACGAGTTCGATGTCACCCGCACCACGCTTGCAGCGTTTCCGGGCGACATCGAAAGGCTTGCCAAGCTCGCCCCGGGTGACATGGAACTCGAGAGCCTACTGGCGCTGTCAAGAACGCTTCAGGAAGAGATGCCCAAGAACCTCGCGTGGATGAAGAAGGCGGGCGTCAAAGTCGGCCGTTACAACATGCTCCAGCTGCGGCACATCACCGACGAGGCCGACTGGCTGCTGGCTCAACTGTGGGGGCTGACCCGGGAGCAGTACGAGGCGGCGGGAAACCTGCGTGACCGCATGGTCTTCGGCAACAAGGAATGACTCGATGATGTCGCACCACCGCGTCACCGCTGTAGACGCAGACCCCCTCTCGAGTACTGAATCCAGACCCGCGGACCGTAAGGCATCGGGGCCAACTGCTTCTCCCAAGCAGGAACCTGTTGGGAGATGGTTTCGATCTGATTTCTCAGTCCGGCCAGTTGGGCAACAAACACGATGACCTCAAGACCAAGCGAAGAGAGACTAGCGGTGCGAGCATTACGACCCCGAAAATCATCGTCGCACGTAACCAATACCAGTTCTTTTGTCGCGCACCAGGCAGCGATTTCCTCGTCGGATGCGTTAGACCCACCGGTTGCAGAGACGCTCAGTTCGTCAACGCGCGAGACATGGATGATGTTCGCAACGCTCGGGTCGATCGCATCGGCGACTCGATACGAGACGTTGGCGTCCAGGCAGAAACCAACGCTGCGAGGTTCAGCGGGTGAATTCGGCAACGCCTCTGACCTGGGAGACGCTCAGCTCGTACCATTCGGCAACCTCGTTCTCGGTCGCTACCGCGAGGTTGGCGATAATGGTTGTTGCTGGAATGCGGGTGCCGCGCACGATTGGCGCACCGAAACACACGACAGGGTCAATGTTGACCCACGGCGAGATGTCCCAAGCATTCGCTGTGTCATCAACGAAGCGGATCTCGTCGGCAAATACCCGTACCGCGTCGCGCAACGCCAATTGCTTGGGATAACGACCGACAAGTTCCTCAGTCTGGTCAGCGAAGTCGGCCCATACGCCCACTCCGTCAGTGAAGAACGAACGGTGAGCCAACGGTCGTGTCACAGTCGGCTCGGCGACGCGGAGCGCTTCAAGCACCTTGCGAACTTTCTGCAACGAGGTGCCTTGGTCCCGGAGACGGCGCACGGTTTCCAAGCTGACAAGATCGAGGAAACTGATTGTCTCAATCCTGTGCGGGCCGCCTGTGGGGGAGACGATAACGGCGAGCCAACGCCGCAATTGTTGTGGCGTGGCCCGATCACCTCTGCCCACGATCGCCGCTGCTTGTGGAAACGAATATATGCCGTCGCAGAGTCGCGCATCAACGCCAGATGTGCATTCGCGCTCGGGTACGACGGTTTGTGTCATGTGTTTCAGGGTAACCCGATTCCACCTGTCGGCCATGGCTCATGTGCGGTGAGTTGTCGCACGAAATGCAGAGGTCAGAGGAGGTAGCGCACCTTGCCGAAGATTCTTGACAATATCGAGAACGAAACCGAGCGCGAACTTCTTGAGACGTTGCGTTCGTCGCATCGCCTTGACGCGGCGATTGGATATTTCAATCTGCGCGGCTGGGCGCTGCTGGCCGAAGCGGTGGACGCTTTGCCGGAACGACCGGAGGGACCCAAAGCTCGGATCTTGGTCGGGATTCACGAGGCTCCACGGGAAGAGATGCGCCGTTTGACTCAGATGCGTCAACCCGATCCCGTCGACAACCGCACCGCTGTCCGAACGAAAGGCGAGACCGTTTCGGAGTATCGGGATCAGTTGCAGGTAGGGCTCCCGACCCAGGGCGACGAGACAGCGCTTCGAGCACTATTGCGTCAAATCGAGGCGGGTCACGTAGAGGTCCGCGTGCATACGGCTCATCGGTTGCACGCCAAGCTGTACCTCTGCCACCGCGACGACACCGCTGCCCCCCGGGTCGGGTATGTCGGCTCGTCCAATCTCACCGTTGCCGGTCTGCGTGAGCAGGGTGAGTTGAACGTCGATGTCGTTGACAGCGATGCCACCGACAAACTGGCTCGCTGGTTCGAGGAGCGCTGGAACGATCCGTTCACAGTCGACGCGATGCCCGAGTTGGCTGAGACGCTTCGCGAGTCGTGGGCATCGGAAGACCAGTTGGACCCCTATCTGGTGTATCTCAAGATGGCCTTCCATTTGTCCAAGGAAGCCCGTGAAGGACTGATCGAATACGGCCTCCCGGCTTCCATGCAGGACCAACTCCTGGACTTTCAAGCTGCAGCTGTGAAGATCGCCGCCCGGATCGTGATGCAGAAGGGCGGGGCGATGATCGGTGATGTCGTCGGCTTGGGCAAGACCTTGGTCGGGACAGCGGTGGCCAGGTTGCTTCAGGAGGAGCAGGGCTTCGAAACCCTAGTCGTTTGCCCGAAGAATCTTGTCGACATGTGGAAGTCGTATCTGCACACCTACGAGGTGCGAGGCGATGTCGAGTCGCTCTCGATGGTTCACAAGACCCTGCCGGATGCTCGCCGCTACCGGCTGGTGATTGTCGATGAGGCTCACAACCTTCGAAGCGACAAGCGCCGCGACCACGGGGCCTTACAGAGCTATATCGCTGATAATGATTCGAGGGTGCTTCTGTTGTCCGCAACGCCATACAACAAACAACTCGGTGATCTCGCCTCGCAGTTGTCGTTGTTCATCCGTCCTGACGACGACTTGGGGTTGCGACCGGAGCGGGCGATTGCCGAAGTCGTTGAGGCCGACTTTGAGTTGATGTGCGAAGGGCGGACTTCCACGCTGAATGCGTTCAAGCGGTCTGAGTATCTTGAGGACTGGCAGGACTTGATGTCGCAGTATCTTGTGCGCCGCACTCGCCGGTTCGTCGAGGAAAACTATGCGGAGCCCGATGAGTTAGGACGGCGCTACTTACAGTTCGGCACGGGCCAGAGATTCTACTTCCCGAAGCGAATCGCAAAGCCCACCGAACGGATCTTGACCGAAGATGATCCCGCTCATGTGATGGCATCGGACGACACCTTGAATGCGATCCGTGATCTTCGCCTGCCGCGATATCAGTTGGGGAACTACATTGACAGCCGGTTCGAAGCTCCCGACGACGACATCCGTCAACTTGTGGATGACTTGGACAACTCGGCCAGAGGCAACCTGGCCGGATTCACACGGATCACGATGTTCAAGCGGCTTTCGTCCTCGGGACCGGCGTTCATCGCGACGCTGCGCCGACATCGTCTTCGTAATCAGGTTGCCGCTCATGCGCTCAACAGCAATTCGCCGGTGCCTATCGGCTCGGTTGACAACGCACTGTGGGCGACGGAGGTGGACAGCGACCCCGAAGACAACGGGGATGGCGACGGCGGCATGGGGCTGTTCGACTCCGATGATGGCACCGCCGCAAGTGCCTACCGCAAGCTCCGGGCTAAAGACCCTAAGGCGATTCGCTGGGCGCCGCATTCCATGTTCGATGGAGATCTCTTGAATGACCTGCAACATGACATCGATGTCATCACCGGGATGCTCAATCGCTTCGGAACCTGGGCTGCAGAGCGCGATGGCAAGGTCGCTGCGTTGGAGAGCCTGATCAAATACGAATATCCCGACAGCAAGCTCCTAGTCTTCACGGAGGCGGCCGACACTGCCAACTACGTGTGCGCGGAACTAGAGCGCCGGGGAGTAGATGGCGTCGGTGTGGTCACGGGTGACTCCGAGAATCCGACAGCGCTTGCCCAGAGATTCTCTCCTGTGTCCAACAACGTGGTCACCAACGGCTCGCCCCTGTCCGATGAACTGCGGGTGTTGGTTTCTACGGACGTCCTTTCGGAGGGGCAGAACCTCCAAGACGCCCACATCGTCGTCAACTACGACCTGCCATGGGCCATTGTCAAGCTGGTCCAACGAGCCGGCCGCGTCGACCGCATCGGGCAGAACTCGTCTGAAGTGCTGGTCTACTCGCTCATGCCGGCCGACGAAATCGAAGAAGAAATCAGTCTGCGGGATCGGATCCGGGAACGCTTGGGGGAGAACGCCAGGCTTCTCGGCTCTGATGAGAGGTTCTTCGGTGACCCGACGGAGAGCCAGATCATCTCCGGCGTCTACGACGAATCGTCCTCTTTCGGGCTGGCAGGAGCGGGCATGGACGACGTTGATCCAGTGTCGATGGCCTACGAAATCTGGAGACATGCCAAGGACAGCAACCCCAACATCGCTCAGAGGGTCGAATCGATGCCCAACATCGTCTACTCGACTAAACGCACCACAGACAATGAACCGGACACAGGCGTACTCGTTCATACCCAGGCAGTAACAGGAACCGATGTATTCGCGTTCGTGGAACCAAGCGGCCAGGCCCGCCGCGTCACCCCCCAAGTAGCTCTGAGGCTCGCCGAATGCAAACCCGACACCCCGTCGGTCACAAGGCTAGAGGACCACCATGACCTCACCGCAGCTGCTCGAGGAGGGCCGTTGCGAACTCCCAGCGGGAGGGCCACCGGCGCGCTGCAAGGTGTGCGAGGCAAGGTCTGGCGAAGACTCCATGATCAAATGGACCGCTTCACCGACAACCTCCTGTTCAGCAAAGCGGACCTCGAAAAAGCTCACGACGCGATGAATGAGCGTCCGCTCTACGAGGCAGCTACTCAGCGACTGGCGCAAGCGGCGCGGGAGCGCAGCACCGACGACCTGGCGCGGCTTGTCGTTGATCTCCACAAAGACAACAGGCTCTGTATGCCGCCTCCATCCGAAGGAACCGATGCAGACCCCGCGATCGTCTGCACGATGGGCTTCAGGGAACGCTGACCGCGGTCAGCGGTCAGTCGTCAGTTGTCGGCGTCGATGGCGTGGGTGCGCAGCATTTGCAGAGGGACGACTTCCAGGGCCCGTTCATGTGTTGCGGTGAGCCGAACCGGAGCCGCGGCGCCAGCGAGTGCAGCTTCGAGCCAACGGGCGGCGCAGACGCACCAACCGTCGCCTGGCGAGAGTCCCTCGAAACCCCACTCGGGACGCGGTGTTGACAGATCGTTGCCTGCCTCTTTGGAGAAATCCAGAAACTCGCGGGTGACGATCGAACAAACGGTGTGCGAACCAATGTCCTCAGCGGAGGTATTGCAGCAACCGTCCCGGAAGAAACCGGTGACGGGATCGGTTCCGCACTCGACAAGTTCAGTCCCCAATACGTTTTGTGCCATACCTAATCAAACCACGGGCTACATTTCGTTGCGACATCCCAGCCACCAATGGGAAGACACCAGACAGGAAACCCTTGATGCAACTCCGCTTGGCCACTGTCGCCGATGCCGAAGATCTGCGCCGGATCTACAACCACGAGGTTGAGAACACGACGGCGACCTTCGATATCGAGCCGCGAAGCCTTGAGGACCAGTGCCAGTGGATCATCGAACGCCAGGGTGCGCTTGGGGTTGTAGTCGCGGAACTTGAAGGCCGTGTGGTGGGCTTCGCCAGCCTCAGTCCCTACCGGAACCGGGCCGGTTATCGCACGACCGTCGAGAACAGTGTGTATGTGAGCGAAGATGCGAGAGGGCTTGGTGTAGGTCGAGCGCTGATGGACGAACTCATTGACATGGCGGTTAAAAGAGGTTTTCACAGCATGGTCGCTCACATCGTCGACGGGCACGAAGCGAGCATGGCGCTGCATCGAGCCTGCGGATTCGAGATCGTGGGCACAGAACGCGAGGTGGGCCGTAAATTCGGCGCCTGGCTCGACGCGGTCATCATGCAACGGATGCTCGCCTAGCTGTCGCTGCGGGCGGAGCCGCAGATGGCCGATGGTCGTTGCCGGAACGGTCGCTGTACTGACAAGGCCCGGCACCGTGGTGCCGGGCCTCATCTCCGTTGTGGGCCGAGAAGGATTTGAACCTTCGTAGGCATAAGCCGACGGGTTTACAGCCCGTTCCCTTTGGCCGCTCGGGCACCGACCCTCGGATCAGAAATACTACCCGTTCAGCACTACGACCGGCACAGATTTGCCGGCTGAGCCAATCCAGATCGACTGCCGCTTGATACGGTTTCGCCATGCCTACATTCGATGTGGTTTCGGAACTTGACGGTCAAGAAGTGCGCAACGCCGTCGATCAAGCCTCCCGCGAGGTTTCCCAGCGCTACGACTTCAAAAACACAAGTTCTTCGGTGCAACTGGGCGACAACGTCATAGAGATGGCGTCGTCGTCGGAAGATCGTCTGGCTGCGCTGCGCCAAGTTCTCGAAGAGAAGTTGGTCCGGCGCAAGGTGAGCCTCCGAGCGCTCGACTACGGCAATGTTGAGCCTGCCGCTGGGGGCACTGTGCGCCAGACCGCTCGCCTGCAGGCCGGGATATCGCAGGACAAGGCCAAAGAGATAAACAAGTTCATAAAGGGTCTCGGCCTCAAGGGCATCCAGTCATCGGCACGGGGCGAGGAACTGCGAGTGCAGGGCAAGAAGCGAGATGACCTTCAGAAGGTGATCGCCGCGCTCAAAGAAACCGACCTGCAAATCCCCCTGCAGTTCATCAACTTCCGCGACTGAACCGCCTGAACCGCCTGAACCGACTCAACGAGCTCACATGGAGCGCAGGCGGGCGATTCGCTCGGCTGTCGGAGGATGGGTGCTGAACAGCTTGCTGCCACCGCCGCGGCCGCGAGCCTGGGCGCTCAGCGGGTTGATGATGTAGCTGCTGGCCTGGTTCGGGTTGACGTTCACGGGGATGGCGTGAGCGCCGCGCTCGAGCTTCTCAAGCGCACTGGCCAACGGTTCACCGCTGCCGATCAGCTTCGCTGCTGAGGCGTCGGCCTGGAACTCGCGGCTGCGGCTGATCGCAGCTTGAATAATCATCGCGGCGATCGGCGCCAGAAGCGCGAAGGCGAGCTCGCCGATCATGTTGCGATTGCGATCGCCGCCACCCCTGAACATGGCGCCCCACATAATGATGTTGGCCGCGAAGGTGATGGCCATGCCGATCGCGGCGGCGACCGACCCGATGAGGATGTCCCGGTTGCGGATGTGTGCCAACTCATGGGCCAGCACGCCTCGAACCTCCTGCCAGCTCATGCGTTCCAACAAACCGACGGTCACCGCCACCGCGGCGTTGTTCGGGTTGCGTCCTGTTGCGAAGGCGTTGGGCTGCGGATTGGGAGAAATGTAGAGCTTGGGCATGGGCATGTTCGCCCGCCTCGTGAGGTCTTCCATGATCTCGTAATACTGCGGCGCCTGTTCACGGGTCACGGCTTGAGCACGAGCGGATTTGATTGCCAGCGTGTCGCTGAACCAGTACGAACCACCGACCATGACCAAAGCGATCACCAGGCCGATCACCAGACCTGTTGAACTGCCGATGGCACCCCCCGCAACGATGATCAGTCCACCGAGCAAGGCAAGCAGAACGAAGGTCTTTGCTGTGTTGATCATGGGGTCGGACACCTCCTGTATTGCTTACCCCCGCATTTGTTGAGAAGCGGGGTCGGTCGCCGGTTGTTGCCTACAACACTAGGGCCAGTCCGATGCTTGCGGCTACGCCGATTTCTGCGATTCTCGTCCCGCTCGGCTATTCCTCGTCGCTCTCGGCGGCACCCTCGCGAATGGCCGCAACCACGTCCGGGTCGGCGAGCGTCGTGGTGTCGCCCAGATCCCGACCGTCGGCCACATCGCGCAGCAGTCGTCGCATGATCTTGCCGGAACGGGTCTTGGGAAGGTCCGGCACCAAAAAAACGGCTTTTGGTCGTGCCGTCGGGCCGAGTTTGGTGCCCACATGCTGCCTGACTTCTTCGCGCAATTCCTCTGAGGCCTCAACCGAGCCGATAAGAATCACATAACCGACGATCGCCTGACCGGTGATGTCGTCGGTGGCACCCACCACAGCGGCTTCGGCGACCGCAGGGTGGTCAACCAACGCGCTCTCCACCTCGGCGGTGGAAATGCGGTGACCTGAGACGTTCATCACGTCGTCCACCCGACCGAGCAGCCAGATATAGCCGTCCTCATCGACCCGCGCTCCGTCGCCAGCGAAGTAGCGGCCCTCATAGGCGGCCCAGTAGGTGTCGAGGTAGCGCTGCGGGTCTCCCCAGATGCCGCGCAACATCGATGGCCACGGCCGTGTAATGGTCAGGTAGCCCCCGCCGACCTCGACAGGGTTGCCGTGGTCGTCGACGACTTCGGCGTAGACACCCGGTATGGGCGTGGTGGCGGTTCCGGGCTTGGTGGTGGTCACGCCTGGAAGGGGGGTGATCATGTGACCGCCGGTTTCGGTCTGCCACCAAGTGTCGACGATCGGGCAGGAGTTGCCACCGATGTTGTCGTGGTACCACATCCACGCTTCGGGATTGATGGGCTCGCCCACCGTTCCCAAAACTCGCAGACTCGAAAGGTCGCGGCGCGCGGGCCACTCGTCGCCCCATTTCATGAACGTGCGAATTGCCGTGGGAGCGGTGTAGAGCTGAGTCACGCCGTAACGCTCAACGATGTCCCAGAGCCGATCTTTGTTCCACGAAGCTCGGTCGCCGCTGCGCTCGTTCGGCCTCGGCGTGTCCGGGGTTCCTTCGTACATGACCGAGGTACAGCCGTTGGTCAACGGCCCGTACACGATGTAGGAGTGACCGGTCACCCAGCCGATATCGGCGGCGCACCAATACACGTCGGTTTCGGGCTTGAGATCGAACACGTATTTGTGGGTGAACGCCACCTGCGTCAGATAGCCGCCCGTCGTGTGCATGATGCCCTTGGGTTTGGCGGTGGTCCCCGAGGTATAGAGCAGATAGAGCAACTGTTCAGCGCCCATCGGCTCCGGTGGACAGCTCGGCTCCGCGTTCGCCATCAGGTCGTGCCACCAATGATCGCGACCCTCGACCATGGCTGGGTCCGTGCCGCAACGATCCACCACGATGACGTTCTCAACGCTGGGCGCACCGGCTGTGAGTGCCGCATCGACGTTGGGTTTCAACGCAGACGGCTCACCGCGTCGATAGCCGGCGTCGGCGGTGATGATGAGCCGCGCTTCGGCGTCCTCGCAGCGGTCGGTGATGGCGTCGGGCGAGAACCCGCCGAAAATGACTGAGTGGGCTACTCCGATACGTGTGCAGGCGAGCATGGCGATCGGCAGCTCGGGGATCATCGGCATGTAGATGGCGATGCGATCACCCTTTGACAGCCCGAGGCCCTTCATTACGTTGGCGAATCTCTCCACCTCGGCCAGCAGCTCTGAGTAGCTGATGGTGCGGGTGTCGCCCGGTTCGCCTTCCCAGTGGAACGCGACCTTGTCGCCGAGTCCGGCCGCGACATGACGGTCGAGACAGTTCTCTGAGACGTTGAGTTCCCCGTCTTCGAACCATTTGGCGAACGGCAAGTCCCATTGGAGCACCGACGTGAAGTCCTTGGACCAACTCAACAGGTCGCGGGCTTGGCTCGCCCAGAAGGCTTCGTAGTCGGCGTCGGCTTGGTCGTAGAGCGAACGATCGTCGGCCAGTGCCGCAGCGGCGAACTCGTCGGAGGGTGGAAACGTCCGCCCTTCGCTTTCATAGACCTCAATTGATCCCTGAGCCATGGCAGATCCCCCTTCGCGTTCACTCGGCGCAGCTGCGACGACGCCGTGGCGAAAACCATACCCACGGTGGCTATCTCGTGCTGCATGGGGAAAGCTGGTGAGATGCCGGATCAAACCAGCGCTGCGACTTATGAGCGAGACGGCCACATCGCCACGATCACCTACAACCGGCCCGAGGCTCTCAACGCTGTCAACGGGGCCATGCGCCAAGCCCTTGACGCCGCCTGGACCGAGTTCCGTGAAGACGATGAAGCCTGGGTGGCAATAGTCACCGGTGCCGGCAGAGCCTTCTGTGCGGGAGCTGATCTGCGTGATGGAGCGGGATCGACCGGGACCTGGCCGGGTTCGTTTTGGGAGTGGCCCACGATCACCACCTTCGAGAGCGGCATGGAGATCTGGAAACCGACGATCGCCGCGGTGAACGGTCCGTGTATCGGCTATGGACTGACAGCGGTCCTGGCCTGCGATTTTGTGCTCGCCAGCGAACGAGCCAGTTTCGCGTACCCCGAAGTGAGGATCGGTCAAGCGACGATCGTGGGAGCGCTGAGGCTGCCGGACCACGTGGCGATTCCCGATGCTCTGGAACTGCTGTTGACGGGCGATCCGATTGATGCTGAACACGCCAGAGAGATCGGTCTCGCCTGGCGGGTTCATCCCCACGAGGAGCTGTTGGATGCGGCACGCGGTCTTGCCGAGCGGCTTTGTCAGGGAGCACCGCTGGCTGTGCGAGCCACAAACGAGATGCTCAGGCGTGGTCGCAGGATGGGTTGGACCGACGCGGTGCGGATGGGTGAAACGATGCGCCGGGTGGTAGGGCAGTCCGAGGATTCCAGGGAGGGGATCCGGGCTTGGGCCGAAAAACGCGATCCCCAATGGAAGGCCCGATAAGGGCAGTCGGCACCCCTGTGGGCCATGATGATCCCATGGAAATCCATGGGCACTGTGATCGAAGTTTCTCGGCTGTACAAGACGCCTTCGAGCAGAACTTCGCCGACGGTCTTGAGTTGGGGGCCGCGGCCACCGTGACCGTTGACGGCGAGACAGTCGTCGATATCTGGGCAGGCGCCGCGGACTCAGCGGGCAATCCCTGGCAGCGCGACACGATCGTCAACGTTTATTCGACAACCAAGACCATGGCGGCGGTGTGCATGCTGATTCTGGCTGACCGAGGCGAGTTGGACTTCGATGCACCGGTCGCTCGCTATTGGCCCGAGTTCGCCCAGCACGGCAAAGACCGTGTGCTGGTGCGCCACGTGATGTCTCACACCGCTGGTTTGCCGGGTTTTGTCCCACCGGTGGCGCCACCAGGGTTGTATGACGTCGACCGCGTGGCCGCGCAGCTTGCCGGACAACAACTGTGGTGGGAACCGGGCACGAAGTCTGGATATCACGCCATCACCCAGGGGAATCTTGAAGGCGAGATCCTCTATCGCATCACCGGCGTGCGGATGGCGCAGTGGTTCGCCGATGAGGTGGCGGGCCCGCTGGGCGCTGATTTCTGGATGAGCCTCCCCGAGTCTGAAGACCACCGCGTGGCCGAGTTGCAACTTCCGCCTCCTCCCACGGGTATGGAGGTGAACGGTGTGCCGGTGAGTTTCGATTCAATCGCGATTCGTACGTTGACGAGTTGCCCGCTGAATGCGACGGAGCCGCGTACCCGCGAGTGGCGAGCCGCGGAGATTCCCGCCGCGGGTGGACTCGGCAATGCCCGTTCGATTGCAGCGGTCCATTCGATGCTTGCCAATGGTGGCGAGGTAAACGGCGTGCGGCTGCTGTCCGAGGCTGGGGCGCGGCGGGCTCTCGAACCCCAGATCGACGGCGTCGACGAGGTGCTGATGCTCCGCTTGCGCCACGGCTTGGGTTTCGCTCTGGAGATGGAAGGTTGGGTGCAAAGCCCGAACCTCAACCACATGTTCTGGGGTGGTTGGGGCGGTTCGCTGGCGACGGTGGACTTTGACGCCGCCATGACCGTGTCCTACGCGATGAACCGTATGGACGCCGAACTTACCGGCGACCCGCGTGGTGGCCGTTTGGTGAACGCCAGCTACGCCAGTCTCAGCTAGTAGTCGGTTCGCTGAGTCCCGCTGGTGCCGGAGCTGACAGAAGCGGTGATTTTCCGGACCAGGGGTTCGAAGTGCTCCAAGGGGAGTGTGTCGTAGTCGGGATCGAAGGCCTGCTGGTCCCAGTCATCGGTGAACTCTTCGCACAGCGAGAACCATGACTCGCTGCGGAACTGGTCGCGCAAGTCTCTGGGAGCGCCGAAGTGGTGGTAGTAGTGCCTGCCCTGGAAGTCCTGATGGTTGAGGATCGTCTGGTAGACGTCCTCGCGTACGTAGGGCTTGATGATTTCTGCTGAGATCGCGCCGTGGTTGGGTACCGAGATCGCTTTGCCTATGTCGTGGCAGAGACTGGCGAACACCATCTCTTCGTCTGCGCCTGCGCGCTCGGCCATCGTGGCGGTATGGAGGCTGTGGGTGAGCTGATCGGTGAGGAAACCGTCGCGGATGTCGGCTAGTGACTGGAGCAGCATCAGGATCCGGTCTGCGACGCGAGGCTGGTTGAGAGCGGTGCATCGACCGATGTGGGCCCACTGTTCAGCGGACGATTCGTCCATTCTCCGGAAGCTGTTGTCGTCTGCGTCGGTTGTTGGCTCGGTCACAGTCATAATCCGATGTTAGCCGAGACGGCCGACGATACAAAGCACAAAGTTAAGTATATAGCACTCAAGTTTTCTGCTATACTTTAACTACAAGCACTGTAACTATTCGCAATGCCCATCAATCAGAAAGCCGAACCAGAAACCGAACATGGCCCTAGATCCCAACCGTTGGACTCTCAAGACCACCGAGGCGCTCGCCGCCGCTACGGAAGCGGCCCGCGGCGCTTCCCACCCAGAAATCACCCCCCAACATTTGCTGATCGCGCTGCTCGGTCAACAAGACGGCATCGTGCAACCCCTGCTGCACAAGGTCGGAGTTGATGTTCTCGAGGCGAGAAGCAGAACCGAGTCGGCCTTGGAGCGGTTGCCCAACGCCTACGGATCTGAACCGCAACTGGCAAAACCGCTGATCGCCGCGCTCAACGAAGCCGATCAACTCCGTGGTGAACTGCACGACGACTACCTGTCGACTGAACACGTGCTGCTGGCACTGGCCGAACTCATCGAGATCGATCGCGAGGCCCTGCTCACGGCGCTGAAGGAGGTTCGCGGCTCTCATCGCGTGACCAGCCAGACTCCAGAAAATCAATATCAGGCTCTGGAGCGATTCGGTCATGACCTCACCGAAGCCGCCCGAAGCGGCGAACTTGATCCGGTTATAGGCCGCGACGACGAGATCCGCCGGGTCATTCGGGTGTTGTCGCGTCGTACCAAGAACAATCCGGTGCTGATCGGCGAACCGGGAGTGGGCAAGACCGCCATTGTTGAGGGTCTGGCGGCCCGGATAGTCGAAGGAGACGTGCCGGATTCGCTGCAGCACAAACGGTTGATCAATCTCGATATCTCGTTGCTTGTGGCTGGCGCCAAATACCGCGGGGAGTTCGAGGAACGCCTGCAAGCGGTGCTCAAAGAGATCGAAGACGCCGACGGCGAGATCATCACGTTCGTCGATGAAATGCACACGGTTGTCGGCGCGGGAGCTGCCGAAGGGGCGATGGACGCGGGCAACATGCTCAAACCGATGCTCGCCCGTGGCCGTTTGCGAATGATCGGTGCCACCACACTCGACGAATACCGCAAACATGTGGAGAAGGATCCCGCGTTGGAGCGACGATTCCAGCAGGTCTTGGTGGCGCCACCGTCGGTCGAGTCCACGATCGCCATCCTGCGCGGTCTCAAGGAACGCTATGAAGTCCACCACGGCGTACGAATCCAAGACTCGGCGCTGGTGGCAGCGGCTGTGTTGAGCGACCGTTACCTGACCGGCCGTTTCCTGCCCGACAAGGCGATCGATCTGATCGATGAAGCGGGAAGTTCGCTGCGCATCGAGATCGATTCCGTACCGACCGAAATCGATGTCGTGGAGCGGCGAATACGTCAATATGAGATCGAACGGCTGGCTCTGGCCAAGGAGACCGACGCTGCTTCGGCAGAACGGCTCAGCGACCTTGATCGAGAACTGGCAGATCTGAGAGAAGGTCTTGCCGCGCTCACCATCAGATGGCAGGCCGAGAAGGATGCGATCACCGCTCTGCGGGAAATCAACGAGCAACTGGAGCATCTGCGGGGTGAAGTCGAACGCGAGATTGATTTAGAACGCGCCGCTGAACTCCGCTACGGCCAGATCCCCGGGCTGGAGCGGCAATTCAAGACCGCCAAAGAAGAACTCGACAAGCTCCAGGCTGAAGACTCGATGCTGAAAGAAGAGGTGGACGACCAGGACGTCGCGGAAGTCGTCAGCCGCTGGACCGGCATACCTGTCTCCCGGTTGATGGAGGGCGAAGTCCAGAAGCTCGTCCGCCTGGAGGACCACCTGCAACAGCGGGTCGTGGGCCAAGACGACGCGGTTTCGGTGGTAGCCAACGCCATCCGCCGCTCCAGGGCGGGGCTCGGCGATCCTCGCCGCCCCATCGGCAGCTTTCTGTTTCTCGGGCCGACCGGCGTCGGCAAGACTGAACTGGCTCGCTCACTGGCAGAGTTCCTCTTCGACGATGAGCGCGCCATGGTTCGCATCGACATGTCGGAATACATGGAGAAGCACAGCGTCAGCCGACTGATCGGGGCACCTCCCGGCTATGTCGGATACGACGAGGGTGGACAGCTGACCGAGACCGTGAGGCGTCGGCCCTATTCGGTCGTACTGCTCGACGAAGTCGAAAAAGCGCATGCAGACGTCTTCAATGTTCTGCTGGCGCTGCTCGACGACGGTCGGCTGACCGACGGGCAGGGTCGCACAGTCGACTTCTCCAACGTCGTCCTGATCATGACCTCCAACCTCGCGGGTGAGCCGAGAGACTTCTTCCGACCCGAGTTCATCAACCGGATCGACGACATCGTTCGCTTCGGGTCGCTGACCCAAGATGACCTGACCAAGATATTCGACCTCCAATTCGCCGATCTTGCGGCCCGCCTCGCGAGTCGCCGCATCGCGCTCGAAGTGACAGCTGACGCTCGTGTTCACATGGCAAAATTGGGTTACGACCCAGCCTTCGGCGCGCGCCCGCTGAGACGCCTGATTCAGCGGCGCATCGGCGATCCGCTGGCTATCGCCATACTCGAGGGACAGTACCTCGAAGGCGACACGGTGAAGGTCGACATCGAAGGCTCCGACGACAATCCACAGATCGTCCTTCGCTGATCCGCCCAAGAAACTCCGCACGGATCGCTGCCGGATCAAGCTAACCTTTTCCGGTAACGCAAATCCATCAAGGGAGAGCGCCGTGCCAGCGACCATAGTCGTCGGTACTCAATGGGGTGACGAAGGCAAGGGGAGGTTCACCGACCTCCTGGCAAAAGAGATGTCCATGGTCGTCCGCTATCAGGGCGGCCATAACGCAGGCCACACGCTGGTCGTTGACGGCGAGACTTTCGCACTTCAAATTGTTCCCAGCGGAGTGCTGTACGACTACATCACGCCCGTCATCGGCAATGGGGTCGTGGTCGATCCGCGTGTTCTCATAGCGGAGATCGACATGCTCACGCAGCGAGGTGTCGACTGTTCAAGACTCAAAGTCAGTGGCAATGCGCACCTCATAATGCCCTACCACACCGAGTTGGACGCTCTTCACGAACGCCATCTCGGTGACGCCAAACTCGGCACGACCAAACGTGGTATCGGCCCCGCATACGCGGACAAGGCGATGCGCGTGGGCTTGCGGGTGCAAGACCTCGCCGACCCCAAGATCTTTCGCCAGAAACTCGAAGTGGTCCTCAGTCACACGAATCAGGTGCTCACCAAGGTGTTCGACCGACCGCCAGTGGACGGCGAGGCGATCGCCGCCGAATATCTCGACGAATGCGCCCCGAGGATCCTGCCCTTGATGGCGGATTCGGTCGGGTTGCTGCACGACGGACTCGAAGCCGGCCAGGAGGTGCTGCTCGAAGGTGCGCAGGCCACGTTCTTGGACCTCGACCACGGCACGTACCCGTTCGTCACGTCTTCGAACCCCGTCTCCGGTGGGGCCTGCACTGGTTCGGGGATCGGACCCCGGCACATCGATCGCGTCATAGGCGTGGCCAAGGCTTACGTGACCAGGGTCGGGTCCGGTCCGTTCCCGACGGAACTTCTCGATGACGTCGGTGACCATCTCGTCGATGTCGGACGCGAGTACGGGGTCAACACCGGCCGTCGGCGCCGCCCCGGCTGGTTCGACGCGGTGATGGTCCGTCATGCGGTGCGGGTCAACTCCCTCACCGAGATCGCTATCACCAAACTCGACGTGCTTGAAGGGTTGGATTCGTTGAAAGTCTGCGTCGCCTATCAGATCGACGACGAGCGATATGTCAATCTGCCCTACCATCAATCCCAACTGCATGCAGCCACGCCGGTTTACGAAGAACTACCGGGCTGGAAATCTGACATAAGCGCGGTGACAACCCCGAAACAACTGCCCTCTGAAGCGGCTCGCTACATCGATTTTCTTGAAGATCAGATTGGTGTGCCCATCCGTCTTGTGGGGGTCGGTCCGGGGCGGGAACAGTATCTTGATCGCAACGACAGGAATGTCTGATGGGTGATACTGCAGCCAACGTTCTCTCTGATCGCTACGCCAGTGAAGCGATGAATAAGGTCTGGTCCCCCGAAGGCAAGATCGTTCAGGAGCGACGACTGTGGCTTGCTGTGTTGCGTGCCCAAGTTTCGCTGGGAGTCGAGATCGGCGAGGGGACGATCGAAGCCTATGAAGCGGTATTGGATGATGTCGATCTCGGGTCTATCGCGGCGCGAGAAGCGGTCACCCGTCACGATGTCAAAGCCCGAATCGATGAATTCTGTGAACTCGCGGGCCGGCAACATATTCATCGCGGAATGACTTCACGAGATCTGACCGAGAACGTTGAACAACTACAGATTCGTCAGGCCCTCGTCGTGGTACGGGATCGGTTGGTTGCACTGCTTTCCCGGGTGGTGACGCTGGCTGCGACACATATCGATTTGGTGATGGTTGCTCGCACCCACAATGTGGCCGCTCAGTCCACGACTTTGGGAAAACGCTTCGCGGATGTAGCCGAGGAGACCATGATCGGGCTTGAGCGCGTGGAAGAGTTGTTGGCCCGGTACCCGCTTCGAGGCATCAAAGGCGCGGTCGGTACCCGTCTGGACCAGCTGGACCTGCTGGGAGACGCTGAAGCGGTTGATCAACTGGAGCAAATGGTTGCCCAGCACCTCGGATTCGGACGTGTTCTCGACAGTGTCGGGCAGATTTACCCGCGGTCGCTTGATCTCGATGTGGTGTCGGCGTTGGTACAAGCCGTGTCAGCTCCGGCATCGGCCGCAACGACTCTGCGGCTCATGGCTGGAAATGAACTGGCCACTGAGGGTTTCAGTCCCGGGCAAGTCGGATCCTCGGCTATGCCTCACAAGATGAACAGTCGCAGCGCTGAAAGGATCGGCGCGTTGCGCACGATACTGGACGGTCATCTCACAATGGCAGCGAGTCTTGCCGGCCGGCAATGGAATGAGGGTGACGTAAGTTGTTCGGCGGTCCGGCGGGTGATGCTTCCCGATGCTTTCTTTGCTGCTGATGGATTGTTGCAGACGGCCATCGGCGTCTTTGATGATTTCGGGGTCTTCGATGCGGTCATCGGAGCCGAACTTCAGCGTGAACTGCCCTTTCTTGCCACCTCTCGAATATTGGGCGACGCGGTGGCAGCGGGACTGGGCCGCGAAGAAGCGCATCAACTGATCAAAGGCCATGCTGTGGAGGCCGTGTTGGCGCGCCGCGAAGGCACGGCCGGCCCCAGTCTGGTTGAACGCTTGGCTGCAGATGAGCGAATACCGCTGAACTCCGAAGCGATCGAAGAATGCTTAGCCGATATCGACGCCTTCGCGGGCACCGCAGTGACTCAGGTGCAACGTGTCGCGGCGCGTGCCAATAGGGTTATTTCCGAGCATCCACAAGCGGCTGTTGCAAGCGCAGAGATTCGCGTCTGATAGAGGGACTCTCTCAGCTTGCTTTATGCAGAACCTCTATGTGGAACGGGAGACGCCGGCACGCTTGAGGATCGCAGCGGGAACCCCGACTGCACGCCAAGCTGCGTAGCTGATTCCGTTGCTTTCGCCGTAGGCGCCTGCGACATCCACAAACTCGTCTTCAAGAGCTGAAATGTTGACGGTGGTCTCCGCCGCCTCGATCTTGGCGGCAAGATCCATCTTCTCCTGAGTTAGATGCAGGCGTTGCATCGGTGTTGCAGTGCCCATCTCGTTGTCGATTTCGGTTATTCGTGCACGCATGGTTTCCGGCGTCCGCCTGCGCCCACGCTTCGGGCGATGCGATTCCAACGCTTCGAGATAGTTGCGAACAGCCCGACCGCGGGCCCTACCCACTGAAAGAGCTTCTCGATGCTCGTCGGACATGGTTCTTTTGGACATTTTGATTCTCCCGTTTCGTTGAAACTTTGTTTGAGTTTTGGTCTGTTAATTGATGCTATCTGGATATTCCGATATAGGTCAACGACAGGCACCCGCAGTCTTTGCGCGACGCCCGATTGAGGCATCAGTCGCGTCACTGAATAACGTTCCCAACGTGCAGAACGCTCCGACCGCCGCCTACTCCATAACCCTCAAGATCTCCCTTGACAACGTCCCGGGCACGCTCGGTCGCTTCGCGGCTGCGGTTGGTGACGTTGGGGGCAACATCGCTGGTATTCCAGGCTTTGAAGCGAAGGGTCCAACGGTGGTGCGGGACATCGACGTTCATTGTCGGTCCGAGGCGCACGCGGCCCAGATCGCGGAAGCAGTCGACGCGCTCGAAGGGGTGATGGTGCTCAACTGGTGGGACCGTACTTATGCCCTCCACGAAGGGGGCAAGATCGAAGTGCTGCCGCTGTGTTCGGTGGGCGACGCAGATGACCTGTCCATGGCATACACGCCCGGTGTGGCGCGAGTCTGCCTGAGTATTCGCGACGACGAATCGCTGGCGCATCGCTACACCATCAAGAAGAACACAGTGGCGATCGTCAGTGACGGGAGCGCGGTGCTCGGACTCGGCAACATCGGTGCGCACGCGGCCATGCCCGTGATGGAAGGAAAAGCTCTGCTGTTCAAGGAATTCGGGGGCATAGACGGCTTCCCGATCTGCCTGGACACCCAGGACACAGAAGAGATCATCGAGACGGTTACCCATATCGCGCCGGCTTTCGGGGGGATCAACCTCGAAGACATTGCTGCGCCGGCCTGTTTCGAAATCGAGGAGCGCCTCAAAGCAGCTCTCCCGATACCGGTCTTTCACGATGATCAGCACGGCACGGCAATCGTTGCACTGGCAGCCCTCAGCAACGCGTTGAAACTGGTAGACAAGAAAATTGCGGACATTTCGGTCGTTATCTCCGGAATGGGCGCGGCGGGAGTGGCCGTGGGGAGGATTCTGCTCGACGCAGGAGTTGGTGAAGTCATAGGCGTCGACCGGATCGGCGCGGTGCATCAGGGTCGCGACCAGCAGAATGAAGTCAAGGAACGCTTTGCTGCAATGACCAATCCCGACCGCAAGGCGGGGACGTTGTCCGATGTGTTGGTGGGCGCGGACGTGTTCGTCGGGGTGTCGGCACCAGACCTCATTGACGCCGCGAATCTTCGCAGGATGGCCCGGGACCCGATCGTGTTCGCGATGGCGAACCCGGATCCGGAGATCCGTCCCGAGATCGCCGACGGCCTGGCTGCTGTGATGGCCACCGGGAGGTCCGACTTCCCCAACCAGATCAACAACGTGCTGGCGTTCCCCGGAATTTTCAGGGGGACCCTCGACGTTGGCGCACACAGCGTGACCGAACACATGAAGGTGAGCGCGGCTGCAGCCATCGCGGCTTGTGTGCCCGAGTCGGAATTGCGGCCTGATTTCGTCGTCCCTTCTGTTTTTGACCGTTCAGTTGCTCCGATGGTGGCGAAAGCGGTTGCTGCTGCGGCCGAGCGGGACGGTGTCGTTCGCAGTCAACACGGTGTCTGTGAAACCCCTGCCACTGGAGGCTGAGCTGATGTTCGAACACTTGTTGTCGCCTATCTCCATAGGGCCGATGGAGTTGAGAAACCGGATGGTCATGGCCCCGATGGGAGTCGAGATTGTCGGCGACGACGGATTCGCCAACGAGGCGATCATCGCCTACTACGAAGAACGAGCTCGCGGCGGGGCGGGGCTGATCATCACCGAAGTGTGCGCCATGGCGTACCCGCGGGGAGCCAACTCGGTGCACCAACTGGGCTTGTCAGACGACCGCTATATCCCTGCGCTGAAAGAACTCACCGAACGGGTGCACAGTCACGGTGCCAAGATCGCCGTGCAGCTCGTGCATCACGGCAAGGTCTCCCGTGTCGATATCAAAGAGGGGCGTCCGGTGCTCGTCCCGTCGATACCTCAATGGCACGGGTCCCTTGACATGATCAACGATCTCACTCCGGAGGAGTTGGGGCTGATGGCGGCGGCGAATGGGGGAGGGAAACCCGACTACCGAGAGATGTCGGCGGCTGACATCGTCGCGGTGACTGCCGATTTTGCTGCTGCTACGGCGCGGGCGCAGGAAGCCGGATTCGACGGTGTCGAGATCCATGGCGCCCACGGTTATCTGATCTCTGGATTCCTCTCCAAACAGTGGAACCGCCGGGAAGATGAATACGGCGGAGACATTCACAATCGATCACGGCTGCTGTGTGAGGTTCTTGCTGCATCCAAAGCTGCTACTGATGACAATTTCGCGGTCTGGTGCCGTCTTGACGCGCTCGAGTACCGCACCCCGGACGGCATCGTCTTTTCAGACACCGAAGTAACTGCGCAGCTGGCGCAGGAGGCCGGTTCCGACGCAATACACCTCAGCGCCTACGGCGACCAGACTTCAGGCCCAGCGTTCACCGAGGGGACCTTGCCCCATCGTGAAGCAACCCACGCGGCCCTTTCGGGCCAGTTGAAGAGCAAACTCAATGTGCCGGTCATCGCAGTTGGTCGAATTCGTCCAGAAACCGGCGACGAAATGATCGCTCACGGCAAAGCCGACCTGATCGCGATGGGCCGTCAGATGCTGGCCGATCCCGAGACTGCGTTGAAGGTCGTCGAGCACCGTCCAGCCGACATCCGCCCGTGCATCAACTGCTATACCTGTGTGGCTCAGCCGTTCTTCGACAGACGGGTGCGTTGCGCGGTCAACCCTGTGCTGGCACACGAAGTCGAATTTCGCGACATAGAGCGCACAACCGCTTCAGAACCGAAGTCGGTCGTGATTGTCGGCGGTGGACCAGCCGGCATGGAGGCGGCTCGAGTTGCCGCCACACGAGGACACACGGTCACAATTTTTGAGGCCAGCCCGCAACTCGGCGGTGCACTGAGATTCGGCGCGCTGGTGTATGAGCCGAACCTTCGGCTCTTGAAATGGCTGACCAGACAGATGGAAACGCTCAACGTTGATGTGCGCCTGAGCACGCCGGCGATTGTTGAGGCAGTTCAAGCGCTGCGCCCCGACCACGTGATCGTGGCGACCGGAGCTTCACGGGTACGACCAGACATCGGTGGAATCGAGTTGGACCATGTGCTCGATGGTGACGACCTGCGGGTCATGCTGACCGATCCGTCTGCCGACGCTTCACGGAAGCTCTCTTTGACCGGGCGAATTGCAGTTGCAGCCGGAAAACGACTGGGGTTGACAGACGATCCGGAACGCCTGGCCTCGTTGACGCATCACTACATGCCGATTGGCAAGCGGGTCACGATCCTCGGTGGCGGTCTCGTCGGTATCGAGCTCGCCGAATTTCTGGTGGATCGCGGTCGGTCAGTGACGGTGCTTGAACAAGGAGCGACTTTGGCCACTGAGATGGCTCATCCGCGGCGTTGGCGTGTGCTGACTGATCTGCGTGAGCACGGCGCGGAGTTGTTGACCGATGCCGATGTGTTGGAGGTGACCACCACGCAGGTGCGTTACCGTCGCAACGAGGCTGACCATGCCGTTGACGCCGATTGTGTGGTGATCGCCGCTGGACTCACCGGTGATGACTCGGTCTCTGAACAGATGCGGGCAGCCGGACTGGCCCCTGTGGCGATCGGAGACTGCACGGGAGTCGGCTATCTCGAAGGAGCCATGGCCGACGGTTTCCACGCCGGTCACGCCGTCGGTTAGACCGAACACTGGGTAAACCCGAGAGAAGCGGAAACCCGAGCGACCCGGCAGAGTGTGCCGGGCCGCTATTGGTGGTCGGGACCGGCGTCGATCCGGTGACCTACCGCTTTTCAGGCGGCCGCTCTGCCAACTGAGCTACCCGACCCCACAGCATTCTCAAGAGAATGCGTGGCGGTCCTGACGGGATTTGAACCCGCGGCCTCCACCTTGACAGGGTGGCGATCACTCCAAACTGATCTACAGGACCCCTCACTCGGACAAGCCGTGCGAACCTGAAACGGTATGCCACGACACCTGCATTCACAACCTATTTCGACCCGAGCGGGTTCAAACCGCGCAGTAGCACCTATTACGGGATTCGAAGCTTCAGGTCTCGTGGAGTTTCGGTCAGATGATACCGTCGGCTCTGAGCCCGTCCAGCTCGGCCGTGGACAGACCGACCGCGCTCGAAAGCACTTCGTCGGTGTGCTCGCCGACGAGGGGCGCACCTGTGGGGGTGGGGGGAGTCGTGCCCAGCATTCGGGGGAAAGGAGCCTGCTGGCGGACGGGTCCGATGATCGGGTCCTCAACTGTGCAGATGTCCCCCCTGGCCAGGACGTGTTCGTCCGCGGCGAGGTCGGCGACGTCGTAGATCTTGCCCGCGGGCACATCGCAGGCGACGCAGCGGGACTCGATCTCATCAGCGTCTTCGGATGCAACCCATTCGGCGACCAACGCGTTGATCTCGACCCGGTTCTGAGCTCGGGCGGCGGCAGTTGCGAAACGTTCGTCGTCGACGAGCTCAGGCCGCTCCATTGCCCGGCACCGCCGTTCGAAGAAGACCTGGCTGCCGCCGACGAGGTACACGTAGCGAGAGTCGCGGCTGGGGTAGTTGCCGACTGGCGCGGCGATGTCGAGGCTGTCGGCTGAACGGTTGCGGACCATTCCGAGTCGGTCGTAGGCGGCGATTGTCCACTCCATGATGCGCAGGATCGAGCCGTACATGTACACGTCGATCACCCCGCCTGTGCCGGTTCCGCGGGCGTCGCGGTCATAGAGCAGGCTGGTGACCGACTGAGCCGCGAACAAGCCGGTCAAGTAGCCGGCGATGTTCACTCCCGGTCTTGCCGGAGGGCGGTCGGGGTAGCCGGTGACATGCATGAGTCCGCTGAAGGCGAGAGCGTTCCCGTTGAGACCCGGCCGCGGCGACTTGGGGCCGTCTTGGCCGAATACACAGAAACGGGCTGTCACCAGGCTCGGCGGAAGCTGGGAGGGGTCGATTCCCCAGTTTTCGAGGGTGCCGGGGCGGAAACTCTCGCACACGACATCGGCGGTGGCCGCCAGGGAACGGAATTTCTCCTGGCCCTCCGGGCGTCGCAGGTCGATAGTGACCGATTTGCGACCCCTACCCTCCACCGACCAGTACAGCGAGTAGAGCTCGCCGTCGTTGTCGACGTAGGGGCCGAGTTCGCGCAGCCTGTCGCCTCGCCCGGGTTCCTCGATCTTGATGACCTCAGCACCCTGCTCGCCCAGGATCGCGGCGCAGAAGGGGGCCGAAACGCGGGATCCCAGGTCGATCACTCGTAGTCCTTCCAGGGGACGTCTCATCACGGTCTCCGATTCATCTCAGTCTCCGATCCACGGACGATGACGTTAGCCGACGCACGTGTGCTTCAGATCACGTGACGTTCTCGCAACCCCGTGAGTTCGGTCTCTGACAGTCCCAGCAGGCTTGAGAGCACTTCGTCGGTGTGTTCCCCCAGCCTGGGTGCGCCTTCAGGGACCGGGAGCGGGTTGTCATCGAATCGCGGGTAGGGGGCCTGCTGGCGGACCGGTCCGACGACGGGATCATCGACGGTGATTACATCGCCGCGGACCCGGACATGGTCGTCTGCGGCCATGTCCGCCACGTCGTAGATGACGCCGACGGGTACGCCGTAGTGTAGGCAGAGCTCTTCGATGGTGCTCGAGTCCAGCCCGGACACCCACTCCGCAACGGTCTGGTTGACAACATCTCGGTTGCGACGTCGTGCTCCGAGTGTGGCGAAGCGCTCGTCGGTCGCCAGTTCGGGTTGGCCCATCGCCTCGCAGAGGCGTTCGAACACTTCCTGGCGCACGGCGACGATGCACACATATCGGCCGTCCCGGCTGCCGAAGTTGTCGAGCGGTGCAGCCTGGTCTGATTGATTGCCCGTTCGCTGGCGCACCGACCCCAGCCGGTCGTAGGCCGCGATCGTCCACTCCATGATTCGCAGCACCGATCCGTACAGGTAGGCGTCGATCACGCCACCGGTTCCGGTGCCCTTTGCGTCGCGTTCATAGAGCAGGCTGGTCACGGCCTGAGCCGCGAATACCCCGGTCAGGTAGTCGGAAACGGGAAGGCTAGGACGTATCGGCGGCTGGTCGGCGGGCCCGGTGATGTGGGTGAGCCCGGCGAACGCGACGGCGTTGTGGTCGAAACCGGTGTGCAGGGACTTGGGTCCGTGCTGGCCGTAAAGCGTGATGCGGGCTGTGACCAACCTCGGGTCGAGCCGGGACGGGTCGATGTTCCAGCGCTCCAGCGTGCCGGGTCGGAAGTTCTCACACATCACGTCCGATTCCGAAGCCAGCCGCCGGAACAGATCCTGTCCCTCGGGTTGCCGTAGGTCGATGGTTACCGATTTGCGACCCCTGCCCTCCACGGACCAGTAGAGCGAGTAGCGGTTGCCGTCGTCATCGGTGGTGAAGGGTCCGTTCACTCGGGTCTTGTCGCCGCCACCGGGGTCCTCGATCTTGATGACCTCCGCGCCCTGCTCGCCGAGGATCCCGGCACAGAACGGAGCTGCGATCCGTGTGCCCGCATCGAGCACCCTGATGCCTGCCAGCGGTTGCCTCACTGAGTCACTCGGCGTCGATCTGGAGGAAAGCGGTCGTGTTCATGCGCGCACCCTAGATCACACAATTTCCGCGGCCAAGCCTTGAACCGGTCTCCCGACAGGGATGGCCGCTTCGAGTCGGTAATTCCTTTGCTCGTGGGTTGGGGCGAGGTCATGATCGCGGGATGCCTTCTGTTGTGGAGCTGGTCGAGTCGGTAGATGCTGCTTTTGTTGAGACGAGCCGCGGCCTTGCTGGGTGGGAGGACCCGCATCCTGATCGCCAGCCCTCGGAAGAGGAGTACTCCCGTGTGACGAACCCGCAGAAATATCGGATCTTGCGTGCTCGTGCTGAGGCATGGCTGAACGCGCTGGCTGCAACGGGCCTAGCAGAGGTGGAAACAGACATCGAGGTGGAATGGGAGGAACCACCGTGGGTCGATGTCGTCAGTGTTCAGCGGGCCCTGCCGCGGGCCTCCGGCGCCATCCCGCTCGTCTTCGGCTGGACCCGCTCCGAAATCGACGGAGGTGTTGTGATTGGCGTGGGCGAACCGACTCTGGTCGTGGAAGTGATCCCTGACTGCGGGTGTGATGCGTGCGACTCCGGGTCCCAGGACATCCTCGATCTGCTGGACGAATACGTGCTCGGTGTGGTTACCGGCGAATACCGCAGGCTCAGGCGAGGCAAGCGGGAGATCACGGTCTATACCCAGGACCGCCAAGGCTCGTTGGGTTTCCGTGGGCCATTGGAGAACTTCGGGAGATTGATACCAGGCTGGCTGAAGGGAGTCTCCCTCTTCACCACGACCGACAACCTCGTACCCGAAGGGAACTTCAGCAGGCCGGAGCGTTGGGCCAGATTCATCGAGGCCAAGCTCAGGAGGCTCTTTCGCCTTCCGAGAGTGATCGCCCGCAGATTTTCCAGCCGCCGTTACTTCAGACAGGTGGAGGCAGCCTTGGCGCACCCGAAAGGCTGGCACGAGGTGTCCGGATCGTCCTGGCCCAACGGCGACCCACGCACGACCCAACCGAGCCCCCGTTAAGCTTGCCAGCCGGTCGTTCGCTCAGGTCGAACTGACCAGCGGCATGCTACGTCGCAAGGTGGCAGTAGAGAGGGCGGGAGAGGCGGATGAGAGTCGGGATGTATGTTGACGGCTTCAACTTGTACTACGGAGGACGTGCAGTGTGCGGCCGAGGACAGCCGGGTTGGCGTTGGCTGGATCTCAGAGACCTAGGAAAGCGCTTGGTCGATAACAGCGCTTGGTCTAACCACGGTGCCCGATTGGAGAAAATCGTATATTGCACTGCGCACGTCAAGGGAAACGTGAATCCTGTTGGACGACGCGAACAGGACACGTACATTCGGGGCCTGATCGAGCACGGCTCTATTGACCGGCTTGAGTTGGGAAAATACATCTCACGGGCCAAATGCGCCCTGCTCGCTACGCAAGACCACAAAGGCTGGCCGGTGCCTTGCAAGCCAGCATGGCCGGTGATGGTTAGGCATGGGTCCACTGCCCAAGACATCACCGAGGCCAATTTCTTGGTTTCCTACCAGCACATTGAGGAAAAGGGCTCGGATGTCAACGTAGCAGCGAACCTACTGTTGGATGTCCTGAACAGCCGGGTGGACGCCGCGATAGTGATCTCAAACGACAGTGACCTGCGATTCCCAATCCAAGAGTGTCGTGAGCGAGTGCCGGTAGGAACTGTCAACCCGGGCCAGTCGCTATTAGCGGGAGACCTCCGTGGCGAGATGGACGACGGTGTTGGAGATCATTGGTGGTACCGGCTCAAGAACTTGGATTACGAATCGTGCCAACTCCCCGACCCGGCTGGTTCAGCTGCGAAGCCCGCGGGCTGGTGAAGACAGTTTCAAAAGGCGGGAAGTGCCTTGTCAACTGCTTGGTGACGCGGTATCTTGAAGGTACCCACCCGGCTCCATGAGGGCCGGGTCTTTCTTTGGCCGTGCTGACTCGTGGCTTTGATGTTTCACTACATTGGCCCACCAAGGCTTCGGGTTTTGGTGGCAACGCGGTAGCGCTGGCTGGGAAGGACGAGGGGATGTTGTATTACATCGGATTCGACGGGATACCGGGTGTGTGCGAGGCTCCCCGCAACATAATTGATCGCACCCGGGAGGTATGTCGATGACTGATGCGCAAGACGGCGACTACTTGCCGCCCGTGCCTCCAACGCCGGATTCCCTGGAGCCGACACTTGGACAGGACCCCCGGATTCGGCTTACTCGAGCTGAGCTTCGTGGACGGGCGCTTGAGTCGCGTAACAGCTACCAGATTGGAGCGTTGCCAGGGGAGGTCGAGGGTGAGGAGATCGACGGAGCACTGCAACAGGAAGCCGAAGACGGCACAACGCTTGGCGCCGCTTTTCAGTTTTTGGTGAAAAACGATATTTCTGACGACGAACGAATTAGTGCTCTCAAGGAGCACTTCGGCCACACCAGCCCTGGAACCGCGGTTGGCCTGAGACAACACTTGGACGCGCTCAGATTTGGCATATTCCCTCAAGGGGCATCAATGGCAAGACAAATTGCTGCCCGCATGAAATCCACGATCAAGAACCACGAATTCTCACCGCGAACACGCGAGGTTCTCGAGCGCAACATCTCCGAGCTTGAAGAGATCGCATCCGACGCCGATGCATTCGAAGCTGAACAAGACAAGGCCGAGATAGCCGAGCACAGCGTGGCAGAAAGGCTGCGTGACCGCACCGGTGTGTACGTGTTCACCTACCCGCACTACCTTCGCCATCCAACGCACCCGTCCAGAGAAACCGAGAAGGTGCCGGACCGAACGCTTCTGAAAGTGGGCTACGCCGACAACGGAATCCTGGATCGAGTGAACCAAGAGACCAGCGGTGCGGGAGTTCCTGAGCATCGGCGTGTCCTCCGTGCCTATCTGATGACTCAAGGCGCTAATCGGTCGAGCCGAAATCTTGAGCGACAGTTCCATGAATTGCTGGACTCTGCGGGTCATGCGGGACCAAAACGGGGCTCCGTCGAGTACCAACGTGGAGGTAAAGAGTGGTTCTGCAGCAATGTCGATTTCCTGGACCGAATCGCTCAGCTCTTGAATCTAGAGATCGTCGAGATTGACTCCCCGCAATACGAACTCTAAGAGCGCGCGCAAATAGGTGACAAGAATCTCAACGGATTTTGCTGCAACTGTGGCCGCTCCAAGCAAAGCCGCAGGTCAAGATGCCGAAGCTTCAGTCGGAGATTCAGGCATTTCTGCAGATCAGCGCCTATTTGCGGGGCCTCTAAAGGAATCAATAGATTTAGGGACATCCGGGCTGTCGAGAAGCGAAAACCGCGCGGTAGCACCCCGTACGGGATTCGAACCCGTGTTACCGGCGTGAAAGGCCGGCGTCCTAGGCCACTGGACGAACGGGGCCCGACCAGAGAACCGGCCGAACGACAGCATACGTCGTTCGGTCAAAGAGCGTGCGCTCATTTGCGTACAAGCAGTACGGTGGACTCGGTGGTGAAAGGGTCCTTTCGTACCCGGGGCACGACAGTGCGCCTCTTGGCCGCGGCGAGCGGCGGTTATCTGCTTGGCATGATTGGTTCGGCCGATATTGCGGCCCGCCTCAACCGACGTTCCGACCTGCGTATGTCCGGAACAGGCAACCCGGGTGCCATGAACGCGAGCCATGTGCTCGGCAGGTCTTGGGGGGCTGCAGTGACGGTGGCTGATATCGGCAAGGGCGTTGCTGCGGCCCGCCTGGGTCGAGCGCTGGCAGGCGACGCCGGCGCGAACCTGGCATCGACAGCCGCGGTCGGGGGCCATTGCTTCCCGCTCGGCAGAACTGGAGGAAAAGGTGTCGCGACCAGCATCGGACAGGTCATCGGAACGTTCCCCGTCTACCTGCCGTTGGACGCTGCGGTGGCGCTGACCACTTCGGCCCTGCCGCTCAAACAACGGACGCGAACCGCGACGACCGTGGCCAGCATCACCTGGGTGCTGACAGCGGCGCACTGGTGGTGGCATGGCTGGCGGAACCCGGGCGGAGTAAAGCCCACCGTTTCACTGCCTCTCGCGGCCGCGGCCAGCTCGACCATCATTGCTTTGCGATTCGCCGCCGAAGCCGAAACGGTTGACGCTTTCAATCGCCAATTATCGGGTCATCAGGATCCTGACCAGACCGAACAGGCTCCAAGCGACGGAGCGACGGATCGTGATCGCACTCGTCACTGACTCGGCGTCCCAGCTGTCCCCAGAGCTCGCCGCTGAGTTCGGGGTCCGAATCGCTCCGATCATCGTCAATATCGACGGTGTCGAATATCGCGAGGGGGTTGACCTGACCGCCGATGATTTCTGGTCACGCTTGGGCGACGGAGACATTCCCGAGATCACCACGTCTCAACCAAGTCCGGGAACGCTCAGTGAGATCTACCGCTCGGCGGTCGAAGGGGGTGCCACCGACATTGTCTCGGTGCATATCGGTGCTGAGCACTCCGGAACGATCAACAGTGCGCTGGTTGCGGCGGAAATGGTCGATGTCGAGGTCCACGTTGTCGACTCGGGCACGGCCTCGTTCGGTGTTTCGTGCTGTGTGTGGGAGGCCGGCTCAGCGATCGCCGCGGGTGCATCGGCGTCCGAGGTGGTCGGTCGAGTCGAGGAAATACGTCCTTCGATTGGCACGGCTTTCATACTGAGCGCTCTGGAGTTCGCTCGTCGCGGCGGCCGTTTCGACCCGTCGCTGCTGCCCGATAGCGAGCCGGGTGAATGTGAAGGGGTCGCAGTCCTTTCGGGGTACGGAGGCCATCTTGAGGTTGTGGCGGTGGGACACAGCGTCGACGAGTTGTGTGACCAGATCGTCGAGTGCTTTCTGAGTCCGGGTCGAACAATACGGGCAGGTGTCTGCCTAGCTGATCCAGCCACTTTGATGTTCACCGAGGGCATCGAGGAACGGCTGCAGACTGCACCTGTTGAGGTTGACCTGGTCCGCTACCGGCTAGGACCGTCGATCGCTGCACACACCGGACCCGGCACAGCCGGCGGCTTCTGGTACTGCACCGACATCTGACAGCCAGTGCCGCAACAGCCCTACGGTTCGGGACTTTCGCTTGCAGCGGAGATGAGTTGCTCGAGCAGCCAGCCGATCCATTCGTAGAGGGCTGCTGAGGCGGTGTCGGGCATCGTCTGGTTGACGAGATCGACACCGGCGAGGGCGAGTTGTTCGCCGAGCACCAGACGGAGACTGTTCAGGCTCTGCATCCAAGCTGTGACTGCCGATGTGTCGAGTTCAGCGCCGGAGAGTGTCGACTCGACGGTCTCGATGGCTTCGAGGCGGCTGCGGAGAAGATCGTCGTCGACGAGTTCCCGATACGAGGCCTCGGCTTCGCCGTTGTCGAGGTGAGCGGGAGGCTTCAGTCGCCTCAAGGTGTCGTCGCCGCCATCGATCAGCAAGTCGCGGAGATCTGACAGCACCTGGGAGAGCATGTCGCGTTCCCCGGAAGGGAGATCCACGACCACGACATCGCCGTCGCGACGAAACCGGCTCATTCGTCTTGCTCCATGGTTGCCCAGAGGCCGTGTTCGTGAAGCCTGAAAACATCGAACTCGGCTTTTTCTCTGGTCCCCGAGGACACCACGGCCTTGCCTTCGACGTGGACTTCCATCATCAATCGGTGAGCTTTCTCGGCCGAGTAGCCGAACAGTTTCCGAAATACGAACGCCACATACGACATCAGGTTGATCGGGTCGTCCCAGACCAGAACCTTCCAGGGCCGCGCATAGGCAACCGATTCATCGGTCTCTGTTTCGGGGACGATCACTGGGGCCGTCATGTCACGGTTTCTCTCGAATCGGCCCGATTGACAAGGACCGCGGTGTCGACAGTCGTGGAGAGATGCAGCCGGATGATAGCGATCCAACTCAGAGAAGCCCCGAGGATATGGACCCCGACCAACAGCACGGGGACACCAGCGAAGTACTGCCAGTAGCCGACCACGCCCTGGGCGATCAGCAGGCTTGCAGCGACCGTGGCACGCCAGCGGATCTCCGGTTGCTGTCGGAGATGAGCGGAGCGGATCAGCCACACAACCCCGAACAGCAGGATCAGTGCGATAATGCTGTGAATGCGCGTCACCTCGCGTACGAGGAACGGCAAACGTTCCGCGACTTCCGCTTCGTCGCTCCCGCTGTGGGGTCCCGATCCCGTTACGATTGTGCCGCTGACCAGCAGGATTGCACCGACTGCGTAGATAATGCGCGCGGCTGGGGTGAACGGCCCGGCTACTCGGCGAGCAACGCCATCGTCACGTCCGGCCAGCTCCACGAGCACGACAGCGTTCGCTAAAAGCACCATGCTCAACAGGAAGTGGCCCATAGTGAACCTGGGGTCGAGCTCGGTCTTGACGAGCACCGCGCCCAACACGACCTGGGCGGCCACCCCGGCGACTAGTCCCCACGACCAGAGCACCAGATCTCTTCGGCGGGGTGAGCGTCGCAGGGAGCCGAGCACCGCCAAGATCACCGCCGCCGCCACGACACCTGTGAAGAGGCGGTTCACGAATTCGATCAAGGCGTGGTACTCAAGGTCGGCCACGAATTGGTCTTCTTCGCAATTGGGCCAATCGGAGCAACCAAGCCCCGATCCGGTCAAGCGAACCGCTCCGCCGGACACCACGATCACGGTCAGCGACCACAGCGCGCCGCGGGTCCAACTCACGTAGCGAGCGGGGCTGACCGGCCCGAAAGCAACCGCTCGCAGCGACGTGAAAATAGAGGACACAATCAAAGCGTACGGCCGGTGGCGTGGTCTTGGTTTCGGGGGCGTAGCCTGACCGACGTGAGTGAAGTAACTGAGGTCCGATCTCGGTCTCGTGTCGCTGCCTTCGTGGCGTTGACCAAGCCGCGGATTATCGAGCTTCTGCTCATAACCACAGTGCCCACCATGGTCGTGGCAGATTCTGGAATTCCCTCGGTTTGGTTGATCGTTGCGACCGTGTTCGGCGGAGCGCTGGCGGCAGGCGGTGCGAACACCTTCAACATGTACATTGACCGCGACATCGACGGCTTGATGGAACGCACCAAAGGCCGCCCCCTTGTAACGGGCGAAGTGTCCCCGCGCCAGGCTCTGGCTTTTGCCTTCGTGCTGGAAATCGGCGCCTTCGGGTGGCTTTGGGGATTCGTCAACTTGCTTTCGGCTGTGTTGGCCGTCTCGGCCACCCTCTTCTATGTCTTCGTCTACTCACTGTGGTTGAAGCGGACATCTGCGAGCAACATCGTTGTTGGCGGTGCCGCTGGAGCGGTGCCGGTTCTTGTCGGCTGGTCTGCGGTCACCAACCAGCTCGACTGGCCGCCGTTGGTGCTCTTCGCGATCATCTTCGTTTGGACGCCACCCCATTTCTGGGCGTTGGCGATCCGCTACAAGGAGGACTACGCGGCTGCGGACGTGCCGATGCTGCCCGTTGTCGTGAGCCTCAAGAAGACCGCGAGCAGGATCGTGCTCTACACGCTGCTGCTCTGGGGTCTCACCTTGGTGTTTGCTCCGGTAGCCAGTATGGGCTGGCTTTATCTGTGTTCTGCGGTGCTGCTCGGAGCGGTTTTCTCGGGTCTGGCCGTGAGGGTCTTTCGCAGGCCTGAACCGCAGCGGGCCATGCGGCTTTTCGGCTGGTCGATCACTTATGTGACGTTGTTGTTCGTGGCGATGGCGGTGGATGAGGTGATTCGCAATGGCGTCTGACAAACCGCGGTCGCCGGGTTTCTATTCTGGCGCTCGGGTCAAGATAGGCTTCTCGGCTGGTAACCCAACTCAGCAATTCATCGACAAGCAACGCGCAGACACACGTGCGCGGTGCTGTGCGCCGGGGGCGCTCGGAGGACATTTGCCAACATGACGATGACCGATTCACCACCAGCTGCGGACACCGCGCTGGCGGCAATCTCGCCCCGAGTTGTCGGCCTCTTCGATGCTCTCACCACCACAGACCACAAGCGCATTGGTCGCTTGTGGCTTCGGTCGGGTTTGCTCGGGTTGCTGGCAGCCACCCTCCTCGGCGTTGTCCTCACCATCGAAAACAGCAATTCGTCGCCCGATGACATCTTCGGCGGGATCAACAGCTTCTTCCAGTACTTCAACCTCTACCGGTTCGGTCTGGTGCTGTTGGTCGTAGCTCCGCTGTTTGTGGGACTTGCCACGGTGGTCGTGCCGATGCAGGTCGGTGCAACGAACATCGCTTTCCCTCGGGCGGCTCACGGCGCGGTCTGGCTGTTCATGATCGGTGCAACAATCACGGTTGTCTCCGTCGTGTCGGACGGGGGCTGGGGGGCGTTGGACGGCGTCACCGGCACCGAACGAGACGCCATCGCTTTGACCTTGGTTGGCACTGGTTTGGTGATCTTCGCGTTGCTGATGGCTTCGGTCTGCATCGCAACAACGGTCGTGTCGCTGCGCACCTCTGGGATGAATCTGCTGCGCGTTCCGTTGTTCGCCTGGTCGATGCTGGTTGCGACCAGCGTTTGGCTGCTGACCCTGCCGGTGGCACTCGGCAATCTCGCTTTCATCTACTTCGATCTCCGCGGCGGGCCCAGAATCCCCGACGAAACGTTCGGCATCGCCGAGGGGTCGCATGCGATCTACGCGCAGATCGCATGGCTCGTTGAACAACCGCAGATCTACGCGTTCGCGATTCCCGTTCTGGGTGTGCTGGGAACTATTGCGCCGGTTGTCGCGAAACGCCGCCATGCACAGCATGTGGTCGCAGTCGCTCTGATCGGCCTCTTCGGCCTGCTCTCGGTGGGCGGTTGGAGCCAACCATGGTTCCAGGGCAACAATTACGACGAGAAGTTCGTCTTCATCATCTTCGGACTTTTTGCGGTGATACCGGTGTTCGGTTCGATCGGGGCGGTCGCTGACACAATTGTCGGGCGCTCCTCGGACAGCGATACGGATTCAGCCGTCAGCTCGGATCCCGGCGCCAGCGGCGAGAGTGGATTTGCGGGGCTCTTGTCGGTCTATGGCCTGGCTGCGATCGGTGCGGCTCTGCTGCTTCTTGCGGGCACGGTCGCAGGACTCGCGCGGGTGATCCAACCCTGGGATCTGGGTGACCGGACCACGGAGACCTCAGTGATGAACCTTGTGCTGTTCAGCGCGGTCGCCGCGGCGATTGCCGGTATTTGGTTCTGGGCGCCCAAGATCGGCGGTCACGAACTCGCAGTGTCGACGGGCCGTCTGGTCGTGCTCGACATCGTTGCCGGCGCGGTTCTGCTCGGCGGAGCGGATTTTGTCAGCGGGTTCTTTGAGGCCCCTGCGTTCGGGTATCACGTGGTGGGGAGTTCTGCCCCGCTTCCGTCTGAGCCTTCGAATCAGGGTTTTGTTGAAGTTATGAATGTGGTCGGCACCATCGGGGCGGTGTTGATCGCGCTCGGTGTTCTGGGCGTGTTCGCGGCCATAGCGAAGGCCATGAGATCAAGCGACGGGGTCGACGACAACCCTTACGGCGGCCAAACCTTGGAATGGACCACCTCGTCACCTCCGCCACCCGGTAACTTCTCAGAACCACCGGAGCGCGTCGTCTCTGAAGCTCCGTTGCTAGACACGGTGAACGAGAATGGGGAGGAGGCCTGATGGTTGCCACCACCGGGCTTCCGGCCCCCGAAATATCCCGCCCGCGCAGCCTGCTCGTGGGCACGATGTTCAGTTGCGCAGCAGCGTTCGTGTTCTTTTGCAGTGTTATCGGTGTCTACATCCTCGAACGCGCGGAAGCCCGCGACGAGGGCGCCGAGTGGTTCCCCCGAGATGTCATCGAACTGGGTCCGTCGGGTTTCATTTTTTGGACGTTGATCCTTTCGGTTTTCACTGTTCAGTGGGCCGTGCAGGCGATCAATGCCGATGACCGCACCAATGCCTATGTGGCACTGGCTCTCACGGGGCTGTTCGGCGCCGCAATCTTCAATCAGATGTGGTTCATCATCAACGACACCGGCTTTGCGTTGGCTGCTGACAACGCCCAGTTCCTGTTCTTCGTCGTCAACGGCACATTCATCGTCTTTCTGATCGCTGCGGTCGTGTTCGTCGCGCTGACAACTGTGCGTGCGCTGGCCGGCCAGTTCGGCCCGCGCCGAGCCGAAGCGGTGTCCTCGGCGGCTGTGGCCTGGAACACCGTGGTGTTCATGTGGGCCATCGTCTACTACCTCATCTACATCACGAAGTAAGGGTCAGATGTTCACCACGGGCTTCAAGTTTTTCTTCGGAATCGGGATGGCGTTGGCGACTGGCGCGGTGTTTTATGGTTACACGACGGGTGGCAACCATATGGGGCCGCTGTCGATGGGATGGAAGGGCGGAATCGGCGAGCACCTCGGATACTCGCTGCTGCTGGGGCTCGGCGTCACCGCCATGACGGTGGCGCTGTTCTTGGTGTTCTTCAGGGACGCCGACCCTGCCGCTCAGGCCCACTACATGGGTGTCGAGCAGATCCCGACCAATAATCTGGTCACCGCCAGCTTCTGGCCGGTGGTTGGCGCCTTCGGTGTTGGCGCCATGGCGATCGGGCTGGTTCTGCACACGGCGGTGTTCGTTACCGGTCTGATCATCTGTGGCGTGGTCGCGATCGAATGGCTGATGGACGGGTGGGCCGACAGGGCGACCGGCGACCCGGAGGCCAATCGGGCTCTGCGCAACCGGGTGATGGCGCCGATCGAGATCCCGGCGCTGGGCGCGGCGATCGTGGCGTTGGGCGTGTTGGCGACCAGCCGGATTCTGCTGGCCACCTCGAAACTCGGGTCGGTGGTGGTTGCCGGTGTCGTGTCTGTGTTGATTCTTGGCATTGCGGTGTTGTTCGCTCGAAAGACTCAGATCAACAAGAACATCCTGGCCGGTTCGGTCCTCCTTCTGGCTGTGGCGGTTCTCGTCGGCGGAATCGTCGCGACCGTCACCGGTGAACGAGACTTCCATCCACATGAAGTGCACCACGATGATGAAAACGGCGCCGATACTGGGGAGGGACACTAAGGTGAGCGACCTCATCAGAACAGTGTTCTCCCGCCCTGGTTCGCGGCGTCGGCGTTGGCCTGAGGCTTTGATCCTCGGACTTGCGTTGGTGTTGACCGGATGTGCTGCTGACGCGGAACTCGACACGTTTCAGGACCAAAGCGAGACCGCCCGCCAGATCAACGATCTGGCGATTCCGGTGTTCATTGTCGCCGGTGTCGTCTTGGTGCTCGTCTGCGGCGCCATCCTGTGGATGTCGGTCAAGGATCGCGTGCCGGCCGACGACGACTACGAAGGTGAGTTCCCCACCCAGGTCTCGCACAACAACAAACTGGAGATCGGCTGGACGCTCGGACCCTTCGTGATCATGGTCGTCATCGCCGTAGCCACGCTGGTGACGCACCTCGCAGTCAACAGCACCGAAGCCAACGCCATTGAGGTACAGGTCGACGGACAGGTCGAGACCTGGGAGCCGAGGGTGGTCGTGGTGGGCCAGCAATGGTGGTGGGAGTACCGCTACTACCTGACCCAGGACATCACCACCGACGACCTCGGCGACCCCTGGAACCTCCCCGAAGCCGACATCGTCACCTCCGGCCAGATGGTCATCCCCACGGGCGAGGAAGTCGAACTGATCATCACCTCGCGAGACGTCATCCACTCACACTGGATCCCGGCCCTCAACGGCAAGAAGGACGCGGTGCCCGGCTTGTATACGCCCTGGAAGATAGAAGCCGACGAACCGGGCGTCTACTTCGGGCAGTGCACCGAGTTCTGCGGGCTGTCGCACAGCCGCATGCGAATGCAGGCGGTAGCGGTGGCACCGGGCGCGTTCCAGGAGTGGATCCATGCTCAGATGACCCCGGCGACGATGCCGACGGACGAGAACTCCGCCGAATACCGTGGAATGCAGGTGTTCTCGAACTTCTGCGCCAGTTGCCACTTGATTAACGGCCTCAACGACGACGACTACAACGGAGCCGAAACAGTCTCCGGAAGCGCCCCCGATCTCACCCATTTCGCGGGCCGCACCACGTTCGGGGGTGGTCTGTTCAACACCTACAACTCGGACGGCTCACTCAACGACGACGATCTTGCCGCCTGGATCCGCAACCCCAACGACGTGAAAGAAAACTACGCGGACGACCTCCCGGAGGGCGCTCTCCCGCGGGGGATGCCCGACATGGGTCTCTCCGAACGACAGATTGACGATGTGATCGCCTTGCTGGCCACGCTCGGCCCTCCGCCGACCCACGCGCAGATCCTGGCGACAGAGGTGGAGTGAGATGACCATCACGGAACCCACTACCGAGGGGACCAAAACCGAGGGTCCACTAGAACTCGAATCCGGCCGCGAGGCCCTCGCGGAGCGGCCGCTCGGGGTGCTCACTCGGCCGCAGGGGGGCAGGGGCTGGCGGGACTGGCTCAGCACTGTCGACCACAAGAAGATCGGGATCATGTATGGCGTGTCCGCCATGGTCTTCTTCGTGGTGGGCGGTATTGAGGCCCTGCTGATTCGCCTGCAGTTGGCTGTGCCCAACGGCGGCGTGCTGTCGGCCGATGTCTACAACCAGGTGTTCACCATGCACGGCGTGACCATGGTGTTCCTCTTCATCATGCCCTTGGCCGCGGCTTTCGCGAACTATCTGATTCCGCTTCAGATCGGCGCCAGGGACGTGGCGTTCCCGCGGCTCAACGCGCTCTCGTACTGGATCTGGCTGTCCGGGGCGATCTTCTTGAACAGTTCCTGGATCGTCGGCGGAGGCGGTGCGGACTGCGGCTGGTTCTGTTACTCGCCCAACAGCGGGGTGACCTTCTCGCCGAGCCACGGGGTCGACTTCTATGCAATCGGCCTGCTGATAGCCGGTATCGCCTCGTTGGTCTCAGCCATCAACCTGATCGTCACGTGCCTCAACATGCGGGCGCCCGGCATGGACTTGTTCCGCATGCCGGTCATGACCTGGATGCTGCTGATCACCCAGTTCCTGCTGCTGTTCGCGCTGCCGGTCATCACGGTCGCTCTGTTCTTGTTGATGTTCGACCGGTTGTTCGACGCCAGCTTCTTCAATCCCGACATGGGCGCCGATCCGTTGTTATGGCAGCACCTCTTCTGGATATTCGGGCATCCTGAGGTCTACATCATCATTCTGCCCGCGTTCGGCGTTGTGTCCGAAGTGATTCCGACGTTCAGCCGCAAGCCCATATTCGGGTACACGTTCATGGTGTTCTCGGGTATCGCGATCGGCTTCATGGGATGGGGTGTCTGGGCTCATCACATGTTCGTGTCGGGCATCGGGCCGATCTCGGTGGCGGCGTTCTCGCTGTCGACGATGTTCATTGCGGTGCCGACCGGCGTGAAGGTATTGAATTGGTTAGCCACCATGTGGGGCGGACAGATCCGCTTCACAACGGCAATGCTCTTCGCGGTGGGAACGGTGGCCATGTTCACCATCGGTGGGCTTTCGGGGGTGACCCACGCTCTGGCACCCGCTGACACCCAACAGACCGACACCTACTACATCGTGGCTCACTTCCACTATGTGATTTTCGGTGGTGGTGTGCTCGGGTTGATGGGCGGTCTGTACTACTGGTGGCCGAAGATTTTCGGTTACATGCTCAATGAGCGCCGCGGCAAGGTCAATTTCTGGTTGATGCTCATCGGCTTCAATCTGACCTTCGGGCCCATGCACATCCTCGGATTGCAGGGGATGAGCCGTCGCATCGACACCTACTCGTCCGGGTTCGGCTTCGAGTTCTGGAACATGGTGGCGACGATCGGCTCGTTCATCATCGCTGTCTCAGTTCTGGTCTTGTTCCACAACATTTGGAAGTCGAAACGAGAAGCGGCCGATCTGCCGCCCCCGGGTCCTGATCCTTGGGACGCACGAAGCCTCGAGTGGATGATTCCCTCGCCGGTGCCCGAGCACAACTTCGATGAGGTTCCCACGGTTGACGGCCTCGACGAATGGTGGCACCGCAAGTACAGCTTCGACGACAACGGCAAGGTCGTACAGATAGCCACGGCCGAAGAAGCAGCCCAGGACGGTTCGGCCAAGGGTGTGCATCTGCCTGCGCCGTCGTTCTGGCCGTTGGTGCTGGCTGTGGGCCTGCCGTTGATCGGCTATGGGCTGATCTTCAACCTGTGGCTCTGCGTACCTGGCGGCTTGTTGGTCGGCATGGGCATCTTCGCCTGGGCCCTCGAACCTGTCGATGACCCCGACGCGACCCACGACCACCACCACGACGACGACGATGACGACCACGACGACGACGGCCCTGATGACGCTGAGCTCGCCACGGCCGCGGCCGCGCCCGGCGACAGCAACGCGCCCGGCGACCAGCAAGGAGGTGAGTGACCATGACCACAGAAACCTCGGCTCCCGCGACGTCTGATACCGACACCCCCGACGCGGCTCCGGCTACGCCCGCTGCCGCGGCTCCGGCTACGCCCGGCGATAGCACTGCTCCGGCTACGCCCGGCGACAGCAACGCGCCCGGCGAAGACACCGCAGCGGCTCCGGCTACGCCCGGCGACAGCAACGCGCCCGGCGACAGCAACCACGGACCTTCCACCGGCATCTCCAACACCAAGCTCGCGATGTGGCTGTTCCTCGGTTCGGAATGTCTGCTCTTCGGTGGTCTGATCTCGACCTACCTGCTCTACAAGACCCGTCGCGGCCCGGACAATCTGGCGATTCCGACCGACGTCTTCGACATCCCGTTCACGTCGATCAGCTCGTTCGTCCTGCTGATGAGTTCGTTGACGATGGTGCTGGCGCTCGCCGCGATCACTCGGGGCGACAACCACGGGGCACGGGTCTGGCTTCTGGCGACGAGCATGCTCGGCGGCGTGTTCATCGGTGGTCAGGTGTATGAGTTCACGAGCTTCCTGCGTGAGGGTGTCGGCTTCACCAACAACCCGGCCAGTTCCGCGTTCTATGCATTGACCGGGTTCCACGGGGTGCACGTCAGTCTCGGCATCGTGATGCTGATGTCTTTGTTCGTCGCCTCGTGGCAGGGGAAGCTCCGCCAAGAGCACTCGGAGACCGTAGAGGTAGTGGGTCTCTATTGGCACTTTGTTGACGTGGTGTGGATCTTCATCTTCACTGTGATCTATCTGGTTCCGGCCTAGGGGTTTGGAGTAACGCATGAACACGACCGTCTCTGAACACGAAGGCACCGAGCACGAGCACGCCGAACACGAGCACCCATCAGACTGGGCTTACGTCAAGATCGCTCTGATCCTCGCGGTGATCACCGCCGTTGAAGTTTTCACCTACTTCGAGTCTGTCTTCGACTGGGGCAGCTTTCTGATCCCGTCGTTGCTGATAATGATGGTCGTCAAGTTCTGGCTGGTGGCAACCTGGTTCATGCACCTGAAGTTCGACAACCCGATCTTCTCCAAGATGTTTGTCGGAGGGTTGTTGCTGGCCGTCGGCGTATACGTTGCTGCGCTTGCAGCCTTCGAATTCTGGGCGTGATCTGAATGGACGGGCCTTGGAAGTTTGAGGCCCACCCCGCTGTTTGGATGCTCATCGCGGGGATCGTGGTTCTCGGCTACTACGCCGTTCGCCACATAGGGCCGATGGTGGTGCCGGCGGGGCAGACCATCGTGACGAAACGTCAGAAACGCTGTTTCGCGCTCGCGGTGTTTCTGCTGTGGGTCGCTGCGGATTGGCCGATGCACGACATTGCCGAGGAGTACCTCTATTCGGTCCACATGGGTCAGCACCTGCTGATCGCCTTCATCGTCCCGCCGCTGATGCTGCTGGCGATGCCGGAGTGGTTGGCACGCTTGATCGTGATCGACGGTGGGGTGGGGTCGCGAGCATTGCGGATTCTTACCCGGCCCGTGGTTGCTGCGGTCATATTCAATGCCCTGCAGATCCTGTCGCATTGGTCCGCGGTCGTTAACTTGTCGGTCGAGAACGGGGTTTTCCACTACACCATCCATCTTGCGGTGTTCTTTTCGGCGTTGTTGATGTGGTTCCCGGTGGTGGGTCCGCTCCCGGAACTTCAGATGAGCGAGCCGGGCAAGATGGTCTACCTGTTCGCCAGTTCGATCGTGCCGACGGTGCCCGCAGGCTGGTTGACCTTCGCCGAAGGAGTTGTCTATTCGGCTTACGACCATGCTGAGCCGCTCTGGGGCATATCTCCGACTGACGACCAGCAGGCCGCCGGAGCGGTGATGAAAGTCATCGGAGGCTTCTATCTCTGGGCGCTCATCACGATCCGTTACTTCCGTTTCACTTCCGGGCGCCGCGAGGCTGACATTGTGGCTCGGCGCTCCCGCAAGCAACCCCCGCCAAAACCGGAGCGTGTCGGTGCAGTTGCTCTCACTCCCGATCTCACATTCGGCGATGTGCAACGGGCGTTCGATGAGAATCCCGAGCCCCCACGCGAAGCACCGACGTGACTTGCCGACGAGACCGACTCGAATGCCGTATGGCGTTCATGATTATCTGATACATTTTCATGCTATTCAGTTGACAGCCCCCCGCACCTGAGTAGGGTGTCGGTATGGACGCGGCGCTGCTCACGATGATCTCGGCGTTGTTCGTAGCAATGCTCGGTAATTCTTGGCAGCAGTCGCGTGAGAATTCCAAGACTCGTAGCCTCATGGTTCAACTCAACAATGACACTCGCATCGAGTTGCGCGGCGAGATGCGAGATCTCGGCAATGAGTTGCGCGGCGAGATGCGAGATCTCGGCAATGAGTTGCGTGGCGATCACAAGTCCTTGAGGGCAGCTCTTGGTGACGTTCGGGAGCGACTCGCGCGGATTGAAGGGCATCTCGGAATCGGCATCGAGAAACAAGCCGAAACGGATACCGAAAGCTCCGAGTAGGTGGATGAGCGCAAGCTCTTGATCGGGCGCTACCGTCAACGGCCATGCTCGACATCAAGCTGATCCGTTCGGACCCCGAAGCTGTCAAGGCAGCCATCGCGCGCCGCGGAGAGCCCACTTCGTCGATCGACGAAATCGTGGAGTTGGACGCGCTACTCCGCACGACTTCCACCGAGCGCGACGAAATCCGCTCCGAGATTCGCCAGACCTCGAAGCAAGTTGGCGCACTGCACGCCCAGGGCAACGCCGACGAGGCGGATGCTCTCGCTGATCACAGTCGCTCCCTGGGGACTCAGGAGAAAACTCTCGACGACCGCTGTGAGCAACTCGCGGCTGAGCTCCGAGAGTTGTTGCTCAACGTCAGCAATATGCCGTCGCCTGACGCTCCCGACGGGCTGACCGAAGACGGCAATGTCGAAGTTCGCAGTTCCGGCTATGACCCTGACGCGTATGGCGACCACCAGAAGGTTCCCCACTGGGAGATCGGTGAACAACTGCAGATTCTTGATGTCGACCGCGCGGTGCGTCTCTCGGGCTCGATGTTCGTGATGTACCGCGGCGACGGTGCGCGGCTGCTGCGAGCGCTGATCGCCTACGGTCTCGAGCGCAACCGGGACGCCTTTGAAGAGGTGCGGCCACCGACCCTGGTGAAGTCCGACACGATGATCGGGAGCGGTCATCTGCCGAAGTTCGCTGATGATGCGTACCACATCGAGCGCGACGACCTGTGGGCCATTCCAACATCTGAGGTTTCGCTGACTTCGATGTTCAGCGGTGAGATCCTCAACGAGGACGAACTGCCGATGAGGCTGATGGCTCACACCTCGTGCTATCGGCGCGAGGCCGGCGCGGCGGGCCGCGACACCCGGGGCCTTCTGCGGGTCCATGAGTTCGACAAGGTCGAGATGTACGCGTTCTGCACCCCCGAGCAAGGCCACGACGTGCATATTGAGATCCTCGACCGGGCCGAGAGCGCCATTCGTGACCTGGGGCTGGTTCATCGGGTGCTCGACCTGGCCTGCGGCGATATCAGCGGTGCGGGCACACGCACCTTCGACATCGAGGTCTTCGCCCCTGGTGCGGACCGTTGGCTTGAGGTCTCGTCGGTTTCGTGGTGCACCGACTATCAGACCCGGCGGGCCAATATCCGCTATCGATCCGAGGGCGCGAAGGGCACCCGGTTCGTTCACAGCCTCAACGGCTCGGCGCTGGCGGTCCCGCGGGTCTGGGCTGCGATCGTGGAGACCTACCGGCAACCCGACGGTTCGATCGAGATGCCCGAAGTCCTGCACCCCTATCTCGGCGGCTTGACCAAGATTCCGGCCCCGGGTTGACCAACCGGTCTAGGCGAGCGAGATAGCGAGCAGAGCCGCGGCGACGCCGACGACAAGGGTCGACGATCCGTAAGCGAGCGCGCGGACGCGGGACTTCGGCCACATCTCCACCAGTTCTCCGGCCAGCGCTGAGAAAGTTGTGAAGGCACCGAGGCCGCCGACACCGACGATGATCATCTCGTCGGCACCGGACGCGTGCAGCAGTCCGAAGGCGAACGTCCCGGCGATGTTCGCGACGAAGGTTCCCTGCGGTGATCGGAGGCGGGCTCCCAGCTGCCAACGGGCCAGCGTCCCGATCAGGGCGGCTGCGCCGAATGCCAAGACGATCATGCGCGCGGCCCCACCAACTGAGTGCCCAACCTGTGTCCTGTGAGCACCGCGACGAGTCCGATTCCGACAGTCGCCGCCGTGAAACCGATCGCGTTGGCGATCTGACCGTGGTCGATGCGCTCAGCTATTTCGGCTGCGAGCGTGGAGAAGGTGGTCAGCGAACCGCAGAAACCGACGCCGAGAAACAGCCGGATTGATGAGTTCTCGGCATGGGTGCGAAGCAACATCCCCAAAATGAACGCGCCGACACTGTTGACGACCAACAGAGTCGTCAACGGGTCGTCGACGATCTCGGTCACAGCCCATCGCAGGACAGCACCGACGATTCCCGCGATCGCCAAACCTGCGATTGCCACAAACCGACTAGCGCTCACCTCGCAAACAGTAGGCTCCGCTGATGGACATGGCCGCGATGCGTGAGGAGTTTGGACGCGTCGGTCTTGATGTCTCAGATGTCGCCGAGGATCCTTTGACGCAGTTCCGTGAATGGTTCGACCTTTGGACCAACGTCAACCCCTACCTCGCCGACACCATGGTGTTGTCAACGGTTGACGCCGATGGATGGCCCGATGCCAGAGCCGTTCTGTTGAAAGGCGTCGACAGCCGCGGATTCGTCTTCTACACCAACCGCAAGTCGGCCAAGGGCGTCCAACTTGAAGCCAACGGGCGTGCCGCGCTGACGATGGTGTGGCGTGAGATTGAGCGTCAAGTTCGTGTTGTCGGCGAGGTCAGCCGAGTCTCCGAGTCGGAATCCGACGCTTACTTCGCTAGTCGTCCAAGAGGTGCACAGATCGGTGCGTGTGCAAGCGAACAGTCCGCAGTGCTCAGGTCACGGGCTGAACTCGAGGCGAGCGTGGCCGAGTTGGAGGAGCGGTACCCCGATGAGATACCGAGACCGTCCCACTGGGGCGGGTACCTGGTCACCCCTCAATGTGTGGAGTTTTGGCAGGGACGGCCAGACCGTCTTCACGACAGGGTCCGTTATCGCCTCGAAACGGACAGCTGGATTGTCGAGCGTCTAGCCCCCTGATTCGGTTGCTGTCTCTTCAGAGAGAGGGTTGCGAGCGCGCAGATATCTGGCGATCCGGCGCCACGCGAGCCAAACGACGAGTGCCGTGAAAGCAGCTTCGATCGGCACGCCGAAGCGCAACGGGTCGCTGAACCAGTGGGCGATCCGCAGCGGCCAACCTCCGATGAAGCGGACCAGCGGCAGGAAGATGAACTCTCCCTCGTTGAACAGGAACTCGATGATCAGGTAGCTGCAGATGTAACCGGCGCTGACGCTGAGTCGTTTGACTCTGTCGCTTTCAAGGTCCCGCCAGCCGATGATCAACGCGCCGATCACGCCGAGAACGGAGATCACCGCGATGCGTTCAGGGGTGGTGTCCTGGATCCAGTTGTTGACGGCCGCCTGCATTTCCAAGAAGCGGTCCACCCGAGGGCTTGAGTAGTCGCTGCCCGACAGCACCCGGATCTCGAAGTAGCCGTAGTCGATCAGATAGAGACCGGCGATCAGGAGCACAAATCCTGAGAATCGGCCCACGTAGGGCAGCACCTGCCGCATCCCTTTGGCCACATCGGTTTTGGCGAGCGCCAGGCTCATGGTCAAGAAAGTGATCAGAGCGCCCATGCCCAGCGCGTAAGCGAGGAAGTTGCCGAGTCCTTCCAGCCATCCGTCCGTCGTGAACGAGGTTGTGACCGACGACAGGAACAGCCCGATCGTGCAGGACAGCGAGACGACGGCATAGCTCACACCGAAGAGGAACACCGATGAGAGGTCGCGGCTGCCGGTCCCGAGGTTCAGTTTCGGGAGCCGCAGCACGAAGTCCTTGCCCAGCGCCATGAAGACACCCAAGGGAAGCATCAATACGCCGATAGCGATCGTCACGTAACCCGTGTACTCGAACACCGTGCCCTCGCTGATGATCGTCTCGAATGCCACGCCGCAGATCCCGAACACGGCGACAAATCCCGCAGTCATCACCAAGCCCACCACTAGGCCGCGCACGATTGTGGCGAGCCGACTGGCTTTCTTGTCGCCGTCGACACCCAAGAAATACGACAGGTAGACGGGCAGCAGGGCGAAACCGCACGGGTTGAACGCGGCGACCAGACCTAGCGCGAAAGGGAAGGCATAGACACCCATTACGTTGTGCCTATCAGAACTGTGCCCATTAGAAAAGGTTCTCCGTGATCAGGTCGCGTAGTCCCTCAGTGGTTAGCACGCCGGCCCATTGCTCTACAACCACTCCGTCGCGGTCGACCATCAGCGTGCTGGGCATGGCTATAAGGCCCAGGTCACCGAACAGCGATCCGTTTGAGTCCCATCCCGACGGATAGGAGACCCCTGTATCGGCCAGCAGTTCCAGCGAGGGCGCGGCGGACCCGTCGCGGCTGATGCCGAGAAAGTTCACCTGATCCTTGAGTTCCCGGTAGACGGTCTCAAACTCGGGCAGCTCGGCCCGGCACGGGCCGCACCAGGCGGCAAAGAAGTTGACAACCAACGGTTTGTCGAGGTGGCTTGCGAATGTGTCTTGGCCGTCTCCGACCAGTGAGGCGAAACCAAGATCACTGATAGACCCTTCGACAGGCTCGTGCTGTACATCTTCGGTTTCGGGAATGAGCGCGCCATTCGAGAGTTTGATGCTGTTGGCCTCGCCGAATTCGCTCGAGGCGTCGTCGCCGCAGGCAGCGACGACCACGACGGTCAGCAAGACCGCGGCGAATCTACGGAACAAGCGCATCGGGACTCTGTCAAAACGCTACCCCGCAGAAGGCCGGTAACACCCGTCGATGGCAGAGCCCGCGCGGCTCCGGCTACGCCCGGCGACTGCAACGCGCCCGGCTAAGCGACGCGCTGGTTGTCGCGGCTCCGGTTGCGCCCGGCGTAAGCGAGGCGCTGGTTGTCG
>VXYK01000039.1:88617-95680 GCA_009845995.1 Acidimicrobiaceae bacterium | reverse complement strand
GCGCTGGTTGTCGCGGCTCCGGTTGCGCCCGGCGTAAGCGAGGCGCTGGTTGTCGCGGCTCCGGTTGCGCCCGGCGTAAGCGAGGCGCTGGTTGTCGCGGCTCCGGTTGCGCCCGGCGTAGGCAACGCGCGCTGATCGACCAAGAACCGGGGCTCGCGTTTGCCGTTGCCCGAGTTCTGGGGGAGTGGTCGATCAGCGCCGTTAAGCGGTCCGCCGTTCCGCTCGTTCCCGAAGGTGGATAGGTACCGGAATCACCGGCATCAGATCCTCGGGACGAGCCACTTTGGGAGGACGGCCCCGACGGCGTTTGACGGTCAGCATCTCGCCGTTCATGAAGAGCTGTCCACCCCATACTCCCCACTGCTCTTTGTTGTTCAGAGCTGTTTCGAGGCAGGGAGCGATCACCGGGCACTCGGCGCAGACACGTTTGGCAGCAGAAATCTCGCCTATGTCGTCGGAGAAGAACAGGTCGTAGGCGTTGTCTACCGTCTTGCAGGCCGCGTGAGTCTCCCAGGTGGTGCCATCGGTTTGGATTTGTTCAGTGGCTGGGAGTTGTTCAGTGATATCGACGAGGGTGGACATGGCCCCGTCTCCTTCCGTGTTTTGTTTTTGTCTGTCTGTTTCTTGTCTGGTGGGTTTCTTTGTGCGGCTGTGTGTTTGGAGGGCAACGCAGAAAGGCCGCTGGGACTACCAGCGGCCTTTCTGCGTACTTCCCGTTATTGGGTCTGATTACCCGGAGGGAGCGCCGAAGGGCCGCAAGAAGTGATATGGCTTCGTGGCAAACCAAGAAGCCGGCATGACCGTCTGCACATTTACGCGCGCGGCAATGTCAGCTCGAAGCTGATGCTCGGTGCGATGAATGTTGCTCATGGCGGTCCTTTTACTGCGGCCGGAAACTCCGGCGAAAACCAGAGTGGCGGACTTCAGCCTATATGTCAACCGAATTAATTTGCGCGCCCGGCACGGCTGGGCCGGCACGGCCGGAGAGTTCACCGGGAGTTCACCATCGGTTCACCTGTTTTGGACTCCGACTTAGTTCAACTCCCGTAGTTTTCTGCCGAGCAGGGTTCGCGCAACCCGGCGCGTCCTTTGTGAAAGGAACATCTATGCATCGTTCTCGGCGTTCGGTCCGGCCTGCGGCTCGGCTGTTGGTGTTGATCCTGGGCCTGTCGCTCGTCGTGTCGGCGTGTGGATCGGGTGGTTCTGACGGTTCGTCATCGGGATCGTCCGACGGCTCCTCGGGAGAGATCTTCATCTCGGGTTCTTCGACTGTCGAGCCGATCTCGGTGCGTGTCCAGGAACTGTTCAATGACATCAATCCCGATGTTCTGATTGCTGTCGACGGTCCCGGAACTGGTGATGGCTTCGTGCTGTTCTGCAGCGGCGAGACTGACATCTCCAACGCTTCGCGGGCGATCAGGGACAGCGAGGCAGAAGAGTGCGCGTCCAACGGAGTCGACTACGTGGAGCTCCAGGTCGGCATCGACGGCTTGGGCGTCATGACGAACGCCTCCAATGACCTGGTGGAGTGCGTTTCGTTCGCCGACCTCTATGCCCTGACCGGTCCCGAAGCGACCGGATACCGTTCTTGGGCGGACGCGAATGCCGTGTCTGCCGAACTCGGCGGTGCTGGAGACCTCCCGGACGCGCCGCTCGATATTTTCGGCCCCGGGGAAGAGTCCGGAACCTTCGACACGTTCGTCGAACTGGTGGTTGAACATCCAGCAGAAGAACGGGGCCAAGCCGGCACGACCCGACCCGATTACAGTCCCTCCGGTGATGACAACGTGATCCTGCAGGGAATCACCGGTTCGGACACTTCGCTTGGTTGGGTTGGCTTTGCGTTCGCCAACGGCGCGCAGGGAGTCAAGCTTCTCGACGTTGACGGCGGCGAGAGCGGATGCGTTGCCGCCACTCCCGAGACGATCGCTTCGGGCGAGTACCCGCTGAGCCGCCCGTTGTTCGTCTACGTCAACTCCAACCGGGCCGCGAGCAACCCGGGTCTGGAAGCCTATGTCGACTTCTACATGGATGCCGGCCTCGATCGGGCGGTGGCCGAAGTCGGTTACGTTGAACTGACCGATGCGGCCAAGGCCGAAGTTCGGGCGGCTTGGACCGAGCGAACCTGAAGGTGGAGACTCCTGATTCGGTCCCCGGCTCGTTGAGCCTTGCCGCCCTGGCGGGGTCACCGCGCCGGGTGCGCAAGGAGCGCTTGATCAGCCGTGTGATGTTCTGCGCGGCGCTGGTCTCGGTCGTGGTTTCTGCTCTGATCATCTACGCGCTGTTCTCCGAAGCGTGGATCTTCATGCGTGATGTCGACTGGTCCTCCACCTGGGGCGAACTCGGATGGTTCCCGAGGCGCGGCATCTATGACATGCCGACGCTGCTGGTAGCGAGCTTGTGGACCACCCTGATCGCCATGATCGTCGCGGCGCCGTTGGGGATGGGTGCTGCGATCTACCTCTCGGAGTATGCGCGCCCGACTGACCGTGCGATCCTGAAGCCGATCCTGGAGATCCTTGCGGGGATTCCCAGCGTGGTTCTCGGGTTCTTCGCTTTGTTGTGGCTCGCTCCCAACGTCGTGGCCCATATCGGTGGCGAAGGCGGCCGGGGTTCGATGCTGACGGCAGGCATCGGCGTGGGGATTCTCACGGTCCCGTTGGTGGCGTCGATTTCGGAGGATGCGATGGCCGCGGTCCCGAAGTCGTTGCGTGAGGCTTCGGCGGGACTGGGTGCGCGCAACGCGGTCACAACGGTGCGGGTGGTGTTGCCTGCCGCGGTCTCGGGGCTTGTCGCGTCTCTGATCGTGGCGGTGTCTCGTGCCCTTGGCGAGACGATGGTCGTATTCATGGCGGGCGGTGCGGCTGATGCTGCCATAAGGACCTACTCGCCCTACGACGGCAGTCTCACGATGCCTTCGGCGATGGCTTCGCTGGCTTCGGGCACTGATCAAGTCGTTGGTGAGGGCCTGACCTTTCAGAGTCTGTTCTTTGTCGGTCTGGTGCTCTTCCTGTTGACTCTGGGACTCAACTTGGTCGGAGACCGGTTCGTGAATCGCGTCCGCGAGCAGTACTGAGGCGATGACGTGACTTTCTCCACGATAGGAACAGTTGCCAGACGAGGTGCGAACGGTTTTGAGCGGAAGCGGACGGACGTGGCCGGTGGGCTCTTCAAAGCTGTGATTCTGTCCGCTCTGGTGGTGTCGCTGCTGGTTCTTGCGGTGCTGCTCATCGACACCGTCGCTGACGCCTGGTCTCAGCTCTCGACGAGGACTTGGGACTTTTTGAACGGGTCGCTGCGGTCTCGTTCGATCGACGACAAGCTGGGTGTGAAACAGGGCTTGTATGGATCATTCTGGATCGGCGTGTTCGTCGCGTTGACAGCGTTCCCGATCGGCGTCGGGGCTGCCATCTATCTCGAGGAGTACGCGAACAAGTCTCGCCTTGCCGCAGTCATCGAACTGGTGATCCGGAATCTCGCAGGTGTGCCTTCGGTCGTGTACGGACTTCTCGGCCTGTTCCTGTTTGTCGAGCGCAGCACCATCTTCGGTTTCGTTGGTCTTGGTTGGTTGGCTGACGCAACCGGGGGTCGTTCAGTTCTGTCGGCGGGGTTGACCCTGGCGGTCTTGGTTCTGCCGATTGTGATCATTACTGCCCAAGAAGCGGTGCGTTCGGTTCCTTCCGGACTCAAGGAAGGCGCCTACGGTCTTGGCGCAACCAAGTCTGAGATGGTGCGGACTCAGATTCTGCCCTACGCAGCGCCGGGAATCTTGACAGGAACCCTGTTGGCCATGTCACGCGCGATCGGCGAAGCCGCGCCGTTGATTCTGGTGGGTGCGATAACTGGGGGTCTGACCCGCAACCCTGAGTTGTGGGACACGTCGGGGCTTCGCGAGAAGTTCACGGCACTACCCATAATCATCGTTGAATGGGTGAGCGAACGCGGCCGGGATCCGGGTTTTTCTGAAGCAGCGGCCGCTGCCATTGTTGTTCTGCTGGTGCTGGTGTTGTTGTTGAACATGACCGCAATCCTGCTCCGCAACCGTTTTGAGAAGAAGCGAGGCTGACTTGTGACCCACACATATGGGACAATGCTTGACCCAACAGACAAAAGCTCTGAGGAGCCAGCTATGACGGCGATCGATGATCTAACTGAGGGTCCCGATTCTGAGCATCTCCTCGAGGTGGGCGCGGAGAGTCCAGCGATGCCCGAGGTGGTATTCGACGTTGAAGAGCTGAGTGTCTACTACGGAGATTTCCAGGCCGTTCAAGATGCCAGTCTCCAGGTTCACGAGCATGAGATCACGGCGTTCATAGGCCCTTCGGGCTGCGGCAAGACCACTCTGTTGCGATGCTTCAACCGCATGAATGATTTGATTGAGACAGCGAGGGTCACGGGTTCGCTGCGTTACCACGGAGTGGATCTCTATGATTCGAAGGTTGACGCAGTTGAGGTGCGCCGCCGGATCGGGATGGTTTTCCAAAAGCCCAACCCGTTTCCAAAGTCAATTCGAGCCAATGTCGAATACGGGCCGAAGGTGGCCGGCCTGGCCAAGAAAGGTCCGGCCATGGACGACATCGTCGAGAACTCGCTACGCAAAGCCGCTTTGTGGGACGAGGTGAAAGATCGGCTTGACGACAATGCCCTGGGTTTGTCCGGTGGACAACAGCAGCGCCTGTGCATCGCTCGGGCCATAGCAACTGATCCCGATGTGCTGCTGATGGACGAGCCCTGTTCGGCGCTCGATCCCATCGCAACCACGCGCATTGAAGAATTGATGCACGGGTTGAAGGACGACTACTCGATCGTCATCGTGACCCACAACATGCAGCAGGCAGCGCGGGTGAGTGATCGCACCGCGTTCTTCTCGGTGAACGTCAACCCGGAGTCCGACACCCGGACCGGTATTTTGGTGGAATACGATTCGACGCAACAGATGTTCTCGAATCCTTCCGATGAGCGAACCGAAAACTATGTGACTGGCCGCTTTGGGTGAGATGAGAGGAGTGCAGGGTGACCGAAGAACTCCGTAAGACCTACCACGAAGAGCTTGAATCGGTCCGTGACGCCATCGTGCGCATGGCGGGGGTTGTCGGTGAAGCGATCCCACGCGGCACAGAAGCATTCTTGTCGGGGGACCTGGCCGAGGCTCAGCGGATCATCGAGGATGACGACGCGATCGACGCGATGTCAGTCGAGCTCGAGGAACGCTGCTACCAACTCCTGGCGTTGCAGCAGCCGATGGCGTCAGATCTGCGGGCAATCACGACCGCTTTGTGGATGAACGCCGAGATCGAACGTTCCGGCGACTTGATGGCCAATATCGCCCAGGCGACCCGGCGTGTCTACGGCAGTTCGATCGGCCCGCGGATCCGGGGGCTGATAGCTCAGATGAGCGAGGAGGCCGCACGTCTGATGCGTCTGGCGATAGACAGCTACGCCGAAGGCAACAGCGGGCTGGCGGTAGCTCTTGACGACATCGACGACCGACTCGACGACCTTCATCTCGACGCCATTGGAGCGATCTTCGAAAGCAACCGCGAGCAAGCGTTCGACTTGCAGGTGGGAGTGCAGCTCGCCCTTGTCTGTCGGTTCTACGAGAGGATCGGCGATCACGCGGTGAACATGGGCGAACGGGTTCGCTATATGGTCGACGGTTGGTTGCCCGAACACTCTGGTGCTCTGCGGGCGAAGGCCCGATTGACCGAATTCGGCGTTGTCCCCGACGAGACATAGGAGGCGTTTGGCATGACCGCGCTGTTCGTCGCTTTGTTGGCAGCAGCGGCTGGTGCGTTTGTGATTCTTGTGGTGGGAATTCGGCAACGGCGTCTCGTCAACCAGCATCTTGACCGGATCGCGAATCGTGTTTCGGGTGTTGTTGCGCCAGCGTCGAAATCACCGGTTGCCGCGGTCGAGCGTCTTGAGATGGTTCTTGAGGCCAGCGACGCCGAGCGACAGTTGCGGGGCACGGAACGTCGCTATGAGGCTGCCCTTGAAGCGATTGACATGGGTGTTGTCGTTGTTGATGAGAGCGAGAATGTCGTTTTCAGCAACACCTCTGCTAGCTGGTACCGCGAGGGCAGGCACAGCGAAGCGGTCATTGCGCAGAAGATTGATGAGCTGATCCACTCCGCGGTAAGAGGCGAGAGGGTTGAACAGAGCGTCGCTCTGTATGGGCCGCCACGGCGGGTGTTGTTCGTCTCGGCAATACCGATCCTGAGCGGAGGTGAACTCGTGGGAGCGATTGCGCTCATTCACGATGTCACCGAGGTGGAGCAGAGCAACGCTATTCGGCGCGATTTCGTAGCCAATATCAGCCACGAGCTCCGCACTCCTATAGGAGCGGTGTCGTTGCTTGCCGAGACGCTGATCGGCGAGCATGACCCCGAAGTGATCGACTCGCTGGCCAATCGTCTGCTTGTCGAAGCGGGGCGTCTGACCAGCACTGTGCAGGACTTGCTTGAACTCAGTCAGATTGAGCACAGCGGCGATTCTGAGTTCTCCATGGTCGCCGTTCAAGGTGTGGTTGGGGGAGCACACGATCGGGTGCGCGCGGCGGCATCACAACGCGGCGTAGTGATCAATGTTGAAGCGCCGGAGGGGGACTTGCAGGTGCGCGGCGACCGTCGTCAGCTCACATCGGCGGTATTCAATCTGCTTGACAACGCCGTCAAGTTCTCGAACCCGGGAGGTGGTTCTGTTTCGGTTGGCATCCGCGAGGTTCACGGTCAAGTTGAGGTGGAGGTTGCTGACAGCGGCATCGGGATCCCGCGTCAGGATTTGGACCGCATATTCGAACGCTTCTACCGAGTTGATCGAGGGCGCAGTCGCATGACTGGCGGCACGGGCCTGGGTTTGTCAATGGTGCGCACCATTGTCGCCAATCACCGAGGCCGCGTGTCGGTCGAGTCGACCGAGGGCGAAGGAGCAAAGTTCACGATGGAACTCCCACTGGTCCCAGAAGCCAGCGAAGACGACCCCCCCGGCGAAGATGGTGAAGACACAGCAACCGCTTCCGCGGCTCCGGCTGCGCCCGGCGTTAACACGGCTCCGGCTGCGCCCG
>VXYK01000039.1:0-88607 GCA_009845995.1 Acidimicrobiaceae bacterium | reverse complement strand
ACCGCTTCCGCGGCTCCGGCTGCGCCCGGCGTTAACACGGCTCCGGCTGCGCCCGGCGAAGACACAGCTACCGCTTCCGCGGCTCCGGCTACGCCCGGCGAAGACACAGCTACCGCTTCCGCGGCTCCGGCTGCGCCCGGCGTTAACACGGCTCCGGCTGCGCCCGGCGAAGACACAGCAACCGCTTCCGCGGCTCCGGCTACGCCCGGCGAAAGCACAGCTCCGGTTGCGCCCGGCGTGGGTACCGCACAGGCTCCCGCGGCTCCGGCTGTGCCCGGCGAAAGCACAGCTCCGGCTACGCCCGGCGCTTCCGCGGCTCCGGCTGCGCCCGGTAAAAGCACAGTGCCCGGAGAGGACACCGCATGAACAACTCCGCTGCACGAATTCTTGTCGTGGAGGACGAAGAGTCCTTCGTCGAAGCGCTCCGGGTGGGGCTTCAGCGAGAGGGGTTCCTCGTCGAGGTTGCCCGCGACGGGCCAGAAGCGCTGGAGCGATTCGCCCAGAGCAAGCCCGATCTGGTTCTTCTCGACGTGATGCTGCCAGGGATATCCGGTGTCGACGTCTGCCGAGAGATCCGTTCTTCGTCTTCGGTTCCCATCATCATGGTCACCGCCAAGAGCGAGGAGATCGACGCGGTGGTGGGTCTTGAGGTCGGCGCCGATGACTATGTGGCGAAGCCCTATCGTTTGCGGGAATTGGTCGCTCGAATACGTGCGGTCCTGCGTCGTTCTGCGGTCAGCCGTTGGTCGGGCAGCGGTGCTCCCGGTGCCGGGGACAGCGAGCAGGTTCTGCGCGTCGGCGCACTGCAACTCGACCGCGAGCGTCATGAAGTCACCGTCGATGGTGAATTGGTCCGGCTCCCGTTGAAAGAGTTCCAGATACTGGCGTTGCTGATGCTGAACCAGGAGATGGTTGTGACCCGCGAGACCTTCATAGATCGGGTGTGGGGCTATGACTACGTGGGCGACACCAAGACGCTTGATGTCCATATCAAGCGACTTAGAGCGAAGATTGAACCGAACTCGGATCGCCCCGAACGCATCATCACGATCCGTGGCGTCGGCTACAAACTGACGGCATAGTTCCGATTACGGTCCGAGGAGTCTCGTACAACGTGCTAGGGCTCGTTTGTTCTGGCCCTCAGGGCTTGGCGGATGCGGTGGCGGGTGACCCACAGGCGCAGAAGCACGAGTCCCGCGAGCAAAGCAGCGGTGACTCCGAAGACGACGACCGGCGAAGCTTCGACGAAGACGCCGTAGAGGCCCCAAAGGACGCCTTCGAGCGCCACGAGCACCCAGGACAGCGGGGAGACTCCCACCGGTGTGTGCGACCTCCAGGCGGCAACCACCGACGGTCCGAGGTAGAGCCCGTTGGACAGTCCAAGCACTGTGCCCAGTACCGTCCAGCCGGCCTCCAGCTGGACCACTACGCACGCTACGGCGACCACGGCCGACAACAGCAGTCCCGTTCGCACGCCCGCATCGTTGCGATACAGCAGATACAGCACCACGCCGTAGCTGCTCACGCCGGCGATACATGCAGGAATCGTGACCCACAGTTCCTCGGCCACCACGTAGGCGATCCAGCCGGCGTTGACGGTTGTGCCGATCGCTGCCCATGCCGGAGATACACCCTCGGTCAGACCGATCCGCAGCAGCCGGACGATCTGAGGCAGGATCTGGACGAACGTGACGGCTGTGGCTACGAGGCCAACCACCACAGCGATCTCGGCCTGGCTCACCGGCCCAATCTACTCGCGTGCACAGAGGGCCGACAGCGGCTTGTCAATGCCGATTGGGCGGTCGGCAACGCCGGTGACAGTCGTCGTGTCAGTGCACACGGGTAGGGTGAGCCGATGCCCGAAACCTCGCCTCTCTTGGAGGGCCTGAACCCGTCTCAGTACGACGCGGTGCTGCACTCAGGAGGCCCCTTGTTGGTCGTGGCGGGGGCCGGTTCGGGCAAGACCCGGGTGCTCACACACCGGATCGCCCACATGATCGACGAAGGCATGTCGCCGTTTGAAATCCTGGCCATCACATTCACCAACAAGGCCGCGGGCGAGATGAAAGAGCGAGTCTCGGCACTCGTAGGTCCTGTGGCCGAGAGAATGTGGGTCTCGACGTTCCATTCCGCGTGCGTACGGATCCTGCGCCGGGATGCCGACAGACTCGGTTATCCGGGGCGCTTCTCTATCTACGATCAAGCCGACGCCCGACGTTTGACCGGTTACGTGATTCGCGATCTCAACCTTGATCCCAAGAGGTTCGTGCCACGATCGGTCCACGGCACGATTTCAACTGCCAAGAACGACAACGTATCGGCGAGCGCTTATGCCGACGGAGCCGAAGGCTTTTTCCAAAAGCGTGTTGCAGACGTCTACCTGGAATATCAGCGCCGACTGGTCGCCGCGGCAGCCATGGACTTCGACGATCTGCTGATGCGCACCGTTGAACTGTTCAGGACCCAGCCCGACGTCTTGCAACACTGGCGCGACCGCTTCGCGCATGTCCTCGTCGACGAGTACCAAGACACCAACTCGGTGCAGAACGAGCTTGTCCTGTTGCTCGCGGAACTGCATCGCGGGGTTTCGGTCGTGGGCGACGGCGACCAGTCGATCTACGCCTTCAGAGGTGCTGATCTGCGCAACATCCTGGAGTTCGAGAAAGCCTTTCCGGACGCCACAACAATCGTGCTTGAGCAGAACTACCGCTCGACGCAGTCCATCCTCGACGCGGCCAACGCGGTGATCGCCCAAAACATGGGGCGTGTCCCGAAAGACCTGTGGACTGACCGTGGGCGGGGCGACAAGATCGTGCGTTACCACGCCGACGATGAGCATGACGAGGCTCGTTATGTGGCCAATGAACTGGCCCGTTTGCAAGCTAATGAAGGCATGCGCTGGGACGAGATGGCGGTGTTCTATCGCACGAACAGCCAGTCACGCGTGCTTGAGGAGCAGTTGGTGCGTGTCGGGATTCCCTACCAGTTGGTGGGTGGCGCCCGCTTCTATGATCGACGAGAGATAAAGGATGCCGTGGCGTATCTGCGGGCCATCGTCAATCCGACCGACGAAGTGAGCGTCAAACGAGTTCTGAACGTGCCCAAACGGGGCGTTGGCGATTCGTCGATCAGCAAGCTCGACGCCTGGGCTGCCTCCCAGGGCCTGTCATTCTCAGAAGCGCTGCGGGACTATCGGAACGCCGGCGTCAGCGGCCGGGCGACGACCGGCATCGAGCAGTTCCTGCAGATCACCGCTGACATCCGCGAACTCGACGCGGGTCCGGCAACCATCATCGAAGAGGCTCTTGAACGCTCCGGATACCTCGAAGAACTCCAGGCGACCCTGGGGATCGAGGCCGAGGGTCGGCTCGAGAACATCATGGAATTGCTGGGCATGGCCCGCGACTTCGAAACGGTCGATGAGTTCACCGAACAGATCAGCTTGGTCACCGACACCGACGACATGGATGACAACGAGTCGCTTGTGACGCTTATGACCCTTCATTCGGCGAAAGGACTCGAGTTCCCGGTCGTCTTCCTCACCGGCATGGAAGACGGCGTTCTTCCACATATTCGCACCCTGGGCGAGCCCCGAGAGCTTGAGGAAGAACGGCGCTTGGCGTATGTGGGTGTCACCCGGGCGATGCAAGCGCTTCACCTGACCTGTGCCTGGAGCCGCATGCTCAACGGCATGACCCAGTACAACCCGCCCAGCCGCTTCTTCTCAGAGATCCCGAACGACTTGGTGACCGAGATCCGCGGCCAGGGCCGTCGAAGCAACCGCTTTGACCGTTCGTATCCCAGCAGTCGACGCAGCGGTCGGCGGATTGATGAGCACCGTGAACGGATCGTCGATCGGGTGTTCGAGAGCGAGAGTTCCGCTGCCACGTCGCCGTTCGCTTCGAAGGGGGCCGAGTCACTGGACCTGAAGGTTGGTGATGGTGTTCGTCACTCAAAATGGGGCGAGGGAGTCATCGTCGACATCGGCGGAAGCCGCGATAGTCCAGAGGCCACCGTGAACTTCGCGAATGTCGGACAGAAAGTCCTGCTGTTGTCCCTAGCCCCGCTTGAGAAGCTCTAGCGGATCGACGCCGCGGGGTCTCACTCAGTGGGTTCGTTGAGCAGAACGTGGATATTGCCGTCTCGAACCTCGACACGGTATTGCAGCAGGCCGGTACCCGCCGCGTCGGCTGTCACCTCGTCGCAGGTGGTATCGCTGCCCGCAGCGGTGGTGAGGAAGAACTCCGCCTTGTCGGGGTCCCAAGAGAAGAAACAGTCTCGGGGGTCTTGCGCGCGTCTGGCTGCGAAAGCCAGCCATCCCTGCTCGAGATCGTCGCCGCGGTGAGTGACGATGATGTCACGCTGCCCACCACTACCCACATCGGAGTAGAGAATCGGACCCCTCTCTTTGATCTCGTCACTTATTTTCTCGACATCGCCAGCGTTGAAGTCTCTGTCGCCGAGGACGATCTCGGTGTTTCCCTGAGATGCCGCGAACCAGACCATGACACCGAGCAACCCCGCTATGACCACCGCGGTGAATCCGAGAAGTAGGGCATTGCGGGCGTTTAGCTGCGGGCCTCGGGCGACGGGCATGGCTCCTCGCGTCTGATTGCGGCGGACTGTGTCACAACATTGTGACCCGCCTAGTATCGCCTGAGTTCACGCAAACTTTGTCTGATTCGACCCAAGTATTGCCTGATGTAACCCAGTATTGGAGGCGCGGTGGATCTTTTCGAGTATCAGGGAAAGGAGTTCTTCGCCGAGTACGGAATGCCCGTCTCAGCCGGTGAAATAGCTTTCACTGTCCCCGAAGCCGTGGCCGCAGCGGAACGGCTCGGTACGCCGGTCATGGTAAAAGCTCAGGTCCACACGGGTGGACGGGGCAAAGCAGGCGGCGTCAAGTTCGCCGCTGACATCGACGCTGTGCGCCAACACGCCGGCAACATTTTGGGCCTCGACATCAAAGGCCACATTGTGGGCCGGGTCTGGATCGAAAAAGCGTCAGACATCGCTGAGGAGTACTACGCCAGCTTCACCCTTGATCGCTCGGCCAAGAAGCACCTCGGGATGCTCTCGGTCGAGGGCGGTGTCGAGATCGAAACGGTCGCCGAAACCAACCCGGATGCAATCGCCAAGATCTGGATAGACCCCATAGACGGACTCAGCGAAGCGACATGCCGTGACTGGGTGGCGGCCGCAAAGCTCCCCGAACCGGCAGTTGAGGGGACAGTCGAGGTGCTGCTGAAGCTCTATCGCGCCTACAGCGAAGGCGATGCCGACCTCGTGGAGATCAACCCGCTCATCTTGACCCCGGAGGGCTCGGTGCATGTGCTCGATGCAAAAGTGACCCTCGACGGCAACAGCGAGTTCCGCCATCCCGACTACAGCCAATACGACGCCACCCAGAGCCGGGATGAACGCGAACAAGCAGCGCACGCCAAGGGGCTGCAATACGTTGGACTCGACGGTTCGGTCGGGGTGATCGCCAACGGCGCTGGTCTGGCCATGAGCACCGTCGACGTGGTCAACCAAGTTGGCGGAAACCCCGCCAACTTCCTCGACATCGGCGGCGGTGCAAACGCCGATGTCATGGCCGGGGCCTTGGAGGTAATCAACAACGACCCCGCGGTAAAGGCAATATTCATCAACATCTTCGGCGGCATAACCCGAGGCGAGGAGATTGCCAGCGGCATCCTCGAAGCGATGAAACGTGTGGAGATTGATTCGCCCATAGTCATCAGGCTCGATGGCACCAACGCGAACCAGGGGCGGGCGATCCTGGAACCTCACCTAACTGACAAGTTGATGATGCAACCGACCATGCTCGACGCGGCACGCCGTGTAGTCGAGCTCGCGAGCTGAGTCGGCGGCGAAGAAAGGAAACTGACAATGAGTATCTTCGTCGACGAGAACACGAAAGTCGTCTACCAGGGCCTGACCGGGTCACAAGGCAGCTACTACGGCCTGCTGAACCGTGACTACGGCACACAGGTGGTAGCGGGCACTCATCCAACCAAGGCAGGCACCGATGTCGATGGCGTGCCCATTTTCGCCAATGTGGCAGAGGCGGTGGAGGCAACTGGTGCCACCGCGAGCTGTATTTTCATCCCTGCCCCCGGAGTGCGGGGCGCGGTGGCAGAAGCTGCTCAAGGGGGTGTCAAGTTCATCGTTGCCATCACCGAGGGAGTGCCCGCCCACGACGAGATCTATTTCTACAACGCCTTGAAGCGGGACTACCCCGACGTCTTGCTGCTCGGTCCGAACTGTCCGGGCATCATCAGTCCGGGAAGGTGCAACATAGGCATCACTGCTGGGCACATCGCCAAACCCGGAGGCCCTGTCGGAATCGTCAGCCGTTCAGGCACGCTGACGTACCAGGCGCTGTATGAGTTGAAGCAGAAAGATGTCGGCGTGACGACCTGTGTCGGCATTGGCGGCGACCCGGTACCGGGTACGTCGTTCATTGATTGCTTGCGGGCCTTTCAAGACGACCCGGAAACTCTGGCCGTGATGATGATCGGCGAGATCGGCGGTTCGGCCGAGGAAGAAGCGGCTGAGTTCATCAAGAACCACATGACCAAACCCGTGGCCGGCTATATCGCCGGGGTGACCGCTCCGCCTGGAAAGAAGATGGGCCACGCCGGAGCGATCGTCTCAGGAGGCCGTGGTACCGCGGCGGCCAAAATCGAGGCGTTGACCGATGCTGGTGTTCGTGTCGGGCAGAACCCGACAGAAGCCGGTGAACTGATGGCCGACATTGTTGCCGGTCTCTAAGGCCGCTGGGTTGCTAGGTTTCGGGCGATGAACAGCAGGGTAGTGAATAGCAGTGCGGGTCGGCGTCGTGCGCTGTTGTCCGTGTTCGACAAGTCGGGGATCGTGGAGTTCGCCGGCGGGTTGGTTGAACTCGGCTGGGAGCTGATCTCAAGCGGTGGCACCGCAGAGGCTATTTCCGCCGGTGGTATCGCGGTCACCGATGTCGCGGATTACACCGGCTCACCGATCATGTTGGGGCACCGTGTGGCAACGCTCCACCCGCGTCTTCACGGTGGCATCCTCGCGGATCGGGAAGACCCCGAACATCAAGAGGATCTGATAGCCAACAACATCGAGGTGATCGACCTCGTGGTCAGCAACCTCTATCCGTTCCGGTCCGAACCGGGCATCGAGATGATCGATATCGGTGGTCCGACTCTCATGCGGTCTGCGGCCAAGAACCACGAGTACGTCGGGGTTGTCACGAATCCTGCGGACTACGAATCGATCTTGGAGGAGCTTCGCGCCAACGACTCAGACTTGTCTGCGCAGACCCGGCGACGACTGGCCAGGGCTGCGTTCGCCCACACCGCGGCCTATGACGCAGCGATTGTCGGCTGGCTCGACAGCACCGAGCCGGAGCCGGCGGCGCTTCCGCCCACAGCGCTTCCCCCCACGATCCACATCGCTCTGGAACGTGCCGAAGTCCTCCGTTATGGCGAGAACCCCCATCAGCGTGGAGCGCGCTACCGCTCCATCGGCGAGACCAGCATGTGGGATCAAATCGAACAGTATTCGGGCGTGCCGCTGAGCTATCTGAACCTCTTCGATGCGGACGCGGCCTGGCGTCTGGCCCAAGAACTGGGTGATCTCTCCAGTGGCTGTGCGGTAGCCATCATCAAACACGCCAACCCCTGCGGAGCAGCGGTGGGGCCCGACCTCGCCACGGCTTATCAACGTGCCTTCGAGTGCGATCCGCGGAGTGCGTTCGGTGGGATCGTGGCGGTGAATCGAATCGTCGAGGTTTCCACGGTCGCCGCTATGGAAGCGGCTGCTCAGGCTGATGTGATCATCGCTCCGGGTTATGCAGACGGGGTTGTTGAACGTCTGATCGCCAAGCGCCGCAACACCCGGATTCTGCGGGTCGAGACTCCCGACACGTCCCCAGCGCGCCCAGCGTCCCCTGCATCAGTCAAGGCCCAGATCAGCCTGCGCAAAATCACCGACGGCTTCTTGGTTCAGGAGGCTCAGTGTTTCGCTTCGGCGCCCTCTCAGTGGCAGGTGGTCACAGAGCGTGAACCGACCGCGGCTGAGACAGCCGACGCAGCTTTTGCCTGGCGCGTTTGTGGTCACGTCAAGTCCAACGCTGTGGTTCTGGCTCGCGACGGCGTGGCCTGGGGGATCGGAGCGGGTCAACAAAATCGGGTTGAAGCAGCCCAAATAGCTGCAAGCAAGGCCGATGGCAGAGCCCAAGGAGGCGCCTGCGCCAGCGACGCCTTCTACCCGTTCCCCGACGGTATTCACGCAGCGGCAGACGCTGGAGCAGCGATAATCGTCCAACCTGGCGGGTCGGTCAACGACAAAGAGACGATCGCCGCGGCCGACGAGCGGGGCATCTCCATGGTCTTCACCGCTGAACGGCAATTTCTTCACTAGGACGCCGAGCCATGGACGGTCCAGTTGACAAACCGGCGGGTAAGGCTCCGAGAGAAGCGAAGAGTCTCGAGTGGGCGCTCAAGGTTGGTCGGCAACGCCGTTCGATCGCCTTCTACCAGACCATCCGAGCGTTGATTCGAGTGTTTCTATGGCGTTGGCTCCGAACAAAACATCGGGGATCTGAGAACATCCCTCTGACCGGGCCGGTAATCATCGCTCCGGTTCATCGGTCCAATCTTGACGCGCCGCTGCTTTCGGTGTGCACCAAGCGTCATTTGCGAGCGTTGGCCAAAGAGTCGCTCTTCGTGAATCCGATAGGTGCCTGGATCTGTGCTGCGCTCGGTTCGATCCCGCTGAGACGAGGAGAAGCCGACCGGGATGCGATGCGCGCGGCGCGGGCGATGCTTGACTCGGGTGCCATGTTGCTGGTCTTCCCCGAAGGCACCCGCCAGAGCGGGAACCAGGTGACCGGAGTTTTTGACGGGATGTCGTATTTGGCTTCCAAGACGGGAGCACCGATCGTCCCAGTGGGGATTGCCGGAACAGAAGACGCGTTGCCGGCGGGATCCAAGTTCCCCAAAAGGGTGCGCACTGCGATCGTGATCGGCACCCCGATCAGAGCCCCGGAAGGTCGGCTGAGTCGGCCGGCGCTGGCTCAGATGAGCACCGAAGTCGGCACGCGCCTGCAAGCGGCGTTCGACGAAGCGCAGGCACTCGTCGACTCCCACCCGGCCCGCTGAGCGCCCGACGCGGCCGGCTCACTGTTACGACTCGCTGTTACGACGCACTACTGCGGCTCACTAATGTGGCGGTTGATGCGGAGAGGCACAGCACTCCTGGGGTTTGTACTGTGCGTGGTGTTCGCTTGTGTCGGCCCGGCGGCCGCCCAATCCGATGATGGAACCAAGGCCGATCAGGACCGTGCCGATCAGGACCACAACACCGCTGGGGACAGCGACGGCACCGCCCAGACCACTCTGGAGGGCACCATCCGGCTCGGTTTCGACCGGTACATCGCCGGGGTCGAGATAACGGTTACCGACCAAGCGGGAGCGGAGATCGGCCGGACGGCCACCGGCGCTGAAGGTCGCTGGTTGATAGCAGTACCCGACGCCGGGACCTACCTGGTAACCCTCGACGAAGAGACCCTGCCAGACGACCTCGGGTTGCGCGAAGGCCAAGAGACGACCGTCGAGACGACAGTGTTCGCGGGCATGGCCCGCGCGGTGGTGTTCGCTGTAGGCGAGACTCCCAAGACCACTCCGTTCGGTGAGCGTTTTGCCCAGAGAGCCTTCACCGGCTTGAAGCTGGGGATGATCATCGCCATGAGCGCGGTGGGTCTGTCGCTCATCTACGGAACGACCGGCCTGGTCAACTTCGCGCACGGCGAACTGGTCACCTTCGGCGCGGTGATCGCCTGGTACTTCAACACTTCATGGGGCGGACTCAACCTGGTTGTCGCCGCGGCTCTGGGGTTGATCGTGTGCGGCGCGCTGGGTGCGGGTCTGGAATCCGGCTTGTTCCGCCCGCTGCGGCGCCGACGGCTCGGCGTGTTTCAGCTGGTGGTCATCACCATCGGTCTATCGCTGTTGGGACGCCAGGCAATCCAACTGTTCTTCGGCGCCGAACCCCGCCCCTACGTCGACTATCAAGTCCAAGACCGCTGGGATTTCGGGCCCTGGGCAGTCACCCCGCGTGAGGTCGCCACGGTCGCGACAATCGCCGTCGTGCTCGCGGTGATAGCGATCACGCTTCAACTCAGTCGATTCGGGAAAGCCACCCGAGCGGTCGCCGACAACACCGATCTCGCGCGGGTGGCGGGAATCGACGTGAATCGCGTCGTGCTCATCGTCTGGACGATTGGAGCGATGCTGGCCGGGCTCGGAGGCATCTTCGTGGGCCTTGACGCCGACATCGACCCCTACTTGGGATTCCAGCTCCTGCTGCTGATTTTCGCCGGCGTGGAACTTGGAGGTTTGGGAACTGCATACGGCGCTGTTGTCGGCTCCGTGCTCATCGGTTTCGCCACCGAGATCAGCACGTTGTGGATTTCACCGGAGCTTAAGTTCGTCGTTCCACTCGCGGTGCTCATCTTGGTGCTACTCCTGCGTCCTCAGGGCCTGTTCGGGATACGAGAACGGGTGGGATGATGGAGTTCGACATCATCTTCGGGAATGCGGCCCGGGCCGCCTTCGGACCTGAGGCGGTGATATTGGCGTTGGCAGCGATCGGCCTGAACGTCCACTTCGGCTATACGGGACTGCTCAACTTCGGCCAGGTCGGGTTCATGCTCCTCGGCGCTTACGGAACCAGCGTCTCGGTTGCCACCTTCGGTTGGTCGCTGTGGGTGGGCATCCCGGTCGGGTTGGCGCTCTGTGTGGCGCTGGCCCTGGCGCTGGGTATCCCCACGTTGCGCCTGCAAGCGGTTCTGTTCGCGATCGTCACTATCGCCGCGGCTGAAATTCTGCGACTGATCATCGGCTCCACAGACGCCATCGATCTCACGGGGGGACCTCTCAGTATCAGCTTCGATGCCGGCGCGTTCTACGACCTGAATCCCTATGCCGAAGGGCCGCAGGTTCGCTATGGGGTCGGCACGTTCGCGTTCACGGGTCAGCAGATGTGGGTGATCACCGTTGGCTGGACGCTTGTGGCGCTGGCCAGCTTGGCGGTGTTCTTGATTGTCCGCAGCCCCTGGGGACGGGTGCTCAAGTCCATAAGGGATGACGAGAACGCCGCTCGCAGCCTGGGCAAGAACGTGTTTTCCTACAAGATGCAAGCGCTGGTTATCGGCGGTGTGATCGCTGGTCTGGCAGGCGTTGTCGACGCGATCAAGACTTCAGGGGCCGACCCGAACGGGTTCCGTCCCCAGGTCACTTTCTTCACCTACACGGCGTTGCTGCTGGGCGGGTCGGCGACCTACGTCGGGCCGGTGATAGGGGCCATTCTGTTCTGGTTCCTGCGCGAATGGATCGAATCGTTCTTGCGCCAGTTGGCAGCCGAAGCCTGGCTGCCGCAGTCGATCTCAGATCCTCTGAGCGGATCGGAGGGGGTCATCAGTGTCGGGATGGTCGGCCTGGCCCTCATTCTGCTCGTTCTGTTCCGACCCCAGGGGATAGTCGGCAACCGCACGGAAATGCTGATCGATGACAGTTGACGCGCCCCAGAACGTCGGAACGGCTCCCGCCGAAGAGATCGAGCCGATCCTGCGGGTTCGCTCGGAGCCCGGTGTCACCAAACCCGACCCGATTCTGACGGTCGAGGGTGTGCACCGGACTTTCGGTGGGTTGGTTGCGGTCGACATCGACCATCTCGAGGTTCAGCGAGGCGTGGTGACCTCGTTGATAGGACCCAACGGAGCGGGCAAAACGACGCTGTTCAACCTGCTCAGCGGCTTTGAACGCGCTGATCGCGGTCGCTGGACCTTCGCTGGACAGCTGGTGAGCGGGATGTCTGCGGACCGGCTCGCTCGCCGGGGGATGGTGCGGACTTTTCAGCTCACCAAGCCACTGGCCAGGCTTCCGGTCATCGAGAACATGTTGTTGGGCGCGGCTGACCAGTCCGGAGAGCGTTTGTGGGTCGCCCCGGTCCGCTCACGCTGGCTCGATGAGGAGCGGGCCAACACCGAGCGTGCGGAGCAGCTTCTGGAGCAGTTCAACCTCGCGCATATGCGCGATGAACTGGCCGGAACTCTCTCGGGCGGCCAGTGCAAGCTCCTGGAAGTGGCGCGGGCTCTGATGACCGAACCCAAGCTGATCATGCTGGACGAGCCCATGGCCGGGGTGAATCCCGCATTAGCGCAGTCCCTCATGCAGCACCTGAGTCAGTTGGCCATGTCGGGGGTGAGCGTGGTGTTCATCGAGCACGACATGAATGTCGTGGCTGGGATCAGCGACTGGGTGGTGGTGCTGGCCGAGGGTCGGGTGATCGCTGAGGGGCCGCCTTGGAACGTCATTCACAACGATCTGGTCATTGACGCCTACCTCGGCCGCAGCGCCGGGCAGGCAGAATCAACCGAGAGGGAGGAACCATCGTGAGCGCGCTCCTGGCCGCAGAAGACGTGGTGGCGGGCTACCTGCCCGGCGTCGACATCCTGACCGGCTGCTCTCTGGACCTCCACTCCGGCGAGATCGTCGGAATCATCGGACCGAACGGCGCGGGCAAGTCCACTTTGCTGAAGGCAATTTTCGGTTTGGTGGAGGTACGCGCTGGAGCAGTCCGCTTCGAAGATGAGAACATCACCGGGCTTGAACCCCATCAGCTCGTGTCTCGTGGCGTCGGTTTTGTTCCGCAGAACGACAACGTGTTCGGCCGATTGTCGATTCGCGAGAACCTGGAGATGGGCGCGTTCCAGGCGCCGGAGCGGTTCGCCGAACGGTTCGAAGTTGTCGCTGATCTGTTTCCGCTGCTGGCCGACCGCAGCAGTCAACGTGCAGACGGACTCTCGGGAGGTGAACGCCAGATGGTGGCCATCGGTCGAGCGTTGATGGCCGATCCCCGCGTGCTGCTGCTCGATGAGCCGTCTTCGGGTCTTTCACCTGCTTATCAGGATCAGGTGTTCGAGCAGATCACCCACGTAACCGATCACGGGGTGTCGCTGGTCATGGTGGAGCAGAACGCCCATCGCTGCCTGCAGATCTGCGATCGGGCGTATGTCTTGGACCAGGGCGCCAACGCCTATGAGGGCACGGGGCTCGAACTACTCGACGATCCCAAGGTCGTCAGTCTCTACCTCGGAACCCTCGCCCGGTTCTGACGAGCGACCGGCCCTGTTCGGCTAGGTCAGCCTAGTTCGGCCAGGTCGGCGTCCTGGCTGTCGATGACGGTGAATTCGCCGTCGATGAACTCGGCGATCAGGTAACGGCCGAACCGGGGGTCGCCGACTTCGTCGAGTTCCAGCGGACCCGAAATTCCGTCGTAGTCGATGTCGACGCCCTGCGCTATCAACTCGGCACACTCCGCGTAGCTGTGGCATTTCTCGCCGCCGCTGGTCAGCGAGAGCACCTGCTCTATGATCGCGGGGCCGTCGGTGGAACCGGCGGCCAAAGCAGCCAGCGCGAGCACGATCACGCAGTCATAGGACTGGCCTCCGTAGATGACGTTTCCGTCGGTCATGGAGCTCAGCTCCGTGCTGAACTCGTCACTGCCCCCTGCTGCCACGGCCACGAAACCGTCCAGCGAGTTGGGGTTCGTCGGATCGACTGTTGTGGGCAGGTGCAAGTCGTATATGCCGTCGCTGCCGTACATGGCCCCGGGCGGGATTCCGGCCTCTAGCAGGCCCCGGATGATCTGCGCGCCTTCGGAGAATGTAATCAGCACCACCGCGTCGGCACCCATGGCTTCGATGGCGGAAACGGTGGGATCGTAGCTGGCGGCGTCCTCGTCGTAGGAGAAGATCTCGTAGTTGACGCCGAGTTCGTCGAAGTTGTCGGCCAGCAGCTCAGCCAGGGCGTTGCCCCAGTCGTCGGCTCGCGCCGGAATCGCCACGTTGGTAGCACCGTCGGCGGCGACGATGTTCGACAGGATCAGCGCTGCGGCTTGGTCGGGGGGAACGGTTCGGAAATAGAAGGCGGCGTTCTGCTGAGTGGAGAACGACGGCGATGTGTTGGAAGGGGAGCATTGCGGGATCTGGGCGTCGTAGAGGGTTTGGATGAACGACTGCGACACTCCCGACGAGGCGGCACCCACGATCACATGGGCTCCTTCGGCCAGCAGGCGGTTGACTGTTTCGGGCGCCACATCGGGATCGGTGGCGCTGTCGCCTGTCAACATCCGGACGTTCCCACCGGCATCCCGGATGTCCTGCAGAGCCAGGTCGATGCTCACGATCATCGGCGAATTGAGGAACGCTGCCGAACCCGTTTCGGGCATCACTCGACCAATGACCAACTCGAAGTCGTCGGTAACGGGTTCAGGTTCCTCGCTGGGTGCTTCGGTCGTGTCCGCAGCGAGCGTAGTGCTTGTCGTGTCGCCGTCATCGTCACCGCCGCAAGCCGCTGCCACCAGCACGAGCGCAGCGCAAACCGCCAGCATGCGCCGCAGGTGTTTCGATCTCATACCGAGTTCTCCTTATCGTCCAGAGGCAGACCTTCTGATCCCGTCACCATAACCCAACGAGACCGGCGCTCAAGCCCGGCGCAGCGATCAGAAGGCCGTTCTGGTAGCCGACCGGTTCACGTCTGCTGAAGGTCGGGCCGATTGATGGCACCTCCGGTGTGGCGGGTACAGTCAACGCCATGGCAGACAAGATTTCGATGCAATCAGACGGCACGCTGGCCGTGCCGGACAACCCCATCATCCCTTTCATCGAAGGCGACGGAACCGGAGTCGATATCTGGCCTGCGGCGAAGCTGGTGCTTGATGCGGCAGCCGCCAAATACGGCAGAACCATTGCGTGGCGCGAAGTGCTTGCCGGCGAAAAAGCGTTCAACGAAACCGGCGATTGGCTTCCCCAAGCAACGATCGACGACTTCAGCGAATACCTGATCGGCATCAAGGGTCCGCTCACCACGCCGATAGGCGGCGGATTCAGAAGCCTCAACGTCGCCATCCGCCAGATCATGGACCTATATGTGTGCCTTCGTCCGGTGCGTTGGTTCACCGGCGTACCGTCGCCTGTGAAAGAACCGCACCTGGTTGACATGGTGATCTTCCGCGAGAACACCGAAGACATCTACGCGGGGCTCGAAGTCGAATCGGGGACACCCGAAGCCCGCAAGATGATGGACCTCCTTTATGACGCGTTCGGCTGGCAGATCCGCGCTGACAGCGGTATCGGTGTCAAACCGGTCTCGAAGACCGGCTCGCAGCGCCTCCAGCGCGCAGCGCTCGAATATGCGGTGCGTCGCAACCGCAGCCGGGTCCATTGGGTGCACAAGGGCAACATCATGAAGTTCACCGAGGGGGCGTTCCAGAAGTGGGGTTACGAACTCGTTCGTGAGGAGTTCTCCGATGTAGCGGTGGGTTGGGATGACTGCGGCGGCGACCCAGGTGACAAGATCCTGGTGCAGGACGCCATTGCCGATATCGCGCTGCAGCAGGTGCTCACGCGCCCCGCGGAGTTCGACGTGATCGCCACGATGAACCTCAACGGCGACTACATCTCCGATGCGCTGGCCGCCCAGGTCGGCGGGATCGGCATCGCCCCGGGTGCCAATATCAACTATGTGACCGGTCACGGCGTGTTCGAGGCCACCCATGGGACTGCGCCCAAATACGCTGGTCAGGACAAAGTCAACCCGTCATCAGTGTTGTTGTCGGGGGTGATGATGTTTGAACATCTCGGCTGGCAGGACTCAGCCGACGACATCGTTGCTGCAGTGGAGAGCACAATCTCCGAAAAAGTCGTCACCTACGACTTCGCCCGGTTGATGGACGGCGCGACCGAAGTGAAATGCTCAGAGTTCGCTTCGGCAATCGTTGATCGACTCTGAGACCCAGCCGGTAACCCAAATTGCGGGCGGAGGCCTGACGGTGCGTGCTCTGTGAGTTCTAGAGTTCCTTTGAGTGAAGCTCTAATCGTTGATGATCACATCTCGCGCCGCGGCGGTCGCTTGATCGCACGGTCGTTGCGCGCCCACCCAGGACCGCACACGGTTGCGATGTTCGGAGCGACGCTGTTCGTGTTCGCCGCGGTGGGCGGTGCCTGGGTGTTGCGCGGGGTCACCGACGAGCTGATAGTTCCAGCTTTCGACAAAAGCGGACTGGCCGAAACCGGCTCGGACAGGAATATTTCGGGCAACACGGTCTGGCTGGCAATGGCCGCGCTGATCGGTGTGTCGCTGATACGCGGCATCAGTGTTGTCACCCGCCGGTTCTTTCTGTCGATGGCTGAATTCCGGACCCAGCGAGATTGGAGACGAGGGCTACTGTGGCATTACCTCGACGTGCCCTTGCGCTTCCATCGCGCCAAACCAACCGGGGAGCTGCTGGCCCACGCGGACATCGACGTACAGATGGCCACAATGGTCCTCAAGCCTTTGGCGTTCTCGTTGAGCGTGCTATTGCTGGTTCTGGTCTCGGTCGTCAGCATCTTTCTGGTTCACCCGCTACTGGCACTGATCGCCGCGATCCTTTTCCCCGCGTTGGTCGTCGTAAGCCAGAAATACACGTCGTTGGTGGAAGAACCAGCGGCGCTTGCCCAACAGCGTGTCGGCGATGTCTCAGCCATCGCGCACGAGAGTTTCGATGGTGCCGTGATCGTGAAAACGCTAGGGCGGGAAGCCGCTGAGGTTGAGCGCATGCTCAAAGCTTCGGATCGGTTGCGAGAATGGCGGGTACGGGTCGGCCGTCTGCGGGCGAACTTTGAGCCGGTAATTGATTCGCTCCCCAACATCGGCATCATTCTGCTGATCCTGGTCGGTACCTGGCTGGTGTCTCGCGGTGACGCCAGCGAAGGTGACTTGGTGCTGGCGGCCACCTTGTTTGGGCTGCTCGTGACCCCCTTGCGGGTGTTGGGCTTCTTTCTTGAAGAGTTGCCGCGTTCAGTGGTGTCCCTTGAACGGGTCGATCGGGTGATGGCGCACCCGCTCCAGGATCGCAGCGGGACCGCCAAACTGCCCGATGGTCCGTTGGGTGTCGTCGTTGACGACTTGACTGTGACCTACTCGGGCAGCGAAGCGGTATCTGAGATGTCGTTTGTTGTTTATCCAGGCGAAACGCTTGCGCTGGTGGGCCCGACAGGCTCAGGGAAATCCACGCTGCTCGAATCCATCGCCGGGTTGCTCGAACCGTCCGGTGGGAGTATCAGGATCGGCGGCGTTGCAGTTGACGAACTCGCTCCAGAGGAGTTGTCGCGGGGGGTGGCTCTAGCGTTCCAAGAGGCCTTTCTGTTTGCCACGTCGATTTCTGAGAATGTTTCCATGGGCACTCACGGTGTCGATGTGGACGGATCGCTGCGACTCGCGGAGGCCGACGGTTTCGTGGCTGCGCTGCCAGCGGGCTCTGCGACGGTGGTGGGAGAGCGCGGCCAGACGCTTTCGGGTGGGCAGCGACAACGGGTGGCTTTGGCCAGAGCTCTGGTTCGTTCGCCGCAGTTGTTGCTGCTCGACGATGCCACGAGTGCGGTGGACCCGGTGGTGGAAGCCCGCATTCTCGACAACTTGGGTCAGCATCTCAACACCACCGTCATTGTGGTGGCCCACCGCATCTCCACCATCTTGTTGGCAGATCGGGTTGCGTACATCGACGCTGGCAGAGTTCTGGCCGTAGGTCGACACGATGATCTCTTGGAGCGTGAGGACTATCGCACGCTGGTGATGTCGTACGAACAGGCGGATTTGACATGAGCCACGCCCCGTACCCAGACCAATCCGAAGTCAGTAGCGCGGCGATATCAGGTAGACCTCCAAAGGCGAGCCGATCCGAACTGAGCAGTGCTGCGAAGTCGGGGGTGGAAGAAGCCATAGCCCTTCTCGACGGTGAGGCCGTACCAGATATCGGCGCCCTGACCGTGTTGCGGCGTGGGCTTGCGATCAGTCCAGAACTCAAATCCGGGCTGCGTGTGACCTTGGCCATGGCCTTCACCGCCGCGGCTGGACGTCTGATCGTTCCCATTCTGGTGCAGCAGGTTCTGGACAAGGGACTGTTGGGTGAGGGGGGCTATCGACCCGGATTCGTGCTGCTCGCTTCATGTTTAGCGTTCGGCATCGTGATCGTGGTCTTCGCGGCGGCTCGAATCACTCACATACGTTTGGTGATAGCAGCAGAATCATTGCTCTTGGGCTTGCGGATTCGTGCTTTTGAACACATCCACAAACTGAGCATGGCCGACCACACGGGCAGCAGGCGTGGAGTTTTGGTCAGCAGGGTCACCTCCGACGTGGAATCGCTTGCACAGTTCACTCAGTGGGGCGCGTTGAGCTGGATAATCAACAGCTCGATCGTCGTCGGAACCTTGACGGTAATGACGGTCTACAACTGGAAGTTGACGCTTCTGGTACTGCTGTGTCATCTCCCGTTGATCCCCTTCCTGCGTTGGGTCCAGGTTCGCCAGTTTGCGGCCTACGGGCTGGTCAGAACCCGAGTATCGGAAACGCTGGGAGAGACCTCGGAGGCCGTCTCGGGCGCGCCGGTCATCCGGGCTTACGGTTATGACGCCACGCTGCGAGATCGTCTCGATGGCGTGGTCGACCGCCAGTACGGCGCCCAGCTTCGGTCAAGTATCTGGTTCGCCGGGATGCTCCCCGTGGTCGACTTCTTCTCGTCGTTGTCTTTGGCGATGGCGGTGGGTGTGGGCGTTTGGTGGGGCGGCGGCGTGGACGTCGGTGTGGGCGAGTTGGTGGCGTTCTTGTTCCTCGTCAACATGTTGGTGAATCCCATTGCCGAAGTGGGTGAGGTGATGGATCAGACCCAGACTGCTCTGGCCGGTTGGTGGAAGATCCTGGCTGTTCTCGACGTACCGGTTGAAGTCGAAGAGCCCGAAGATGGCGTGGACCTGCCATCGGGTCCGTTGGCGGTGGCGGTCGCGGGTGTCAACTTCCGCTACCGAGACGCTGAGCAGGTGCTCCACGACGTCGACCTTTCCATCCCAGCGGAGAGCAATGTCGCGGTGGTGGGCGAAACCGGCAGCGGCAAGACAACCCTGGCGCGTCTGTTGACACGGTTGGCTGACCCGACCGAGGGCAAGATCCTGGTTGGTGGAGTTGATCTGGCAACTGTTGACCCCGCAGCACGGCGGAGGACGATCCGCATGGTTCCCCAAGACGGCTTCCTGTTCGACACTTCGATCGGGGAGAACATCTGCTTCGGCCGTCCGGACGCGACCACAGACGATGCCGTTGCTGCAATTGATGCGCTCGGGCTCGCTGATTGGCTGGCGGGAGTTCCCGGCGGTTTGGATGCGGTTGTCGGGGAAAGAGGCAGCCGTCTTTCAGTTGGTGAACGACAACTTGTTGCGTTGGCCCGAGCCCAGGTAGCCGATCCCGGTCTGTTGTTGCTTGATGAGGCAACTTCAGCCGTTGATCCCGAAACTGAAGAGGCGCTGGCGGCGGCTCTGAGCCGTTTGGCGGTGGGTCGAACCATGATTTCGATCGCTCATCGCCTGTCCACCGCGGAGCGGGCCGATCTTGTGGTGGTGTTCGACGCAGGTCGAATCGTGCAACAAGGAACTCACGAAGAACTGGTGGCCGTCGAGGGTGTCTACAGCGCCATGTACGACTCCTGGATCGGCAACACCCGTACTGATGCAACCACCTAGCCATGCCAGTCGCTACTGAGCCAATAGAGAATTTCGGACTATTCGCTGTGGCTGAAGATCACGCTGGTAGCGTTCAGCGCGGTGCGCAAAATACCCGCAGAGGATGCCCATGAATGATCCCGTTCGCGTTGCTGTAAGCGGGGCCGCCGGCCAGATTGGCTACAGCCTTTTGTTCCGAATCGCCAGCGGTTCCATGTTGGGTCCGGACCAACCGGTCATCCTGCAACTGCTTGAGATCCCTCCGGCCATGAATGCGCTTGAAGGCGTCGCGATGGAACTCAACGACGGGGCGTTTCCATTGCTCGCCGGCATCACTCAGAGCGACAATCCCAATATCGCATTTGAAGGGGCCAACATTGCGTTGTTGGTGGGTTCTCGCCCACGTTCCAAAGGCATGGAACGCAAAGATCTGCTTGAAGCCAACGGTGCAATCTTCACGGTGCAAGGCAAGGCGATCAACAACAACGCGGCCGACGACGTGAGGGTGCTGGTGGTCGGAAACCCAGCCAACACCAATGCGCTCATTGCAATGAACAACGCGCCAGATGTCCCCGATGATCGTTTCACCGCGATGACTCGGCTGGATCACAACCGTGCCATGGCTCAGTTGGCGAGCAAACTTGATGTGTCAGTGAACGACATCAAGAAGATGACGATCTGGGGCAACCACTCGGCCACGCAATACCCCGACATCTTCCACTGCACCGTCAACGGTTCTGACGCTGCGACTTCAATCGGAGATCAGGACTGGCTCTCAGATTCGTTCATTCCAACGGTTCAGCAACGCGGCGCAGCGATCATTGAAGCTCGCGGGTTGTCGTCGGCGGCTTCAGCGGCTTCGGCCGCGGTGGACCATGTTCACGACTGGATGTTGGGAACCGACGATGGGGACTGGGTCTCGATGGCGATTGCCTCTGATGGTTCATATGGAGTTCCAGAGGGTTTGATGTCGTCGTTCCCGGTTACCTGTGGGGGCGGCGAGTATTCCATCGTCGGTGATCTTGAGATCAACGAGTTCTCCCGCAGCCGTATTGATGCTTCGGTCGCCGAGCTCGCCGAAGAGCGCGAAACGGTACGTGAACTCGGGTTGATCTAACCACAGCGGCGGACATTGAGCACTGGTCCATATCTGGACCGTCGCGACCGCCTATGACAGAATCGGTCGCTAATGAGGTGGTTTCCGGCCGTGCTGGCCCAGTCCGACAGCCCAGCGCTGCTGGACGACCCCCTGACCAGCGGGGACTGGATCAGGGCCGGAGCGGTACTCATCGGCTCGGTGGTCTTGGCGGTGGTTGTCTCCAGAGTGCTGCGCAGAGTCGTCTCACGCGGCCTCGGTGCCGGTTTCGCGGCGATCATCACCGGGCGTCTTATGGCCTACGCGGTCTTTCTTGTCGGCCTGTCGTACGCGCTCACGAGCCTCGGGGTGCGGGTCGGTCCGCTGCTCGGTGCCCTGGGTCTGGGCGGTCTGGTGCTGGCGCTGGCACTCCAGGGCGTGGTCGGGAACTTCGTGTCGTCGCTTCTGCTGCAGACGCGCAGGCCGTACACCGTGGGCGACACGGTCGAACTAGACGGATATATCGGGACCGTCGAGGACATCGATTCGCTCACCACCCAGGTCAAGACCCGCGATGGGAAGCACATCCGCGTCCCCAACGCCAATATTGCCAACGCCACCATCGTCAATCTGACTCGAGACCCGGTGCGGCGCAGCGAGTTGGCCGTGGGTGTCGCTTACGACACCGACCTTCAGAGGGCCACCGGGGTGATTTACGATGCGTTGGAGAGGGTTCCGCGTGTCCTGTTGGATCCGGAGCCGGAGGTGTTCCTGGAGGGTTTCGGAGATTCCAGTATCGGCTTCGTCGTCCTGTATTGGCATGCCAGTGACGTTCCATCGGAGCGCGCTGCCCGCCACGACCTTGTGCTTGCGATCCATCAGGCGTTCGCTGCAGAGTCGATCACGATCGCCTTCCCGCAGACCGTTGTTTGGAGCGGCAAGCAGAGGCCGGGCGAGCTGTACGAGGGTCCGCCCGACGTCGTGAACATGTCCCGTCCGGGGGTGGACGAGCCCGAAACCGGTCAGGAACGCCGCGTTGCGCATTGGCGACTTCCCGGCCTGCGCCGCAGCGACCAGCAGTCGGGTTCCTAGACGCCTGGAGTTTGGGCATATGCCGGAGTTGCCGGAGATCGTGGCTCATGCCGAGAGGCTGGCTCGCAACTATCAGGGTGCGGAGCTGGCGTCGTTTGCTCCGCTTCATCTCAGTGCGCTCAAGACCTACGCGCCTTCACCGCGTGAGGTTTACGGACTTTCGATGACCGGAACAGGCAGTCGTGGAAAGTACCTGTTCCTGCATTTTGGGGACTTCACATTCGTGCTCCACCTGATGCAAGGCGGTCGCCTTAGACCCGACCCGAAACAAGCACGAAAACCGCGTTCGGGCATGGCCCGCTGGGTCTTCGCCGACGGCGGCGCGTTGCTGCTCACCGAGGCCGGAACTGAGCACAAAGCGGGCGTTTGGCTGGTCACAGGCGATCCGACAACCCAGGATCCGGTTGATCATCTCGGCCCCGAAGCACGAGGTATCAGTCGGTCGGACTTCGTGGCCGCGCTCGGATCCGACAACACCCGGGTGCACGGGTTTCTGCGGGATCAGCGCCGGATTGCGGGAGTCGGCCGTCTGCTTTCGAACGAGATTCTCCATGCGGCGAAGCTGTCGCCTTTCGCGATGACCACGAAGTTGAGCGCGGATGAGATCGCTCGGCTCCACGAGGCGACGATCTTGGTAGTTGATCAACATCTGGAGTTCGAGAGAACACTCGACGAGATCGGCAAGTCGCGGAACCGGCCCAATGAGGTCCATCATCGAATCGGGTCTGAGTGCACTTCCTGCGATGATCTGGTGCGCTCGGTCGAATATCGGCGCTACACGGTTGCCTACTGCCCGACGTGTCAGACAGGCGGCAAGATTCTGGCGGACAACACCACCAGCAAGTTCCTCAAATAGTTGCGGCCAGCGTCTCGGCCACCCTTTCGAGTTGGATGTGGCTGTCCAGCAGTTTGGCGATATTCCCGCCGACCTTCAGTTCGCCGTCCAGGAACGCCCGCTGCGCCGACTGCTTGCCGCTGCGAATGGCGTCGGTGGTGGATCGTGAGCCGGTGAGGATCAGGGTTGGATTCGGGTGCGGACCGGCACGGAACGTGACCTGTCCCGCGTCGATCTCCACATGCCAGATGTCGTCGTCGCCGGTGATCCGATGCTCAATTGTCAGTGTCAATTCAGGCGTGAACTCAAGTTCGGCGACTCGTCGTTGGCGTTCCTCGATCCATTGCGCAGACGCGATATTGCTCATGTCAGTTGTCGCTAAACCCGGGATTCACATGAGCCAGGATAGAACTTGGGGGTGAGAACATGGTTGGTTGGGCTGGTAGCGGTGCTGATGCTCATCTTGGTCGCATGTGGCGACCGCGGCCAGGCTGACCCTGAACCGCACGACATCCAAGTGCCAGAGTTGGTGGCCCGTTCTGGGGGGATGACAACGGCCTTCGACCGCACAGAGCGGGCATTTGGACTCACCGCTCGCAACATCAACGACTACGAACGGCAGATCTTCGCGGACGGCGCCGATCTCTTCGGCGCTGAATGGGTGACGGGTTCCGGCATCGAGTTCGGAGGACTCGGCCCTCACTTCGTCACCAATTCCTGTTCGAGTTGTCATGTGCGCGATGGACGTGCGGCGGGTCCGGCCAGCGACGGTGAACTGCCGAGCGGGTTGATCGTGCTGCTCGGCGACCTCGACGAGCGAACGCGGCGACTCTACGGCGAACAGCTCACCGCGCAGGCTCATGGCATCGAAGCCGAAGGTCACCTGGAAGTCAGCTACTCCGAGCTCGTGGGCACGTTCGTGGACGGAGAGACGTATTCGTTGCGCCGACCGACCTATACCCCTGTTGTGAACGGCAGCGCACTTTCTGATGGCGTGGTGCTGCGCCCCCGGATCGCGCCCCACCTGTCGGGATTGGGCCTCCTTGAGTTGATCCCCGAGAGCCAGATCCTCGCCAACGCCGATCCCGATGATCTCGACTCCGACGGGGTCAGCGGTCGTGCGGGAGCGGCTGTCGAACTGCTGAGCGGCGAGTCGGTTCTGGGACGGTTCGGTTGGAACGCGAACCAGCCCAGCGTCGAGCAGCAGACGGCGACGGCGTTGTTCGGCGACCTGGGGCTCACCAGCCGTCACTTTCCCAACGAGACCTGCGACACCGGTGGCTTGTGCGAACGCCGGGGAGGGCCGGTGTCGGAGTACTACGAGCCGGCCGGTTTTGGCGGCGAACTGGCAGGAGCCGACGGTTACGAGTTCTACGGAGAGGTCTCTGACGAGGTGCTGTACAAGCTCTCCCTGTATGCGCGGACCTTGGCGGTCCCCGCGGCCCGAGACGTCGAGGATCCGGAGGTACAGCGGGGTTGGGAGTTGTTCAACACGATCGGTTGCAATGCATGCCACAGTTCAGGGTTCACGACCGGTGTCGGACAGGTCCAGGGTCTCAGTCTTCAGCAGATCAACCCGTACACAGATCTGTTGCTCCATGATCTCGGTGAGGGCCTCAGTGATCAGACCGTCGGCGGTGAGGTGGTCGCCGTTGAGTGGCGGACACCTCCGTTGTGGGGCATCGGACTGTTCGACACGGTCAACGGTCACACCGATCTGCTCCATGACGGTCGGGCTCGGAACCTCACAGAGGCCATCCTCTGGCATGGGGGTGAGGCGGAACGCAGCACAGCCGCCTTCAAGGAACTGAGCGCCGCGGATCGCTCCGCGCTGATCCGCTTCCTCGAAGCGCTCTAGTCTCTGTCCGGCCGTTGCTCTGCCGCGGCCCGAGGCTCAGCCAGCGGGTGGAATCCCGATGCTGTCGAGATCGATCTCCATGGGCACGTCGACCGCCGGCCGAGGTGGGTCGGTTGCCGGGTCGCCGGGCATGTTGTCGAAGTTGTACTCGGGAACCGGAGCGTCTCGGTAGTCGATGGGATCAAACCCGATGTTGAACTTGGCGATCAACTGATCGAGCGGCACCAGCCCTTCGTTGGTCGGGTTGTCGCAGCTCAGTGACACCTCGATGTCGGCTGGGGTGGAGTTGTCGAATGTGTTGCCGTAGTAGCAGTTCTGCTGGCCGCCCTCCTCCACCGATTCGAGCGCCAGCATCAGGTCGGCGTCGAGTGTGGACCCGAAGATGATGTTGTCGCGCACGATGTTGCCGATGGCGGGGTAGTCCACCTTACCGCCGAGGATCGCGGCGATCCAATCGAGCGTGGTGACGCCGGCGCGGGTGTTGTTCACGATCCGGTTCCGTTCCACGACGTTCTCAACGGTGCCCGCCAGCACGACTCCTGTACCGAGCCCGAGTTGGTAGCTGTGGTTCCGTGAGGGCACGTCCTCGTTGTTGTTGTCGTGTATGTAGTTGCCGACGATGATCGTGCCGGTGTTCGGGGCCAGTTGTTCGCTCGACAGGCTGCTCGTGACGACGCCGATCATGTTGTTGTGAAAGTGCGATTTGGTGATGATCGTGCCGCTTGAGTTGGTCCCCGAGTAGCCGAGCTGGCTGTTGGTGGCTTCGACCTCATAGAGCAGGGCGTTGCAGTCGCGGCACTGGCCGACGTAGTACGACGAGTCGTCCGATCCGCTGGCGTACGTGTGGTCGAACTGCCCGTTGAGGGCGTTGAAGGCGTAGATCCCGTAGACACCCACGTTGTGCACTGTCACATATGAGGCGCGGTAACCGTCGACGAAGAAGTCGTTGCCGTAGTCGCCGGTCCAGAACAGCCCGTTGCGGGTGTAGCCGCGGATCGTGAGGTTCTCCACGGCCACGCCGTTGGCCGAGATGATGATTCCGTTCTCGCTGCCGATCTCGGCGTACTGGCCGTCGAGGATCACGGCGTTGCGGTCGATCCCGCGAATCACGATGTTGTCGGTCTGCACGACGACCGCCTCGTTGTACACGCCTTCATGGATGAGTACCAGGTCACCGGGTTCAGCGGCGTCCACCGCTGCCTGAATTGTCGGATAGTCGGCGGGCACGTTGCGCACCGTGTAGCCGGGGTCGCTGCCGTCAGCAGCGTCGGATCCTGCGTCGGACCCGGGACCGGCGTCTCCGTCGTCGGGAGCCGTGTCGTCGTCGGCCCCATCGGTGCTGGTGCTGTCGGTGCCGCCGCCGTCGGCGCCGGGTTCGGCGATCGTGTCTGTACCGTCGACTGCTGTGGTGCTGTCGTCATCGCCCGAACCACAGGCGATCGTAATCAGTGCCAATGACACGAATAGAGCCAATAGCGCGAGACGCGGGTTCATGGTTCGTCATCCTACGGCCCGGGGTGTGACATCGACCAAAGCCGCTGTCTGGTCACACCCCGGCTCAGGTGGCGGTGACCACGATGTATCCGGTCTGGCCGAAGGTGGCTGTGCCGTGGATTGAGCAGAAAAGGGGATAGTCGCCCGGGTCCTCGAGTATCAGGGTCACCGGCCCTTGGTCCAACGCGGCGTCCGGGATCCTCTCGAACGCGCCCTCACGAGTGGAGATCACATTGTGTGGCGTGAACCCCACGTTCACGAACACGATCCGCGTGCCCGGATCGACAATGAAGTTGCGGGGACTGAAGTAGTTGTCGCCGACCTCGACGGTGATCTCGCCGTTGCCGGTGAGATCAACGATGTCCTCGGGTCGCTCGATTTCAGGTCCCTGTTCAGGCTCCGCGAGATCAATCGGCAGAGGGTCGTCTGTCGCACAGGCCACGATTGTCACCAGCGACATGACCGTCGCAGCGATCAGCAGCAGTCGATGCAGCAGCGGAACCGGGTTCAACTGCGTTCTTTCGCGGCGAGGCTCTCGGCTGCCTTCGCCAAACCGATCACGACGAGAGCTCCCACAACCGCGAGGATCGCCGGTGCGGGCAGGTCGCCCGACGCCGGCCAGGACAGCCCGGTTCCGTCGATGACCTCGGTTCGGTGCTCGGAGATCACACCCACGCCGTTGGGCCAGGGCCACAGCACCCTGAGCGATCCGAGCATCAGTCCGATCATGGCCGCCGTCACCAGGTCTCCGTACCGGTCCATGATCCAACCGAGTGCTGAGGAGAACACAGCGAGACCGATGGCCGCCCCCAAAGCGACGAAGAGAATATCGACGAAGTCCCGGTCGCTTACCGCTCCGATCACGGCGCTGTACATGCCGATCATCAACAGGATGAACGAGCCGGAGATGCCGGGGAGGATCATGGCGCAAACGGCCAGAGCACCGGCGCCGACCAGGACCGCCAGTGAAGGGTCTTGCACCGGGCCGGACTGGAAGCCGAGCAGTATGAACACGACCGCGCCGACCGCGGCCATCAACTGGTAGTGGACCAGTGTCGGCTGGTTGATGAGTCGTAACGCAACGACGATTGAGGCGGCGACAAGGCCGAAGAAGAGTCCAGCCATCTCTTCGGGATGGTCGTGGAGTTGCGTTTCGATGGGCCCGGCCAGTGCTCCGACGGCCAGCACAATGCCGATTCCCAGAGGGACCAGAAAGATGAAATCGAGCGACTTCAGAGCGGCCCAAAATCCCCTGAGGTCACCTTTTGCGAGTGGTACCAGGGTCTTTGCAGTCGTGCGAATGGCGTTGACTAGGCGCTGGTAGATCCCCAGAACCAGGGCGACGGTTCCCCCGGACACCCCGGGAACGACGTCTGCTGCTCCCATCAACAAGCCGCAGCCGACAAATCTCCCGAGTCTTCGCAGTGGCACGAGTGCAAAACTACAGGCGAGGTGCCCCAGGAGGGACACCTCGCCTGTCGAGAGAGGTCCTCGTCACGTCGCTGCGGCCTTTGGGATCTTCTCTCTAAGCGCTTCTCCGGTTGCCTCTTGGGCACATCGGGCGCGAGAAGCTTGTGGGAGCGGTCCCGTCCACGGTGCAACGTGGGTTCGTATGGCGAGAAAACTGCAGGCCCCTTTGGCTTATGCTCGGTGCCCGCTTTCTATCGTTCGCCTCCTCCCTTCTGTCACGGGTACAACGGATGACAGGTCTAGGCGGGTGCTTCGACCGAGCGGCGTCAACCGATCTACCGAGGTGTGACACCGGTCACTGTGTCACAGATACATCGACTCGTCAAGCAACCCCAGCGAGCCGGAGAACCTCGCGGATCGGCCCGTCAGAACTATTGGCTGGCGAGGCTGCGGTTCTTGCTTTTCGACTTGATGTAGTCGCGGTTCATGAAGGCGATGAAGTCAAGTGAGATCTCTTTGGGGCATGCCTCGTGGCATTCACCGTGGTTCGTGCACGAACCGAAGAAGTCCTCCATCGTCTCCACCATGGCCTCGGTGCGCTTCCATCTCTCCGGTTGACCTTGTGGCAGCACGTTGAGGTGGGCGAGTTTGGCCGAGGTGAAGAGCTGAGCTGCCGAGTTGGGGCAAGCAGCCACGCAAGCGCCGCAGCCGATACAGGCCGCCGCGTCCATCGCGGTGTCGGCCACCTCCTTCGGCACAGGAATCTCGTTGGCATCCTGCGGCGTGCCGGTAGGGGCGGAAATGTAGCCCCCCGCTTCGATGATGCGGTCGAAGGCGCGGCGGTCGACCATGAGGTCCTTCAACACCGGGAAGGCGGCGGCGCGCCACGGCTCGATAACGATCTGGTCGCCGTCGCGAAACTTGCGCATGTGGAGTTGGCAGGTGGCAGTGGCTTTCTCAGGTCCGTGAGCTTGCCCGTTGATCATGACGCCACAGGTACCGCAGATTCCTTCGCGGCAGTCGTGTGGGAACGTAATCGGTTCAACGTCGTCTTCTATGAGCCTCTCGTTGATGAGGTCGAGCATCTCCAAAAATGAGGCGTCGACGGGGATTTGGTCGGCATCAATATCGAGAAAGGACCCTTCGGCGTGGGGTCCGTCCTGGCGCCAGATTCTCAGTTTGAGGTTCAGCGTCTTGCTGGGTGCGGTGCTGCTCATCTGGGGCCCCTACTTGTAACTGCGCTGAGTGAGTTGGACGTTTTCGAAGGCGAGATCCTCTTTGTGCAACACGGGATCGGTGTCGGGTCCCTGCCATTCCCAGGCGGCGACGTAGGCGAAGTTCTCGTCATCGCGCAGCGCCTCACCCTCGGGGGTTTGGGACTCCTCACGGAAGTGTCCGCCGCAACTCTCGGAGCGGTGCAGAGCATCGCGCACCTTGAGCTCGGCGAACTCCATGAAGTCGTCCACTCTGTTGACCTTCTCAAGCTGCTGGTTCACCCCGTCTGGCCTGCCCAGCACCTTGACATTCTTGCGGAACTCCTCGCGCAAGGCGGGAATCTCCGACAGCGCCTTGGTAAGACCGGTTCTGTTGCGGGCCATGCCGCAGTACTCCCAGACGATCTTGCCGAGTTCGCGATGGTAGTGCTCGACGGAGCGGGTGCCCTTCACCTGAGTCCAGCCTCTGGTGCGCTGGTCGACCTCGGCCAGGGCTTCTTTGAAGACTGGATCGGTCGTGGGCACGGTGGCGTCGCCCAGCTTGGGGGCCAGATGATCACCGATGGTGTAGGGCAGCACGAAATAACCGTCGGCGAGTCCCTGCATCAGCGCTGACGCGCCCAGTCGGTTAGCTCCGTGGTCAGAGAAGTTGGCCTCACCGAGGCAATAGAGTCCCGGCACTGTGGTCATCAAGTTGTAGTCCACCCAGAGCCCGCCCATCGTGTAGTGGGTGGCCGGATAGATGCGCATCGGCAACTTGTAGGGATCTTCGCCGGTGATGCGCTCGTACATGTCGAAGAGGTTGCCGTAGCGTTCGCGCACCGCTTCGACTCCGTCACGGTCGATTGCGGCAGCGAAGTCGAGGTAGACCCCGTTCTTGAGCGGGCCGACGCCGCGGCCTCCGTCGACCACAGTCTTGGCGTTGCGGCTGGCCACATCGCGTGGCACGAGGTTGCCGAATGAGGGGTACTTCTCTTCGAGGTAGTAGTAGCGCTCGGCTTCGGGGATATCAGCAGCGGAGCGGGCGTCGTCGATTTGGCGTGGAACCCAGATGCGTCCGTCGTTGCGCAACGACTCCGACATCAAGGTGAGCTTCGACTGGAACTCGTCGCTGACGGGGATACATGTCGGGTGGATCTGGGTGTAGCAGGGGTTGGCGAACAGCGCTCCTTTTCGGTGGGCTCGCCATGCCGCGGTCACGTTGCAGGCCATTGCGTTGGTCGACAGGTAGTAGACGTTGCCGTAACCGCCGGTGGCCAGCACCACTGCATGGGCACTGTGGGCGTGTACCTCGCCTGTGAGCATGTCGCGGGTGATGATGCCGCACGCCTCTCCGTCTTTGACCACGACGTCGAGCATGTCGGAACGGTTGTAGAGCGTTACCTTGCCAGCCTTGATCTGGGCCGCCAGGGCTTGGTAGGCGCCGAGCAGCAGTTGCTGACCGGTCTGTCCGCGGGCATAGAAGGTGCGGCTGACTTGAGCACCGCCGAATGAGCGGTTGGCTAGCAGGCCGCCGTACTCCCGGGCGAAGGGCACTCCCTGAGCGGCGCACTGGTCGATGATGTTGAGCGACACTTGCGCCAAGCGGTACACATTGGCTTCCCGTGAGCGGTAGTCGCCGCCCTTCACCGTGTCGTAGAAGAGGCGGTAGACCGAGTCGCCGTCGTTGCGGTAGTTCTTGGCTGCGTTGATGCCGCCTTGGGCAGCGATCGAGTGGGCCCGCCGAGGCGAGTCGTGGAACGTGAAAGCCTTCACGTTGTAGCCGAGTTCGGCGAGCGAGGCCGCGGCGGACGCTCCGGCCAGTCCTGTGCCCACGACGATGATGTCGAATTTGCGCTTGTTGGCCGGGTTGACCAGCTTCACCGAGAACTTGTGGTTGTCCCATTTCTCGGCAATTGGCCCGTCGGGGATTTTGGCATCGAGTACAACCATCATGCGTTGCTTTCGCCGGGCGCAGCCGGAGCCGCGGTGTTGTTGCCGGGCGTAGCCGGAGCCGTGTGGCCGGAATCAGTGTTGAACTCGCCGACGGGGACGGAGCGGTTGTCTTCGTTGATCAAACCCGCTTGAACGGCAATTGGAAAGCTCAGGTTCCCGATCAGGATCAACGCCGCGAGACCTCCGGCTATACCGCGGCGCAGATCGTTGAACTTCGGGTTGTTGAGTCCCAGGCTTTGGAACATCGACCAGGTGCCATGGAAAATATGCACCGCCAACGCCACGTTGGCGACGATATAGATGATCGCCACGGGTAGCGAACTCATCGACTCGACCACGTTGTGGTAGATGTCGCCACGCACGTACTCATCGCCGAGCCACCATCCCCAAGTCAGATCGGCCAGATGAAACAGCAGGTAGAGCAGCACGATCGGGCCGGTCCAGCGCATTGTGCGGCTCGCGAAGTCGGCGGCTATGTAGTTGCGCTTGCCGGCATATGAATCGTCGGCTTTGAGGCTCATGCGGCTGAGTGAGTAGGCGCTGTGAATGTGAATCACGAACATGCCCATGAGGCCGAGGCGCATCAGCCACAACAGGAATGTGCGCGGCGCCAGATGGCCGCCGAGATCGCGCAGAGCTTCTCCGTATTCGTGGACCTGTACTGGGCCTTCGTAGAGGTGGAGGTTGCCGATCATGTGGACCACCACGAAGCCGAGCAGACCAATGCCTGAGATCGCCATGGCGTACTTCTTGCCGATCGCCGATTGATAGATGTTCAGCGGCCACGGAAGCTGCCTTGGCCTCCGACGAACGGGCGCGACCTCATGCTGTTGCCCGGTGTCGATTCGTGGCGGAGCGGTCTGCGCCATCAATGTCGCTTTCTGGTCGCTTGGCTTGGGTGAACGGTACCGCCCCAACCGCCCCCTAGCTAACCCGAGCAAGCGGTTGGACTGACGCCTACACGTTTACAACGCGCGCGCTCGAGTTGACCGCGATCAATAGATGCCTCAGGTCGCCACCGTCTGAGGTGAGCACCTCGACGGCCCCTTCATGTTCTGCCTCAATTGCAGCAACGACGACTGAAGCGTCCACAATGTCGGCTGTGTCGGTTTCGCCGCACAATACTCCGGCCCTTCGTGCCGCTTGGCTGTCGAGCGGCACCTCGCGTGCTCCCTTGAGTGCGTTGGCGAGTCGCGCCTGACGGTTTCCTCCGCGCCACGCTTGAGCCAAGGCTGGTGTGGGAACTTGAACGGTGTGAGATTCCCCCACTGCCAATCGAAATTTGGACCAAACGCGTCGATCACCGCGGTCTAGGGCGATCAACGCACCAGTGTCGAGCACAAGCGTTGTCACCTGGCCGTCTCAGAGCGTGCTTGAGCGAGTTCTTCCTCGGTGAAAGCCCCGAACTCGGCCTCGTACTCCTCAACCGCCTTCCTTAGAAACTTGCGTCGCAGTGCCGCAGCTTGAGGCGTGTCATCGTCTTTGTTGGGGCCAGTCTTCGTTGGGGCCTTAGCGGGTTCGTTGCGTGGTAGAGACGATGCGGTGATGGCTTTGGATGTCACGGCGATCCTCCTGGAGCGTCCGGCTGTGAACCGAACTCTAGCAGGAAGTTTGGAAGAGCGACATAATATTTATTATAAATACATGAAATATATTAACCTACGTGTAAGCCTCAATAGCCGCCAGTGCAACCATGGACGAATGCGTCGAGAGCGTTCTCCCGCTGATGGCGAAGAGTTAGGGCTGGATGGCGAGGGAGATCAGGCCGCTCAGCGTCTTGGTGTCTTCGGTTCCGACCAGGTAGGAGATCCCACGGTGCAGATGGAGCCGAAACTGCTTTGCTAAAGCGTCGGCGGTTTGGGGTATACCGTCAGCTTCACAGCGGGCACGAACGATGGCGGCATAGATGTCCGCGGCCTGCCCTCCGAATGTTGACCAAGACATTTCTACGTTGGACAGCGTACCGACCTCTTGGTCGGCAGGCATGGAGGCTTCGGCTAAGGAAACGCATAGTGCCCAGCGGCACAGCACGTTCCAGTTTTTGATCCCCGTTCGTCGTTTCAGGGTCGTGAGTTGGGTCTTGGCGCGTTCATCAACCCGGACCGTGTCGACGATTGCATGCCTACTCATCGAAATAACCCATCGTCACTGTGGTGCTCGCGTCTGTCTCATTGAAGACCAAGCATTGTTCGATACCGATGTGCGGTCGTAGGAGATCAAGGTGGTCCCCGATGATCTCCTGGTCGGTGGAAAGCAGAACAACTTGCCGCGAAGCCTTGGGGAAGTAGTGTCGGATCAGGTTCGTTCTATGTGACCGATCAAGTCTGCCCACTGGCGTATCGATGATGGTCGGCAGGTCCATACCTGTGCTTCGTGATAATCCCCACAGAACGGCGGTCGCAATCATTTGGTTTTCTCCCGCGCTCAGGCCTTGGGTATGGACTAGTTCCCGTTGCGTGTTACGAAGGGTGACGGTCAGGTCATCGTGGTCGATCTCCACTCCAGACACGAGTAGTTGCTTGCGGAGCAGCGTTGCCAGAGCAGCATCAATTTCATCGGTGATTTTTCCCAGGTGTTTATGGAGGATGTACTTGGCGAACCCGGCAAGTACTTCGTTGGCCGCTACGACCTCGCGGGAGACTCGCGCTGCGTTCTTCTCGCTGATACCTGCGTCAAGCATCTCGTGCGTAATCACGTCGCACTCTTTTTGAGCTTGATCGACGCGCCTCTCAGTTTTGACGAGTTCGGCTTGCGCTCTTTCCACTGCCTTTTTGGCAGCACGAAGTTCAGCCTCGGCGGTGGCCACCTGCCGGACGCTTGGCACCACGCTGTTTGGTTCGGGTACTGCCGCGAGGAGTCCCCCCAAATCTTCGATCTCGGCATCGAGATCCTCAAGCTGCTTCGTTAAGCGCGCCGCGCTGGATCGCAGCTCGACAGAGCGAAGATTCAACAGGTTGCGTGCGGCGTCCGCGCACTCAAGGGTGGGCGAAAATGTCGGCTTTACCGGTCGCTCTAACGACTCCAAGTCGGTTCGAAGCACCTCGCGCGCTCGTTGCGATTCTTGTTCGCCGAATCCGAGGGCAGTTTCAAGCGACTCTAAGACCCGGTCGTCTCGCACAGCCATCGCTGTGCGAATCTGTAGAGCGAGGTGAGACGCTTCGTTCTGTTCTCCAGCAGAAGCGACCTGTTTGAGCAGAGTCGGCACAAGGGTAAGGGGTAGATCACCGGCCGCAAGTTGGATCAGTTCCCGTTCTACGGTGGTAGCGATTGCGTTGGCCTCGGCTAGGCCGCGACGTAGAGGGTCGCGTCGGGCGAGTAGGTCGCCTCCTGCGATTGCGAGTTTGTCGGTTGCGTTCTGGAGTTGAGTTTCGAGATCTGTTCTAGCGCTCTCCGCGTCGGCCAGTGCTTGGCTCGCGGATCGCGACTCTTGGTTTGCTTGGGCAAGCTGTTCTTCGGCTCTGGCTAGTTCGTCTGCCAGTTGCGGTGCCAATCGCGGACCTTGGGCCTTTGCCGTTCGTCGGCGATAGTCAAGTAAGTCGGACCGGAGGCGGTCGACGAGGTCCAGGCCCAGCAACCCATAGAGACTTGTGCGGAGAGTCTCGGCCGATGAGGTCGGGTCAGCGAGTGACTCGATCTTCTCGCCGTCGAAGATCGTGAGGTATGACACCGCTAATGGCATCACCCCCTCGACGAATTCAGGCCACACAGCGACGAGGTCTGGCCTCGCCTGTTCATTCGTCGACACGCTGAGATGATCGGTAGACCTTCCCCGAGTCGTCCGATTCCAGGTTCGTTCGACGACATAACGAACCACCTGCCCCTGTTCGATCCGGTCGAACTCCAAGGCGATCGATGCCGCGCGCTCCCCGTGATGCAGCATGCTGTTCAGATACTCGGGGTAAGAAGATCCGTTAAGGATTCGGCGGGCTCTCTTGCCGTAAAGGCATAGAGGGATCGAATCCAGTATTGATGTTTTGCCTGTGCCGTTTCGTCCCCCGATCAGCGTGATCGGGCGCTCTTGTTCCGTTGAGAAGCGGACTGTTTGCAGGCCTTGGTACACCCCGAAATTGTTGAGAGTGAGCGAGCGAAGAAGCATCAGGTTCACTCTTCGCCGTTGTGGCCTGGAGACATGTGATGCGAGGACACGCGGAATTCGACCGGAGTCCCGGTCGCGACCGACTCACGTCCTCGTGTCTGCGCACGCACGAGGTTGATGGCTTCGTCGGGCGACTCGTACCCGGATCGGTCGAACGCGCTCTTGATGTCTCGCCAAAGTCCGCTCCGGCGAGCGGCCGTTCGGTGGTTGTGCTCGACGGAGATCAGTTCGCGGATGAGTTCGTACTGGAGTTCGGAACGGCAGAGTTCCTGAAGTTCGTCCAGGTCTTCGGCCTGGAAGGGAAACTGGTCGTCAAACCGGGTCTGGCCCGGGAACGGCTGGCCCGTAGCCTCGTTGTAGATTGAGGGCAGAAGATCTTCGTACTCGTGCTTGTCGGCAACCCATATCCTCCGGATTTCGTGTAGTTCTTCCATGGTGATCAGCTCGATATCGCTTACGTCTCTTGGTCCGTAGATGCGAACCCAGGTCTGAGCTTCGAGAACCAAGCGGAGCCAGTGAGCGCGACCCTCTTGTGTGTAGGGCCCTGGGACATGCTGGTCGTTGTAGAGCGATACTCTCCCGTTGAGTCGTCGGAAGTCACGGAGGTTTCGGCCCTCGGTCGCGTCGGCGATCTGGTCACGGACATCCAGCAACGGCTGCATCCACTCTTTCTCCGTGTCATTGTGGATCATTGCCGCCATTGATTTGTCCTTGTCCACGACAGTGCAAGTCCAGCAACCGAACCGGGAATTGCCACACGACGGGGTAGAGGTGTCCATGACAACAGGGCACTCGGCATCTGGTGATGCCTCTCGGTACATCGTGAGCAGTTGCTTGTTGTCGAATGTCCACGGGTTGGGGGTCTGCATCAGGTATAGCCAGACATCGTCGTTGGTCCAATCGACGATGGGTTTGTACACGAGAGCGGAGGCGAGGTCGCTGTGAGGGGTGAGATGGTCTCTTACGGACCTCCGGTCGAGCCGGTCGATACGCGCTGCCCGAGCGGCCGACTCGGCGCGCCTCGCTCCGAGGATGATGATTGCCTCACCGTTGTCTTTCACCACGGAACGGATGAATCGGGTTGTGGGGTTGATCTTCATTCGCTCGGTGCACCAGCGGAACCGCCTACTCGGAGCGGGGTAGCCACGGCCGATGAGGTTTACCCAGAAGGTCTCGTTCACTTCCGGCGAGAGCATATGGGTCGAGATAGGCAGAACTTGGTCGGCTGCTGTTTGTTCCATCGCCTGGTGAGAGCGATGCACCCACGCAGCCACCGCAGGGTTCTCTACGAGCGTGTCGTTGGTGATGACATATACGTGCTTGTGGCGTTGTTCAGGGCGCAGCGAGCTGAGTGCCGCCCAAACCAGTTGGAGCGTGGCCGTGGAGTCCTTTCCGCCTGAGTAGCCAACGACCCATGGGATCTCATCAGCGTGGTACAGATCTTTGACTTGGGCTGTGATCCTTTCGATCTCGGTGAAGAGTCCATGCTCTCTGAAAGCCGAGCCATTGGATAGCCCCGATCCAATCTTCAGTTTGACTGTTGAGTCGGCCATACACCCCCTTCGCCTTGCTTGAATCCCTAGCTTGACGCGGGGATCAGTCAATCGACGAGTCTCCCGTGCAACGGATTGTAGACTCGCTGCCAACGAAAGAGACTGACCCAAGGGGTGAAATGCCCGCCTACCTGGATTTCTGCTCAACAACACCGGTCGATACCCGCGTGTCGGCCGTGGTACGGCACTATATGGAAACCGAGTTCGGCAACGCAGGCTCTAGAACCCATGAGTATGGGATGATTGCTAGCCAAGCTGTTGAGGAGGCTCGGTCGTACGTAGCTGACGGGTGCGGTGCCATGCCCGATGAGGTCTTGTTCACGTCGGGAGCTACGGAGGCCAACAATCTGGCTCTGCTGGGTCTGGCGCAACATGCGTGGGGGACTGGTAGTCGCCATGCGCTCGCGCTGGCGATCGAGCACAAGGCCGTCCTTGAGCCACTCGAAGCGCTCGCGATGACGAAAGGAGTCGAGCTCGAGCTCGTCCCTGTAGCCGAAAGCGGTTGGGTCGACCCGGAGGACTTAGCCGATCGGCTGCGCCCCGACACGTTCGTGGTCAGCACGATGCATGCCAACAACGAAACAGGGGTTATCCAGCCCCTCAACGACATTGCCGAGGTGCTCAAGGGCCATCCCGCCTACTGGCATGTTGATGCCGCACAGAGCTTCTGCAAGATCGGAGGATTGGCCGATAAACGCATTGATCTGATCTCGGTATCCGGCCACAAGCTCTATGGTCCTATGGGTGTTGGAGCGCTTATTGCCCGACGGCGCGGATACGAACGTCCTCCGCTCTCGCCGCTGATGTTTGGAGGTGGACAGGAGCGGGGCCTGCGGCCGGGAACCGTCCCAGTCCCTCTCGTAGCCGGACTCGGCGAAGCCTGCCGCCTAGCGCTGGTGGAACAGGGCAAGAGGTCATCAGCTTGCGTTGCCGAACGTTCTAAGGCGACTGCGGCGTTTGAGACCCTGGATCCGGTCTACAACGGGGACCAAAACCAAGTACTCCCACACGTCATGAATCTGTCCATCCCAGGGCTTGATGCGGAAGCAGCGATGATGATCCTCAGAGACCTTGTGGCTATCTCCAACGGATCGGCATGCACTTCGAGCTCCTACGAGCCTTCGCACGCCCTCTCGGCAATGGGCCTTGCTTCGGAGCGTGCCTCAGGCGCGCTCCGTGTCTCGTGGTCCCACGACCCAGTGCTGGTCGATTGGATGGATGTGGCAGAGCGCCTCGCAAACGCGTTGCGGTGAGCGCACAAGCCGAGAATCGGCATCGCACGGCGATGGTCCGAGGAGTCTTGTCACGCCCGGTGCAGCTCGCGGCTGATCTTGGACTGGTGACGACGGGCGGCACGTTCTTCGACTACGGCTGTGGACACGGTGATGATGTAGAAGGACTCGCCCGCGCCGGGGTCACAGCTAATGGCTGGGATCCACACTTCCGCCCAGATGTCGAGAAGGCAAGCGCAGAAGTCGTCAACCTTGGGTATGTGATCAATGTCATTCCTGATCCTTCGGAGAGGAGAGACGCAGCCCTAGATGCCTGGGAGCTCACAGAAAAGGCGCTGGTCGTCTCGGCGAGGCTGAACGGTGAACTACGTACTGTCTCGAAAGGCCGGCCACACGGTGATGGATTCATCACCGGGCACGGGACATTTCAAAAGTTCTACAGCCAAGGAGAGCTGCGGTCGTGGCTCGACACGGTTCTCGAATCGGAGACCGTCGCCATCGCCCCCGGGATCTTCGTGGCGTTCAAGGCTGAAGCGGTCGCCAATGAATTCCTGATGCGGACGCGACCTCGCAGGCGCCACGCCGCCAAGGTTTCGAGGAGCGATCGCATCTACGACGAACACCGGGAGTCGATTGACGCACTAATGGAGTTCTACAGCGAGCGAGGACGCCTGCCCTCCCGGACTGAACGACCCGACTTGCAAGCAAAGCTGAAGGAAGCTGCCGGGTCGCTGCGCCGAGCCTGGCGCGTTGCAGTGATGGTGACGCCGGAGACAGATTGGGACACCATTTCGGCTGAGCGGCGACTCGACCTTCTTGTCGACCTGGCCCTCCTCAAGCTCAATCGACGACCGACTTTCACCGCGCTACCAGAGACGACCCGGTATGACGTTCGAGGGCTCATCGGGTCATACAAACAGGCAACCGCGGAGGCCGATCAACTCCTCTTCAGCACCGGTGACTCCCAGGTCGTCGCCGGCGCTGCTGACGAGTCTCCAGTAGGGAAGCGTCTCCCCACTTCCCTGTACGTGCACGAATCAGCACTTCCCGACCTCCCCCATGTGCTCCGTGTCTATGAGGGTTGCGCAAGATGGCTAGTCGGGGAAGTCGATGGGGCCAATATCATCAAGCTGGCTACTAACAGGCCAAAGGTGTCCTACCTGGAATACCCCGCATTCGACAAGGATCCTCATCCAGTCCTGCATCGGACGACATTCGTCCGGATTGGTGCACTGGATGTCGATGAACGCGACTACACCAGTACGGCCAATCCTCCCATCCTCCACCGAAAGGAGACCTTCGTCGCAAGCGACTATCCCTCGCGCCAGAAGTTCGCCCGCCTTACTGCTCAAGAGGAACGGTTTGGTCTTTTTGACACGGACACCAGAACGATCGGGAACCTCCGCGGCTGGCAAGAACGCCTAAGCGAATGCGGTGTCGCACTCCGGGGCCACCGCGTCGTGCGCGTCAAGAGCGGCTAAGAGCGCGCGCAAATAGGTGACAAGAATCTCAACGGATTTTGCTGCAACTGTGGCCGCTCCAAGCAAAGCCGCAGGTCAAGATGCCGAAGCTTCAGTCGGAGATTCAGGCATTTCTGCAGATCAGCGCCTATTTGCGGGGCCTCTAAGGAGGTCCGAATTCTTCGGATCGAGTGTACGGGCCAGGCTGAGCACTGCATCGATTGGCTGGGCAGCATCGAAGCCCTGTTTGCGGAGATAGGAGAGACCACCGTTGACGTAGCCCTCGAAAATGAGGACGCGGTCCATTGTCGGGCTGACCTCGTCTTCTAGGGGCCCTAGGACGTCGATGTCTTTAGTACGGGCGAGAGCGAAGACGGCGTCGAGATAGCTGCCGAGGTTGGTGGTGTTGTCAATCTGCTGGAAGAGAATCGCCTTTAGCTTCTGACCTTCCACTGGTTCGAACTTGTCGAAGTGGTACCCGACAGTTGCAGCGAACGCGACCGCTTCGGCCTGACTGTTGAACACAGGGACCAGCGTGGTGTTGTCGCCCAATGCCTCCAGTACCGGGGCGTTTTCGTCAGAAATCCTGACGCGGTCCCTGGATCTTTGTCGATTCATAGAGGAAGCTCTTCTAGCACTGTGCGGATGTTGTTCGGGTCGTCAGACGGAATTACGTAAGCACGCCTGGAATTGTCGCGCCACGGGATCTCCTGTTTTTCGGCTGTGGGGGGCCCATGGAGGCACATCAGATACACGCGGGTCTTGTCCGGTCCGGCATTCAAGATTGGCTCGAGATGTGCAAGCTGATCCTCGCGGACTATCAAGACTGACTGGGGGGCAAGATCGGGCAACCGATCAGCGAATTCAGCGGCATACCTTTCGCCGAACGGCGAGAACGGTGCATCAAGCACCAGCGGGTACCCGGCCCCTGGTTTCAGTTCGATGTTGCCTGCCTCGTCCATGTTGTCGAGTTCCCTGTCGTACATGTCGATCAGGCCAGAGATTGCTCCTACGAACGCGAACGTAACCCAGGAGTGGTCTGACGATGAGCCTCCGATGTTGATGCCGTTCTGCCGAGCTTCGATGTCGAAGTTCTCTGTCAGGTGAATTGTGTAGTCCCGCAGCAGCACTTCGCTGGCAATTTTGTTGATGGCCCGCTGGAGATCGCGTCGCGAACCATCGCTCAACTCCACCTGGATGTCCTCTACTGCTGCTTCGATACGGGTCAGTTGGCCCCTGGCGTTACTGACTTCATCCGCTTGGCCTCGTTTCTTTTTCAGCTTGTCATATTGGTTGTCCGCTTCGCGTCTCGCCCTTGCCAACGCGTCTACATGTTCTCGGAGGTCGCTTTGCTCTCTGTTGAGGTTCTCGAGGGTGCGAGAGTGTTGAATGAACGCGTTGAGGGGATTAGAGCCTGAATCTCCTTCGACCGCTGGGTTTTCCGCATAGAACTCGTCGAGTTTGGTGCCCCATGTCGCCATGCTCCGGTGTGCGTCGGCTATAGCTTCGTTAGCGGCTCTCAGCACGGTGTGCGGAGATGTTTCGTTTTGTCTCGCCGACAGCTGGGCGCTTATTTCAGCCACGCGTGCCCGGATGTTGCTAGCCGACTCGGCCACAATATCTTCCACGACTTCGCGGCGAAGCCTGCTGAGGGTGCCGCGTTCCGCGTCGGTGATCGGTTGACCGCAGATACACTTCTGGGCGTTGGCGATCAGGTCGTCAAGCAGACCTGCGGACACTTTCGGCGGAATTCGGGCGTCGGATGTGGCCCTGTCGAGGACTTGCCTTGCTTGCTCCAGCGCTCCGGTGCCGAACAGGTTGAAGCACTCTTTGTTCAGCGCCTCTCGCCGGCTGGCGGTGGCGTCATCCGCTTCCTGCTTCGCCTGTTCATATTCCCCCTTGATCCGATTGCGTTCCTCGATTAGCTCTCTCTCTTCGTCGGCTCGCTTGGCCGCCTGTTCTGCTGCCTCCTGCAGCTGCCGCACGCGCACAATTTGGTCGTCCAAATCCGACAGATCGGATCGGGCCTGGTCGTATTCCTCCCTGGCATTGTCCTTGCGCTCCTGAGCCTTTCGGATATCGAAGTCGTTGGATGCCTTCTCTTTGAGTTTCGGCAAACGCAGCGCCGATTTGATGGCGGCGTCGGCAACCTCGTACCGCCTCAACCCGAGCAAGACGCTTACAGCGTCTTTGACTGATGCCGCCCTTGCGTCAGGGGAACCTATTGACGAGCCGATGTTCTCGGCCGGGAAGAAGAAGTAGGGGTTCAGGCTGGCCGGGATGATTGCTTGAATTTCCTGCTGGGCGTCTTCGCCCCGTGCTTGCCTAGTGTTGCCTGAGGGTCCCAAGGGATAGATGCTCAACACCAACTGGGGCTTTCCTTCGTCGAAGTCTTCATTGCCAGGGCCTGTCCGGCTGACTGTCAGCGACCTCCGTGACACGTATCTGCGCTCGGCCTCACCAACGCCGTGGCAAAAGATCACCTCTACCTCTGTTTTGGTTTCCTTCCCCACGCTCAATTCAAGCTTCGCCTGATGGTTGCACAGGTCGTCAGGTTTGGAGAAGCCGGGGGTTGTCTGTTCGTACAAGCACCATACGAAAGCGTTGAGGAGGGCTGTCTTGCCAGCGGTGTTTTGCCCGATTACGACCGTTACGTTCGCACTCAGGTCCATGTCGCAAGAGCGAATGCTCCGCCAGTTGACGAGTCTTATGCTCTCTAGCCGCATCTCAAATCACTCTCGACGCCAGCTGCTTTACCAGCTCGTTGAATTTGGGATCGTCGGGGTCGAAGTTGTCTGACGCGCCGAAACGCCCGCGGATCTCATTGATGAGCCATTGGAGTGTTGCAACCTCGTCTGGCGCCAATCGTCCGACAATGTCGTCGACCGCTTCGGTTGTCGGCCGGTCTGAGTTGATCTCTCTGGTGTCCATTTCATTCCAATTCCGCTGTTGGCATCCAATCAGTTCGGTTTCCGTAGTTCTCTGTCAACTCAAAGAGATCGTAGGCGGCGATGATCTCTGTCAGCGCAACGGGCGGAGCATACTTGCCGTTGGTCGCGGCCTCCGCTAGTTCCAGCGCCCTAGTCAGCTCGCGAGACACGAGGTTACGTTCGGAGATGTACGCCTCGCTTGCCCGGTCAAGTGGCCTGGTGGGGAGGCAAAGCACGTCTACCAGCTCGGCGCTTTTCTTGCCTAGTGCCGTTCGAAGGAGCCGGCCACGGCGCTGGACGAACTGCCGTGGGTTCTGTGTGCTCGCCAAGATGACACCGCGCCGCGCTTCGGGGATGTCGATTCCTTCGTCGAGGCATTTCATTGCAACTAGCACGTCGAGTTCGCCGCCCCGGAACATGTCGAGGTTCATCTGGCGCTGGTCGGGGCTGGTCTGGTAGTCGTACTTGTTGGCCGACATCCCTGCCTTGCGAAACTCCGCCACAAAGTGGTTGATCTGAACCACTCCGGTCAACGGGTGGGCTCCCTCGCCTGTGTAGAGGATCTGATAGTTGTTCGCCCGTCCCGCCTTAACGAGCTCTAGACCTTTCTGCGTTTTCTCCTCGGCGTGGCTCAGCAACTTGGTGCGTTCACTCAGATATCGTCCGGCAATGCGGTAGAACTTTTCGTCATCTCCTGCGCTTGACTGCCAGGCCTTTCCGATCTCTCGGCTGAGGCTCTCGAACATCTCCTGTTCGTCGCCACTCAGGTGCGCAATGACGGGGTTATATGTATACGGAGTGAGGGCACCGAGCCGAATGGCCTCAGCGATGTCGATGCTGGCGAGGACTTCGCCGAAATAGTCAAGCAGCTCCTCTGTGCCGTGCTCGTCGTTGTGTCGCCGCGGGGTGGCGGACAGTCCGACCTTGCCGACAGTAGGACGATCGCGACCAGGCAAGCAGCGAAGTCTCCGCTGTGTCCCTAGGGAATGCATCTCGTCCCCAACGACAAGCAGGTTTCCATCTAGGTTGTCGATACCCGCGGACAGGGTTTTCCACCTCTCTCCGGTCATTGTGTCCGCCGTGACGATGGCGCACCAGACTCCCGGTTCCGAGCCTTGCAACCCTGAGATGGCGATCTTCAATTTGTCGGGCCAGCCGGGGCTATCGCTGTTGCAAGTGGTGGTAGGGAAATTGAACTGTCTGGCGTTGCGCTGCCATTGTCCGGCTAAGTCCTTGGTTGGGACGACTATCAGTACGAGTGTCGATTCCCCGTTCCGGGCATGTTCTTCAGCGAACTGGCGGGCGGCAGTCAGTGCGATCACTGTCTTGCCGGTACCCGTGGCAAGGGCGAATGTCCCCCGGCAGCCGGCCTTGAACCAGTCTTCGACGCACTTCTGCTGGTAGTCGCGTAAACCGTCCGCAAGGAACTCGGGGTAGGACAAGCCGAGATCTGGTTCTTCCTCCGAGGAGCGCTTAGGGAGCCGAAACGAGGACACACCTTTACGCCTTACGTCATCGGGGTCGAGAGGGGGGAACCGTTCAAACAGCGCCGAGGTGACCGCGTCGTTGAGCTGGAATAGCGAGACTCCGGGGCGCTGCTCCTCCCATGTTTGCTGAAAGAGCAACCGCTCGTTGTGGGCATGTCCGGCTTCGGGGCCCCAAGACCTATGAAGCGCGAAACTCTCGGCATTGAGGACCCAGCCGTTCCACGTTTCATTAGGTGAGCCGTTGAACGTCACATAGTCCCCGTGCGCATCAACGAAGACACCGATTTTCTCGTGGTAAAGGCCCACATCGCCGTTGTCGTGCGATCGGACTGCGATTCGGAGATCGAGAAGCCCGTCCCGAATCATGCCGGAAAGCAATTGGAGGCGAAGCCGCTCCTCACCGGACTCCAATCGGCTGGGATCGAGATACCGGCGAAGGCAGGCTATTACTGTTTCATCTTCCTGTAACTGCTCGCCTTCAGCCCGCTTCTTGTAGGCATTCCGAATCGCCGCCCTGTCTGCCTCAGATAAAGCAGGCGAGGCCACAATCCGCATCGCGCCGTTCTGGGCGTAGAACCGTTCGATTGCGGGTGAAATCAGAGCCAGGACTTTGCTGGAGAAGTAGCCGACGGCTCGCCAATAGGCCGTTGAGCGTTCTAGGCAAGGCTGGTAGAACGCGGCGACGAGGTCGTCCTTGTCTGTCGAGTAGGTAGTTTGCCACTCGATTTCGCGCAACCCTGGCACAAGTCCCTCAATCACGCCCGAGAAGGGACCGCCGTATGTCTGCGCTTATAGCTGAGCGCCCCTGCTGGGGCGTCTCGCTGTCGCGCAACACGGCGCACGACTCAGGTGTGGCAACAATGACGATTTCCTCGCCTGCGTCTATCCCCAGTTCTTTGAGAACGCTGCTGAGCCGGCCCACATCTACTGTCCCGCTGATATTGGTTAGCCTCCAGATGAGCGAAGCCTCTCCAACGATAGAACCCGAATGCGTGGCAGGAACAACTAGGGAGTCGTCCGGCTGAAGCCCGTTGTGGGCGGCGATGTCTCGGTCCAGGCCAAAAGAATACCCTTTCAGGTTGGTATCGGACACGGTGAAGCGCTGGCCCCACTTCTCTCTGATCGGTATGGCATGCTGCCGCCCCGAAACACTGCTTGGTGTGTAACCGCGGTTGGCAAGACGGCGTACCTCGTCGCCCGAGATGAGGTAGGGACCGACCTCCAGATATGCTCGAACCGATCCCTCTTTGACGCCGAAGTCAGAGACGAACTCTTCGATCATCGCTGACACAGATGCGATGCCCCCGCCTCGGTCAATCCTCTGCTCAATCTCGGTTGTGATCCCTTCGTACTCCTCGTATCCCCATTCTCGGAGCGCCAGACGAAACTGCTTGTCAACGCGAACCAAACTAGGTTTGTATTGATTCTTCAGGCTTGTGGCCGAGCCATGACCGATCGCTTCAATTAGGTCGTCAGGCGCCATAGGCCGACATGTCAACCGGAGAACCCGCTCAGCTTTCGCTTGAATTGGACCATCCCACCGGACGAACCACCCATCCCCGATGTCTCGCCACCGGCCGGACTCCGAGAAGAAGCCAATTGCGGCACTCGGGTTCACCGATGGGTCTAGGCCGCCGAGCAAATCCTCGGTACTGATTAACCACTCATCTCCAACAAGATTGCCAAGCATCCTGGCAAGATGCGATCGTCCGCCTTTGCCTCGGTAAATCCAATTGCCGTCGTAGACATAGCCTGCAAGCCACCGCAGGGCTTTGGATTGGCGGTCACCAAGTCTTGTTTCCCATCGTTTCACGGGTTCGCTATCGGTCGGGATCGCGACCCCAAACTCCGCTTGCAATCTCCCGACAGCCCATCGAACAGTCTGGAATCGTTCGCATACAAGAAGTTTGCGTAAGTGTTTTGCATCCTTAGCTACCTTCTGTCGTACCCGTTCCCGGGAAACGCCTTGATCACGACCCAGCTCCGCCAAAGTGGGTCGTACCTGCGAGAACTCACGCGACGCAAGCAACTCTGGATCCTTTGCCTGCGATAGCAACTCTTCGATTAACTCGCCGAGCTGGGGTACTTCGTGATCTGTTAGTCGTGATAGTGGGGTGGCGAGTAGTGTCTCCATCTCGTCGGCTACGTTCGCTGGGATCTCAACTCCTCGGTCGTAGACCCTCAGAAGTCCAGCTAGTGTCTGGTCATCTGTGTGAGCACTTGCCCATTCGATGGCAATCCGCAGGTTGAAGTTGGGTGGAGCGGAGCCGTGCTCGCGCTTGGAAACGGTCTGACGTTGCATCGCGTCGATAGCCAATCGCTCTTGCACGACGGGGCCATGCGCTGTGAGCACTTGGTTGATGCGACGAACTGTGAGATCGCCTATGCCCGGAATCGTGTGGAGCGAATCATTCGTCTGTCCCCCCAATTCTCCCCAAGTTCGAATATGTCCGCGTCTAAACGCTGTTCTCGACCTCGCGTCAAACACTGCTAGATCTATTGGCTCGTCGGCGACATCAGCAATCCAACTGTAGTGATCTACGAGCTTGAGTCCCCAGACGGGCGTGATGGATCTAGGACCCGCTTTAGGTAGAGGCCCCAATGTCGCGGTGGAATTATCAGAGTCCGTCTGCTTGTGAGCACTTTCAGTGGGGGTACGAGCAGATTTACTTCTGGCCCCGTTTCCGCTGCCTTGCCGAAGGACTTGGCGAGCATCCTCGACATCGGCCCGCATTGAGTCCGAGGGATTTCGCGCTTCAGAAACTCCGTCGCTCGTGTTTTCTATCTCAACCGTCCCAGGAGTTTCCACTGTCATCGAAGCGATTTCCTCCGGCAAATGGACTGGTCGTGGCGATAACCACGCTCGACGCCTTGATAGTCCACGACATACGGTAGCAAGAACGCTGAACACCGTAAATCCGGTGGCTGAATCGGTCTGCTCCCTGGCTAAAAGGGGCTTGGGTGGCTGGCTTATGAAGAGGCCGTGAGCGATGCGACCACGGGGGAGAAGGACGTGATGGTTTCGGCCAGACCCTCGGTGGCGGTGGAGCGGGCCGTAGCGGCGAGGTTGAGGCTGACGCTGGTGAAGCCCATGTCGAGAACGGATTCAAGCTGCTGCGCGCACTCGTCGGGGGTGCCGACGATGGTGAAAGCCTCCACCAGACGGTTGTCGATGAGATGGTCGAGGGCTTCGTCGTCGGTCCGGTTGTGGTCGAAGTACCAACCCTGACTCCGCGCCAGAGCACTCTCAATGGCGGTCATGCGTTCAGGTTCAACCGCCAGTTCGGCAGGGCGAATCAGGGTGAGGTAGTGAGCCACGTAGCGTTTGACGCTGCGCCGCGCCAGATCGCCGTCGGGCGAGCAGCACAGAGTCAAGCGAGGCGCTACCTCCAAGTCCTCAAGCGCGCGCCCCACACGGCCCGCGCCGTCTGCCAGCCAGGATCGGTATTGTGCGGCCAACTCCGCCGAAAGATAACGCCCGCCGACTAGGGCGATGTCGGCTACCTCCCCGGCCAAGCGCATCACTTGAGGGCTGCGTGTGCCGATGGAGATCGGGATCGGATGCGTGGGCGGACGGATCAGGCGTTCACCACCAGCCTCCTCGCCGTTCAACAGGGTACGGATCTCGGTCACGGTTCGGCGCAGCGCGGCCACCGGTTTCGGGTAGTCGATACCCAGCGGCTCCAAACCGGCCCCCACACCCAGCCCGCAGAATGCCCGACCACCAGCAAGATCGTCGAGCGTTGCCAATGCTCCCGCCAACACAACCGGGTGACGGGTGTAGGGGTTCGTCACCATGGCCCCCACGGCGATGCGGTTCGTGGCCTGAGCGCAGAGAGCTTGGACCATGAATGAGTCGGGCCAATACACCACATCGGAAATGCCGAGCCGGGCGAAGCCCGTGTCTTCGACCATTTGAGCCAGCCGCACTGTGGACGCGGTGCTCATCTGCGGGCTGATCTCCGCTTCAAGGACGATGTCCATGATCTTTACACGGCCAGGCTGTGGACCGGGGTCCGGTAGTCATTGGTGACGGTCAACTGTTCGGCAGTCAGCTTGAGACTGACCACAAGTTCGTTGGCGACACCAGGAACGATTGCGTTCACCCTGCCGATGAGCGAACAGTCGTCTGCAGGAATCGTCCCGCCCCAGCGCTGCTCTGAAACGATCGCAGAGCCGCCACCGGTGATGTTGGCCCGAACTGTCGCCTGCACCTGTGCCTCGTCGATGGAGGTGCGCTCATCAGACACGACATGCACCGCGAGGTCGATCTCCTCACCGGGCGACAGCAGAGGGCGCAGGGGATCCGCAACGACGATTACGGGGCGACAAGCATCGAGCAGTGCCTGCCAGCCAGGCTTGGCTCGTCGCTGGCGGTCGAGCACTCCGAAACCGCCCGCTTCTGACGCATCAGCCAGATAGAACAGCGAGAAACCACCGGTCGGGCGGTATTTGAGTCGGCGCAACAACTCGATCGAGGTCTTGATAACTTCGGCTTGCGCGACGCCCGTCATCCTCGCCCAGTCCTCGGCATCACGTGCACGTTCAGGCGCGACCAGGTGCAACAGTGATTCGCTGGGAGCGCCGATCGACGCGGCTATCTCGGCCCAGTCAAGCGTTGGCCACTGAGGACCATCGGGATTGTCGAGGTCGAGATGCGGGTTCTGTCGTTCAACGGTGGCGGCGCCGAAGGCCGTCACGAACCTGGCCATTCGCGGGATCCGGGCCGCCGCAGCGGCGAGATCCGCGGCTCTGCCATGATGCCAGCCGAACCAGAGATGACTGGTTGTGCCGTCGAAGTCGGGAAACGTCGGCGGTACGGCGGTGTGCGCCACCACCGGACGGGAACCATCGGTGCGGTTCAACACCCTGCGTACCGAGCGGTCCAGGACGGTGCGGTTCCATGAGGGGGTCTGCTGGCCGATCAGCGGTGGTGTTGGTGCGGGTGTCTCTGACTTCTTGAAGGGCTCATCGTGGGCGCACCAAACGGTCACCGACGGGTGATGCCCCAAAAGATCCACCGCCTCTCGGGCCTGACGTGTCGCCTGTGGACGAACACCCCGTGCCATCTGGCCCCTGAGCGGAAAGTCCTGCCAAAGAAGCATGCCGATCTCATCTGCGGTTTCATAAACCTCGGGTCGGGCAATGTGGCTGATCACGCGGATCATGTTGAGACCCGCACGTTTGGCTGCGAGCACGTCCTCGGCTACCTCCGCAGCGCTGGCGTCGCCGGGTCGGGCCGATGTCGGAAGCATGCCGATGCCCTTGACGAATAGGCGTTCGCCGTTGACATGCAGAATCCAGTTGCGCATGCGTACCGAACGAAACCCGACGCGGGTCTCGAATGAGTCAGAGACCTCGCCGTCGACAACCACCTCGCAACGCAGGTCATGCAGCGGCTGATCGCCCAACGAGTGAGGCCACCACAATTCTGGTTCGGGCACGTCGACCGTCCACTCGACCCGGTTCTCGCCCGCGGCCGCGGGATGCTCGAGTTCGTGCTCGTGGCCGCAGACTCTGGTTCGCAACACCACGGGCCCAGCGTCTGGCGTGTCGAACACGCAACGCAGAGCGAGAGTAGCGCTGGTCGGGTCGGCGTCCAGACACACGGTGCGCGAGAACAGGATTGCGGTGCTCCCGGTTTCACGGATGCGCACGGGGTGCCAGATGCCACCGGGGTTCTCCCCGGCAGTCCCGGAGAGTTCTGGGTCGATAAGGGCGCCCAGCAGAGATGTGCGCGCAGCGGCGCCCTTGTCCGGAGCACAAGTCACGTCTACGGCCAGCAGGTGGTCACTGCGGTCCTCGAGGTGCTCGGTGATGTCGAAACCGTGAGAAATGAAGTAACCGTCTGTGGTGCCGACGTAACGGCCGTTGAGCCAGACATCGCCTTGTTGACAGACTCCGTCGAGCCATAACCAACAGCGACGATCAACGTCGGGCACTTTGAGTACAAAGCGGGTTCGATGCAGCACCGCGTGGGCCTCGGCAAACTCTGGGTGGCTTGACCAGTGCCCGGGAACTGTGATCTCTGACCAGGCACGATCATCTAGTTCGGGTTGGTGAAACGTCCGGCGCATCTCGTCGTTGGCGGTGGTTGCACGCCACTGGCCGGTCAGTTCCATCTTGTCGAGCGTACCGTTGAGTCTCTGAAGGCTCAGCCTGCACGACTGTTTGTCTGGGTTGTCGCCCGTGTAGTGTCCCCGACATGTCGAGACCAGAGACGAGACCCGAGACCCTGGGGGCGCTTCGTAAGAGCGGATGGGAGTCGATCCCTGTCCGTCAAGAACTGCGAAACAACACCGTCAAGCGCATACGCAGCGGCGACCCGCTGTTCAGCGAGGTGATCGGCTATGACAACACGGTCAACCCTCAGCTTTCCAATGCCCTGATTGCCGGTCACGACATCATCTTCTTGGGGGAACGGGGGCAGGCCAAGACTCGCATGATTCGCGGCCTCAGCAACCTTCTCGACGAATGGATGCCGATCGTTGCGGGATCGGAGATCAACGACGATCCTTACAATCCCATCTCGCGCCATGCCCGTGATCTGATCGAAGAGCACGGCGACGACACGCCTATTTCGTGGGTCCACCGTGATGATCGCCTAGGAGAGAAGCTGGCCACTCCAGACACCTCCATCGCTGATCTCATCGGCGAGGTGGATCCGATCCGGGTGGCGGAGGGCCGCTATCTCTCCGACGAACTCACAATCCACTACGGCCTTGTACCGCGCACCAACCGTGGGATCTTCGCGATGAACGAGCTGCCCGACCTAGCCGAGCGCATTCAAGTTGGCCTGCTCAACGTGCTGGAAGAGAGGGACGTACAGATCCGCGGTCACAAGGTCAGGCTTCCCCTTGACGTGGTGCTCGTTGCCTCAGCGAATCCGGAGGATTACACGAATCGAGGCCGGATCATCACCCCGCTGAAGGATCGCTTCGGTTCTCAGATTCGCACCCACTACCCCCTCGATGTCGACACTGAGATGGCGATCGTTGAACAAGAGGCCGATGTTGCCTTCGCCACCGATATCGAGGTATCGGTCCCGTCGTTCATGAGTGAGATCGTGGCGACCCTGACTCACGCGGCCCGGGCCAGCCAGCACATCTCGCAACGTTCAGGTGTGTCAGTGCGGCTCTCGATCGCCAACGAGGAGATCATGGTGGCCAACGCGGTGCGGCGCACCTTGCGTGCCGGTGGCAGTCACGTAGTGCCGCGCATAGTCGATCTTGAAGCGCTCCCCGCGTCGACTTCGGGGAAAGTCGAGATGGAAACTCTCGATGAGGGGCGCGATGGCGAGATTCTTCACAATCTGGTGCGCGCCGCGGTGCTCGCGGTGTTCAAAGAGCGAGTGCCGCCTGACACGCATCTTGGTGTGGTCGAGGCGTTTGAGGGGGACCTCGTAGTCGACACGGGGGAAGATGTCACCGACGAGGCATATACGGCGATGCTGGAGCAGATTCCGGCTCTTGTTCCCCCGGTGCAGGCGCTGTTGTCTGATGAGGATCAAGCTGAATCTCCAGCGCTGGTGGCCAGTGCTACTGAGTTGATCCTCGAGGGTCTTCACCTGCTGAAGCGGCTCAACAAAGACGGTCAGGGCGCCAAATCCCAATTCCGCAGCCGCGGTTGAGCGATTCGGCGGGAGTTCGGTTGTGGCCGATGACGCCAATGGCACCGATGACTCCGATGGCGGAGCTCCTGCCGGTCTACTGCGGCGGGTCGATGCGACCTTGGCTTGCTGGTGGGGGGAGGGGCACGACGACTACTCGGCATACCACGACCAGGAGTGGGGTGTACCGGTCACAGACGATGTGCGGCTGTACGAGAAGATGTGCCTCGAAGGCTTCCAGTCGGGTCTTTCCTGGTTGACGATCCTCCGCAAACGAGAGAACTTCCGAGCCGCTTTCTGTGGCTTCGACTTCGAGCAGGTGGCCCGCTTTGGTGCGTCCGATGTGGATCGACTGCTCGGCGATGCAGGCATCGTCCGCCATCGGGGAAAGATCGAAGCGACGATCAACAACGCCCGCGCGGCCTTGGACACTGTGCAGACGCACGGCAGCCTGGCCGCGTTTTTTTGGAGTTTCGAGCCGGATTCTGTGGTCCGCCCGGCGCGGATCGATCACGCCACCGTGTCAGCCATGGCGACAACCGCTGAGTCAACCGCGATGAGCAAAGCGCTCAAGAAGCAGGGCTGGCGCTTTGTGGGACCCACCACCTGCTACGCCCTGATGCAAGCGGCCGGCATTGTGAACGATCATCTTGAGGGTTGTCACCGCCGCCCCGCCATCGAGTCCCTGCGCCAAGAAGCGCGGAAATGAGTGGATCCGCGGCTGGCAACCGAGTGGTCCAAATCGCCTACACTCCCGGCGATGCGTTCACCTAGATGGTCGTGGCCTGTGGTCAATGCCACCACGTTCGGTGCCAGTGGCGACTTGGCGAAGGTCTTCCGAAACGAAGAGGTGAAGGCACCCGGGTTCTTTTCCGCGGATGCGATCCCTCCCGACGCTGCACTGCTGGCCCGCGAAGCGATACAGAATGCCTGGGACGCGGCGATGGAACGTCGAAGGTCGCAAGCACCTGAAGAGCGGCTGCCTTTTGAGATCCGCTTCCGCTTCTTCGATGTCGACGGTGATGAAGCCGACGCGCTGATCAACCGCTTCGGTTTGGATGAACTTGAAGATCGGGCTGCGCGGGTTGAAGACAGGCGACATATCGGCCTAGCCGAGAGCGACTGCTTTGCCGAACTCAGCCGAGGTGGAGACCTGCGTCTCTTGGAGGTCAAAGAGTCCGGCGGGGGAGGTATGGGCGGTGGTTGGGGTACCCAGCAGTCGAAACTCTGGCTGGCGATGTGCAGCACCGGATTCACCCCGGCCTCCGATGGGCGGGGCGGCTCCTTCGGCTACGGCAAGGCCGGCCTGATCCGTGCGTCCGCCATCCGAACCGTGATCGCCTACTCGTGCTTCGGCGGTTTGGCTGAAGACAATTTCGTGACGCGCCGTCTTCTCGGCATGACCTACTGGGGACCGCACGAAGTTGATGGTAAGCACCATGAGGGCTGGGCGCACTACGGTTCCGAACGCGGTAGCCGGGACGAGATCGTCCCCGCGGAAGACGGGGAGGCTGACGAACTAGCGGCCGGTCTAGGGTTGGAACTGCGCTCCGCGGAGTACCCGGAACAGATCGGCACGACGATGCTGTTGGTTTGTCCGACGGTGGATCCGGCTGACCTCAAACGTGCCGTTGAACGCTATTGGTGGCCGGCCTTGGAGGACGGCGGTGAACTGCAGTTCGACGTGAGCATCGTCAACGAGACCGCGCCGGAAACTGCGGGGGGACTTGTCCCGCGTCCGAAGTCAAACCCGAATCTGCGCCCGTTCATCGATGCCTATCAGGTGGCGACGACCTCTCAGGACGCCAAACGGGACAATGCCCGCAAGCATGAGCTGGGTCCTCACGCCGGTAACAAAAAGGTCGGGGATCTAGGTCTGGTCACCGAACTGCCGGGCTGGTCGCAGCCGGCACCGGACGACCCGGATGATCTAGATGACGACGAGGTTGAGCATCGCAGCCTCGTAGCACTCGTGCGATCGCCGCGCATGGTCGTGGAGCACTTCGAGGCCCGGAAGAAAGCTCCGCACATTCGCGGAGTCTTCGTTGCGGACGAAGCGGTCAACGAAGCGCTGCGGCAGACCGAGCCGAAACTGCACGACGCTTGGGAGTCAACCAGTGACGGTTCCGATGTCCGGCCCGAGGACACCGCGGTCGCGAGATTTGTCCTGGATCGGATCAAGGATCACGTCGCCCAGTTCAGCCGCAGCATCAGGCCACGGACTCCCGATGCCGACCAGCTACGCCTGCCCGAATGGGATCGTCTCATGCGTCTGCTGCTGCGCGGATTGGCCCGCGGTAGGCAGTCGCCACCGCAGGCTGGTCCGCGGCCCTTCACAATTGAACCGGGCCAACGGCTCACCGAAGCTCCCGATGGTCGGCTTGAACTCAGCGGAACGGCGAAAATCGGTTTCAGCGCGCACCACGATCATGTGGTTGACCCCCGTGATGAGGTTGAGGTGGCGATCCGATGCGGCTTTGTCGCTGAGGACCGCCGCTCGGATTTGCTGGAGATCGAGATCGACGCCCCTCGAGGATTTGGCCGGGACCCCGAGAGACCCGACATTTTCATGGGACGTCTCGAAGCAGGTCAAGAAGTTGTGTTCGAGTACAGCTGCGAGCCGTATGAACCTGATTGGACAGTCGAACTCACCGTCGACGCGGACTTCGTGTCGGCAGGAGCCGAACAAAGATCCGGTTTCACTAGGCGCGACCCATGAGTCGCGAGAAGCGAACGGTTCGTCCCTACACCGTAGGTTCGGCTCTGAGTTCTTCGCTGAGTGAGACCGAGGTACTGCTTGACGACGACCTTCCCTGCCGGGCCGGGTCAAGCCTTACTGTTGATGACGGCACATTTGTCCGACGTGAAGTGCGGCTTGTTTGGGCGGCCGAGGGCGACTTCGACCGATTCCGGACGAAGTTGACCAACGCGGCTCTGGAGATCGGGGTCCATCCCCGGTGGCTTCGCCTGGTGGTCGTGGCCAGATCTGGCAGCCTCAAGCTCGCTGAGAAGCTCGTTGATCATGGGCTTGAGAGGCTCGAAGATCTCGAACGGTGCACTCGCCTCGATCGGCGTCCGAACGGAGATCGTACGCCGGTGTTCTGCGCTGGAAGCCACGGTGCCGTGATCGACGCGTACGTGGCGTTGTCGCCGGACTGGACATCCGGCACGTTGGCCGAGCGGAGACTGCCGAAGCGGTCGAGCTCCTGGCTCGCCCGGGCGACGTTCCGACTTGACGCACGCGCCTCTAGCGCTGTGCTGTTCCGGCCGCGACCGTTGACCGAGGCCAAGAGAGAAGAATTCGGACTCCCCCAGGGAACCCTCCGCTTCATCGACCTCGGAGGTCAAGACTTGGCGGAGGTGATCGAAGGCACGCCCGATGTCGACGTGTTGGTCGATGAGGAAACGTTGGCGGCGCTCAACGCGAACAGCGCGTCCAAGGCAGCTGTGTGGTTCTAGCAGCAACTCCTCCTGGACTTCGTTAGCGCCGTAGTGTTCGAGTACGCGAGGGTCTCGGGCAACAGTATCTCTGCTTCCTACGACGACGTCAAGGACTCGATCATCGGCAAGGTCGTGCAGCTGGTCGCGCCAGGTGTCGAAACGCGAGATCGCATGCTTCGCGACTGCCGGGATCGGCCGACCTACGTCGTAGCGCGGGCTGAGGACGTTATCGGCCTGCGTGAGAGGGTCAACAAAATGCTCAGGGCGACAACGTGAGGTATCTGACACTTACGCGTGCTGAGGCCCTTGAGATCTCGGAGCGCCGGATCGCTCGGTTGCGCGCCGGACTCGATCAGACCGGACAACCTGTTGCTTCGGCCGTCGTCGACGCATTGCAGGACGACTTGAATGGCAAGGAACACTGGAGCGGTGAAGGCGATGAGTTCCCCGACGAAGTACTGGCAGAGGCGCGACGCGAGATTGAGGAACTGATCTACTCGCATCCGGCCGACCTCAGTGGTGCGCGCAAGGACAACATTGAAGGCAAGGCTTCGTTGGTGCTGCACCGAGCGATGAGTGACGGGGGGGGCCGACGTTGCGATGCTTGACGATCCCGACTTCTGGTGCCATCTGGCTATCGCGCACCTGTGGAACTTCGCGGTTTGGCGCGAACACGGCACACTGTTTCCGAGACCTGAGGCCTCAGGAGAGCCCGTCAGTTCCCCGGGTCGGAAGTTCGCGGTCTATATCGACGGACGCAGGTTTCATGAGTGCGTACCGTCGCGAATGTGGCTGAGGGTCAACGTGCTCGGAGGTCAAGAACTCGACTTGGCCTTCAGGGCCGAGGGCAGCACCGATTTCTGGCGCAGTCACATCCTGCGAGTGAAGGCCGGGGAGCATCCTGGGATCGTGCGGGCGATGGCTCGCCGCCAAGCGGAGGAGTCCACTCGGTTGGCGACTACTCCGCTGCGAGAGTTCGCCAAGCAACTGAACCGCACGCTGCAAAATCTTTTACCCGCCATGCTTGACGACGAAGCCGCTGACGCGCTGGTCGAAGAACTATGGGAGCGGCAACTCCGGTGAGCAACGACGATGGATCGGTTGGCCCGATGTCACCGCGGCGTGCTCAACTGATGATCGTGGAGATGCGATTTGAGAGGAAAGCGGCGTGAGTCTCGGAAACGTGGCCGACTCGGCAACGTTGGGTAACGGCTCGGCGCGTTCGGTCACTCTCTTTGACGGCGACCAGTTGGTGCGTTCTGTGGCGATTGGTTCGGGGGAGATTCGTTCGCATGTAACCCTTGAAGAGTCAGCTTCGATGAACGGTGGTTCGGTTCGGGCGGACCCCATGGGTGCTTGGTGGCTAGCGCTCATGCAAGGAACCATGCCGTCTGCCGGACTCTTTAGGCGGCCCGATGAGAAGTTGGTGCTTCGGGTCGCGGACCTGTTCAGCGGAATCGGTGGATTCTTGGTCGGCACGGGGCAACTGGCTGTTGAAGCAGGCGCGGAGCAACGCTGCGAGTTGGCCGTTGACATCGACGCCGACGCACTGGAAGTGCATCGGCGCAACCATGGAACTCGCCGGACCGTTGCGGCTTCCGTGACCTCGCTGGTTGACTACCGGATTCGTGGATCGGGTACGGACGCGGAGTTCGTGTATCCGCCCGAGATCCTTGACGACGGGCTGTCTTCAGGGTGTGAAGACATCGACTTGCTGACCGCGGGCCCGCCTTGTCAGGGCCATTCGAATCTGAACAACCGCTCCCGACGAACCGACCGCCGCAACCTCCTGTACCTGGATGTACCGGCGTTCGCCGTTGCTTGTCGAGCTCGAAGTGTCGCCATCGAAAACGTCACCTCCGTGGTTCACGACGGGGCGGACGTGGTTGCTACCGCCACGGCGCTGTTGATTGCCAACGGCTACGAGGTGACAGAAGGCGTCCTGGCTGCGGATGAGATGGGCTGGCCTCAGACCCGGCGACGTCATTTTTTGATCGCTCGCCGTTTCGACGCCCCCGGCCGTTCGGGACCGATACCTCTGGCCGAGGTGCGCGACATGCTGGCCCAAGAGCGAGCTCGTTCGGTGGAGTGGGCAATCTGTGGTGGTCAGTCATTGTCCGACGACCCGGCCATGCACGACTTCCCCGAGTTCACCGAAGTGACACGCGAGCGGATCGCCTGGCTGTTTGACAACGACGAGCATGACTTGGCGCTCGCTGAGCGGCCGGAATGCCACCAAGAAGGAACCAGCTATGGGGCGGTTTACGGACGCATGCACGGCGATCGACCCGCGCCCACGATCACGACCGGCTTCATGACCCCGGGGCGAGGTCGCTTCGTGCATCCCACGGAGCGCCGAACGCTCACCGCGGCCGAAGCAGCTCGACTGCAGGGCTTTCCGGACAGCTACTTCTTTCGACCCAGTCCCGACACTACACCTACGAGGGCCCAGCTTGCGAAATGGATAGGAGATGCAGTCGCTGCGCCGTTGGGCTACGCAGCGGCGCTGTCCGCGCTGGTGCCGGCCCTCGCAGCTAGAGCGTCATGATGTTGTTATCACTGCATAGTGATGCTAGTCTTGGGCCATGCGTACCACCGTGACCTTGGCTGATGATGTGGCAGCCGCTGTCGATGAGGTCCGCAGAACTGCGAACGTCGGTGTCAGCGAAGCTGTCAACCGGCTCGTGCGAAAGGGTCTCGCCGAGCGTGCGACTACTCCTCAATACGAACACCTGAGCTTCGATGTGGGGATGAAGATTGATGTCAGCAACATCGGTGAGGTCCTCGCGCTGCTTGACGAGCTTGACTGACCCGTGCTGGTTGACGCGAATCTCCTGTTGTATGCCGTGGACAGGTCTTCGGTCCACAACACACGGGCCGAGGAGTGGCTGGTCGGAGTGCTGAGAGGGAACAGCCGGGTCGGTTTGCCGTGGCAGACGCTCGGCGCGTTCGTCCGCATTGTCACGAATCCCCGCATCAACGCGCACCCGTTGAATCCCGACCAAGCGTGGGCCTGCGTTCAGGCGTGGGTCGACGCGGAGGTGTGTTGGATTCCTCCGGCGACTCAGAGGACAGTGACGATCTTCGGAGGCCTGATCGTCCGACACGGGGTGACTGCCAACCTGGTCCCCGATGCGATGCTGGCCGCGCTCGCCGTTGAGCACGGCTTGACGATCATGAGCGCCGACACCGACTTCGGACGGTTCGGCGAAGTCCGCTGGGAGAACCCGTTGTAGTGCGACCACGATCTCCCCGATGCGGCGGTCGTCTGCATAGAGAGGCGCAAACAGTTGTCCGTGCGGCCTTGGACTGTGACGCCGAAGTCATTGATGGCATAAGTAATGCTATGCCTGTTATGCTACACGAACCATGAGAACGATGATCCTGCTTCCCGACCACCACCATGCCGAAGCCAAGCGCAAAGCGACTTCCCAGGGCATCTCTTTGTCGGAGTACATCCGTGGACTGGTGGCTCGTGACCTACAACAAGGCGAAGCCCCAAAAGACCCGTCGGTGGTCTTCGGACTCTTCGACAGTGAAGGTTCGAGAATAGCCGACGGGAAGCAGGCGATGATCAGTGAGGCGATCGACAAGCAATTCGCGGCCAAGGGACTCTAGACCGTGCCGCCAGCGTTTGTGGACACCAGCATTTGGTATGCAGCAGCCGCCGACGGCGATGCCCACAGCGAGTTGGCGCGGCTGCTCCTCACAGAACAATCTGGCGCGCTGATCACCAGCGACTTGGTGCTCGCAGAACTGTGGAACCTCGTAAATGCGCGCACAGACCACTACACCGCCAATAGCGTCGTTGCCGCAGTCGCCAGCGTTGCTCGGGTCGAATGTGCTACCAGTGCCGATCTTGAGGCCGCTGCTGCAGTCCTGATTGACTTTGGCGACCAGGAGTTCAGCCTTACCGACCGCATCAGTTGGGCCCTGATGGAACGTCTGGCCATCACTGACGCCCTCGCCTTGGATATCGACTTTCGCATATACCGCTACGGCCCCCACCGGCGCCAAGCTTTTGCAGTCCGTCCCTAAGGGGTTCGCCCCGGTTGGGAGGCGACTCAATTCAAGCCCGGCTAATCGAGTGCAGCCGCTTGGCCCACCGGCACAACTCGCGACTGCGCGGTCGGCAGTGGAGCATCGGAGCGGAACCAGCGCAGGCTCAGAGATCCGGAGGGGTGGCCGGCGGTGTCGAGCCAGTTGGGGACCCCGGGGTCCTCGTGTGCCACGACGATACGCACTGATCCGTCCTGGCGACGCGCCGCAGTCTCTTTGTTGATGACGGTCGGGCGGGTCAACCAGTCGACGGTCTCACCCCAGTGAGTTATCAGGACCACTCCCCAGTAGTCGGCGCCGGCTGAAGGATCGAAGTCGATCACCAGTGCCTCGTCTGGTGCCAGTTGCCAGTCACCGGAGAAATATCGCACATTCTCGGGGGTGTGTATGTCGCCTTCGTCGGGTAGCGGGGCGAAGGTGTTGACTGGCGCGAATTTATGCCCTTGAGAGCTGAACTGCCCCCACCACCGGAACGAACCGACGGCATGCAACGCGGCGATTTCAAGTTTCTGTTTCAGGTGCTCGGGTGTGAGCATGGGTGTGGGTTCAGGCGCTGGAATCGCTTCAATCGTCGGTGCCCGGTGAGCCAGACGGACATGCAGATCAGTGAAGTATGTGCGGATCAGCACTGAGGAGGAATCGGGATCCAGCAGCAGTTGGTTGGGATCGGCGGGGTCTGGGTCTGGGGTCAACAGGAGTTCGTAGTTGCCGTCAGCGTCGAGGCGCAAAGAGGTGTCCTCAACAGCGCTGACCAGTCGCCTACCTCCGCTGTTGGCTCCGAAGTCCCCGGCGTACACGCCGATCTCGACCGCCACTGTTCGGGCGGCGGAAGCTCTGATGCGATAGGTCCGATCGCCGCTCACCACGGCAGAAAAATAGGTCTGATCAGGGTTGTCGCCCATATATTTTCGGATCGGGGTTTGAACGTCGACGAAGGCGGGTCGGGTCGGGTCTCCCCGCTCGAGGCACCGTTCCAATGCGAACGTGAGGTAGCGGCTCAGCGCTCGAATCCCCTCAGCCTGGACATTCGGGTTGTCGGGCACTTCGGGACCGAGCACCAATTCTCCGGCGTCGGCCATCGCCTCACAGAATTCGCGCCAAGCGGCGACCGATGGATTCTGGCTGTTCATTGTGCACCTCTGCTTATTCGCACCTCTGGTTATTCTGCACCCTCGGGATCGGTGGCGAACTTTTGGATCTGGTGATGCTGGGTCATCGCCGAGCCGGGCGGTCCCAAAAGCATGTGGGCGCGCAGATTGCGGCGGTGAAACAGCCTCACAAGCTCCTCGTCGTGAACACTGGTGTCGGCGTTGGCGAGCACGAAACGTTCGAGTTCGGCTTCTCCCTCCTGCCAGTCGGCGGGTCTGTGCCCAAGCAGGAGATGCAGGTCGTCGAGGTTGGCCTGCTCGGTGGCGTCACCGACCTCGTCAATGCGGGCAAGGTGACGGGCCAGCCGGAACGCGGTGCGGATCTGGTGACGCTGCACCGCGTCGTCGATCTGCTGCGAGCGCAGCATGCCCACCAGGTGGCGGTGTCCCGCTGTGCCCTGCGAACGCGCCGGCTCAGGCGTCTCAACTTCGGGCAGCTCGATCTTGAGCATCTCGGCGAGTGCTTCGGTGGCGAAGAGGTTGGTCTCGTAACACCATTGCAGGTTCGTCATGAGATCCGAGGTGGGCGGCGGGTCCTTGATAGCAGCGCTGAACGCCAGTTGGTTGGTGAGCGTGAAGACGAAGTGGTGGTGCTGGATCGCGTCGAGATCGATCGGTTCGCCTCGCAACTCCTCGTAGCGGGCATACAGCTTTCCCATGTCGCCGTAGCCGACGATGGTGTCGCGCATCCGCCAAGCGGCGAGATCCATCATCGGGTCGCCGATGTGGGCGATCTCCAGATCGAGCAAGGCCACGATCTTGCCCTCCGCGTGATGAAACTGACCCGAGTCCCACACGATGGGGGCCTCACGCCCCTTGGAGTCGGGCGGGTTGCGGCGCAGCCAACCGAGGCAGAACTCCAGGAAGGGATCCGGGTGCATCTTCTGGGATCGGTAGACCTCCTCGTAGCGCGCCAGGCCCACGGTGCCCGACGCGGCAGGGTTCTTGGCTCGGGTGATTCCGGCGGCCGCGAACGGCTCGGGGTCGAGGGCGTGAAGCCTGGCGAGGTGACCGATGTAGTCGTCGACCGCCGCTGCACGCTCGTCGTCGGGCGTGTCGGGAAAGTGTTCCTGCCCGCTGACTCGGTCCATCACATAGGCATACGGTGTATCGATCATTCCATGGACCGCAGCGACTGGAATGCCCCGCTCCTGCAGCAACGATTGGAAACGCATCTCGTGCTCGAGCGGAAAGATCAAGGGCATGTCGGCACGCTCGGCTCGCACACACAGTTCCAGCGTCTCACCATCACGCTCAAGGTCAGCGAACCACACTGGACGCCAGCGCGGCTGTTGTTTGATCCCTACGACCTTTCCGCCCAGTTCGCGCTCGAGCCACGCGATGATCTGCCCGGTGTGTTCAGGCGCGGGAACATACATCGGCCTGACGTTACCTGAGTACGTTGGCTGAGTACCTCAGCGGAGGGTGAAGACGCCGGCGTCGAAGACCACTCGGTCACCGACCCGGGTTTGGAACAGGGTCTGACCGTTCACATCCCACATGTGGACGTCGAGACGCTCGCCGGGAATGACCGGAGACTTGAAGCGCCCGCCCATCGACCCGAAGCGGCTCGTGTCGCCGTCACAGCGTCCGTGCAGCAGCGCCCTCCCGGTGAAACCAAAGGTGCAGAGTCCATGCAGGATCGGTTTGTCGAAGCCGGCCATCCCGGCGAAAGACGGGTCGCTGTGCAGTGGGTTCCGGTCGCCGTTGAGGCGATACAACAGGGCCTGGTCGGTGCGGGTGTCGTAACCGATCACCGTGTCGGCATCGCGCTCGGGCAGAGCCCAGTCGCTGGCCGTACCTCGGTCACCGCCCCAGCCTCCTTCGCCGGAGATGAACAACCCCGAACGGCTGGTCCAAAGCGGTGCCCCCGAGGAATCGGTGACGGTGGTTTCGAGACGCACCAGAGCGGCTTTGCCCTTGTCGTAGATGGCTGCGACTTTGCCGGTGCCGATACCCGAGCCTTCCGCGGGAAGGGTTTGGTGCAGCTCGATTTCCTGTTCTCCGTGCAGCAGGGCAGCGAGGTTGTAGTCACCGAATTTAGGCATTTTGCCGGCGCCCATCACCACGGCTTGGGTGGGTAGCGCAAGTTGTTGCACGTCCTTGGTGTTTTCGGTGGTGAATTCCAACTCGAAGCCGGTCGGGTCGGTCATCCCCGCGCCGACGCCGAGCGCGTAGAGCAGGCTGTCGCTTGATGACCAGGTTATGTCCGCTGGTTCGCTGGTATTGCCGACGGCTTCGGGGTCGATGGGCATTGCTGTTTCTCCTGTTACTGGGTTTGTTCGATGGGCGCGTGGAGCGTCGCCATCGCAATGGTTGTTAGTCGGTCTTGAGTTTGCCAATCGACTCGGGCGGTGGTAGCGACCGATGTGATCATGCCGATAGTGGCTGTTACCAGCAGGTGGGCTTGATCTTTGGTCAGCTCTGGCCGAACTGAGGCCAGCACGGCGGCCCAGTCGTTTATCCAGGCTCGCAGCCGTCTCGACATGGGGGAGCGGCGCTGCGCCGAGAGGTGACGGGCTTCACTGGTCCACACCGCGATGAGTGCCGAGCGACGCATCGCCGTTCGCACGTAGGCGCTGACATAGCGCTCAAGCAGCGGTTCGCCGTTGCCTTCGGTTGCTTGCGTGGCCTGGATTGCTTGGTGGACTTCGTCGGCGGCGAGGATCATGGCCTCGATCAGGATTTCTTCTTTGGATGAGAAATGGCGGTATATGGCGGGCCCGCTCACGTCAACCGCACTGCCGATGTCGTCAACGCTGGTTGCGGGATAGCCCCGTTCATGAAACAGCTGAATCGCCGCTTCGAGTATCAACGCCCTTCGATTGGGAGGTCGACGGCTCGGTTCGTCGGCATGGGTCGGTGGTTCAGCTGTTTCAGCGACAGTTCCCTCACTCATTGTTAGCCAACGTTAACAAGAGTTGTCGTCACCGGGCGTAGTCGGAGCCGTGCAAACCGGTCTCCGCACGGGCTGTGGGGATCCGATGCGGAAGTCATCGGCGCAAGCGACGACGGGTTAGGGTTTCGCCATGGTTCTCCGTCGGCGTCGTCGCCGCAATCGTCGCAGGCCGCCGCACTTCCGCTACTCGGCATGGGATGGCACACAGAGCGGGTTCGATATCAACGCTGATCGTCTCTTTGACGAGCTGGCTGACGACTTGCTGTATCACGGCGATGTCAACAGTGCACTGCGGCGGATCATGCAGGGCGGAATGACGGACCGAGACGGACGCCACATGAAAGGCATCCGCGAGATGCTCGATCGACTCCGTGACCGGCGCCGAGAAATCCTTGACCAGCACGACCTCGGAGGTGTTTTCGACGAGATTTCCGACGCGCTCAACGAAGTTGTCGACACCGAGCGCAGAGCCTTGCAAGACATGGTTGACTCGGCGAGCGAGTCAGGTGACGAAAGGCGTTCAGAGCTTGCCAACGACTCGGCGACGATGAAGAACATGGAGCTTGACATGCTTCCGCCGGACCTCGCCGGCAAGGTCAAAGGCCTCCAGAGCTATGAGTTCGAAAGCCAACGGGCACAGCAGCAATTTGAGGAACTCATGGATCGACTGCGTGAGCAGCTCATGCAACAACAACTCGATCAGATGGCCCAGGGCGTCAACGACATGACCTCTGAGGACATGGCCCGCTTGAAGGACATGTTGGCTGAACTCAACCATATGCTCGAACAGCGCGCCAATGGTGAGGTTCCCGACTTCGACGGTTTCATGGAGCGCTACGGCGATTTCTTTCCAGAAAACCCGAGAACGCTCGACGAGTTGCTCGAAGTGATGGCACAGCGGATGGCTCAAGCTCAACAAATGATGAATTCCATGTCACCCGAGCAACGCGCGCAGCTTCAGGCTTTGAGCGATCAGCTCATGGAGGACATGGATCTGCGCTGGCAGATGGACCAGCTTGCGGGCAACCTCCGCGAGCAGTTCCCGCAGATGGGTTGGAGCCAATCCTACGACTTCGAGGGCTCCGACCCACTCGATATGTCTTCAGCGATGGACATGATGGGTGAGCTCGGCGACATCGATCAGCTCGACAATCTCCTGCGTGGAGCGAACAACCCTGGAGCTTTGGCCGAAGTCGATATCGACCGTGCCCGCGACCTGCTCGGTGATGAGTCAGCTGAGAGTCTCGAACGGATGGCGGAGTTGGCCCGCATGTTGGAAGAGGCCGGTCTCATCGAGAATTCTGAGGGTCGCTACGAACTCACTCCACGAGCCATTCGCAAGATCGGCAACGGTGCCCTAGTAGAGATTTTCAAGCGCATGTCCGACGACATGATGGGTCGACACTCGCTCTCAGAGGCGGGCTTGGGTCACGAACGAGAGTATGAAACGAAGCCCTATGAATACGGCGACGCTTTCAATCTCGACATACCGCAGACGCTGCGCAACGCTATATCTCGCACCGGTGGCGGTGTCCCGGTTCGCCTGCACCCTGATGACTTTGAGATCGAACGGACCGAACAGCAGGTCCGTTCGGCAACGGTGTTGATGCTTGATGTGTCGATGTCGATGGCGATGCGGGACAACTTCCTGCCGGCCAAGAAGGTGACCATGGCGCTGCACTCGTTGATCTCGGCTCAGTACCCTCGTGACTTTCTCGGCATGGTGTCGTTTTCGGAAGTAGCGCGAGAGTTCAATGCCAACACGTTGCCGCAGCTGTCTTGGGACTACGTGTACGGCACCAACATGCAGCACAGCTTTCAACTGGCGCGCAAGTTGCTGGCGCGGCAGACCGGGACCAAGCAGATCATCATGATCACCGATGGCGAGCCGACCGCGCACATCACCAAGTCCGGCCAGCCGTACTTCAATTATCCGCCGTCACGCACCACGGTCGATTTAACGCTTGCCGAAGTGGTGAGGTGCACCCGCGAAGACATCCGCATCAATACCTTCGTGTTGGATGTGACTCCGTACTTGCGGGACTTCGTGTCGGAGATTTCCCGGTTGAACGGTGGCCGCGCCTTCTTCACGACCAACCAAGATCTCGGCAACTACGTGCTTCACGATTTCGTCGATAATCGGCGCAGCATCGTCCGTTCAAGGCGCTGAACGGTACCTCTGAGCGCCAGCGCAGGGTTCAAATCGCTGATTTGTCGCGCAAATCAAGGAAATCGACTGGAAATCTGGCACGCGGGCTTTACAATATGAAATCACAGTGTTGTAATTCCATTAGTGCGACTTACGGACTGAATCTAACACAGGTTCACGTGCCACGGAGGGACCCATGGCCGTCATCGATATCGAACATGAAGAGTTGGTCTGGCAGAACTACGCCAACTGTCTCGGAGTCGACCCCGACCTGTTTTTCCCTGAGCGAGGTGCCTCAACACGCGAGGCCAAAGAGGTTTGCCGTGGTTGCGTGGTGCAAGACGAATGCCTTGAATTCGCACTCAGCAACGGCGAGAAGTTCGGTATCTGGGGCGGCAAGAGCGAACGCGAGCGTCGCAGGGTACGTCGCCAGCGAGCGCTGGCTCGGGCTGCCGCCGCCGGCCAGGCCTGATTCACGTCTTGATTCGGGCACGCCGGTCAAGCCGGGACCGGCTTTGGAAAATACAAAAGCGGCGACGCTGGGGCGTATGCAAGCAGTATCAGCTAAGCTGATCTCATGTACGGTCTGATTTCCACCCCGTCCGCCTCCGAGTTGATCATCGTTCTCGTCATTGTCTTGATCGTGTTTGGTGGAGCCAAACTCCCGAAATTGGCCCGCTCGCTCGGTCAGGCACAAAAAGAGTTCAAGTCCGGATTGTCAGAGGGCGCGGACGACGAGGAGTCCACTCCCTCGAAGTGATCACCCCGGAGTGATCGTCTCGAAGTGATCGCGCGTAGAGCGGTCCCTTTGCTTCGATAAACTCGCGTGCTCCGATAAACTCAGACCGCGCCGGTTTTGCGCGTCCTGTCGTGAAACCAGCACGAATCGAAGTCCTAGGAGCTGTGATGACCGATACCGCAGAAGCCGAATATGACGAGTCGCCAGTAGGCCAGGCGATGATCGTCTATCTCGGACCCACCGCTCCGCATTGGGACATCCGCGCGGTATTCGGAGAACGCGAGTTGATGGACGGTTTCCGCGACCGGGTGAACGCCAGGTTGTTGCTCCTTCCGCCGCACGATCCCCAATTCCGACGAAATCGCGAACGAGTCAACCGTGACGGGGAACGCGAGCGCATCGTCGTCGAATGGGACCTTGGTTACCCAGAAGACGAAGTGGTGAGGGCGTGAGCCGACCGCGAGGTTCGGGAGAGTCATAGAGGGAGTAACAAATGGCGTCGATCGGTATTGATCTCGGAGGCACCAAGATCTTGGCGGTGCTCGCCGACAACGGCGAGGTGCTCGACAAACACAAGCTGTCCACGCCGAACAACGAAGGGCCTGAGGGCATTCTGGATGCGATGACCGCTGCTGCGGTTGAAGTTGATCCCGATGGGATCGCTTCGGGGATAGGTGTGGGGGTACCCGGTCCGGTGGTACCGGGCAGCGGGGTGCTTCCGCTCGCCTGCAACCTCTCGGGCTGGACCTCCCCTGTTGACGTGGCCGGCGAACTGTCCGCTCGATTCGATCAACGACCGGTTTTCGTCGACAACGATTGCAACGTGGCAACGCTCGCCGAGCACCGCTTGGGTGCGGGTCGAGGTGTGGACAACCTTGTCGGCGTGTTCATGGGCACCGGTGTTGGAGCGGGGCTGATTCTCGACGGAAAGTTGCGTCGCGGACCACGTGGAATCGCAGGCGAATTCGGCCACACCATTGTCGATTTCACGGCAAAGAACCGGTCGACAGCAGGCAACGTGGGTCTAGGCGAGCTTGAAGACTATGCCGGACGTTCAGCACTTGAGCGCCGCGCGCGAACTCTGCATACACATGGTGAATCGTCTGCGCTGATTGCGCTTGCCGGTGAGGGCCAAATGAAATCCAAACTTTGGAAACGCGCGCTGGACGACGGTGATCGCGTGGCCTCTCGTCTCATCGACCAAGCCGCGGAAGCCCTGTCGTCGGCGCTGGCTTCAGTGGTCAACTTGATCGATATCGAGATGGTCGTGCTCGGTGGCGGGATGGCCGAGAGACTTGGACCGGAGTTCCGAGACGATGTTGCCGCAAGGCTTGCGACCCGTGTTTTTGCCGGGAACGTGGTGCCGATCCGTTCTGCGTCCACCGGTGACTCCAGCGGAGCGTTGGGCGCGGCCCTGCTCGTTGAGGAGGGTCGGATGTGAGTGTTCGGGTCGGTGGCTGGGACGTTAACGACACCACGGTGTTGAACCGCGAGTTGAGTTGGCTGGCGTTCAACGGCAGAGTCCTAGAACTTGCCGCCGACTTGAAAGTTCCGCTGCTCGAGCGGGTTCGCTACCTGTCGATCTACGCCAGCAACCTTGACGAGTTTTTTCAAGTGCGGGTTTCGGGGCTTCATGATCAGATCGCCGCGGGTATCTCCGCGGTGGGTCCGGACGGCCGAACTCCCCGCAAACAGATCGAAGACATCCGCTCGGTGGTTCTTGAGCTCGGAGCACGGCAGGAAAAGATCTTCGCCACTCAGGTCCTGCCCGCCCTCAACGAGATGAACATCGAACTGCTCGAGTTCGATGACCTGACCAGCGACGAGCAAGACACGATCACCGAGAGGTTTCGCCGTCGTATCTTCCCGATACTCACTCCGTTGGCGGTTGACCCCGGTCACCCGTTCCCCTATATCTCGGATCTATCGCTCAATCTTGCTGTGGTTGTCCGCAACCCCGCTGATCGAGAGAGACGTTTTGCTCGTGTCAAAGTCCCGAACACGCTCGAGCGTTGGATTTCTCTGGATCGAGGCCTTCGCTTTGTTTCCCTTGAATCGGTCCTCGCGGCTCACCTCGACCAATTGTTCCCGGGCATGGACATTGTCGAGTCAGCGCCGTTTCGTGTCACCCGCAACGCCGACTTGACCCTGGGAGAAGAAGCTGAAGACCTGCTCGCGGCGGTTGAGATTGAGTTGCGGCGCAGGCGTTTCGGACGCGCGGTCCGCCTTGAGGTTGCGTCGGTGATGTCGCAGCAAACCCTGGAACTGTTGGTCCGGGAACTTGATCTCGACCCGGCTGACGTCTACTCGAGTTCATTTCCGTTGGACGCGACTTCACTGAACGCTGTGGCCGATCTCGACCTTGGACGCCAGAAATGGCCGCATTGGCGTGGGATCACCGAGCCAGGACTCACCTCCGAGAACGAGCCGAGCAACCTGTTTGATGTGCTGGCCCATCGAGATGTGCTGCTCCACCACCCGTATTCGTCGTTCAGCAGGTCGGTTGTCCAGCTTGTTCGGCAAGCCAGCCGGGACAGATCGGTCCTCGCCATCAAACTCACGCTCTATCGAACATCTGGAGACAGCCCCATCATCGATGCGCTGATTGACGCTGCTGAGCGAGGCAAACAGGTGGCGGTGTTGATCGAAGTCAAGGCGAGGTTCGACGAGGAGGCCAATATCGGTTGGGCCCGGCGCCTTGAACAGGCGGGAGTGCATGTGGCCTATGGCATCGTCGGTCTCAAGATTCACTCGAAAATCGCCATGGTCGTGCGTGAAGAGACTGACGGTATCCGTCGCTACTGCCACGTTGGCACCGGCAACTACAACCACCGCACCGCCCGGCTCTACGAAGACATCGGTCTGCTGACGGCCGATCCTGTGGTCGGAGACGACCTGGCCGATCTGTTCAACTATCTCACCGGGTACAGCCGAGCTCGCGACTACGAGCGGATTCTTGTGGCACCCGAGATGCTGCGCTCACGCCTGTATGAGTTGATCGATTCTGAGATTGCCAGCGGTCAGGGCCGGATGATCCTCAAGATGAACAGTCTCGTCGACACCGAAATGATCAGAAAGCTCTACGAAGCATCCGGCGCGGGAGTCGAAATCGATCTGATTATTCGTGGTGTGTGCTGCTTGCGACCGGGAGTCGAGGGAATGTCCGAGAACATCCGGGCTCGCTCGATTGTGGGCCGATATCTGGAGCATTCGCGGATCTTCCACTTCGCGAATGGCGGGAGAGCTGATGGCGGGCGCGCTGACGGTGGGAGAGTGAACGGTGGTTGCAACCGTCAGAGTCGCACCTATATCGGCAGCGCCGACCTGATGCGGAGGAATCTTGATCGGCGGGTGGAAGTTCTTCTCGAAATAGGCGACCAAGATCTTGAGAATCGGCTCCTCGAGGTGCTCGAAGCGAACCTTGCCGACGATTGTTTGGCGTGGTCTCTTGATGGGTCCGGGGTCTGGACGCGCGAAAACGGTACTGTCGGTGTCGATGTCCACGAAACGCTCCAAGAGTTCGCGAGGGGAAGGGCCCGTGGGTGATCTCCACAACCGACTGTCGCGCAAGTACCCCAAGATTGAGGTGTGGGCCGCCGGGGGCGTGGTGCTGCGTGAGCACCGTGGTGTCACAGAGGTGCTGTTGATCCATCGGCCCGTTCATCGTGACTGGTCGTTCCCCAAGGGCAAACTCGACGCGGGTGAGACTTTGGGAAAGGCCGCATGGCGGGAAGTGCACGAAGAGACTGGATTCAGGTGCAAACGTCTTGAGCGTTTGCCGCTGATTCGGTATCGAGATGGTCGCGGCCGTCGCAAGGCTGTTGTTTATTGGACGATGCAAGTGCTCGACGGGCAATTCGAGCCGAATTCTGAGGTGGATGCCCTGGGTTGGTTCGATTTGTTGTCGGCACGGCGGGTGTTGACCTACGAACATGATGTTTTGCTGCTTGATTCCGTGACAGGGGCCGTTCCTTCGCTCAGAATGCTTGCGTGAACACCGACAGAGCGCGACCGTTTGCTGCCTTCGGCTCGAGGTCGCGCCAGTCGGGGTCGGACGGCACGCCAAAAGCGATTGTCACGCCGTTCATGCGGTTGGCGCGTTTGCATGCGATGAGCGCCGCTTCGGATGGAGCTATCGCGGCTGCTTTGGCCGGTTCGATCTTCTTCGCCATCAGTCCCGAAGAGTCGCGCGGACGGGTGGCGCTGGCCCTGCTGTTGACGATGGCTCCCTTTGCCGTGGTGACACCGCTTATCGGTCCCGCCATCGACCGCATACGCGGCGGACGTCGCATGATGATCATTGTCACGACGATCGGTCGGGCTGTTCTCGCCCTGTTGATAATTCAGCATGTCGACACGCTGCTGCTGTTCCCAGAGATATTCGGCGTCCTGGTGCTGCAGAAGAGTTACTCCGTTGCCAAGAGTGCGGTGGTTCCTCCTTTGGTGACCTCTGATGAGGATCTGGTGGGAGCCAACAGCCGATTGGCGCTGATAAGCGCGATCTCGGGTCCGATCGGTGCGGGCCTGGCAGGATTCTTCACCATTTTCGGCGGACCTGCCGCGGCTGCGGCGGTGGGTCTCGTGGGGTTTGTGTTGGCCACGTTGCTGGCCCTGGGAATCCCGTCGGTTGTTGTTGCCGCGGTTCCGCCCGAGCAGTCCGAACGCGCCGAGCTCAGGGACCGAAAGATCCTTCTGGCTGCGACCTCGATGATGATCGTCAGAGGCATCGTCGGGTTTGTGACGATGCTGTTGATGTTCGAATTGAGGGGTGGCAAGGATGGTCTGGATGTGAGCACAGAAGGCGCCGCGTTGGGTGGGGCGACGGCGACGGTGCGCGATATCGACATAACCGGCGATCCCCGAGCACCGGTATGGCACTTTGTGGTCGTGGGCCTGTTTGCGGTGGTTGGGACCCTCGGTGGTGTGCGTTTTGCGCCGACGTTGCGTCGACGCTTGACCGAAGAGCAGATATTGCTTGGGGCGATCACCGTGCTCGTGGCTGGAGCGATCTTTGCTGCTCTGTCTGGGGGCCTGTTCGGCACGGTCATCTTTGCGTGCTCACTTACCGCGGCGGCCGGCACCGGCAAGCTTGCTTTTGACGCGCTGGTTCAACGGGACGCGCCGGTCGCCAACCATGGGCGTTCCTTCGCTCGGTTCGAGGCGCGCTTTCAGCTTGCGTTCGCCATGGGGGCGATGTTGCCGGTGGTGATTCGGTTGAGTATTCCTGTCGGTGCTGGCTTGGTCGGCGCGGTTGGCGGGGTTGCATTGCTGGTCTATGTGTTCGGCAATCCCGGACGTTTGTTCAAGCTTCGACGAGTTTCGACGGACAAGCGCGCAGTTCGCGACCGTACAACTGGACGGTCAGACGCTGAGGTGGAGTTCGAAGAGGAGATCCGTGCTTCTCAACCGGCGCCTCCCGCAGGAACAAGCGACTATTCCAGACCGAAGTCATGGGACCAGAGCACGCCGTATGTCTCGTCGATAGACGGTGTAGAAGTTGACCCGAACCCGCCCGCGGGGTCGCCCACCGAGCAAAACGAAGTAGAGGATCCTCCGCCCTTTTAGCTAGACGTCCGACTCAAGCCGACTCAAGCCGGCTAACCCGACGGAAGGTCGATCCTGGCCAGCCACAGTCCCGGCGCGTCGACTTCCGATGGTGTGGGAAGGTGGGCGGGGTCGTCAAAGAGGCGGTTGAGTCCCGCAGTCCCGGCTCTCTCAATGACACCTTCGACGAATGCGGTGCCGCGATCGTATTGGTTCTGGTCAAGTTCAAGGCCGAGGATCCGCTCAACCAGCCGGTCAAATGCGTCGGCTTGGGTCCTGCGTCGACGGAGTGCTTCTGTGACCATGTCGTATGACCCGATGATGCTGCCTCCTGTCTGATCCATCACATAGTCGACGTAGCCGGTGATGGCCGCGACCAGAGCGGTGATCTCGGGTTCGAGCGCTGCTTGTGCGGGGGAACGGACCGCACAAAAAATCACTTCTGGATCGCTGAGTGTCTCGTTCAACTCTGCGAACGCCTCTGGACCTGCGCTCAGATCGAAGTTCCCGAGGCGGTCGCTCAGCGCCTCGGGATCGCGTTCGAAGGCGCTGGCGTGACGTTGCAACAAGTCACTCAAGCGTTCGTTCACATGAGGAACTCCCAGCACGGCCCGGTGAGTTGCCTCGTGGAGGCACACCCAGAGCCGGAGGTCGTCGGTGTCGAGGGACCAATCTTGGGAGAATCGGTCAACGTTTGGAAGCAGAATCAGCAACGGAGCGTTCTCTGGGCGCGGGAGCGGCAGGTGAAAGCCCCCGAAAGCAATCCGCGCCAGTTCACCGACCATCGAACCGGTGGTCATGGTCAGCAACATCGACTCGAGCATCTGAGACAGCCCCGCCATCATCTGGTTCATCGGGTCGTTTTCAGAAAGATCGTCCGGTGTTGGCAAGCCGGTCGATATCGATGAGGCGATGGCTCCGAGCAATGGTCGATAGTGCTCGATCGTGCTGTCGACCCACTGCGTGCGGTTGACAACATCCACCCTCAGGGCTGAGCCGCGAGCTACCGCTAGCTGCGTCGCCGACTGGACCTGCAACTCGGCGACACGAACCAACTCCTCGATCGTGATCCGATCGCGGGGATCAATGTTTGGTTCCGACTCGCCACCGGTGGCGATGGTGCGGGCGAGGTCACGGGCTGAGTTGGGTGAAGAGCCGCTCGCTCCGGACAGCATCTTCATGATCTCACCGAGAAACGCGCCGAGCGACTCGCCGTCAGGTGGCAGATCGTCGCTCATTTGGGCATCGTAGATGCGTGACGGTGACTATCCTCCCTTATTCGCGTGGCCTCGGTGATCAGGGGTGGTTCTTTATGAACAGAGCGCTATGAACAAAATCGTGGTCACAGGCGCGGCCAGCGACGTCGGAGCGCGGGTCGTGGCGCAGCTTTCGAGCGCGCAGCCGCGCCCCACGGTGCTCGCGGTCGACCAGACGACGTTGCCCTCGCTACCACCGGGAGTCGAACAGAAGCAGGCTGATCTGGAGTTCGCAGACCTCAGATCCATATTCTGTGGTGCCGATACGGTCGTGCATCTAAGTTCTCGCGGCACTCCGGGCGAGACGAATCCTGTCGCTGATCAGTTGGACCTGCTGATAGCCGAGCGGGTTCTTGAAGCGGCCGCGGAATGCCGGGTCGATCAGATCGTGCTCCTGTCAACGGCGCTGGTCTATGGCGCTCGGACCGCCAACCCGATTCCGCTGACCGAGGACGCACCAGTGCGCCCCAATCCCGACTTCTCCTGGGCTGTGATACGAGCGGAGATCGAAAAACTGACAGCTGAATGGAAAGCAGTTCATCCGTTGACCGCAGTTTCGGTTCTGCGTCCCACGGCACTCGTGACCGACGACGATCTAGGGCAACTGGCCCGTGTGCTTCACGACGCGCGACTTGGAGTCGCCGCCGATGGTGACCCCCCCGTTCAGTACCTCCACATCGATGACCTGGTCAGCGCGGTGACAACCGCGGTCGAGTGTCGTGCCGACGGTCCGCTGAATGTTGCTCCCGATGGCTGGATTCCTCCGGACGCGCTTCGTGATCTTGAGGGACCCAAGCCGAGGTTGCGCGTCCCGTTGTGGATGGCTCGAGGTCTCGCCGCGGTCCGTTTGCGGGCGGGACTGGCGCCCATACCACCCGGTGTGGTGCCCTACACGTCGCATTCTTGGGTGATCGCCAGCGATCGCCTTCGCTCGCTGGGCTGGGAACCGGCTTACTCGAATGAGGAGGCATGGGTTGTTTCGCACAATCCAGGTCCACGCGATTGGATTCCAGCGCGTCGGCGTCAAGAGCTGGCCTTGGCGATCGCGGCGCTGGGAGTAATCGGAGGACTCGGGGTTTTGTTGTGGTTGTTGCGTCGGGTAGCCCAGAGGTCGAGCCGAGTCCGCCGCGCCGCAGCGTGACGGACCCCGACTTGGAGTCGTACCATTACAGAATGCCTGCTCATGTAACGCTAGCACCGCCAACGGACTCCGATACGTGGCTGGGACTTACCGACGAGACGCTTCCGGTGGCACAAGCCGTTGATTGGGCGGTTCTCCCCAGTTGCGGTGCGGTCGTCTTGTTCAGTGGAACGGCTAGAGATCATGCCGAAGGGCGAGACTGCGTTGAACGGCTCGAATACGAAGCTTATGATCGCTATGTCGTGCCGAAACTGGAAGAGATTGCTGGGCAAATGCGTCAGCGATGGTCTGCTCTGGGGAGGATTGTGCTCTTGCATCGAGTGGGCCTGGTGAGGTTGGGTGAGTCGTCGGTCGTGGTGGTTGCTTCGTCGCCTCACCGTCCTGAGGCTTTCGCCGCGGCCCGCTTCGGAATCGACACTCTCAAAGCAACCGTTCCGATTTGGAAGCGAGAGGTTTGGGCTGACGGCGAGTTCTGGGGGCTTGAGGCGCAACATTTGACAAAGCTGGACTCATGAGCAGCGCCGTCGGGTTTCTGGTAGTTGCTGGTGCGGTAGCGATCGTAGGCTCCCTCCTCCTGTGGTTGTGGCATCGCGCCCGCACGACGGCTCCCCCGACGTTCGGTGAGCATTTGCGAGCGCTAGCGCCGCGCGATGGCTCACCAACGGTTGAGCAACCAACCGGGATTGTTCCGTTTGATCCCGATTCTGGCGAGGAGTCGAGTTCTGGCACGTGACCTAGCGATCGACCTGGGCACCGCGAACACGCTGGTCTACGCCCGTGGGGAGGGCATCGTCCTGAACGAGCCGTCCGTCATCGCGGTCAACAGCCGCACTAAGAAGGTGCTCGCCACCGGCCGCGAAGCATGGCAGATGATCGGGCGGACACCGAGCCACATCATTGCAGTGCGCCCGCTCCGCCAAGGCGCGATCACCGATTTCGACGTGACGCAGCGGATGATCCGTCTTCTCCTGCATCAGGTGGGTGTGAGCCGCCTCAATCGCCCTCGCGTGGTGATCTGTGTCCCTTCTGCGATTACCGCGGTGGAACGGCGGGCCGTAACCGATGCAGCTAGAGGAGCGGGAGCCGCGGATGCGCAGCTCATTGAACAACCGGTTGCGGCTGCAATCGGCGCGGACCTTCCGATCAATGAACCGATTGGCAACATGGTCGTTGATATCGGTGGCGGCACTACGGAATCAGCGTTGCTATCGCTTGGGGGAGTTGTAGCGCTTGAGGCGGTCCGGGTCGGGTCATTCGACATCGACAGCGCGGTGCAGGCCTATGTTCGGCGGCAGTACGGAATTGCGATCGGAGAACGTACCGCGGAAGACATCAAGATCGTCTTGGGCTCTGCTGCGCCGACGGCGAACGAGGTCAACGCGGAGGTACGCGGTCGCGAGATGATGAGTGGGTTGCCCAAGACCATCGTTTTGACGCCGACGGAAATCCGCGGGGCGATCGAGGAGCCGGTTGCCGCGATGGTCGATTCGGTGCTCTCATGTCTTGCCCAAGCACCGCCTGAACTCGCGCAGGACCTCATCGTGCAGGGTATTCACTTGGTGGGTGGCGGTGGAATGTTGAGGGGCATGGACCAGAGGTTGTCGCGTGAGACGAATGTCCGAGTGCAGTTGGTGCATTCCCCGCTTGAAGCCGTTGCCTTCGGGGCGGGTCGGGTGATCGAGCATTACGAATCGGTTCAGGTGATGTTCATGAAAGCCGGGAGCGCCGACGGACGAGATCGCTGAGACCAGGCTGTGCCGATCAGGCCGGGCTCTTCGGGTCTTTAGCGATCAGTCTTCTGTGTCGGGTCCCAGTAATTCTTCGACCGCGTCGCGGACTTGGCGGTCGCGATCCTGGCGTGCTCGCTGGTAGGCCGCGGAGACTTCGTCACCTTCAAACGCGGCCAGCGAGATGATCGCGCGGCGTCGCACCGCCACTTTGTCGCGGGTGGCGTCGAGGATTGCAGGAAGGCCTCTGTCGTCTCCGATAGCCCCGAGTGCGGCAACGGCGCTCTCCCGAGCGAGCGGATCGTGATGATCGCGCGCGACTTGCGACAGCCGGTCGATGATCGTCTCGCTGGCTGTCTCCCGTTCCCCGAGTGCCCAAGCGGTGGCTTCGACCACCATCGAATCTCCGTCATCAAGCAGGTGTTCAAGCGGCGGTTGTGGATGGTTGGCCGCTATTTCGATCGCCGCGATCCGAACTGCCGGTTCGGTGTCGTTCAGGGCTCGGGTGATCTGCCCTTGTTTGATCTGCTCTTTGTTCGTGGCACCAATCCTCGCGAGCGAGCGAAGCGCGGCGATGCGCACCTTCGGGTCAGGGTCGGTCTGAGCAGCCCTGGCAGTGTCGATGTCTCCGCGATAACCGGCCAGCGCCGCGTCTTTTCGTCGTTGTACCGCGTTCAGCCCCGTCATGACTCTCAGGAGATCGCGTTCTCCAACAAGAACGCGAGTCCGACAACGATCACGCCGATCACGACAGCCACAGCGATGCCCAAACCGACGACGATTGCGCCGAGCACAATCAGCGAGCGCAAGCGCTGCCAGAGCCGAACGTACGCCTTGGGTCCTACGACTGGTCGCTCCACGGTTCGCCGCAAGATCCCCACGGCGCGCAGGGAGCTCGCGACCAGTTCCGACGGTTGGTTGCGACCGGTACTCGACTGCTCTTTGCCATAGTTTGAAGCGGCCAGCCAGACGGAGAAACGGATGGAGTCCAGTTGGGTCCGACCGTACGCGCTGTCATATTTGGTTGTGGCTTTGGCAGGCTGAAGTCTCCACTGCGGTCGCACGGCGCGACCAACAAGATCCCCCGTCACTAGGACGAACGTTGACACGATGGCTGGCACGATGACTGGCACGATGACTGAGGTGAGCACGTCCGTTCCTATGCTACCGCAGGACATGGAGGGCTCGACTCCGACCGACGGACCAACCGTGCCCGCTCGCCGCAAGCGCAGGCGCCCCTGGTTGCGGAGGGGCTTGTGGGCGCTGCTGACAGTGATTGTGTTGGTGGGAGCTTCGTTGCTGGTTCCGGCCAAGACGTTGGGCCAGGTCATTCCGGGCCAGGCGCTCGTCGACAAAGGAGCGGCCGTTACGAGGCCGGGGTGGGCGCGATCGGTCAGCGACAGAGTGGATATCAACGGGCGCCTCAGGTACAGGCCCGACGGCGAGTTTCTATTCACCACCGTTTCGGTCGACCTCGATGTCTCGGTGTTCGAGTGGATTCAATCGGAGGTCAACGGGGACTTCGAGTTGCAGCCTTTGGAACATATTCTGGGCGATCGAACTCCTCAGGAGAACCGGACGCGCAACCTTGAAATGATGAACCGCTCCAAAGACGATGCGATTACCGCTGCTTTGGAGTATCTGGGGGTGCCGGTCAACGAGACCGGGGTGGGGTTCGATATTGTCGTCGCCGATGGCCCGGTCGACGGCCTGTTGACGGTCGACGATGTCATCATCGCCGTGGACGGCGTCGAGATCAGCTCGCTCCAGTCGCTGCGCGATGAGCTGACGCGCAAGACACCGGGGGAGACCGGTGTTGTGACGGTCGAGAACGCAGACACACTTGAAGCTCGAGATGTTTCGATTGTCTGGGGTGAACACCCCCAGGGACTTGAGGGCGCCTATATCGGCATTGGCGAGATCGTCCCGCGGATCGAAGACTTGTCGCTGGGGATAGATGTCAGAATTGACACTGGATCAACCGGCGGACCCTCGGCTGGACTCGCTTTCACGCTCACCATCATCGACTGGTTGACCGAGGGTGAACTCACCGGGAACCAGCGAATCGCAGTCACCGGCCAGATCTTTGTGGGAGGGGTAGTCGGCAATGTCGGTGGAGTTGGCCAGAAAGCGGTAGCGGCCCGGTCCGCTGGGGCAGTCGCCTTCATCGTCCCGGCGGGCTTGGTTGATGCTGCTCGGGCCAAAGCGGGAGATATGAGGGTCTTCGGTGTGTCAACTCTTGATGAGGCAATTCAGGCCCTTGGCGAACTCGGTGGCGACATCGACGACCTTCGCCTCGGCGTCTGAGAATGGCTTACTAAGAACCGAGTTGGTCGGGAACTGATCGTTGGGGTATTCCCCATTAGCGCTGGCCCGGCTCCTACGATGTTGGGCGTGACCGAGACGCCGGACGCCGAGCCCGAGAGCGCGCCCCTAGTCGTCGATTCGCTCAACGATCAGGCGCTTGATCCCGGCGCTCTCGAGGCGAGGGCCTTCCCGATCACGCGGCGCGGATTCGACCCCGCCGAGGTGCGTTCCCAGCTTCGGGCAGCTGCATCGGAGATCCGTCGATTGCAGCGGCTTTGCGACGAACTGACTGGGAGGCTGACCGAATCCCAACAGTCCGGTCGAGGTGACGCGGAGGCGCGCCGGGTCACTGAGATGCTCGGGGCCGAGGTGAGCAGTGTGCTCGAGGCAGCTCACAACGCGGCGGCAAGTCGGATTGAGCGAGCTGACAGCGAAGCTGAAGCAATAAGTTACGAGGCGCGCTCTGCCGCGGAGTCGGTGCTTGCAGACGCCACTGCCCAATCCACTGAACTGATTGCGACAGCGCGGCTTGAAGCTGACGAGATCGTCGAGGAAAGCCGCAATCATGGCCGTGAGATGGTCAATGAGGCGCAGGCGGTCAGAGAGCGAATGCTGCGCGATCTGGCCCGAAAGCGACAGACCGGCCGTACCCAGATCGAACGACTTCGAGCCGGGCGGGATCGACTGCTCGAAGCCTTGACAACGGTTCAGACCAGTCTCGACACGGCGGTCGAAGACTTGGTGACTTCTGTGCCGGAGGCCCGCACGGCTGCCAACCGCGCCGGCCTGCGGATTTCTTCAGAGCCGACTCCGACCGCGGAGGATCTTGAAGCGGAGATCGATGCGGGGAGGTTGGTGGGACAGCCATTGGTCTCCGTTTCTCCGCTCCCCGGGCCGATCAGCGACACCTTCACAACCGGTGAAATGGAGGCTCTGGACCATTTGGATGCGCTCAGCGTCAATTCTGAGGAAGCCGATGCCACCGATACCACCGATACAGGAGAATCCGCCGAGTCGGTACAACCTGATCCGGCACCCGTCCCAGAGGTGGAACTTGAGCCCCAATCAGAGGCTGAGACCGGCCCGGAGGCCGAACCTGCAGCAGAACCCGAGCTTGAGCCCGAGCCAGAGGCCGAAAGCCCATCCCTTGTAGGCAACGCCAGAGATATTTTTTCTCGTCTGCGGTCTGCGCGGGCAAAACCCGACTCGGAGCCTGCTCCTGAGCAGGTCGCAGAACCTGCCGAGAGTCCAAAATCCGAGGCCGAGGAGACCGAGGAGACGGAGGATCCCGAGGAGACCAAGGCCGAATCCCAACCGACACCCGTCGAATCTTCTGGTTCGAACTCCGCTCGCGAACGCGCGGCCACAGCGGCGGCAAGAGCCATGAAGAAGGTTCTGGTAGAAGAACAGGGTTCGTTGCTTGACGGAATCCGGCGTAGCGGAGCAGCCGCAATGACCACGTTCGACACCGAAGCAAGCCACAATGCTGCATACGACCAAGCCGCGATTCCAGCCCTGCGGGAACAGTGCGTCTCCCTGGGAGGTTCACCGGAACTCGATCTGACGCCGGCACTTGCCAACATCCACGTGATTGCACTTGAGCCCGTAAGGCGACGGCTCGCGGACATTGCCCAGCAATTCGACGGCGAACAGGAACTCTCCGACGCGGTTCGAGCGCTGTACCGCGAGGCCCGTTCCCGGCACCTCAACGATGCTGCGTCGGCGGCTTCGGTCGCGGTCGATGGTCTCGTCAAGATTGACAAAGCCCACAGCGCCCGTAAAACCCGCAAACACAAGGCCAAGTTGACAGTTCGCTGGGTGGTGAACGCTGGAGGTTCCTGTGGTGCAGATTGTGCGGACAACGCGTTGGCGGGCGAAGTGGTCGCCGGCGAGAAGTTCCCCACAGGTGACCAGTTCCCCCCGGCGCATCCCATGTGCACCTGCCATTTGGAGGTGGCATAAGAATTGGCATAGGGCGGGCATTGGGCTGGCCCAGAGCCGGCATAGGGCTGGCATTGGGCTGGCATTGGGCTGGCATCGAGACCGCTGACTGATTCACCCGATGTTTCGCCTGATCAGGTTCGGCTCAGGTCCCGCGACCGGTAGCCTCTCCTTGGATGGCTGAGGTTGAGGACATTATTAACCCGCGGGGTGGACGATTTCGTCGCAACGGACGGTTCATTGTCCTTGCAGTAATCGTCGCTTTGCTGTTCGGCCTGTTGTCCCTGCGCGGAGTAGCCAGTTTCTACACCGATTATCTGTGGTTCGACGCACTCAACCGCGCGTCGGTATGGCGGCAGGTGCTGGGCGCGAAGATCGTTCTAACGCTGATCTTCGGAGCCTTCTTCTTTGTGCTGATGTGGGTGAACCTGTTGATCTCCGATCGCAGCGCACCGACACACAGGCCCCCAGGACCAGAAGAAGAGTTGATCGCGCGGTACCACACCGCAATCGGCGGTCGCTATTTCTTGGTGCGCACGGTGGTTTCGCTCCTGTTCACGATGGTTGCGTCGGCAGGCGTGCCGAGCCAATGGGAAGAATGGTTGCTCTTTGTGAACCGCAAGGAGTTCGGAATCTCCGATCCTCAGTTCGGGGCTGACATCGGGTTCTATGTCTTCCAACTCCCGTTCTTGAGCTACGTGGTCGGCTGGGCTTTCGCAGCCTTCGTGATCATGCTGATCGTCACGGCCCTCTCGCACTATCTCAACGGATCGGTGCGCATCAGCGTGATCGGCGGTGAACGGGCCAAGCCGATCGTCAAGGTCCACCTTTCAGCCATTCTGGCGGTCCTCGCCGTTATCAAGGCACTGGACTACTGGCTGGCCCGATATGAGTTGACGACATCGACCCGTGGGGTTCTCGACGGAGCGTTCTACACCGACGTCAATGCGCAGCTGCCGGCGTTGTACCTGCTGATCGCGATTTCGCTTTGCGCTGTTGTATTGCTGGTCGTCAACTTGTGGCGACGAGGTTGGACGCTCCCCGTGCTCGCAGTCGGGCTCTGGGCGTTCGTGGCGATTGTGGTGGGCGGGATCTATCCAGCGTTCGTGCAACGGTTTCAGGTTGATCCCAACGAGACCGCCCGCGAAGCAGATTTCGCGGATCGCAACATCGAAGCCACGCGCCACGCATTCGGTCTTGAGGACATGACCGTCAACCCGTTCGACTATTCCGAGGTGCTCACGCCCGATCAGATCCGCGCCAATGCGGTGACGGTCCAGAATGCCCGAATACTCGATCCGGTCACGGTCCATCCCACCTTTGAACGTTTCCAGGCAGAACGCGGCTTCTATCGGTTCCTTGGTGAAGATGCGCTGCCGGGAACCGAAGCGCTGGAGCCCACGTTGGACACAGACCGGTATGTGGTCGACGGTGAACTGCGGCAGGTGGTGCTCGGTGCCCGTGAACTCGCCGGGGAGGACACGGCCAACTGGGAACGCCGACATGTGCGCGTCACCCACGGCTACGGCCTGGCGATGGCGAGCGCCAACGCCACAACCGACGAGGGTCGCCCGGACTTCTTGGTGTCGACGATCACCAACGACGTCGACGACTCGCTCGATCTGGACTTCGGGGTTCCGCAGATCTACCACGGCGAAGACATGGGCGGATACTCCCTGGTCGGCACAACCGTCGACGAGGTCGACTATGTCGCCAACGACGGTGGCGACGTGTTGGGCAACTACAGCGGATCGGCGGGTGTCAAACTGGGTGGGATTGTTCGTCAGCTGGCGTTTGCACTGCGGTTCGGTCAGATCGAGCCGCTGATATCCAACTTCATCAACAACGACACCCGCGTGATCTACGTGCGCGATGTGCGTGATCGGGTGGAGAAGCTTGCACCCTTCCTGCAATTCGACAGCGATGTCTACCCAGTGATTTTCGACGAGCGCATCCACTATGTGATCGACGCATACACGACCACCGACAGGTACCCGTACTCGCAGCGCTCCGAGAACGACCGGCTCCAGAGGGGCGGTTTGGCCGGGCCCCGTTTCAACTATGTGCGCAACTCGGTAAAGGCTGTCGTCGACGCATACGACGGTGATGTGTCGTTCTATGTGATGCCGGTCGAGGATCCGATCATCGAGGCTTGGCGGTCGGCTTTCCCCAGCTTGTTCAGCGATTTCTCTGAAATGCCCGATGAGTTGAAAGATCACCTGCGGTATCCCCAAGACCTGTTCAGAGTGCAGACCAACATGTACTCGACATACCAGATCGAGAACCCGGTGAGTCTGCTCGTGGGCACTGAGCGCTGGGCGGTGGCTCAGGATCCGGGCCGCTCGGTCTCCGCAGGCGGCACCCTCGAGTCCTCGGTCGACGAACAGGGGATCGTCACCGTCCGTGAGCAGCGGGTCAGCCCCTACTACACACTGTTGCAGCTACCCGGAGAGGACGATCCGTCCTTCGTCACGCTGCGATCCTTCGTTCCCTACGACGAGAACGACGACCGCAAAGAACTTGAAGCATTCATGGTGGGTGAGACGCATCCGGACGGATCATCTCGCCTGGTCACCTACGAGCTGACGAGTTCCACCGCGCCGGGTCCGGTGCTTGTGGCTTCAGGGATTGCTCAGACTGAGGAGATCACGGCCCGGCTCACTTTGTTGGATCAGGCTGGTTCACAGGTTGATTTCAGCGATCTCGTAATGCTGCCGATCGACAACTCGATTCTGTGGGTGCGTTCGCTGTACGTGTCTGCAGAAGGCACGAGTGTGCCGAACCTTGAGTTTGTGATCGCCGCGATCGTCGGCGAGACCCAGCAGATCGGCCTCGGCCGCAATCTCAACGAAGCATTGCAGCAACTGTTCCCGGGAGAGGACTTCTCCGACATCGTCGGCGAGGCATTGGGCGATGTGAGCGGCGCGGACCTTGCAGAAGACGATGGCGATGGCGATGCGGGCGATCCAGACCGGCCGGCGACAGCGGATCCCGACGAGACCCCGGCCCCCGCGGACACGCGGGCACCAGACGACACGCCGGCTCCCGATGTTGAGTCCCCCGAAACGCTTGTGGAACTGCTCACCGAGTTGGATCGCCAGTTCCGCCTGTCGCAGGAGGCTCTGGCCGCCGATCCTCCACAGCGAAGCGCCTGGGCTGCCGCGCAGGATCGTATCGACGAACTGTTGGCCCAGTTCCGCTCACTCGCTACCGGCGGCTAGCAGTTATCTGGCGTCAACTGGCAGCTGACTGGCAGCTAACTGGTAGTCAAGAAGCGCTGACCAGGATTCGGGCGGAGGCGAATCCGCCTACGACCACCGGTGTGCCGTCGATGACGACGGTGGATGTGCCGTCGGGAGACTTTGCGCTGAGCTGACCGGTCGACCCTGGGACGATCGACGACTCTTCGAGGAAGTCAAGCATTCCTTCGGTGAACTCGAGTTCCTCGGTGATGCGCCGGATGGTCAACTCCTGGCCGACTTTGATGGTGTCGAGTGCTACAAGATCGGGGGTTTCGTAGTTCGAACCAGGGATGGGATTGCCGTGCGGGCAGGTGGTCGGTTCGTGGAGCAACGACATCATGGCTCTTTCGACCGTCGGCGAAATGATGTGCTCCCATTTGCCTGCTTCCTGATGGGCCTGAGCCCAGGTCAGGCCTAAAACATCAGTGAGGAAACGCTCGGCGAGACGATGTCGGCGTACAACCGTTTCTGCGAGGTGCATTCCCTCTGTGGTGAGGGTGATCTGGTCGCCGACATTGATCAAGCCTTCGGCTTCCATGCGCTTGACCATCTCAGACACTGAGGGTCGCGATACTTCAAGACGGTCCGCGATCCGCGCTTGTATGACATCTAGATCGTCTTCGTCGAGCTCGTAGATCGTTTCGCAGTATTCCTCGAATGCGGGGTGCCATTCCGGAGACTCGTAGTCATCCATACTTCGCAGTCTAGAGCACATGACCTGCCTTGTTTCCATAACGATTGTGTGTCTTTACGTGGTCTCTGCTGGTGGTGGACGGCAGGTGATCGTGATGGCACCGTGGTCCGCAAATGGTGTTGGTGAAGTTGGTCGGGTTCGCCGAACAGTGCCGGGTTGGGTGGTTCGGGTCGGCTCTGGTCTAGTGGTGGGGGGCTTGAGGTGGTATTTGCGGGTTTTGGGATGTCGGTACACCGTCCAGCCCTGCTCGTGGATCTTGTGATGACAGCTGTCGCACACCAGTAACAGGTTGTCGAGGTCGGTTGGCCCGCCGTCACGCCACCAGATGATGTGGTGGGCTCGGCACCACAGTGGGTTGGCATCGCAGCCCACGCAGTGCTGATCTCGAGCCATGAGTGCTACGCGTTGAGCCTCAGAAGCGGTGCGTCGGGTGCGCCCGAGCCACATGTTCTGAGACTTGGCGTCGAAGATCGAAGGCAGAATGTCGGCTTCGAGAGCCATTCGATGCAACTCGGCTATCGGTATCGGTGAACCGTCAGCGAGCCTGGCATTGACCAACTGCTGTTGAAGCACGTCGTAATCGGCGATCACCAATAGATCGGTTCCCTGACCCTTGTCGGCGCCCGGCTCGCAGATCAACTCAGCCAACGCGTCGGCCATCCGCTGCTGCGGGGTGCGGCGTTTCTTGGCGTCTTCGTTGTGCCACAGCTGTCGTTCTTTGGCGGTCAACGCAGTGGCGATTCGTGCCCCGGTGATCTGGTCGAACTCAGCGGACAACACGAACATGCCTGTCTCAGCAGATTCGAAGATCCGAGCCTTGCGGGACTTGCGTTGCCGGTCCAAGAGCGACTGGCCGTCGTCTTTGGACTGATCCTGCTGATGACGCCGCACCGTCTTGACGAACGCGTCGAAATCCTGCTGCTTGGCTGAATCGACCAAGACTGTTTCGTCGATGTCGCCCTCGCCAGAAGCACGCGCGATAAGCCGAGCATGGCCTTGGGGGATCTCGCCTGACCCCAACGCGGCACTGGTCGCAGACAACTCAGACAGCCGCACCGCCGATTCGACATCCCGTTTGGCTTCACGTGCCGAGGACTGCAGCTCATCACGGGCGACTCGCTGAGCAGCGAAGGTGTCGTGACGACGCTCAACCTCCGCGAGCACCTGGGACTTCATTGCCGCCAAACGAGACTCAGCACGACCGATCACCCCCAACCGAGACAACAATCCCTCATCACCCAGCCCCACGACGTCAACCGCCGCAACAAACACGTCTTCCCCACACGCCGTACCGGGTCGGGTGTTGAAGGAGTCGGATGCGGACACTAATTTCATAGATGTAACTCTACATGCAAGGTGTGACAACAACATGTAGAAAATAATGAAATAATAGAAAATATAAGGCAGGGAGAAACGTAGATTGATCACTGACCGAGCCGAATTTCCTGAAACGCGATTCATCCGACACAGAATTCTTCAAGTGTTGTATGGTTTTCAGTGGTTCACCTATAGGGTGAAAGTCTGAATAATGAGATTCGAGTTCGAGGATGACGACTTACGACGATTGTACGAGGAGAGAGATTTTGTGCTGCCCAGAATTGGGGCAGACGTCACGAAGGCCTTCCGGAAGAAGATGGGTTTTCTGGCCAACGCTGAGTCCGAGTCCGACTTACGGAGCTATCGAGCTTTACGTTTCGAGAAACTCAAAGGTGGCCGTGTCGGTCAGCACTCAATCAGGCTCAACGATCAATGGAGGCTCATCTTGCGGATAGGGAAGGACGCGGAGGGCCACCTGCTCATCATCGTCGAGATCGTCGATTACCACTAGGAAGGAGATTCAGCGCTATGACCAAGACCTACACTCCCGCCGAGGTCTTCCCTCCAGGCGAGTACCTCCGCGACGAGCTAGACGAGCGCGGCTGGACTGTCACAGAGTTTGCGGGAATCATCGACCGACCGCTGCAGGCAGTGTCGGAGATTCTGAATGGGAAGAAGGCGATCACGGCCGAGACAGCCTGCTCCTTTTCCGAAGCGCTCGGTACTACTCCAGAGCTGTGGCTCAATCTTCAAAGCGCCTATCGTCTTCACCGTTTGCGATCAGCGGCCACGCAGGATCATCCGAGTCCAGTTGCTCGGCGCGCGCGACTCCGCGAAGTGATACCCCTGGCCGAAGTGCGGTCCCGCGGTTGGATCCCACAAACCGATGATCTTGATGTCACCGAAGCAGCCGTATGCGAACTACTTGAGATCAACGCTCTCGACGATGATCCAGCGTTTGCATTAGCGGCGAGGCGTTCGAATTCCACTGACCCGATCAGCATTGAACAGTCAGCTTGGCTTGGACATGTTCGGCGAGTTGCCGAGGGTCAGGCTGTAGCAGACTTTGCCGTAGACGCCCTAGAGGAGCTTGCACAGCGCCTTCCGAAACTGCTCAGAGACGGGCCGGCGGGACTCCCCGGACTTCCTAGTCTCTTTGGGGACTGTGGCGTTTGTCTGGTCTTTGCTCAAGGTCTTCGGGGAGGCAAGCTCGATGGCGCTGTGACCTTCCTTACCGATGACCGCCCCGCAATTGGGCTCACCACTCGAGGAGACCGTTTTGACAGCCTTTTGTACACGCTGCTCCATGAGTGCGCTCATCTGACACTCGGTCATATTGACTCGCAGGACGGCACAATTCTTGACGACGACCTTAGAGCACTTCGGGACGATCCAGCCGGGGTAGACGATCCAGCAGAAATAGAGGCCGATGAGCAAGCTTCAGCCTGGCTCTTCCCACGCGGTTTCTACATCAAGTCAACATCGGTGCCAGCAATCGTTGAAGCCTCGTCGCGATATGAGGTGCATCCAAGTGTTGTCGTGGGACGTGTCCAGTACGAAACTCAGAACTGGAGTCGTTACCGCAACCGGATACCAAAGGTCCGTCCCGAACTTCAAGACGCAGGTCTGCTCTCATGAATGCATTCACGGAATGGGAGCCAGAAGCTCGAACTGCGACATTCTCCTTCTACCTGACAGCGCACTTCTGTACGAGTCGTACCGCAGATGCACTGTCGGCAGCGCACTTGGCCGACGCGATCACGATTGCCGGCCCGAAAGGGCCAGACGCGGCTAACGTCCTGCGCAATTCTGGTGTTACAGCGCCAATCTTGTTCGATGGAACTGGCTATAAGGATGAGGTGTCGCTTGCAGCTGACGACTGGGTAGACGAGCAACAGCGCGCTGGTGCATTGCATCCTTTGCTGCCGGGTGCCTTCCTTCCGTGAGACAAGGACGACAGTTCAGTGTTCACGGGCGCTGTTCAGGAACAGGGCCGTGTCGCAAGAGACTTGAGCGCAACGATGTTGTTGGCGGTTGACGTGCGGTGGATTGCTAAGCGAACGGAAGTGGTGGTTGATTCGTTGCAGTCGACAGACCAAGCCGTGGCCCTCGTTCTTGCCCACCGCGCTGACCCCCTCTCCGTCGGTGGAGCCGTCCCTGGCTTGCGCCGGATATCACAGCGGGTCAGCCGTCTGACCATCCTGCGCAGTGATCATGGAGCTATCGGCGCGCTTTCGTTTGGAGCTGAACACGCGGCGATTGGACTCACGACCACCACACGCCACTATGCGACTTCCGCCATGAGAGCAAGGAGGCTCCCTGGGCCCTCGTCGAGGGTCTTTGTTGGTTCACTGTTCGATTGGTTTCTCGCCGATGGCATAGCAGGCTGGACAGCAGCGGGCAGCGATCTGCTCTGCGATCTCCATTGCTGCGAAGGACTCTCACTTGACCGGTTCATCGACCCCGATCTAAATGTGAACCGGCACAACATGCATGCTCTTGCTCATGCCGCCGACTATGTCCTCAGCGCAGAAGCGTTTGACCGACCAAGACTGTTCCTAGAACAGTGCCAAGCGGCCGTTTCACGATACGGCATCGCAGGCTTCAAAGGCCCTGAGAACCCGAAGCCTCAGTTAACCAGTTGGGTCTTGTCGTAGAGATAGCGCTTGTACGCTAGTTCGGCCACCCACCATCGGTAGACGCTTGGCACCCCCACTTCGGCGGGCATAGCGGGGAGCAATATCTGGGGCGGTTCTCCTTGATGAAGTCCGATGATCCCGACCCCCCATTCGCGTGCCACGCATTCGACAGGCGAAGGTAGCGCTTCATCATGTTGCTCAGTCACAGCAAACCGTTGGACGATTGGGGTAAATCGAAGTGCGCGATCAACTGATCGCTCCAGGCTACGGCCGCTAAAGATCACTGATCGCAGGATTCCGGGAGGGGAGTAAGTTCGTTCGAAACCGGCAGCGGTTTTGTTGACGGCGTAAGGAGCGTCATGCAGTCTTTGCACTTTCACATCAGGCAGTGCCTCGGGAGCTACCGGCACGCCTGAAGGAAGTAGCCAAAGACCGCATAGCAGAGCTGTTGACGTGATGGCTCCCACGCCTTCCTGCAATCTCCGCTCGTGTTCGTCGGGACAGAGGTCAAACGCGGCGTGCATGGTGGACCCGTTGATTGCTAGCGAAACGAGTTGTTCTCCGGTGAACTGCTCAAGAGCGTTGAACGCGAGACTCGATTCAGATGTCAGCACATGCCCCCCTTGTTTTGTTTCCCAAGATCAAGGGTGTCATTGATTTCCAATTTGGAGCCAATTGAGCATGCTCCAGAGTAGATCGTTGACATATCTTGGCTGGTGGATCGGCGTACGAAGGACATCCGTTCGTACGATTTCACCGAGCCGAGGCCGCACTCAGTTGTGAGCGCGTCGTGCTGTGAGGATCGGTGCTGGGTGATCTCGGTGGCGAATTGGGAGATGGTGGGGATGTCTTCGGTTTCGTAGATTTCATGGGGGGCGAAGCCTTCGTAGTCGTGGATGGCCCATTCTTCGGCACCTAGCGTTGGTGATGTGGCGAGCATCTGATGGATCTCCTCGTAGATGCGTTGGGGTGATTGGGCCGCTGCGATCCAGCGGCCGTGGAGGTGACCGTTGTTGTAGTCGCTGAGCGAGGCGACGTAGATACGGGGCTCAACGTGATCAAGGGGTTCATGTTGTTCGGGTAGTCCTTCCATGGGCGCGGCTTTCTGCGTTGTCAGTTATGGCTGCCCTCCTTCCTGTAAGTGGCTCGGGCGGCGAGAGACCCACGCCCGATGATGCTGAGTGGGTATGACAACGACCCCACCGGTTACTCTCGCGCAGTGCTAACTCTTCCTCAGCTAGAACGACATCTCTTCGCCGCAGCCGACATCTTGCGGGGGAAGATGGACGCGTCGGAGTTCAAGGAATACATCTTCGGCGTGCTTTTCTTGAAACGGGCGAGTGATGTGTTCGAGGAGGCACGCCAGCGAGTGATTGAGGACCAGCTTGCGAGGGGCCGTTCGCAAGAGGATGCCGAGCAGCGGGCTGGCGATCCAGATTTCTGAGCCTTCGCGAAAACGTGGGGGCGGGGTGGTTGAGGGTCCCTGATTAGGGGTC